>NZ_JAZHOB010000012.1:0-140431 GCF_048751585.1 Pollutimonas rozaliensis | reverse complement strand
GTTCAAACCATGAAAACCAACTCAAGCTGGCGGCTTGAATACATGTTACATGCGACAACTAGCTTGACAATTACCGACAGCGCCACGCCGCCCAGGCGCAGCGTCTTCACGTGTGCCTGCAGGTGCGCGACCTCATTCCTGAAACGGCTCATGCCGCACCTCGATCGGCCGTGCGCCGCGTGCTCCACCAGCCGGTGCGGGTGACCAGACGGCGCCCGTCCAGGTGAGCGGCGAGCACCGGATAGCGCAAGGTCAACCGCCACTGAAGCTGCCGGTACAGCCAAGTGTCAGGGCGGCCGCGCTTCTGGCTGCGCAGGAAGCCTCCGCCGACGAAGACGCCGAGCGCGATGCCCGCGACGATCAGCGTAGGCACCATGGCAATGCTTCGCGTCAGCCAGGCCAGGGGCACGCCGAGCACCAGCCCGGCGGCCGCCGACAGGCCGGCGCAGATCCACAGCTCATCGGCGGTCAGTCCGCGCACGACCACCGGCTGGCGATTCAGCCGGTGCGGCAGGAACGTCACCAGCGCGTCGCGCGCTGTCTCCGCGGGGGTGGCCATCGCGTGCAGCCCTTACAGCACGCCGGTGGCTTTGGTCAGCAGCCAGATGCCGACGACCAACAGGATCGCACCCACAGCGACGGTCAGCCCGAACTGGCCCCAGGTGGCACGGCCCGTGTGAATCTCGGAGTAGCGGGTGTAGGCGTGGTAGCAGACGCCGACGAACATCGAGGCGACCACGAGCAGCGCGATCAGCATCACGATGTCGTAGCCGTAGTTCTGCAGCGTCTGCATGAGGCCGCTGCCCTGGCCACGGGAAGGGTCTTCCATGGTCGGCAGGCCCTGCGCGAACGCGGATGGCGGCAGCCCCAGGAGCACCAGCGGTGCCAGCAGCGCGGCGATGCGCGAGGGAACGCGAAAAGTAGTCGGAGGCGTGTGCATGATCGATGGCCCTTCGTGGTGGTCAGGAGAGGATGAAGAAGGTCAGCACCAGGTACATCGCGACGAAGCGGATGCAGACGCCCAGGAACTGACGTTGGTTGATGCGGTTCTCGGCCCAGCCCACGTAGGCCGTGCGCATGGCCCACACGCCCCACAGCAGCAGCACGGCGAACACGAAGCCGAGCACCACGACGGACACCGCCGAGGGCGCAAAGCCACCGTTGGCCTGGAAGGCGGCGATCTGGTCGGCGGTCATGGCGAGGGCTCCTCCTGTTCGTCGCGGCGCAGGTAGTCGCCGGCCAGCGGAACGGGATCGCGCGGCTGGGCGCGCTGGGGCACGAGGAAGTCCTGCAAACCGGTGCGCACGCGCTTCAGGTCGGCGCGCAGCCGGGCGTAGTCGAAGTGGTAGCGGGCGCGCGCCTGCGGCGCTGTGGTGGTGGCGTGCTCGGCCAGTCGGTCGAGCAGGTCGAGCTGGCGCGCGAGCGCAGCGAGCTGCTCACGCTCCGGGGTGTCGTCGGCAATGGCGGGCTGCGGGGCCGAGAGCGACACGGTCAGCAGCACGGCCAGCGAAGGCCATGCGGATGCGCGGCGGTTAGTCTGTCCCATCGTGCCATTCCCCGTTGATGCGGATGGCCAGATGCTGTGCCGCGCTCTCGCTTTGCGCCGCAGGGAATGGGAACTACGGCATGACCGGATTCCCAGGCCGAACTGGCCATCAACTGCGCAAGGCTTCCCGGATCGCGGAGTTGGCCAGCGCCTACCGCGGCCTGGTAGAATTGGCTAAACTTGGCAATCCAAGGCTACGAAAGGCCAAATCGGATGGTTTCCGGATGACTGAAGTCGAGAGCGAAATCCTCACGCTGGAGGAGGTCGCGGCCTACCTCAAAGCCGGGAAGCGGACGGTCTATCGCCTTGCCCAGAAAGGAGAGATTCCGGCGTTCAAGCTTGGAGGTACCTGGCGCTTTCGCCGCTCAGAACTGGATCGCTGGATCGCCGAAAGCATCAGCAAGAAGAAGCCGGAGGCCGAGTGAGCGTGCGCCAAGTCAACGACCGAATCGCATTCGGAAAAGAACAAGGGGGGGATCGCCGTTGACAACACAGCAGCTTCTGACGCCGCACCAGAGCCAGTACTTCGCCTGGCTGCTGACCCGACGCGCGGCGGGCGACTCTGTGGAGTCGCTGGCCTCAACCTTGGTCGATTCGCAAGTCGATCTGAATCCTCATCAAGTCGAGGCCGCGCTCTTCGCTTGCCGCAACCCGCTCTCACGCGGCGTGATCCGCAAGCAGGAGCGGCAGAATCCGTTCCTGTTCGCGTCCGGCCCGATCATCTGTTCCTACCAGTTCGCAAAGGCCAAGGCCGACGACGTCAAGGGCATTGACTGGGACTTGGTCGTGCTCGACGAAGCGCATCGCCTGCGCAACGTCTACAAAACCAGCAACGTCATCGCCAAGACCCTCAAGGAGGCGCTGTCGCGCGTTCACTCCAAGGTGCTCCTGACCGCGACGCCGTTGCAGAACTCATTGCTCGAACTCTATGGGCTGGTCAGCTTCATCGATGACCGCGTGTTCGGAGACCTTGATAGCTTCCGCTCGCAGTTCACTGGCAGGGAGCAATCCTTCAGCAGCCTGCGTGACCGGCTGGCCCCCATCTGCAAGCGCACCCTGCGCAAACAGGTTCAGCCCTACGTTTCGTACACAGCACGCAGGGCCATCGTCGAGGAGTTCACGCCATCGGGCGAAGAGCAGGAACTTTCCAGGCTCGTCGCCGACTATCTGCGCCGCCCAAACCTCAAGGCCCTGCCCGACGGGCAGCGCCAACTGATTTCACTCGTGCTGTGGAAGCTGCTTGCCTCCAGCACGCACGCAATTGCGGGTGCGTTGGAGACAATGGCCAAGCGTCTCCAGGGCGTGCTGAATCAAGCTCCCGTGGTTCCCGATCTCGCCGAAGAACTGGACGAGGACTACGAGTCGCTCGACGAGACCGCCGACGAATGGGAGGACCAAGAGCCGGGCACAGAGGCAACGAACCGCTCCGAGCGTGATGCCATCGCACAGGAGATCGAGGAACTTCGCCACTTCAAAACGCTGGCAACCAACATCCGTGACAACGCCAAGGGTAAGGCGCTGCTCACCGCGCTGGTTCGCGCCTTCGCCGAACTGGATCGGTTGGGCGCGGCCAGAAAGGCCATCATCTTCACCGAGTCCAGGCGCACGCAGGAATACCTCCTCAGCTTGCTGGCCGACACGCCATACGGCGACGGCATCGTGCTCTTCAACGGCACAAACAGCGACCAGCGCGCGCAGGCCATCTATAAGGACTGGCTGAAACGCCACGAAGGCACCGACCGCATCACCGGCTCCAAGACCGCCGACACCCGCGCAGCCCTGGTCGAGCACTTCAAGGAGCGCGGCAAGGTCATGATTGCCACCGAGGCTGGGGCCGAAGGTATCAACCTCCAGTTCTGCTCGCTCGTCATCAACTACGACCTGCCCTGGAACCCGCAGCGCATCGAACAACGCATTGGACGGTGCCACCGCTACGGGCAGAAATTCGATGTGGTGGTCGTGAACTTCGTCGACCGCAGCAATGAGGCAGATGCACGGGTGTACGAGCTGCTGTCGCAGAAGTTCCAGCTCTTCGAAGGTGTATTCGGGGCCAGCGACGAAGTTCTCGGCGCCATCGGCTCCGGTGTCGATTTCGAGCGGCGTATCGCCGAGATCTACCAGAACTGCCGAGAGCCCGAAGAAATCAAGTCCAGCTTCGAGCAACTCCAGCTTGACCTCTCCGGCGAGATCAACGAGGCGATGGTCAAGACGCGCCAGGTCTTGCTTGAGAACTTTGATGAGGAGGTGCAGGAGAAGCTGCGCATGCGGGCAGACGACAGCCGCAACGCGCGCAACCGCTTCGAGCGCATGCTGATGGACCTGACCCGCGCGGAACTGGTCCATTGCGCCGCGTTCGATGACGACGGCTTCGATCTCCGCCACATACCGACTGGAATCGAGCATGGCGGTCTCACGGGCATCGAACTGGGGCGCTACGAGTTGCCTCGCCGCTCCGGCGACGCGCATCTATACCGCATCAATCATCCGCTGGCGCGATGGGGCATCGAGCAGGCCAAGGCTCGCGTACTCGACGGGGCTCGACTCGTCTTCGACTACAACGCCTACGGTTCAAAGATCAGCACCCTCGAAGCCTATCGCGGCAAGGCCGGATGGCTCACCGTGAAGCTGATCTCGGTCGAGACTTTCGGCAAGTACGTCGCACTGCCGCGACCTCGCCGACATTGGAAGAAAAGCTGTCATGGCAGAAGAAGCAGCGCGAACTGGAAGGCAAGCGCAGCAAGCTGCGCCGCGAGCTGTTTGCCCGGCAGGACGAAGTCGAAGCGCAACGAAATGACCTCATCAGTCAGTTGGAAGTGCAGCTCCAGCAGCAGGTGGAAGAGCGCACGCTGTTTACCGTCGAATGGGAGCTGGTCTGATGGCAACAGTTGTCGCTCGGCCCCTCGAACTCGATCTGCTATGCCGGAAACTCGATGCAGATTACTCCACCCGAATCACGGGAACAGGGAACACGCCAGAATCTCGGCGAAGCAACTTTCTGTCCAAGGCAATTGCAGCATTCGTCCTGCATGAAGACGCCGGCGCCAATCTCGATGAGTCCGTGGCCGCCAGTATCGATGGTGGTCAAGATCATGGAATAGATTCCGTATTCGTTTCAACAGATCAGACGATCTGGCTGGTCCAATCCAAGTACAAAGAGTCAGGCACTGGCGAGCCGGAACTCGGCGAGGTATCCAAATTTCGGGATGGCGTAACCGACCTTCTGCAAGGACGGTGGAACCGTTTCAACAACGCCCTGCAGAACCGCCAAGCGGCAATCACCAATGCCTTGAACAGCGGTGTCTGCAGGATCAAAGTCGTGCTGGCCTATTCCGGTACGGCGGTGTCCGATGACCGGCGCGACATCTTTGCCGACTTGGAGCGCGCGTTCAACGGAGCAAATCCGGGCTTTCTTCGGTGCCATGCCTATGGGCTCACGACCCTGCACGATCTGCATCTGGATGGGGTTTCGGCCCAGCCCATAGAAGCCGAAGTCGAATTGAAGGACTTCGGTCACACGCAAGAGCCCTACCGGGCGTTCTACGGCCGCATGGACGCCAAGCGGCTCGCCGAGCTTTGGGCGGCACACGAGGAGCATCTGGTTGATCGGAACATTCGGCGGTTCAAGGGTACGACCACCGTCAATGCGGGGCTGACCGAGACGCTCCGACAGGAAGCACAGCACTTCTTCTACTTCAATAACGGCGTCACCTTCCTCTGCGACTCCATAACGGAGCAGCATCCCCGCGACCCGCATCGGCAGACTGGCACGTTTCGCATTCGAGGCCTGTCCATCATCAACGGCGCGCAGACAGTTGGGGCGATAGCCCGCGAGCCACTGGCCCACTACGATGCACATCCCACCGTAGTCATGGCGACTTTCGTTTGTCTTGAGAACGTGCCTGATGGCTTTGGCGATCGTGTTACCCAATCGCGTAACCGCCAGAATGCCGTAGAGCTGGAAGACTTTGCCGCGCTCGATGAGCGGCAGGCCATGTGGCAGCAGACCTTGCAGATGGCTGGCGTCACCTATCTGGTCAAGCAGGGGGAGGACGACCCAGGATGAACTGACAGCGATTTCACGTGAGGTCGATCTTGTTTGCGAACGTCTTGTGACTTCTGTCCAGGGCGAGCAGTGGAACAAGCAGGCGCGCAGCGTTTTTGAGAACAAAACGGACTGTCGAACCGTGAAAGGCCGTTTGATGGCGACCTTGGCGCAGCAGAGTCAGGGAGGAAATCAATAGTGCAAGCAAACATCAAAGGTCTGGTGGATCGACTGGAGCTTTCTCAGGCCAAGGCAATGATGCCTCTTTACGAGGCCATCTCGAATGCCGTCGATGCAATCGAAGAGCGTCTAGACGGCTTCAGCAATCATTCGATTCGTATCCGTCTGGTTGCCTCTAACGATCTTGCCCATCAAGCTGGGGATGGGACTCTGGTCGTGGACGGCTTCGATGTCATTGATGATGGCGTTGGCTTCAACGACAAGAACTTGGCTTCGTTTCAAGAGGCGCACACGCTTTCAAAGGTCAAAGTCGGCGGTCGTGGTGTCGGACGCTTCACCTTCCTGAAGGTCTTTTCATCCGTACACATCCGCAGCGTCTTCAAACGCGACGGTAAGGCTTTTCTGCGCGAGTTCGACTTCAGCATCCAAGATGAACTGAAAGGCGCAGACACCACGTCTGAAGTCAAAGAGGCATGTGGCACGCATACCTCCTTGCGGGGCATGGATGACAAGTTTCGGGCTGGGTGGCCTACCCAGCCCGAGACCATCGCTGAACGCATCATTGCGCACTTTCTGATCCGGTTTGCGGCCCGCTCCTGCCCTCCGATAACTCTGGAGTCTCCTGGACACGCTCCGATTGACTTGCACGCCCTGTTTCAGGCAACAGTGCTGGCGCACATCCAAGAGCAGTTCTTCGAGGTTTCCGGCCATACATTCGCGTTGCAGGCTTATCGCCACCGGGACGGTCGCTCGCGCCACGAACTCAATTTGTGTGCGAACGGGCGGGAAGTCACCACGAGTAAGCTGCGGGACCTGCTTCCGGAGCTTCCCGAAAGGCTGATCGACGGTGACCAAGAGTCCTACACCTTGATCGTACTGGTCACAGGGGAATACCTGGATGACCATGCCAACCAAGAGCGCACGCGCATCGCTTTCCAAAGCGATGAGGAGCCCGAACTTGAGCAGACGCTGGTTTCGCGGATTACCTGCGCTTTGAGGTCAAGACGTAGTTGAGCTGCCCTTGATCGACTTCAGTGAGCAAAAGCGATTCCAGCGAGGCACCTAGGCGGCGGAAAATCGCCGCTTCACGGGCATGATGAATCGGCAGGGAAGAGGAACAAGAAATGCAGAAACCCGCCGCACCGCAAAAGACCGTCCTGGAAACGATTCTGGACTGGTCAAAGGATCGTCCACTCTGGCAGCGTGACGCCCTGCGCCGCATCATCGCAAACGGCCGTCTGACGGACGCCGATATCGGCGAACTCGTGGACCTTTGCAAACAGGGCAAAGGTGCACCCGTAGGCGCGCTGAAAGCGGTACCGCTGGAGAAGGCCCACCTTCCGGCCAACCCCGGTCAGACCGCCGCGGTATCGCTTCTGTCGATTGCCGACGTGACCGGCGTGAACAACCTTGCCGCCGGCCAGGCACTCGGCTTCGAGCCGAATGGAATCACGATCATCTACGGCGACAACGGTGCGGGCAAGTCCGGCTACGCACGCATCCTGAAGCGCGCATGTCGTGCAAGGCATGCCGGAAAGATCGAACCCAATGTGTATGCCGATCAGCCCCCGAAGCGCGTCGGCGCGAACATCGCGTACGGGGTCGGCGGTACGCCGCAGCCGGTCGAGCAGTGGCAGAACGGCACAAATCCGCATGCAACGCTGTCAGCGGTGAGCGTGTTCGATAGCGACTGCGCCTCAGTGCATATCCG
The DNA here is from genome assembly GCF_048751585.1 of Pollutimonas rozaliensis. Taxonomy (NCBI): domain Bacteria; kingdom Pseudomonadati; phylum Pseudomonadota; class Betaproteobacteria; order Burkholderiales; family Alcaligenaceae; genus Pollutimonas; species Pollutimonas rozaliensis. Next base: position 132,952 of record NZ_JAZHOB010000012.1, on the reverse strand, counting down.
CGAGAAGAACGAAGTTGCATTCCGACCCTTTGGACTGGACGTACCGGATGAGCTTGCTGCAGCTTGCCAGTCGGTGAAGGATGCCCTCGCAGCTGAGCAGAAGCAGCTTGAGAAGGCCCGCAATCCGATCTTTGCGGCGCCAACCTGGAAGGCCACCACGGCCGTGGGGAAGGCGCTTGCGGCGCTGAACGCCAATACTGACGCAAAGAAGATTGAAGCCCTGGCGGTGCTCTCGGCAGACGAAAGCGCCCGTCTTGAGCGTCTGCGGGAAGACCTGTCGAAGAATCCGGCCAAGGCGGCAGCGGAGCAGACCGTTAAAGCCGACAACGTCATGCGGCTGATTACCGTGATGAACAGCGTTGCAGCCAGAACCACCGATGAGGAGCTGCTGGCAGCCGCTGCCCTCGCCAAGGACGCACGGTCGAAACGGGACGCTGCACGTCTTGCCGCGGAGAAGGCCTTCACGGGCGAACCCCTTGCCGGCGTCGGCGGCGAGACGTGGCGGGCGCTATGGGATTCCGCCCGACGCTACTCGACGGAGATCGCATACCCCGGAGAACCGTTCCCGCCGTCGGCCGAAGACGCGCATTGCATGCTTTGCCAGCAGCCATTGGAAGCTGAAGCACGTGCACGGATGGCACGCTTCGAGGATTTCATCCAGAAGGACACGGAACAGCTGGCACGCGAGGCAGAGAAGGCGGCTCAGATCGCACGTCAGACCATAGCTACCGGGGCAATCGGCACGCGGGCGGTGAAGGCCAGTCTCGACGAGCTGGGCCTCCAGAATCAGGAGCTGCAGCAGCAGACGCGCCGCTTCATCGCCGCAGCCCGGCTGCGGCGCCACGTTCTGCTCAAAGCCTTGGGCGGAAACGGCGAGGTACAGCTTCCGCCCGTTCCGCTGTCGCCGCTGCCTGATCTCGGCCAGCTTCAGACCATGATCCGCAGCTACGCCGCCGAGCTGCGCAAGTCCGCTGACGCGGATGAACGCAAGAAGCTGGAAGCCGATTTCGCCGAGCTGAGCGACCGGGCGCTGCTCGCTGGCATGCTGCAGGTCGTCACTGACGAGATCCAGCGGCTGAAGAGCATCCGGTTTCTGACCGAGTGTGCGGGCGAAACGGCGACGAACACCATCACCAAGATGGGCAACGACATTGCCGACACCGTGATTACTCCCCGGCTGCGCGACAGATTTCAGGAGGAGATTGTCAGGCTTGCGGCCTCGAAGGTTCGCGTCGAAATCGTGCGCTCCGGCGGCAAGTACGGCTCACCGCAGTATCAGGTGCGCCTCTTCGCCAAGCCGGATGCCAAGGTCCACGAAATCCTGAGCGAAGGGGAAAAGACCTGCGTGGCGCTGGCCGCCTTCATGACCGAGCTTGCCACCGCGATGCACCGCTCTGCTCTGGTCTTCGATGACCCGGTGTCCTCGTTGGACCATCGCTGGCGTGGGCAGGTGGCCAAGCGTCTCGTGGAAGAAGCGGAGAACCGTCAGGTCATTGTCTTCACGCATGATCTGGTGTTCGTGAACGATCTGAATGACCACGCGACGAAGACCGGGCGGGCAGTGCGGCTCACGACGCTCAGTCGTGGCGCCGCGGGAGCCGGTATGGTGGCCGACGGCCTGCCCTGGAAGGCCCAGAGCGTCGAAGATCGCATCGACAAGCTGGAGAAGGCGGCACGTGCGGTAAAGCTGCTGCATGACAACAACCAGGAAGACGAGTACGCGGTCGAGGTGGCAAAGCTCTACAACTCGCTGCGCGCCACATGGGAGCGCGGCCTGGAAGACATCGCTTTCGTCCGCGTTATTCAGCGCCACAGGGACTACATCAACGCCAAGGACCTGAAGAAGGTCAGTGCGCTCACCGAGGCTGACTGCGATGCTTTCGCCGCTGGATTCAAGAAGTGCTGCGACATTGTTGACGCACACGATCCATCCAGCGGTAGGAATGCCGCGCCGCCACCACCTACTGATCTCTTTCAGGACATCCAGGCTTTGAAGGACTGGGCCGCGTCTCTGCGAGACAGGCAGAAGAAGATTGCTTGAAACGTATTCGTTCACGCCGATGCTGACGTGCTTGACGAAACAGAGAACCGAAACTACGGCATCGTTCATCTGACCTGGCGCAGGGCTGCAGCTACAGATACTTCTTGAACGTCGCCGCCGCAATGCACACCGCCACGCCGAGCAATGCGGCGCTGGGCAGCAGGATCAGCAGCGGGTTCACGCTGACCGGCAGTGCCAGGTAAGTCACCCACGGCAGCACGGCCAGCGGGATCAGGCTGGCCCTGGCGCGGTGATAGATGAACCCCGATTCGCGTCCCGCGCCGAAGCGGCGGATGTCCCGGCGTACCAAGCCGTCCACCAGCCCGACGAAGGCGACCATCAGGAACAGCGGCAGGGTCAGGCACAGCACCAGCAGCCGCACGAGGAAGACCAGCGTCGTGTAGGCCGCCGCGATCAGGTAGCTCTCCACGTTCACGTAGACCAAGCCGATGTAGTAGCGAAAATCCTTGGTCGGGCGGTGGCTGCCGGCGCTGGCCTGCGCCGAGGCATCGCGTATCCAGTCCAGCAGACCGCTTTTCACGAACAGCCAGTCGTAGCCTTGCTCGACCAGCCGGTGTGCGGTGCGCCCCGGCTCCTGCACCAGCGCGCTGCGCGTGAAGTGCGTGGAGAGCTGACCCAGCTCGTAGTGCAGCATGCCCTGCGCGTGGCGCCAGCCCTGCTCGGGCCAGAAGAAGTGCATGCCGACGCATTCGATCAGGATGCACAGCAGCAGCGCGCCGCACAGCACGCCGAAGAAGCGGAACGGCAGCGTGACCAGGCCGGCGATCAGGCCTTGCTGTCGCTGCTGCTGGCGCTGGGCCGCGACGGCCGGATCGCTCATGCTTCGGCCTCTTCACCGACGGCCGCCATCTGCTTGAAGTCGTCCAGCAGGTCGGCGGGCAACCCGCTGTCCTGCAGGCCGGGCAGGCCGGGCAGGCCCTGATTGTCCCACCAGTCGCCGGCCTCGACGTAGTGCTGGCGCATGTAGCCGGCCAGCTCCTGCAGATCCTTCGGCATGGCCTCGTCGGGGTCGGGCGCCGGCAGCGGCATGCGGACTTTCCATAGGTTGCCGCCCTCGATCAGCGCGAAGCACTGCCCCTTGGGCAGCGCAACCACATGCGCCGGCTCGATCAGCGGCACGCTGTTGCTGCTGATGCGGTCCTGGGTGTTGGACGTGAAAGCGGTATTGCCGCGCGGGTCGGAACTGTCGGTGGCGCCGCTCATCAACGCCGTGGCATACACCTCGACCTTGGGCAGTTGTCGCGTCAACAGCTCGGCGGTGGCGGTCTCGCGCACGCGCAGCATGAACAGATTGTTGAAGTTGCCGACCACCTGGCCGGCCTTGGCCCTGTTGCCGATGCGGGCCTCGATGTCGCTCAAGGTCTGCGTGTAGGCCGTCACCTGCACGCCGGCACCGCCGCCCTTGTTGACCATCGGAATGAACTCGTCGCCCATGAGTTCATTGAATTCGTCGGCGTGGACGTTGATCGGAATCTTGGCGCTCATCGCTGCGCCGGGTAGCCCGTCGTCGATGCCGAATTTGTAGATGTGGCCGGCGACCGAGACCAGATCGCTGAACATCGAGTTGCCCACCGCCGCCGCGACTTCGGCGTCGGACAAGCCACGAGGCAGGGCAAAGAGCGCCAGGGGCCGGCCCGCGTCATTTCACGGCCTTCTGTGCGTCCAAAGTCCTTTTCAACGACTGCGCCAGCTCCGCCGCTTTGCCTTTGCCCCAGTAGTGCAGAAAGACGTAGCGCGGCTCCTCGTGCGTCATGTGGTTGTGGATCGCCACGATGTTGATTCCTTCTCGCCGCAACACCTTGAGTACGGTCTGGAGTTCCTCCTCACGCATCGCGAAGTCACCGTCCACCACGGCCCGCTCGTCGGTCCCTGCAAACGCAGCCCAGGTGTTGACGCCCATCTCATTGCCGACGGGTGTGCCGTACATCTTCGCCTCGCGCCCGAAGCTCACCTTGACCATGCCGTCCTTCACTTGCGGCTTGGCGCCGAGGATTTCCTCGATGCGCGCCGCGGTGATGCTGCTGGGCGTGGGAATGCTGCCGCCAAAGGCCTTTGCGGGTTTGGGTTGGCTTGCTCGCACCTGCGCGACCCGGTCATACACAGCCTTGACCCCTGTGGCCAGTTGCCGCGCATCGCCCATCCCGCCGATGTGCATGAAGTAAACCTTGGGCTGGTCGAAGAAGAAGTGGTTGTGCAGCGCCGTCACTTCCAGGCCGGCTTCAAGAGCGGCGCTCATGGCCGGATTGACCTCGTCCTCGAACAGCACCGTGTCGCCCATCATCATCGTGCTGCCGCCCATCGGCGTGAATGCAGCCCACGATGTCAGGCCCATGAAGGGGGGCATCGTCCAGCGATCCACGCTGATCTTCACGTCATCGCGCGGCTTGCTGACCTTGAAGACGTTCTCGGTCTTGTTGTAGTTGCCCTTGAGTCCCGTCACGGACTCGATCGTTGCCGTGTCGACCGTCGGTCCGGCCGCAACGGCCATTTGCATGCAGACTGCTGTTGCTGCGGCGAAAAGGATTCGGGTTTTACGGGTCATATTACCTCCTGGTGGGGATAAACGATCAACACATCGTTCCGGGCGCCTCCCTCCCGCAGCAGGATTGAACGTACTGGCGAGTTCGGATTTCGGGGTTTCGGGTTTGATGGTGCGGTCCATGTTCAGGCTCCCAATCGGGTGAAAGCCGCTTCGGCGGTGGTCCAGGACAGGTTTTGCATGAAGGCGTCCACGTAAGCCCCGGCCTTGGCGCCGAAGTCCATGTGGTAGCTGTGCTCGTACATGTCGAGGGCGATCAGCGGCGTGGCGCCGGGCAGGTTGTGGGCGTGGTCGGCGGCCCAGGCGTTCACGAGACGCCCCCGGCGCGGACTCCACACCAACAGGGTCCAGCCGGAGCCGCCGCCCTGGGCCTTGCCCATGGCCGTGAATTGGGCGCGCCAGGCGTCCATGGAGCCGAAATCGCGCACGATGGCCGCCTTCAGCGTCCCGCCAGGGTCGCCTCCCGCGCCACCGAGGGAATCGAAGTACACCTCGTGCAGGATCATGGAACCGCTGGCGATCATCTCCTCGCGCTTGAGGCCGTTGATCTCGAACACCGGCGCCGCTCCCCAGTTCAATTGCGCCAGCTCTTGCTCGATGGCGTTGAGACGCTTGACAGCGCCGCCGTAGTTGTTCTCCCAATGGCTGACGATGAGTTTCTCAGACAGGCCGGTGAGTTTGGCCGGATCGCATGAAAGGGACTTCAGTTCGTAAGGCATCTTGGCTTCCTCAGCAAGGTGGATCGGAAACGGCGCGACGAAGGCTGACTCGATCAGGTTCAGCCTTGGCCCGGAAACACCAGCCACCCCGCCAGTCCCGCCGCGAGGATCACGACGACGACGTTGAGCTTGTTCTTCCAGACATAAAGGAATGCCAGGGCCGCGGCGAAGATCGACATGCCCGCCGTCAGCGATGGCACGCGTTCGGCAGTGACCCGCGCCAAGTCGATTGTGGTTGCGCCGATCAGGCCGACTACCCCAGCCGCGACGCCGTCCAGAAAGGCGTGTAGCCGTTTGTTCTCCACGACCGCCTCCAGCCGGTCGTAGAAAATCAGCGAGAACGCAAAGGCCGGAAGAAACACACCCACCGTCATGGCCACCGCCCCGATCGGCCCCCCCGCCACATAGCCGACGAACGTGGCGAAGATGATGAGCGGTGCCGGCAGCACACCGGACAGCGCCAGGCCGTCCAGGAACTGCCCATCCGTCATCCACCCGCGCCCGACGGCGTCGTTGCGAACGAACGGAATCGCTGTGTAGGCGCCGCCGAAGGTGAGCAAGCCGGCCTTGAGGCCTGAGGCGAAGATGAGCAACACCGAGGCTTGGCCCCGAACGACCGTTTCCACCAGCTTTGCTGTTGGCTCAGCCCAAAATGCCATGGCCGTGGCCAGCGCCACCGCTGCCAGCGTCACTAGCAGTGCTGAGGCCCGATGCTTGAGCACGAGCAGGGCGTACACAAGCCCACCCACGGGCAGGGTGATCCAAAAGTCGACACGAACTATGGCTGCCAGCGCGCAAACGATGGCAATGGCCCACAACCAGCGATCGAGCAGGATGTGCTCGCCGATGCGGTGCACGGCGCGCACGATCAGGGCGATCACGGCCGCCTGTACGCCAAGGAACGCAGCGCCCAGCGCGGTACCCACGATGTCAATCTGGAAGTACAACCAGGACAGCGCGAACATCAGCAAGAATCCGGGAAGCATGAACCCGAGTCCCGCCAGCATGCCACCCAGCCGCCCTTTCGCTCGGATGCCCAAATGAACGCATAATTCGTGGGCTTCGGGTCCGGGCAGCACCTGCATCACCGCAAGCAGCTTGTTGAAGCGTTTGACGGAGATCCAGCGTTCCTCGTCCACGAGCTCGCGGCGCAACATGCCGATCTGAGCCACAGGCCCGCCCCATGCGAGCAAGCCGAACTTGAGGAAGCGAACGAAGAGCTGCAGGTAGCTCATCGCTGGAGGGACGGCTTCAGTCGTGGCATCCGTCTGAGGACGGGTCAGGGTGTTCACGTTATTTTTTCCTCGTAACTCTTCAACAGCCAATCAAAAACTTCGCACGCGCGAACAAGCAGCGCGTCGTCGTCGGATTCGGATGCCCTCAGGCCCGCGAGCAGCTGTTCGATGCCCGGCGCTTCCGGTACCGGCAGTCCGCCCACGTCCAGGCAATGCACCACTTCGCCCAGGCGCGTCAGCGCCCGGTCGTCCTCCAGGCCAAAACTCGCCAGCAGCGTCTCGAAGGTGACCTTGGTACCGACGTGGCTGAACGTCGCACCGTCGAAATCGAAGCCGAGCCAATCGGCTTTGCAGTCGGCGGGACTCGTCAGCCAGACGATGCGGGCCTTCGGGTCGATAAACCGGCGGATCAGCCAGGCCGAGGCGAGCCGGTCGACCCACGGACGGGCCCGCGTGGCCCAGACACGGCCCCGATAGTCGGCCCGCTCCAGTCGCGGAATGTCAGCCTGCCGAGGGGTCGGCTCGTCGGGAGAAAGCCGGCGGGTGAGCGCGTCGCGCAGGTCGTCGAGCAGGCTCAAGGTCTGCCGCTGCGCCTCGCCGGGGAAGAAGTCGATGCGCGCCACCTGCTCGAAGCGGCGCACGAGCGGCTGGAGCTTACGCGCGGCGGCTGCGCCGTCCAGGGATGCCAGGCTCCGTCCGAGCCCTTTGATCTCCTCGACGATGCCCGCGTACTCCTCGCCCCGGTCGAACAGGGCGCGCAGCGCGGCTTCCTGAGCTTCGTCACACCCCGACAGTCGATAGACCTCGCCGCTGCCCCCGGCCTCGACCGACTGCGCCGCCACTTCGTCCAGCGCCGTAGCGCTATCGGCCGAGTCGGGCAGCAGATAGACCCCATCGCGCAGCGTCGCGCAGCCCAGCGCCTTGACGGAGCGCCAGACGCGCATGCGGCCGGTCGATGCCTTGGTGGGCAGGCTGATGAACAGCGCGAGAAAGCTCAAGCACGGACTCCTTTATCGCCAAGGGGTGGGTAATGAGTTATATATCTTACTGCATGTTATAGATCAAACGAAATCTACGAAGTTGCGTAGCGAGTCCGTCGGATCTGATCCCAAATCGCATGGTGCCCGCCGATGCGCCGACCAGCCTTATCAAGGAACGCTGGGAGAAGCTGGTGATGGCCGATGCTGGCATTGACCGGCACTACTACGGCCGCGCTTTTTTGTTTTCTGAAACGCTCCCCTGAAATAGCGACTGCGGCAACGACCGAAGACAAGAATTCGGCCCCCGAAGGGGCCGATCAAGAGGGAAACAATCTCAATGCACCAACTGCCGCGCCAACGCCACCTCCACCGAGTCGCCATCCTGGTTCAGGACATCGAGCCCTGATTCGGGCACGTCGCCGGAGGTGGATTGCGACACCATGATCTTCTTGGCCATCAGCCCCAGGCAGGTCATCTGCGAGGAGTTGGCGTAGCCGAGGTAGATCACCTTGACCGACTGCTTCTGACCGATACGCCATGAACGGCGTGCGGCCTGCTGCAGCGAATACACGTTGTAGCCCGACTGCATGAACACGATCGTCGGGAACTCCAACAGGTCCAGGCCGGTTTTCACCAGCTCTGGATTGGTGACGAGCACGTCGATACCGCGGTCCAGCTGCTCGGCGATCCAGTCTTCCCGGCGGGAGGCATCCACGCTCGCGCGCAGTACCGCCACCTTGAAGCCTTCCTGCTCCAGCAGCACCTTCAGGCGCGACGTGGTGTCGCGCGTGCCGGTGTAGACCGTATAGACCAGGGTCTTGCGACCTTCTGCTTTCTCCTGCTTGCAGATATCAATCAGCTCGCGCTCCTTGGGCATCACCTCCAGCTCGTTGAACTGAGCCGGGACGAAGGCCAGGGTGTTGCGCGTGCGTGGATGCACCACCGTCTCCGACCGGAAGCAGCAATCCGGCCAGGCCAGCAGCACGTTGAGGACCACACCCAGCAGCGTCGTGTCGCGCTTCGCCAGGGCCTGCTTCAGCTCCGCGGTCAGCCGTCCCGCCAGATCGCGATAGGCCGCGGATTGCGCCGTGTCCATCGTGACCTCACGGAACTCCTCGTCGTAGGGCGGCAGCACGTTGCCGCCGATGTCCTTCAACTTGAGGAAGACGGTGAACGGCAGAACGCAACGCAGCACGCCCTTCGGACCGAAGCCCGGCGCCTTGACCGTGCGCACCGATACTTTGGTGCCCTTGGCGGTCTTGTGCGCCGTGCCCGTGCTCTCGGAGTAGATGTCCTTGAGCACGCCGTGATCGCGCATGAACGCCATCGCGGCCGACGTCATGGAACCTTGCTTGGTCGGCCGGTAGCCGTCTTCGATCATCCGCCCAGGCAGGGCGCGGAACAGCAGGTGGAACAGGTCGTCGCCGTAGCCGCCCATCAGCGTGCCGGTGAGCAGCAGCGTCTTGCGCGCCTTGGCCGCCAACACCCCCATGGCCTGGCCCTGTGCGGAGCCGCCGTTCTTGTACTCGTGCGCCTCGTCGGCGATGAGCAGGTCGAACGCGCCTTGGGGAAGCTGCCTCTTGATGAACTCGGACGGCTGGTAGCCGCCCTCGCCGAAGCCGAACTCCATGTTGGCCATCGCACGTTCCATGCGATGGGCTTGCCGGTCCGAGAAGACCAGCTCGCCGTTGCCATCCATCAGGTTGATGAACTCGTGGATGTTGTCCCCGAGCATCGACGCGAGAAAGGCGTCACCGAACTTCTGCATCAGCTTCTGCGCGGTGACTTCGCCAATCGTGGGAATACGCTTCAGCGCCTTGAGCACGGTCGAGGACTGGTCACTGGCGGACAAGCCCCTGGGACGGATCAGCGTCCACAGCGGTGCGGCGCAATGGCTGCACTTGCGGCGGCTCTCTTCGGCTTCGAGTTCGACCGGGTTGATGGGCTCGCCGTCGAGGTCGGTGATGATGTGGCCGCAGTCCGGGCACGCCGCCACGTCGCCGTGGGGCGTGCGCCGCCGGGTGAAGACGGGCTTCCAGTGGAACCCCATCCGCATCCGCACGCGGCCCAGGACGAAGAACTCCTGACCCTGCGCCGGTACACCCAACTGCTCGCGCAGCTTCAGCAGCTTGACCAGCGTGTCCGGGCCGTTGAGCACCCAGACCTTGGCGCCGGCCACCGTCTCCTGGATTTCCCGCCGCCACTTGTAGACCAGATGCGGCGGAGAAAGAACCAAGGTTCGGCGGTAGCCTTCGGCGTTGAGCACGGCGGCGGTGGCAATACCCACCGTCGTCTTGCCGCATCCCATCTCGCCATTGACGATCGCGGCGCGTTCACCGCTATCGACCAGCAGCTCGGTGACGGCATGGACCACATCGGCTTGCGCCTGGAACAGCTTGCGCTTGAGGGCTGCGAGGATGAGTTGCCGATGTACCCGCACCTGGCCGGTGTAGACCGGGGGATTGGCACGGTTGAGCGAGTCGAGCAGCTCGTCGCCGAACTCCGACACGAAGTCGGTCAGGCTGATGGCGAGCGGAGAAGATGCGGCTTCGAGCAGGTCGCCCTGCACGGGCGAGGCATCGGAAACAGCCGCGGGAACAGTTTCGAGATCAAGTGACATGGTGATGCTCCAATGAAAATGGGGCATGCACCGCCCCCTGCGGGGCGATGGCATGCCCCAGGGGTGGGAAGAGAAAGACGGCCGAGCCGTCAGAGGACGATCAGTACTCGGATGGCAGCAGCAGCGTGGTGACGCTGCGGTCCCACTCGGTGATGATCCAGAGCTTCAAGGTCGGCGTGACCTGGTAGGACGAGAACAAGCGGTCTCCGGACTTCAATGCAGCGTCGTTGGAACGCCGGTCGCAGTCATCGAGATCGCCCCAGTCGCAACGCAGGTGGCGGCGCAGATAAGGCACCGGATTGAACTGACCCTGCTGGACCAGATCGTTGATGCCGGCGGTCATGACCACTTGTCCGGATGGGAACCGTGGTTGCGAGACGAGATTGAGAACAGCGAGTGCCATGGTGATTTCTCCTTCAGAAAGAAAAAGAGGCCACGGCACCCCATCGGGGCGACATGACCCCGGTGGGTGGACAAAGAAGGCGGCGAAGCGCTGGCAGCTTGCCGTCAGGGAACAACGATCAGCGGATGATTAGCACCTCGCCCCGCGTGGCGGAGCCCGGTGTCATGTCCCAGGCACGGATGACCGGCACGAACTTGTCGGTGAGGATGCGTGTCTCGGCCACGGAGCCGTCGTCGCGTTCGGTGTATTCCGTCTGGAGAGTCTTCTCCTTATGGGTATCACCTTTCACGACGAGCGTTCTGCCGCTCTTCGAGGTCACGACGCCCGAGATCGCGCCCGCGGCCAAGGCCAGAGCGAGATGCCAGTGGGACAAGGCCCGCGCCGGTGGACGCAGCGACTGCTGCGCGGCCCCCAGGTGGGTGTCGAGCGACGGCCATAGCCCCTGCAGTCGGCCGACTTCATCGGCGAACTGCTCAGGCTCCATCGTCACGCGATAGAAGTGCTCCGGCTCCGCGGGAGACACTGGGACGGTGTACTGCAGGAACGGCCATTCCACTGGCAGTTCCTCGGCCTCAGCATCGCCTTGCCCGATCTGCAACAGCAGCCCGCGCACGGCTTTGGCCGAGTCCGACGCCTGGTCGCGCTGGCGAGCCCGCCGACCGAAGATCACCACCTGCTTGAACTGCGCCTCTACCGCACGGTAGATCCGCAGGTCTGCGAAATGGCGCGTCAGCCATCCGACCAGCTCCGGATCGAGCACGTAGGACGGCACGATGAAGATCAGCACACCGCCGTATTGCAGCAGCGGCAGGCTGCGCTGATAGAACAACTTCTCCAGCCTGGCACGACCTTGGCCCTGATAGCCGATGTTGCCGTTGACGTCCTTGGAGAGGTCGCCATACGGCGGGTTCAGCCACAACAGGCCGAAGCTCTGCCGGCTGATCAGCGAGTCCATCAGGTCGCCGTGGAGGCAACGATCGACCAGTTGCCGGGCGTGGCGGGCACGCTCGGCGTCGTACTCGACGGCATAAGCCGAAACCTGCTCGCGCCCGAGGGCGTGCGCAGCTTCGGCAATCGCCACGCCTTCGCCGGCGCAGGGATCGAGGATGGAGAGCGGGCCAGAGGCTGGCGCCAGTGCGGACAACGCCCGTTCCAATGTGGGCTCATCGGTCGGGAAATAGCCGTTTTTGATGAAGTTGCGCGCAAGGCGCGGGAACATGAGAGCCATAAGAACCTCCTGAAAGGAAGTGGGATGAAGGAAGACGGGCACGCGCGCCGCGCATGCCCGTACATGGAGATGACTCAGGCCACGCGCCGAAGCGGTGCGCCGGAAGCCAGCTCGTACCGCGACGCCCCGAGGGTGCCGTTGCGAATCAGGTCACCCAGCGCGGTGGTCAGCGCCGGGACGTCGATCGCCAGCCGATGACCTTCCAACGCGCCGATGGCGGATGGCAGGCGGCTCAGCATCGCGCGGGCTTGCAGCAGTTCCAGCACGGTGTCGCGCCAGTGATCGAGCAACGGCAGTGGGCAGGTGTCCTGCACCAGCGTCCACAGCCGATCGGTGCGATGCGATGAATCCCTGGGCAGCAGGGCCAGCGCGCCGGCGTTGGCCTTGTCGGGCTTCACGCAGCGGCGGTCGAACAACCACAGGTTGACCATGGAACCGAACAGCGTGCGCCGGAAGACGCGCGTGGAGCGTTTCTCCAGGTTCTCGACGTTGCCGACGAAGACCGGGATCGATCCGCCCTGTTCGGTGATGACGTGGAACTGGTCCAGCCCCTGTTCGTCGCGCCCGAGGGTCAGACGTGCCAGGAACTCCTGGATGGCTGTGTCGCGCGCCCAGATGGAAAGGAACACGAGATTGCCCTGTTCGTCGCCGACGCAGCCATCGGCCATCAGGTCGGGGCATTCGTCGATGCGGTAGAGCGGCTTGGGATCGGAGTGTGCAGGCATGGTGATGTCCTCTTGGATAAAGGAAAGGGACAGCACTGCCCGCTGGGGCAAGTACTGCCCCGTGGGGTGGAAAAGGAATGGCTCAGTCCGGCTTGAACTGCCGGGTGGCCGGATTGAAACGAAGCGCCTCGTCTGCCTTGCGGATCGGCGTGAAGCCTTCCAGGTAGATGTTGGCCGAGTAGTTGTCGCGGTAGGTCAACGCCTGCCGTGCCTGCTCATCGGTGAGGCCGTTGGCGATGAAGTGGTCGAGCAGTTCCTCGTCGGGCGAGACGTCGTTGTTGGACAACTGGTCTTCGACGAAAGACAGCAGCGATGCCGGAAGAGACGCGAGGATGGAGTCCATCGTGAGCCTCCTGGGATCAGGCCGACACCGGCGTAGCCGGTAGGGTCGGCGTGCGACGACGCGCGTGGTAGGCGCGCACGCCTTCGCGCCACTGGGGGGACTGCTCGGGCGCCATCGCCAGATAGCTGAGCGGGCACGAGTAGTAGTACGGGTGCATCGACTCATCCATCGGCTTGTAGCCCCATTCATTGCCGGAGCCTTCCAGCAGGTCGCAGCGGATGTAGTGATAGGAGTCGCCAACCCCGAGGCCCGGCTTGATGCCTTCCTGCTTGGCGGTGATGCGCACGACGGACCACAGCACGTTGCCGCGCAAGGTGTGTGCGACGGTCTCCGCGCGAAGCTGCTCGTTGTCGCGGGGTTCGATCAGCTCCTGGATCAGCTGATGGCGGGATTGCCTTGAGAAATACCAGCCCATGAGAGTTCTCCTTGAAGAAAAAGCCGGAGTCCTCCCCATCGGGGAAGAACCCCGGCGGGTGGTGACTGACCGCTTGCGCGGCCGATGGATCAGGCGGTGGCGAGGTGCCAGTCCTGAGACAACGGGGCGAACGAATAACCCAGCACCCCGAGGCGGTCGCGCTGCTGACGCAGGACACGACGATCCACGGTCGGATCGAGCTTGACGCTGTCGCCCAGCGGCCAAAGCGCGCCGAACAGTGCGGTGTCGTCTTCCTCGGCCGAGGCTTCGAGAGACGGCTTGGCTGCTTTCTCCGTGCCGAACGGCGTGGTATCGACCAGCGGATCGCGGGTCTTGCGACCCTTCGCCTTGGCAGGTGCCGGGGCTGCGACAGGCACAGGTGCCTGCGCCTCTTCGTCGATCGGATCGACTTCCTGCGGACTCAGCCGGCGGGCTTCGTCACGGCTCAGGGGATCGATGCTGGACAAGGTCATACCGCCCAGGTGGGCGCGAATCTCGATCACCATCCGCCCACTGGTGTTGTAGGTGGAGGGCCGGATCTCGGTGATGATGAAGTCGCCGTCGTACTTGCCTTCGGCGTACTGGTCGAGTTCGGCATTCTTGATGACGAACTCGCCGATGGAAGTCGCCAGACGGCCGACGTTGAAGTCGCCGTTGCGACCGTGGATGGTCTTGATGGCCAGTTGGCCTGGAACATTGATCATGGATAGCTCCTTTCGACGAATGAGCGATCGCGTGCCGCCGGCGCCGAAGCGCAAGCGGTGCTCGATCGAAGGGGAAGAAAACAAGGCCCCGGTGCATGCGCATGGGGCCTTGCAGATCAGAACGACTCGGCCAGGGCCGGCGCGTCAGCGGGTGCATCGGCGTCGTCATTGGCGGCGGCTTCGGATGCGGGCGCGTCCTGGGCTGCCGACGCGCTGGAGGGTGCTGGTGCATCCTCGCTCGCCGCGTCATCGGTCGTCTTGGGCTCGGCCTTGTAGACCATCTCGCCATCAATCTTGATCCAGTTCACAAAGAGCAGGCGGGCCTTCAGGCTGACGCCCTGCTGGCCGGCATTCTTCCCCTTGGAGTAGGTGAAGATGTCGGTCCACAGGTCGCCGAGGCGGAAGCCGATCAGCACCTTGCGTTCGGCCTTGACGGCCTCTTCGCAACGGCGGACCAGATGCTGAGCTTCGCTGCCGGACACCCGCACGTCGAAACGGCGGTACTCGGGAGCGTTGCTCGGACCATTGAGCGCTGCGATGTCGCAGGCCAGGAACGGCTCACCTTTCTTGGGCTTCACTTCGCGGATGCGATTGAGATACCCGAGGCCAGTGATGTGCAGGTCGAAGAACGATTTTTCGGATGAAGTGGTCATGGTGAATCTCCAGACTTGAGAACAAGAAAAGCGGAGACACACCGACCCTGGCGGGGAGGTGTGGAAACCCCCGCGCGGGTTGTGGATCGTGAGACCCGGAAACAACTACCGTGGCATCTCCATCGATGACTCGACGGACGTTCGCGCTATGGATGCCGAGAGCGAACTGGGGTGGGGGATAGATCACGGTCAGGAACTGCCTGCCGTTGTGATCGCGGAAGCACGTGCCGTCCGGTACGGCAACCCAGGTGATCCAGTCATGGACCTCCAGCGTCGTGCCGCGAACGATTCGGGCTCTGAACCAGCGGCCGGGCAGTTGGCCGTCGCCGTAGAACCCGGCGCTGGTGCGCGCGTGATGCGCGTTGAGCCGCCGGACGATTTGTCTGAGCGTCAGGGACATGTGCCACTCCTGAGATGAAGAGGAGGAACACGGCCCCGGCAGGGACACGTGTCCCTCGTAGGGTTGGAGAAAAGGTGCGAGTGCGACGGCGAGGCAGGCTCACCAACCGTTGTAGTTGAGGACCAAGTCGGCGATGACCTTGCGCCGCTCCAGATCGAGGCCGCCGAAGTCGGACAGCCCCTCGAAGCCGCAACGCTTGAGCATCGCGCCGCCTTCGCGGGCGTTGTAGAAGCTCACCATCGCGGACAGGAACATCCGCTGGCCACTGCTCAGGACACCCAGGGCGTCGTTGAGCATCAGCATGTTGGGCCGCAGCTCCCACTTGGTCGTGGCACGCTGCAAGCCTTCGCGGGTGCCGTCGCCGAACCACTCGGCGCCGGCGATCTCGGCACCGCGCTTCCAGGCCTGGAAGAACGCGGACGGGGCCTGGGTGAAATGCGCATCTTCCCGCGCGATCTGATCGAACACTTCTTGAGGCAATGACAAGCTCATGAGGAATCTCCTTGGATGGCAGGGGCAATCACGGGTGCGAGCGCTGTGTCCACGCGCCTGTCGCCAGGGCTTTGGCTGCGGCGTCGCGGCTGGGGAAGTACTCGAAGGACTCGCGGGAGCAAGGTCCGTCGTGGTCATCGAACGCGCCGATGTAGTAACCAGCGGCACTGCGAAGAACCTGCAGAGGCAGGCGCTTGCCGACAAAGGTCAGGGCCAGGTAGCCGATGGAATCGGCTCGGGCCGCCTGTGCCGTGATGGGTGGCGAAGTGGAAGCAAGGGACATGGGGCTCTCCATGGGGAAAATGGAAAGCTCAATCCCGACGGGATGAAGGAACTTCCCGTGAGGTGGATCGAAGCATCGACGCCAGGTATCGGCGGCGTCCGCGCGGGCGATGCGAAGCGGACTGGTTCGGTCTACGCGGAAGGTTCCGCGGCGCAGCCTTGAAGACCGGAGCTGCCTGGGCATGGCGCTGACGGAGTCAGCAACGCATGGGCTTAGCTTCGGAGAGCAGTGCGAGCTTGTCGTGCAACAAATCGAAGCTGCGCGGTTCCTGATTTCCAAGCGCTGGATAGCGCTGTCGCCATTTAGCAGCGCACACGAAAAGGCCCCGCAGTGCGGAGCCGGTTGTGAAACAGGGAGCAGAGGTTGTCGGCCGTGCGGCCGGCGTGTTTCAGGACAAGGAAAGACCAAGGTGCCGAAGGCTGGAGGCCTTCGGCTGGATGACAAAGGAGTGCCACCCGTGGGCTGCTACAGGCGTGGGGCCGTCGTCAAAGCCGCCGCTGCACCAGCAATCGCACTCGACCGGTATCGTGGCTGGGGTCGATATCCTCTGGCACGCATCCGCGCACAAAGGGCGCCCGTTTTTTCACCGGCGGGCACCGGCACCGAATACCGTCGACCCCGAAGAGTCTCCTGGCGGCTCGCGAGACGAGGCGCCAGGAGACTCTTCTGAGTGAACGGAAGAACCGCGGATCAAGGGAATCGCGTGGGGCGCCATTCGCGGACCAACTGCCTTCTCGCCCTGTGGCCACACGTGCCAGGCAGGACGCGCACACCGTCGCAGAAGGGATCGCGTGCTGGGGAGGCCCCGCAACGCGCGGGGCGCATGCCTCGCCGCCGGGGGAGCGGCAGGCGCGGCAGACGTGTTTTCAGGCTTCAGGACGCCTTGGGTGACGCGCGCCGCTTGCGCGGCGCCGGGCGTTTGCCCGTCGAAGATTCGACAGGCAGTGTGCCCTTGCAGTCTGGGTAGCGGCTGCACGACCAAAAGATGCCGCTCTTGCCGGTGCGCTGGCGCATCGGCGACGTGCACAACGGGCAGGCCGGCGTCGGCGGCAGCTTGAGGGACAACCTGGTGCCGCGGTGCTGCTGGACCAACTGCGTGATCCAGGCCGACTGCTTCTCGATAAAGGTGTCCAGCGTCATCTGGCCGGCCTCGATCATGTCCAGCGCCTGCTCCCAGATCGCCGTGGTGCCCGGATCGGCAATCGCCACCGGCACCGCATCGATCAGCGTGAAGGCCGCATCCGACGCGCGGATGGCGCGGCCTTTCTTCAGCAGATAGCTACGGCCCAGCAGGCCGTTGATGATGCTGGCGCGCGTGGCTTCGGTGCCGATACCCGTCGTTTCCTTGAGCTTCTGCTTCAGTCGCGGGTCGGTCACCAACTTGGCAACACCCTTCATGGCCTTGATCAGTTCGCCCTGGGTGTAGGGCTTGGGTGGCAAGGTCTTCAGCGCCTTCATCTCAACTTGCTCGACGCCGCACTGCATGCCGCTGGTCAGCGGCGGCAGGATCTGACCGCGCTGCGCCGGCTCATCATCCGACTTCTCCGGACCAGCATTGACCAACGCCAGGCGCCAGCCAGGCACGACCACCTGCTTGCCGGTCGCCTGCAGTGGCTGGCCACCGCTGGTCAACACCGCTGTGGTCCGATCGAACTCATGGTGCGGCAGGAACTGCGCCAGGTAGTGGGACCGGATCAGGCCGTACACCGCCTGTTCCTTCTCCGACATGGCTGAAAGCCGGGTGGGTTCCAGCGTCGGGATGATGCCGTGGTGAGCCGTCACCTTGTCGTCATTCCACGCGCGTGAACGTTGGCTGCGGTCCAGCTTATCGATTAGCGGTCGCAGGCCGGGATCGGTGGCGAGCAAGGCACCGAGGACGGCCGGCACTTCGGCCAGCATGCTTTCGGGCAGGTAGCCCGAGTCGGAGCGTGGATAGGTCGTCGCCTTGTGCGTTTCGTACAGCGCCTGGGCAATGTCCAGCGTCTCCTGCACATCGAGGCCGAGCTGGCGCGAACACACTTCCTGCAAGGTACCCAGGTCGAACGGCAGCGGTGCGGCTTCCCGCACGCGCTCGGTCTCGACCGACACCACCCGCGCCTCGCGGTCGGCGCGGATACGATCGGCTGCGTGCTGCGCCACCGGCTGCTGGAGGCAGCGTCCCGCCGCATCGGAGGTGCTGTCGGGCGGCAGCCAATGGGCGCCGAAGGAGTGGCCCGACTGAGCCAGCAAGACCTCGACCGTCCAGTACGGCACGGATACGAACCTAGCGATCTCGCGGTCGCGGTCGACCACCAGGCGCAGCGTGGGGGTCTGTACCCGACCGACCGACAGCACGCCCGAGTAGCCGGCTTGGCGTCCGAGCACGGTGAACAGCCGACTCAGGTTCATGCCGATCAGCCAGTCGGCACGCGAGCGGGCCAGGGCCGAGTAGTACAACGACAGCGTCTCGGCCGAAGGCTTCAACGCGCCCAGCGCTTTGCGGATCGATGCATCGTTGAGCGCCGACAGCCACAGCCGCTGGATTGGGCCGCGGTAGCTGCACAGGTCGAGGATTTCGCGGGCGATCATTTCGCCTTCGCGATCGGCGTCGGTGGCGATCACCAACTCGCTCGCTTGGGCGACGAGGTGCTTGACCACCTTGAATTGCGCTGCGACCGAAGCCTTGACCTCGACGCGCCAGCGCTCGGGAATGATAGGTAGTTGCTCGATGGACCAGCGCTTGTACTGCTCGCCGTAGCCTTCGGGCGGAACCGCTTCGATCAGATGGCCGATGCACCAGGTCACGACGGTACCCGAACCGCTGTAGCAGCCGGAACCTCGCTGGCCGGCGCCCAGCACGCGGGCGATGTCCTTGCCTTGCGAAGGCTTCTCGCACAGGAACACGCGCATGGAGCCTCCTCGGATACGTGCTGTTGATCGGATGGACGACAGCATGTCCGCGCAGGGAGAACTCGACAGCAAGGAAGCGGAACGGGATGGACACCGATTTGTGTGGACGACAGGAAAACGCCGCCCGCAGCGGTGTGGGCAGGT
This sequence comes from Pollutimonas rozaliensis, assembly GCF_048751585.1. NCBI lineage: Bacteria > Pseudomonadati > Pseudomonadota > Betaproteobacteria > Burkholderiales > Alcaligenaceae > Pollutimonas > Pollutimonas rozaliensis. Next base: position 114,118 of record NZ_JAZHOB010000012.1, on the reverse strand, counting down.
CGCTGCGGAAGGCGTTACGGAAGCGTCGTGTCGGGAGGGCGACTGGAAGCCGATGGACGTCGATGACGCTATCCCCAGGGGATAACTGGTGCATGGCGGGCGGTTGACGGTTGCTACAGCCGCCCTCGAAGGACATCTATTGGCCGGCGGCCGGCTTGGTGCCGAGCACCACCGCCTCGACGCGATACGGCAGGATGCCCACACGCCTGGCCTCGATCTTGAACGTGACCCGTTCGTTCTCGTCGGCATCCTCCCACTCGTCGCGCACCGTGCGGCCATCGACCAGTACGCGCATGCCTTTCTGGTAGAGACTGGCCCAGTGCTCGGCATCGCGATGCCACAGTTCCACCGGCGCCCAAAAGCCGCCGCGGTCCTCGTATTCACCGTCCTTCTTCGGCACCGGGTTGTCGAAGTAGACGTTCAGGCGCAGCAGACGCCGCGGTTCGTCGTTGCCGTTGGTGAACTCGCGGTACTCGGGCGCAGAACCGATGTTGCCTTCGCCGCTGAAATGCGTGCTCATGGTGCCTCCTGTCGCGTGGTGGGTTGGATCGAAACGCCGTGCCCGTGGTGGACACGGCGCAGGTAGACCGCCTCGGCCTGGGACATCTTGTCGGCGCATTCCAGGGCCTGGCGGGCAATGCTGTGAGTCAGGCTGATCTGCATGTTCAGCGCGATGCGCTGCAGCTCCATCGCGTAGAGATCGTCGACCAGGCGATCGGGCGTGGACGGGCTGGCGATGAGGTGCTGCCACAGCGTCACACCCATGCTGGACCGGTCGAGGTTGCGCCAGCGCAGGAAGGTCGTGCCTGCGCCAGTGGTCTGCTGAGCCAGTTGCGAGCCGAGCAGGTTGAAGGGGTAGGTGCGTGCCTGCGGCAGCACTCGTCTCATCGCCAGCGCGATCAAGTCGTCGCGCAGCGCCATGCATTGGCTGGCCCAGGCCTCCAGACTTCCCTTACCTTTAAAAGGCTTCAAAAGGCCTTTTAGGTAGGCGGCGTGTTCCAGTCGCTGGAAGTCGGGCTGTTCCAGCGGCATGAAGTGTCGAGGCGCCGCGGAGGATTGCGCCGTCATGCTGGTGCATCCCCATCGGTGGATTCGGTCGCCTTGGCGGACTTCCTCGACCTCTTGGGTTTGTCGGGCTTGGCGGTGTCCTCGTCCGTCGCAACGGCTTCGGCCTCGTCCGCGGTTGCCGCCGGTGTGCTGGCCCTGGCCTCGGCAGGTTCGCGCTGCATGGCGGTCAGTGGAGTGCGGCGCACCAAGGGCGGCGCGAAGCGCGAGCGGTGTGTGCCTTCGAGCACCTCCTGCGGCAGCGGCCCGTATTTCTCCAGTGCGACACGCGCCGCGGCGTTGTTCGCAGCGAAGTCATCGCGCTGGGTGCCGGAATAGCGGTACTGCTGGGCCAGCGAGAACAGGCTGCGCAAGGCGTGCGCGCCATCGTTGAGCCAGCGCTCCAAGGTGCTGCGGTCGATCAGCGCCGTGTGGTGGGCCAGGATCAGCTTGCGGGCCAGGTCGTCGTAGTCGGCCAGCAGGTAGACCGCCATGAAGCCGAGCTGTGCATTCACGAACAGCGGCAGCTTCACCGGCTGCACGTTCATGTTCTCGCCCAGCGACAGCGCTGGCGGCACGTCGGCCAGGGCCTGATCCACCTGTTCGCGCAGGGTCTGCAGGCGGGTCTTGGTGTCGGCGAGCTTGTCTTCGATCCGCAACATCCACCAGTCCGAGTACGGGTCGTCCTGCTCGGCGCCGCGCTTCATCTTGTTCATGGCGCCGATGAAGCCGTTGAGTCCGATGATGCCGGGGCGCCCCTCGGTCGGCGCACGGCCGTGCCAGATGCGCGAAGCGTGGTGCGTGTGCAGCGTCAGCGACATCGCGCTGCGCAGCGATCCGAGATTCAGTTGCAGGGGTTCTGTGCGTTCGTTGGCCATGGGAGCGACTCGCGGTGAAGGGGCGAGTCGCCAGCATCGGCATCGGCCGGAAGGCTGTCAGTCAACAAACCGCAGCCCATGCGCGCCCGGTTTTGTTCCGCACGGAAGGCTGTGAGTGCCGGCTATCCCCTGGGGATAGCTAGGCGAAGTTGTTCGCGGCTCGCGCGGAGGTGAGACCGCGTTGCGGGGCTATGCCTCGCGAGGTCTGTACCAGGCGGCCCGTTGCCCCTCCACCTCACGGTAGCGAAGCTCGAACAGGCGGCACTCGTGCACCACCTGCCGCCAACTGCTGCAGCCGTACTTGGCTGGAAGCTGCTCGGGATGCCGGTCCGCGATCCAGCGGCCAGCGGCGACGATGGGTGTCCAGCCCTCGACGGCCAACTGCGCGGCGGCCTCGCGCAGCGCGCGAACGATGCCGGCGGCCGGCCAGTCCACCGTGCCGTCCGGCGCGATGCCATTGACCACCAGGTCGTGGAACACATCCGACTGGACGAACTCCGCTGCCAGGCGCCGCGCCTGATCCATGTGCTCGGCCCAGCCGCGCAGCTGCTCGAAGTGTTGATCGATGCGCGTGTAGGCGGAACCGAGTTCGTCCTGTGCAGCGCGGCACCCGTCCACGGTCCATAGATCGTGCTGGTCGATGAAGTGGTGCACCAAGGTGTTGCGCAGCGAGACCAGGTCTTTGAGGTCGGCCTGGGTCTTGGCGTAGTCCTGCGCAGACAGGCTCAGTTGCACGCGCGTGCGAAAGGAAATCACGTCGCCGGGAAGATCGTCGTCGCGTTCCTTGCCACCATTTCCATCGGTGACGACATACGAACCAAACAGTTGTCCGACCAACGTGCCCAGGGTCTTGGTCGCGGCATCTTCGATCCGCGCTGCGCGAATGGCCTCCTGCGAATGCGCCGGGCCTGAAATCTCGTGGTGCGCCACGATGGCTTTCATGAGGCGCTCGTATTGTTGAAGGCGCAACAGGCACCTGCCCAGCAAGCGCTGAACGTCTCGCTGTAGTGGTTGCAGTGCGTTTGTGACGGGGGAAGTCGTCATGTCCATCGTCGGCCGGGCTCGTGCGTGGCTGTCCTCGTCTGATTCACAGGCGACAGTTTCGCCTGTCGTTCGGCGGGCGGCAATCGAGCACGGCGGAAGGGTGTCTGTTCCAGCTATCCCCTGGGGATAGTCAACATCAGCGTTCACGCAAGGCTTCTCGGAGCTGTGCCAGGTAGGCACGTGCCACCTCGGGGTCAGCCACACGGGATGCCGGCGGTGACGATGGCGCAGGTGGCGGGGGCGCTGGCGGCGCCGATGCACTTTCTCCGGCCCAGGCCTTGAACTCCCCGCGGATCGCCTTCTGGATGATGCCAAACAGGTAGCCGGCCGGGTTGCGTACCGCGCTGTTGCGGCAGCGTGCCGCCCACTCGTCGAGAACGGCCTGCCGCTGCGCCTCGTCCACCTGCTGCAGCGCCACCAGCGCGCCGGCCTGCTGTTCGTCCTTCAAGCGCAGGAAACGCTCGGGCAGCCGCAGGTTCTGCAAGACCCTCGCGCGCGGTACTGTACGTACTTCATTTATACGATCATTACGTACTGTACGGTCCTCCTTCGGAATCCGAAGAGAGCCGTCCAGCGCGGGTTTCGGCCCTGCTTCGGATTCCGAAGACGGGCGCGCGCCATTCCGAAGCAGGGCTTCCTGGCCTTCTTCGGATTCGTGGTCCGCACCCTCCTGTGGATAACTCCCCGTCGTCCAGCCATGCCGCGCCATGCGCTGTGCCAGCACCTGCAAGCGCGTCGGCAGCGTGCGCCCGCTGAGCAGCGGGTCTTCGGCGATCTCCCGCAGGGTGTTCATGCCCACGACCTGCACCGCCTTCGCCGCGTGCGTGAGCGCCTGGCTCACCAGGCCCAGGTAGTCGGGGTCGAGTTGCATCGCCTCGAAGGGCGACAGCGGTTCGTCGTGCAGCACGTAGAGGTTGCCTTGGATACGGCCGGTCTTGGGATCGCGCCGCCGCCGCACCAGGCTGAGCCAGCGCGTCAGCCGCAGCAGCGTCAAGGCGCGCGCCACGGTCTCGTGCGAGGCTTGCGCCGCGCAGGGCATGGACGCCAGATAGGGGCGGAGCTGGTCGTAGGTGGGAAAGGCAGTCACGCCGTCGTCGTTGAGCTGCAAGCGGAACACCTGCCAGGCGTTTCGCTCCAGCGGCGTCAGGCGCCGGTCGAGGAACAGCGCGCGCGGGACGCTCTCGTGCCGGTTGCCGCTGTAGAGAAAGCCGTCCTGGCTCGGCGCCGTGCCCTGCGCCGGTTCCTTCGGCTCAAGGTGCCGCAGCGCCTCGTCGAACAACATCGACAGCGCAACCGGGCCATCGCGCCGTGGTGCGCTGCCCGTGGTCATGGCTACACCAGCCCCTGGTCGATCCAGTTCCGTATCGCCGACCAGATCACCGACATGGGCAGGGTCATGGCCTCGGCCAGGTCCATGGTCAGCGCCAGCATCGCCATGTCGTCGGTCAGGGCGATATGGCGCTCGGCGACGCCGGCCTTCCAGCGCTCCCACAAGGCCACGTCCTGCGCCTCGTCGAGCACCGGATGCCGGCCCTTGCGCTTGGGCAGCCCGAGGATGTCGCGGCGCAGCGCCACTTCCTGATGCGTGAGGCCGTAGAACTTGCTGACCATCTCCGTGCTCGCCCCCAGGCGCAGCATGCGGTCCACCGTGGCGATCTCCCGCTCCACGTCGTGCACCTGGCTCAGCAGCCGCTTCAACACTTCCCGGTTCACCGACACCGAGCACCACGACACCGTGGCATTCACCAGCATGCTCACGAGTTCGGGGTGCTTCAGCGCATCCAGCTCCTCCTCGCCGAAGCCCATGGCCTTGCAGCGGCGCAACTGGCCGTTGCGCAGGTCATGCAGGGCCTGGGCGATCACGGCCTGGTTGAGCGGGTGCGGTGCCGACATACGGGAGCCTCCTGCGCTCAGGATTCCTGGCCCGCTACGCCGGCTTCCTGGTCCAGCAGCCGGCGCGCCAGACGCAGCAGACGGAACAGCTTCACCAGTGCAGCATCGCTCAGGCGTGTGGCCGAGCCGCCGTGGCCATGCAGCAGCGCCGCCAGCTCGTCGGCCAGCCGCGCGCGGTCCAATCCGTTCGCGGAGGGCGGAGCCGCACTCAGCGCATGCAGCAGGGTCAGCACCGCCCGCGCGAACGCCGGCAGCGCCTTCGCCTGGCCCACAACTGGCGCCACGCAGACGAAGCCGATGCCGCCGTCGCTGGCCTCGATGTGATCGGCTACCGCCGCTTCCCCGGCGATCTCGCGCGCGAACTGCGCGATGTGCACGCGCAGGCGATCCGGTACGTCCAGCCCCGGCTCGACGTACCAAACGTCCGAGATGGGATAGAGCCCGCCGACCTGCACGGGGATCGCGCGCAGCGCATCGGCCTCGAAGTCGGGCAGCTTGTCGCCGAGCTGGTCCGCGACCATCCGCTGGATGGACTGCAGGCGGTCGGTGGTCGGTGCCGGTGTCACGATGTGCCCTTGCAGGCGCTCGTCGCGTTGCCCGTGTTGGTCCTCCGGCGCTTCGGGCGATGCAGGCGGTGTCGCTGCTGGCGCCGCAGGCGCGACCGGCGTGGTGTCGCGCGGCACAGACGAGACGGGTGGCTGCTGAGACGCGGAGACCTGCGGGGGAGGAGCAGCAGGCACGACAGGCGCTGCAGGTGGCGTCGGCGCCGCCGGTTCGCTGGTCAGCGCACGCTGGCGGCTTTCGCTGTCGTTGATCTCCAGCGCCAGCGTGTCGTAGTCCGCCTCCAGCAACTCGGCCATCTGGCCCACCAGCTCGTCCTGCACTCGCTGCGGCGAGAAGTCGTCCGGCTGTGTGTCGAACTGCGTCAGCACGTCCTGAAACAAGGTGGCGAAGTCCACGGCCACGGTGCGGCCCAGCGCACGCCGCTCCCAGGTGCGCTCGCACGCCTTGCGCAGCACCGCGAGCCGGTCCACCTGATGCCGGCCCAATCCGCCGTACAACAGCGTCGGGATCGCCGGCAGCAGATAGCGCACCGCATCGTTCATGCGGCTGATGTGTGACTGCGGCACCGGATAGCCGTCGGCAGTCAGCCGCCGCGCGAGTTCGCTCTGCGACAGCGCCTGGCCGCTTTCCTGCTCGTAGAACTCGCGCGCCTTCTCGATGCCCAAGGCCCGCTCGATGAAGGTCAGCCCGCCGCGCAGCTCGTTCTCGGCCAGATGTCCGGTCAGCGCCACGATTTCGCCGCGCGCCGGCCACGGGCGGAACAGGCACGCAATGCGGAAGAAGCGTTCCTCCTTGGTCTCGCTCCACAACTCGCGCAGGATCGCCAGCCGCGTATTGCCGCCGTTGCGAATGATGTAGTGCGCCTCGCCCGGCCTGCGCGTGATCGCGGGGGGCGCGTCGAGCCCGCGTTCGCGGATGGACGCCTTGATCTCCGCATAGGCCGGGTTGCGCGTCACGCGCGGGTCGTGGTCGTAGGGCCGCAACTGGTCCAGCGTCACCGCCATCGGCGTGTCGGCGATGGGGTCGCTCAAGGTCGCGGCCGAAGGGCCGCTGCGCTCGAAACCGGTGGCCAGCAGCTTGGCAGCCATGTCCTGCGGCGTCAGCTCAGCCACGGCCGTTCTCCTGCGCCTGCCGGTCGGCGCGGCGAAGTTGCGCGCGGGCATTGCGGTCGGCACGGTGGTCGCTCGCAGTCGAGCTGGTGTAGATCGACGCGTAGCCTTGTTTCGTGAACTTCAGGTGCCCGCCGGACGTGCGCACCACGCGCCAGCCTTCGCCCAGCGCGAACTCGATCAGCGCGCGCAGCCGTTCACGGCCGCGCGCCAGTTCATGCGCGCTCGCCATGGCCGGCCCCTCCCGCATCGGCCCGGCCGGTGACCAGCGCGAAGCGCTCCCGCCACGCGGGGAACAGCTCGCCAGCCAGCGTGCGCATGGTGTCCAGCGCCGCGGGCGCCGTGCGCCCAGCCGGCCGCCGGTACTCCACCCGATGCACCGGCAATCCTCGTGTCGCAGCGCGCGGATAGGCTTCGATGGCCGGCACGTCGGTGTCCAGCACCTGCACGCCGGCCTGTTCCTGGAACACCTGTCGCAGCGCCTGCTGGACCAGCCGCGCGTTCGACGACACCGGATGCACACGGTTGATGAGCAGGCGCAGCGGCGGCGGCTCGATGCCCAGGTGCCGATACGGCGCGATGTCCTCGATCAGTTGCAGCGTGCCGCGCCGCAGCTCGCGCGCCGCGAGGATTTCCGGCGTCACCGGCGACAGCGCCAGGTCGGACGCCAGCACCGCCATCTCCAGCAGCACGCTGCGCGCGCCCTGCGTGTCGATCAACAGCAAGTCATAGTGCGTGCGGAAGACGGGAAGCAAATGGCGCAGTCGCAGGCGCCCATCCGGTGCGTGCAGCAGCAGCGTGTTCAGTTCGCCGCGGTCGTCGTTGGAGAGCACCAGGTCCAGGCCCGCGATCGCGGTGCGCGACACCAGTTGCTCGATGCTCCGCTCGTTGAAGGCCAGCATCTCGTAGATGCCGCCGGGCGCGCGCACGTCCAGCGTGAAGTAGCTCGACAGCGTGGGCTGCACGTCCAGGTCCAGCAGCAGCACTCGCAGCCCGGCATCGGCGATGAAGCCGCCCAGGTTGGCCGCCGTCGTGGTCTTGCCCACGCCGCCCTTGGTCGAAATGATGGACACCACCTGCATGAGCTTCTCCTCGTCGAATGGCATGAACCGAGAAGAAGCGTCAGGCGCGTTCTTTGAGGCGATCGGCGATCCACTGTTCGATCTCCACCGAGTCCCAGCCCACCGCGCGCACGCCCAGACGTAGCGCCTTGGGGAACTTGCCTTCCTTCATCAGGCTGTAGATGTGCGCGCGCTTGAAGCCGGTCTTGGCTTCGACCTCGGCGCGGCGCAGGATGCGGTGTTCGGTCGGTGCTGCCGTGGCGGCGGTCTGCGAAGACATGAGGGTCACTCCTTAACGCTCAGTGGCGCTGATTGGCGTGACTCGAATTAAGAACGCCGCGTTGAAGAAAGACACCGCAAATGCGGTATTCGCGACCGCAGATACGGTCTGGCATCGCTCAGGAAGTTGTGCTCTGCAAATTGCGCCGAGCCAGTGCGAACTTGGCCTGCAGGGTGCGCTCGGTGATGCCCATCGCGTTGCCGTGGTGCGCCACCATCGCGCTGATGATGGCCTCCTGCGTCAGGAAGCTGGAATACGGCATGCCGCTGGGCGACTTGCCCAGCAGCAGCGTCAGTAACCCGCCAACGATGTTCAGGTAGGTCGATTCGCTGCGCGGCCCCGGCGTGTTCGCACGCTCCGCGTCGGCCGCGCAGGCGGCGTGCGTTCTGAGCAGCGCCTCATGCTCGGCGCGCAGCGTCTCGTGCACGCCCAAGTGTTCCGCCAGCCGCGCCTTGATCGCTTCCCGCTCGACCAGCAATGCGCCCACTGTGTCCAGGCTGATCGCCGGGTGAAGCGCACGCTCGATCTCATCGAACAGAAACGCCGGTTTCTCGCCGGGGTAGTAGTGCGCCATCCAGGCTTTCAGATCGACGTGCCGCACCGTCAGCGACGAGTCGTCCATCGCCAGGCCTTGCGTGTCCCGCCCCAAGCCCTCCTTGCCATACGGCATGTCGCCGTGAGCCATCGCATCGAAGATTCTTTCGGCGTTCAACCGCAGCATCGGCCAGCGCGGAAACTCCGTTGCCTCCGGCAGAGGCCGCTGTCCCAAGGTCGCCAGGATGCGCCGCTCGAAGCGCAGCAATCCGCTCCAGCGGATTGCCGCCTCGATCGGGCGGTAGTAGATCTTGGCGCCATCGGCCAGGCTGCTCGACTTCGGCATATCGCGCGCCTCCATTCGTCATCGCACCGAGTCCAAGCACGCGCACCCGCCGTACAGGCGGCGTGCGTGGCTGTCCAGGAATCTCCGGGCGAAACGAGCAGGTGGCGAAGCGGCGAAGACCGTGGCATCGGTGATGCCGCCGGTTTCGTTGCGAGATGCGCGCCTTGCTGCGCATGGCGCCATCACTCACAATTCGCAAGCCGCGAAACACGCTGTCACCAGCGTCATTCGCGGGCACCATGCTTGACCCGGATAACCAGGCCAAAGTCTTTGCAGGGAAAGAGGCCCAGTAAAGCGCGATCAGATCAACACGCCAGAGCCGATGCGCATACGGCAAGCACTGTTGCGCCGCGCGTCTTCGCTGTGATGCGCCACGATGGGCATGCGAGTTTCACGCAGGATGCCAACCGCAACCGCGAGCAACGCCTGAGTGCAGCGCGCCCGTGCACCGCGTCAATGGAAACCCGCTTTGACAAAACAGGTCTGCCGGTTTGACCAAAATGGAATCGGCCAACCCGCCTGAAACAGCCTCATGCGAGCCGTTGCGTATCCAACGGCATATGGCCGACACGCTGCGCACGGTCGATGAAGTGGCGCAGTGGCTCCGACATCGCGCCCTCGGGATGTAGCAGGTAGGTCGTCAGCGCCGCCGAGTCTTCATCCAGCGGCCGGACGATTACGTCCGCCTGTCGGCATGCCACCACGTGCGCCGCGGTGGAAAATCCCACGCCATAGCCGGCCGCCACCAGGGCCAGCATCAGCGAGTGGGTCGTCACGTACTCGGCCACGACCGACGGTGTCTCCACCAGGCGCAGCAGGCGCTCGCATTGCCGGCTGCACTCCGCACACACCTGCGGGTGGCACAGCACCAGCGGGTAGCCCACCACCTCTTCCAGCGGCACCCGCTTGTGCGCCAGCAAGGGGTGCCGCGCGGGTATGGCCACCACCAGCGGATCTTGCCACACCGGCATGGCGACCACCCCGGCCTCCATCTCGCCGGCCATCGCAAAGGCCGCGTCGTACAGGTCGTTGCCCAGCCCGCCCACCACCTGCGACAGCGGCGCCTCGAACAGCCGGATGCCCACTTCCGGCGCCTCCTCCCGGCACAGCGCGAGCAGCGCCGACAGCCGGGTCCGCCCGACGCCGCCGGCCAAGGCGATGCGCAGGGTGCCCCGGTGTCCCGCCGCCACCGCCCGCGCCTTGGTCTGGGCTTGCTCAAAGGCCAGCAGCACGCGCCGGGCCTCCTCCAAGAACACCTGCCCGGCCGGGGTCAGGCGCACGCCGCGCGACGTGCGCTCCAGTAGCGTCACGCCCAGGTCCGCCTCCAGTTGGCGAATCGTCCGCGACAGGGGCGACTGCTCCACATGCAGCCGCCGCGCCGCCCGGCCAAAGTGCAACTCCTCGGCCACGGCGATGAAACAGCGAAGATGGCGTAAGTTCATGTAATTCCCCCCAGAAAGTGGAGTCCATTCCTCTGGCCGTAGGGAACGGCATGAGTGCTTCCCGGTGGCGATGCCGGTCACAGAGGCTTTCCAGTTGCCGCCATCCGGCCTTCCAGTCGCCGGCGAGGGGGCGAGTGTCCAGGCAAGGCCGGGTTATTCCATCGGTGTTGCCATATCACACGAAACCACGGACAATCAATAATAGTTCTCATTAGCATCTGTGTCTGAATGGAGTGAAGCCGATCAAGCCCGACGTGGCGAACCTGTCCGTCACCACCCACGGCAGCGTGTTCTGGAACGACGAACGCATGGGCGACGAGCAGCTCGTGCAGCGGCTGCAGGCCTCCGCGCCGCGGCAACCGCAGCCCGAGGACTTCATCCGCGGCGACCGCCTGGTGGATCTACGAGCGCGTCGCCCAGGGGATGGCGGCTACGCAGAAGTCCGGGGTGTTGGAGCTGCGCTTCGTGACCGACTAGGCCACGACCGGGGTGAGCCGAAAGACACCCCCATGAAACTGCATCGGCACGCCCGCCCTGACGCCGGCGTGACGTCGTCGGCTGCACCGATCGCGGACTCCAGCACACGTGAGCGCCTGCGCGCCGTGCCCGGCGCACCAAGCGGGCATGAGGCTTTGACGCGATGCCATCGAAGGAGGTGCTGACGGGATGCGGATGGAGATGCTGGCGCCCGATAGGCCGAACCAGAAGAAGACAAACGGGAGGTGGCCTTGGATTTCAGATTGCTGCGTTACTTCGTCGCAGTTGCGGAAGAACTGCATCTGGCCCGTGCAGCCGAGCGTCTGGGCATCGAGCAGTCGCCTGTGTCGCGTGCGATGCGCGACCTGGAAAGCCAGCTTGGCGTGCAGTTGTTCGACCGCAGCACACGCCTGACGCGGCTGACCTGGGCCGGCCAGGTGTTCCTCGGCGAATGCCGGCGCGTGATGGCCACCGTGGAGCAGGCAGTCAAGAGCGCCAAGGCGGCGGCACAGGGCTACCAGGGCCATCTGCGCATCGCCATCTGCGACAGCCTGGCGCAGCCCCACATCGCCACCTTGCTGGCACGCAGCCGCGAGGATGAGCCCGAGCTGGAGATTCGCGTCTTCGAGCTGCCGTTCGCGCAGCAGCTCAAGATGCTGCACAACGATCTGCTGGACATCGGCTTTGCGTTGTCAAACGCGGTGCATGCTGGCCTCGTCGCTGAGCCGGTGTGGACCGATCCACTGTCGGTGATCGTGCCCGCACGCCACCCCTTGCTGGCACACATGCAGGTGCCGCTGGCCGAAGCCTTGAAGTTCCCGCTGGTTCTGTGCCATCCCGAATCGGGATCGGGCTGCCGCCATCAGATTCAAGCGATGCTGCAGGACGCGGGCACGCCGCTCAAGCTGGTCGATGAAGTGACCAGCCTCGGCGTGATGCTGACCCTGGTCGGCGCCGGCTACGGCATCGGCTTCGCCATCGCCTCGCAAGTGCAGACCCTACAGCGCCCGGACATCTCCATTCGTCCCCTGGCCGGCACCCCACCGATGCTCTCTACCTACCTGCTGCGCCGCCAGGGCGAACCCTCGGAGCCCATGAAGCGGTTCATCGAGCGGGTGAAAGACGAGGCCGCGCCGATCGATGATGAGCCGGTCCTTTGAGGACGCAGCTCGCCTGTCCGTTGCGACCTGTGGCGTGGTGTGCCAGTAGACAGATAGACTTCGGAATGAAATCCGATGCTCTGGCTGTTGGTGGATGTGCTTGGCTCGCTTTGGATCACCCGCAACGGCCTGCGTTGACCAGGCCGAAGACTTGAGTCCACAATCGAGTCCATTCCGTGACGCTTGGATCGGAAAAGACGTTCGTAATAAACGAGTTAGCGAACGGGTGCTGTTCCCTTCACCCGCTCCACGTCAACTTTCCAGGGTGTTCCACCAACGGCTCTCAAGTTCTATAAGTCGTTGATTGTTAGGAAGTTCTTTCGCATTGGATGTTCCACTGACATCCAGGGAAAGCTCCCTACAGCGCCTCTGAATGGGTACATTATTGGGTACATCTATACGGATGTACCCGGTGCCGGATTGTTGATGGGCGCAAACATCAGGTGAGATCAGCATAAGTCCAACTTCCCCGCTTCAGGAGTTGGCACCATGGCTCTGTCCGATCTGGCTGTCCGTAAAGCTACGGCGACGGGTAAAGACCGCAGCATTGCGGATTTCGATGGTCTGTATCTCTTTGTTCCCGTTCAGGGGCGAAAAGCGTGGCACTTTCGTTATTACTATGTCGGCAAGCGCGAGCGCTTTTCCCTGGGGACCTACCCCGAGGTGTCGCTGCGCGAGGCCAGAGACCTGCGCGACGAGGCCAGGATCTTGTTGGCCAAGGGCATTAATCCTCGCAGCGAGCGTAAAAGAAAACGCCAAGCGATCGTCTTGGCCGGTGCCGATACGTTTATGGCGGTCTATAAAAAGTGGCTCGCTCATCGTCAGCTTTCGCTCGATGAGTGCCGCCAAGGCAGCTATGAACAGATTCAACGGGTATTCAAGGCGAACGTTTTTCCTGTGCTGGACAATCTGACCGTCCATGAGATCACACAGGCTCACCTCTTGGATATCATCGGCAAGGTCGAGGCGCGCGGTTCACTGTCGGTGGCCGAGAAATTACGCACGTGGCTAAATCAGCTTTTTTCCTACATCAAGGTGGTTGTTACGGGGATAAAGGAAAATCCGGCCACTGATCTGGATGTGGTGGCGTTGCCGTTGCCCCCGGTCGACCACAACCCCTTCCTGCGCATGGCCGAGCTGCCAGTTATGCTGCAAACGCTGCGCAAGTACCGGGGTCGGCTCACGACTCAACTGGGTTTGCGGCTGCTGATGCTGACTGGGGTGCGCACGGGGGAATTACGGTTTGCCACACCCGATCAGTTCGATCTGGACCGGGGCCTCTGGATCATCCCTGTGGTGCGTCTGAAGCAGCGTAAGATGCTCACGAAAAAGAAACGCAAGCGGATGTCCGACATTCCGCCTTATATCGTCCCGTTGTCCGTGCAGGCCCAGGAAATCGTTCGTTACCTGCTGTCGCAGTTCAAACCCGCTCAGGTGTACCTGTTGCCAGGAGCGAGATCCCTACTCAGGCCAGTGAGCGAAAACACGCTGAACCACGCACTTAAGCGCATGGGGTACGAGGACCGACTGACTGGGCATGGCATTCGCGCAACGATCTCCACGGCACTCAACGAGCTGGGATACCTCAAGAAATGGGTCGATGCTCAGCTCTCGCATGCCGACCCGGATAGGATCAGTGCCACCTATAATCACGCCGAGTACGTAGAACAACGGCGTGTCATGATGCAGGACTGGGCCGATCGACTTGATCTATTCGAGCAGAACCACGTCCAGGCGGCCAGCATGCACCTGACCATTACGCTGCAAGGCTTGCCCACCATTGCCGGCCAGGCCGTGACGCATCCTCCCATCATCAATCCGAATACGCCAACGCTCATCGTGGCCCCAGCAACACCCGATATGCCTATCGTGCCGGAGTCAGCTCAGCGTTTGCCCGCAGTGGAGGTGCCGGACTATGCCAAACCTCAGCCGTCACCTTTGCAGCGCGAACGAATGAAGCTGCTCGATCTGTTCGAGGCAGCCCACCACCTGCGTGTTGTTGACTACGCGACGTTAGTGGGTAAGTCCAGGCGCTGGATCAGTTATGAAATCCAGGCGCGCAATCTGCTCGCGCTTAGTATGGGCCATCGTGGCTTGCGCGTACCCGATTGGCAGTTGGACCCACTCAAGCGGCGGCTGGTCCAAAGTGTGCTCGCCTCAACTCCACCCGACATCGACGCCTGGCAGATTTACCACGTATTAACAGAGGCGCATGAGTCGCTGGGGGGCCGTTCGCCAATTGGGGCCATCACCGTGCGTAACCTGGATTACCTCGTTGGTTTGGTGCGTGACACGCTCGACGCTATGCAATGGCCCGTCTCACCCTTCACGACGCTATCGCAGGGGGAGAATGCCACAGCGGTCGAGATGATGGTATGAGGCCACATTGATAAGATACAGATGGCCTTAACGGCATTAAATAATTAAGCTGAGGTCATCGTGGTTTGGGCCACTTTTATTGGCCACGTCTTGCTCCTGCAAGCGCTGGGACTCCAGCTTGACGAGTCCTAGCGCTCAGCCGCATTGCGCCATAGCCGGCGTATCTAAGCCGAACTGACGCGGTTCGTACGTCAGCACCCTAGGCATCCGCGTGCGCGCTTCTCTCACTGATTGTTATTCAATTCGACCGATATCCGGTCTGCCGCCTACAACCCGCGACTTGAAGTACGACGCGGCTAACTAGGAATATTCAGATTGCTGGAACAGAATCCTAGTTGCAAAGTTGGTCTCTCAGGATTCCGGATGGGTCTTAGGCGACCGGCGCTTCCCCTAGTGTTCCTTGGCATGACGAAAAATATGTGCCAATGATGCCGTCTGCTTAGACCGTCGGTAGAACACCTAAGACCTATTGAGACTTGTAGGGGCCGGTAAAAACCATGACGCTGGCCGGTATGTACGAGTAACGGGTTAACGCTGGAGCTTGTGAGGTGGTCGATCAGAACCATTGAATTTTCGCACATCAAGTGCGTGATCGCTACCGGCGATCGGCGGACCTGATGTCAGTTCTCAAGGCTTTTACAAAGGTGCTCGTACAACAAAGGACTCGGTGATGTAGCACTCCCACAAGGAGGCGGAGACATGCATGAAAGGCCCCCCACATCCATGGTTTTCTATCGTCCCATCGAAGCTGCCATTCGTTGGACTGGCCTATTGCGACACGAGCAGGAAATCCTGTCTGCCATCTCGTCGCCAAGAAATTTACCGCAAACGCTCGACTACCCCCGGTGGGACGACCTTCTATTATGTATGGATCGTATCTACGATGCCGTCATCCACCGGGAATTGCCTTATGGACAAAACGGCGTCACGTTAAATGACGAATCACTGATCGACTCGACCGAGCTGACGGTCCGCCATACCGATTTGAAGCGTTGGATGCGCACCCATTACCCAGAGCATCGCCCTGGGTTTCTTTTCAGTCGCAGCGAGCGCATTGCGCATCCCTTCATCACGTTGGAGGCGGGCCAGGCCATGCTGATCGAGCGACAGGCCATGAAAGCCGAGTTGGAACAATGCCGCCGTCAGATGCACGCGCTTCGGGAACAGCATGAAAGCTTTCTGAAGCAATCGGTGCTGATCTCTGCCTGTCAACAATGTCCCATTTCGGACCGGGCCGAAACGACGTACTTAAATATCATCGGCGGAATGCTGACGCTGATGCTGGGGACGTCACCCGCGGGCAAGGCCTACTCCAGTTTTAGGACTCAGGAAGCTGTCGTGAGCGCGCTGGTGGCCCATCACCAGAGCGTCATGGGCATTACCGAGCGCACGTTGAACGGTAAGTTTGCCAGCGCAAAGCGCAGGCTGAGTAGCGCAAACGCCTAAGAATTTCCAGCTTGTATCTGCAGTCACGGAAACTGCATTTGCAATGTACTGGTGCAGGTATGTTCTATTGAATAGAGGTTACGCCAACAAGCGCTACCAAGCGTTAAGGAGTGACCCTATGTCGCAGACACCAGCCTTGCCCCCGGGCGAACGCCGCATTTTACGGCGCGAAGAAGTTGAAGCCAAAACAGGCTTTAAGCGCGCCCATATCTACAACCTGATGAAGAAAGGCCAGTTTCCGAAGGCCTTGCGCCTCGGGGTGCGCGCGGTCGGCTGGGACTCTGTTGAGATAGACCAGTGGATCACTGAACGCCTCGATAACCGGGCCTGACCGCTCTCCCTCACATTTTCACACCCATACGGAGAGCGCCATGCAGGTTGTATCCATCATTTCTACCAAAGGCGGGGTGGGCAAGACGACCACTGCCGCCAACCTGGGCGGGTTCGTCGCCGATGCGGGCTTGCGCGTGCTGCTGCTTGATTTTGACATCCAGCCCACGCTGTCGTCTTACTACGAGCTGACCCATCGTGCCGCCGGCGGCACCTACGAGCTGCTGGCCTTCAATGAGCAACGCATCGAGCAGTTGGTGTCTCGCACCGTCATTGCTGGTCTGGACTTGGTGGTGTCCAACGATGACCGGGGCGAACTGAACACACTACTGCTGCATGCGGCCGATGGACGCCTACGGCTGCGCCACCTATTACCGGTACTGGCGCCGCTCTATGACCTGGTGCTCATCGATACGCAGGGCGCGCGCAGTGTGATGCTGGAGATGGCAGTGCTCGCTTCCGACGTGGCGCTGTCGCCGGTTACCCCCGAAATTCTGGCTGCACGCGAATTACGGCGCGGGACCATGCAGTTGATTGAGGATATCGCGCCGTATCGGCACCTGGGCATCGAGCCGCCGCCTTTGCAGCTGCTCATCAACCGGGTACATCCTGTGTCGTCAAACGCCCGGCTGATCCAGCAGGCGCTTCGCGATTTATTCCAGGGACAAGTTGGCCTTCGTGTGCTGGACACGGACGTGCCTGCCATCGAAGCCTACCCTCGCGCTGCGACTCGGGGCCTGCCCGTGCATCGCATCGAATACCGACAGCCGACAGGTCGCGTGGCACCCGCCGCACTCGAAACCATGCGATCGCTTGCCATTGAACTTTTTCCGTTGTGGAAAGAGCCTTTGGCCCGCGTCTCGGGCCGCCCGCAGCACCCGCATCAACCAGGGAGCGCACGCCATGGCCAACACGCATGAGTTAGCACGTGGCCATAAGCGGCTGCGCGCTCTGATTGATTTTGCCATTGCTGAAGGCTGGCACGTGAAGCGAACATCAGGCGGCCATCTCAAATTCACTAAGGCGGGATACGCGCCCATCTACACCAGCACGACGGCAAGCGACCATCGAGCCAGTCTTAATGCGCAGGCCCAGATTCGGCGCACTGACCGGCAATGCCGCTCGATCCTTGAAAACCTTCATCGGGGGACAGGCCATGGCTGACATAACTTCCCAGGATATGGCAACCAAGTTGCTGGCCGCGGGCTTTGAGCGCAGCAGCCCCTCTGCCTCTGCATTGAGCGACCCGATCGCCGATACCCCTATGGTCGTCACCTTGGATCAGTTGCGCCCCTATGATCACGATCCGCGCATGAAGCGCAACTCCGCGTACGATGAAATCAAGGCCTCTATTCGAGAACGTGGGCTGGACGCATCCCCCGCTATTACCCGGCGACCAGGCGCAGAGCACTACATCATCCGCAATGGTGGGAATACCCGCTTGGCGATTCTGCGTGAACTGTGGTCAGAAACCAAGGACAAACGTTTTTTCCGCATTTCTTGCCTGTTTCGGCCTTGGCCAGAGCGGGGCGAGATCATCGCCTTGACGGGACACCTAGCCGAAAACGAGTTGCGCGGTGGCCTGACGTTTATTGAGCGCGCGCTCGGTGTGGAAAAAGCTCGCGAGTTCTACGAACAGGAAAGTGGCGCAGCGCTGAACCAATCCGAACTTGCCCGTCGCCTTGCCGCCGACGGTTATCCCGTGCAGCAATCCCACATCAGCCGCATGTCCGATGCTGTACGCTATCTGCTGCCGGCCATCCCGACCGTGCTTTATGCTGGACTGGGCCGTCACCAGATCGAGCGGCTTGCCGTCATGCGCAAGTCCTGTGAGCGTATCTGGGAGCCGCATACAAAAGGCAGGGCGGTATCACTGGATTTTGAGAGTTTCTTTCAGGAAGTGCTGACCCAATTTGATACGCAGGTGGAGGAGTTTTCCTGGCAACGCGTGCAGGATGAACTGATTGGACAAATGTCTGACCTGCTGGGTGTGGACTATGACGTTTTGAACCTGGACCTGAATGACTCAAACAGTCGTCAGCGCGCCTTGGCGAGCGAGCCAACACCTGGGGGTTCGCTTACGACGTTATCCGTACCCACGGCAGCGCCGTCCTCGACGGTTGAAACACCGCCCACAGCCTTTGCACCACTCAGTGCGCCGCCTGTCAGCCCACCTGCGGTGAATTCGCCGCCTCGCGAAGCCATCGCGGGTGCTAACGACGCTAACACCGATGGTATCGATGACTCCGAGCGTCTGCGAGAACATATCATCTCGACAGCCCCCACGACTGAACGGCTCCAGTCTATTCAGCGCATGGTGGCCAACCAGTTGGGGGATGCGATACCGCCCGAATTCTCGGCCAACGTGCTGCAATCCATTCCTGTACAAGCCGGAGGGTTGTATCCGATTTCGGATGTCTGGTACATCGACCCGGGGTTGGACGCACCCGATCGGCTGCGGACCCACATTGAACAGTTTGCGCGGGAAATCGCCGACGAGGCGGGCGTGGCTGACTGTGTGCAAGCGAGCTCCGATGGTATCGGCTTCAGATGCTCCGAATGGCAGGAAAGCATGCCGGCAACCGCACGTGCTGTCATGCACTTGTTGAGGGCACTAAGCGGCCAGCCTATCGCTGTGCCAGAGCCTGACGATGAGCGCCTGGCTGCCCACTTGCCGGTGCTATTGCACGGTAATGGCCAGCAGGCGCCCGGTTTGAGCGATACCGCCTTGGTCAAGTTATTTCGCTTGCTGCGTCTAGCAAGGCGCCTAGTGGAGCTTGACCTCGATAAACCCCATCGCGGTGCGTGAGAGAGGAGGATCTTCATGTCCACACCACACCCTTTGAATCAAGCCGTTATTGCCCAGGCGCTGTTCGATCTGCGCAACGGACAGCTGCGCCGCTGTAAGGCGATGGGGTTCGGTGAGGAAGAGCTGAACGCGCTCAAGCGTCCCGAACTGATTAGCGTGCTCCTGAATGCTTCCGTGTCGTGGTGCTCTGTGTCGATCAATCGCGAGGTGGTCAAGCGGTTGCTGCAACAGGCGCAGGACGCGGAAAAAGAGATCGCTTTCGTGGATCGCATGCTCCGGCTTGGCGCCAGCACAGAAATGGTCGGTCGCTTCTACGGTTTGACGCATCAGGAGGTCGCGCTGCGGCGCGACATCTTGGGACTACCCAAACGCAAGGGGCGCCACCCCGTGCTGGATGAAGAGCAGGATACGGCGCTCTGGAAGCAGTGGAGAGCGTTTGCAGAGGCCAGAAGCATTGCGTGTGATGATGACGCCGCCATGTTGGAGGCCGCCATGGACTTGGCCGAAGACATGGCGCTGCCGCTATCCGTGGTCTGGTCAGCAATCAAGGGCTGGGTTGACCAGGGGTTGGGCTAGGTCGTGGCGGACCATGACGCGAGTCGGCACGATGGTCCCGTCTTGCTTTCCAACCTGTTGGACGGTGCGCTGACGGATTTTTCATTCGGGCAGGAGCAGAACCCGGCGAGTGACGGGTTTCTCTATAGCGGTAATCGGCACGAGAGCGTTCCGCGCCGGCTTTTTCTCGATAGACGATTGACACCGCTGGAGCGCAACGCCTGGCAAGTCTTCCGGCTGCTGCTTAATGATGACGGCGTCACGGCGTTTCCCACCTATGAGCAATTGCGACCCTGGCTAGCCTCGATGCCGTGCGGGGCTCAGGCCTCGCATGAGACTGTGGCGCGCGCACTAACCTTGTTGCGTCTGACGCGCTGGCTCAGTCTGGTGCGCCGCCGCCGCGACCCCAAGACGGGGCGCATTCTGGGCAATCTCTATGTGCTGCACGACGAACCGTTGACGCCGTTTGAAGCCATGCAGCTTGATCCGGACTATTTGGAGCTGGTCAGTCAGTCTCTGAGCCACTCGGCCAAGGCCGTTCAGATCGTCGGCCTGAACACGTTGCAGGAAATTGCCGATGACCCCTTGTTGCAGGGGCGCACGTTGCCCTCACGTTTGTACGTGCTCGCGCAACGCCTGCAGCAGGACGCGCCAGACAAGAGTTATCCACAGGAGGGGGATCGCCACGAATCCGAAGAAGGCGGCTCGGGCTTACTTCGGAATGTCGAAGCCCCGTCTTCGGAATCCGAAGCAGGGGTGAAACCCGCGTCAAACGGCACTCTTCCGAATCCGAAGCGGGACCGTACAGTACGTGAGGTAAGTATTAAAGAAGTACGTACGGCTGAGCCCGTTCGCGGGGCACAGAATTTACGCTTGCCCCAACGTTTTGGGCAATTAAAGCAAGAGCAGCAGGCGGGCACTTTGGTCGCGCTACGCCAGGTGGATGAGTCCCTACGCCAGGCGGTGCTCGACGAGTGGGCGACGCGTTGCCATAACCAGGTGGTGCGTAATCCTGCCGGCTATCTGTTTGGCATCATTCAACGCGCGATCAGTGGGGACTTCAAACCCTGGGCAGGAAAGTCGAAAGGTCCGGCACCCACTAAAGCACCTACATCCGAATCAGCGCCGCGCGAAGTGGTGCCGCCCGAAGTCGCTATGGAACATCTCAATCGATTGCGCAAATTGGTGGGCAAGGACTGATTCCGGCCAGCCGCATGGGGGAGCAGCCATGGCCTGCGTTCCATGTGAAAAGCCATCGCGTGTTGAGGATCGGAACACCATGGACGTTCTTGGAGCTATCCCCTGGGGATAATTCGCTGGCCAGTGCGACTAAGGCGAAACTGGGATAAGCGCGTATCCATTTCTTGACTGACTGCCTTCTGGCTCATGCCGATGATGGTGCCTTACCCATTCACGACGAGTCGTCACTATGTCCAACGAACGAAATTCCTCCGAGTCCTTGCAGTTGAACCTCGGGTCTCTGCGCAGCGCCATGTCGCTCACGCTGCACACGCACCACGCCTCACGCATCTGGCATGGGCGCGCGCCCGCCGAAGGTAAGCCGGCGATCGTCGGCCTAAACGGCTTTGTGTCGATTATGAACAAGCTCAAACGTGGCGCGGAGCAAGACGATCCGTATTCCGACTGGTGGATGCTGCGCATTGAAGACAAGCTCGAGCAAACCAAGACCACGCTGCAAACCCTGGGCGAGCAGGTCGATCAGGCCCTGACTAACGTGCCATCGGCGTTGAGCATTGGGGAGAACCTGAACGTACAGCCCGTTAAGCTGCCGCTCTTCGTTAACGCCCAATTGGGGTTTGCCGCCGTCTATCTACTGGCCGATTATGATGAGATCGCGCGCAAACTTATCCTGGCGCATCACACGGCACTGATCGATCGCCGCACACTGGAGCGCTGGCTCAATGAGGGTGCGCACGCACTGCGAAGCCTGTTCAGTCTGGCGCAGCAATACCGCTACTCGGGTACGCAGCGCGACGACTTCGCCGCCAAGAATGCCGCCGCGCGGGCTGCCATCGAGAAGCTCGGTGAATTGCCACAAGATGTGCTGGAAGGTACGCGGCGCTCACGCTTTGCGCCACCGATCGTGCGCCGGGGCCAGCCGCCAAGTAGCCATGTCGAGCTCGATGCGAGCGATACGCCGTCTGTCGCGTCCGATGCGTCGTCCGACACGCTTAAGCCTGTTGCCACCGACGAGGACGAATCGGCATGAGTGATCACGACGACAGCGCACGCCGCCACTTCCTGGCGTTGCAACAGACGGACTTCCTGCGGCTGGAACACGCAGCCTATCTAAAAGGCCTTTTAAAACCTTTTAAAGGTAAGGGGGCTTTGGAGGATTGCTGATCGCACAAGTCTGGATGGCAGGCGCGGAACTGGTACCTACACGATTGATTCCTGTACTGATTGTGGTCGGGGTCGGTCAAGGCTTCATCATGACGCCGCTGCTGAACCTAGTGCTGGGCTTTGTCGAGGAGGCCCAGGCCGGAATGGCTTCGGGTGTGATTTCGACTGTCCAACAGGTCGGTGCGGCGTTGGGTGTGGCTGTGGTAGGAATTTTGTTCGGTGCAGCGTTGGCCGCAGGTGATGGCGTGGCGGCGCAAGCAAACCAATATGTTTCGGCTTTCGTGGCGGGAATGCTCTACAACTTGGGCGCAGCCCTACTGGTCTGCGTGTTATTGCTGATGTTGGCTAAAACGCAGCGGTTGACGAGTTGACGCAAGGAGTCGCGCAACGGAACTCCGACATTTGCGTTGCTTTCTGGCGGTAGCAGAGGAACTCCACTTCGCCTGCGCTGCCGAGAAGCTGCATAGGCTGGCCGAGAAGCGCGAGCAGCACGTGGCCGGCATCTACCGGCTTTACGTCGGTCAATAGACCTATCCCCAGGGGATAGGTCTATTGACGTCCACTGTGTTCCACGCGGCGTCCCGATCTGGACGCAACTGTTTCAGATACTCCCGATTTGGTTTTGCTTTTTTCGTCCATTTACGAGAGCGGCATCAAAGCGCTTACACCGTGTTCAGCTTGTTTACTGCCCGAATCTGACGCTGCGGCCATGCTGTTTCCATTGGCAGTATCAACGAGATTCGGATGGAGCAGTATGAGGCTATTTCTGTGTGAAAAACCCTCACAGGGCAAAGACATCGGCAAAGTGCTTGGTGCTACTCGGCGCGACAACGGTTGTCTGAAAGGCCCGGGGGTTATCGTGACCTGGTGCATCGGCCATCTGGTCGAAGCGGCGCCGCCCGAGGCTTATGACGCAAATCTCAAACACTGGACTATCGAACATTTGCCCATTATTCCCGAGCGCTGGCGTGTCGAAGTCAAACCCAAGACGGCCGCGCAATTTAAAGTCGTCAAGCAGTTGCTGGAACAAGCCACAGAGTTGATCATCGCCACCGATGCAGATCGCGAAGGCGAAATGATTGCCCGCGAAATCGTTGATCTGTGTGGCTACCGAGGTCCTATTCAACGCCTGTGGCTATCGGCCCTGAATGATGCGTCGATCCGCAAGGCATTGGCCGCCCTGAAACCGTCTTCAGAGACGCTGCCCATGTACCACTCGGCTTTGGCGCGGTCTCGCGCGGACTGGCTAGTGGGCATGAATCTGAGTCGGCTTTTCACGCTGTTGGGACGGCAGGCTGGCTACGATGGTGTGCTGTCGGTAGGCCGGGTGCAAACGCCCACGCTCAAACTCGTCGTGGATCGTGACCGCGAAATTTCCCGATTTGTCTCCATCCCGTTCTGGGCCATCGATGTGGCTCTTTCTGCAACAGGACAATCTTTCATCGCGCAGTGGCAAGCGCCTGAAACGTACGCCGACGAGTCCGGCAGATGCCTGCAGGAGACGGTAGCGCAGCAGGCGGCGCAACAATTACGTGCAGACGGTGGCGCTCAGGTCGCGTCCGTCGAAACCGAACGGGTGCGCGAGGGCCCGCCGTTGCCGTTTGATCTGGGCACGCTGCAGGAAGTCTGTTCCAAGCAGCTTGGCCTAGATGTGCAGGAAACCCTGGACATTGCTCAGGCCTTGTACGAAACGCACAAAGTCACCACCTATCCACGCTCGGATTCGGGCTACCTGCCCGAGAGCATGCTGGCCGACGTGCCGACCGTGCTCGACAGTTTGGTCAAAACCGATCCCGCTTTGCGGCCCGTGATGGGGCAGCTTGATCGCACCCAACGCTCGCGGGCCTGGAACGACGGTAAGGTCACCGCTCACCATGGCATCATCCCCACGCTGGAGCCCGCGAACCTGTCGGCCATGAGCGAGAAGGAGCTGGCCGTCTATCGCCTGATCCGTGCCCATTATCTGGCGCAGTTTCTGCCCCATCATGAATTTGACCGCACGATTGCGCGGCTTTCGTGCGCGGGCCAAAATCTTCAAGCCGTAGGTAAACAGATCGTCATCCCAGGATGGCGGCTGGTGTTGGCCGAGCAGCAACCCGTTGATGCAGACGATGATTCAGCCCCGCGTAGTCAAGTTCTGCCCGCACTCAAGCAGGGCCTGTCCTGCCAGGTGAACAACGTCGATCTTAAGGCGCTCAAGACGCTGCCTCCCCGGCCCCTCACCCAAGGAGAGCTGGTCAAGGCCATGAAAAGTGTCGCCAAGCTGGTGTCCGATCCACGCCTGAAGCAGAAACTGAAGGACACGGTGGGCATCGGTACTGAGGCCACTCGCGCCAATATTATCAATGGACTGCTCACGCGCGGCTATCTGATCAAGAAGGGTCGGGCGATCCGTGCGTCGGATGCGGCTGGCACGCTCATTGACACAGTGCCAGCGGCCATTTCCGACCCCGGCACGACGGCCGTGTGGGAGCAGGCCCTGGACATGATCGAGGCGGGCGAACTTACCCACGAAGTATTTATCGCCAAGCAGGCGGCCTGGATTGCACAGATCATCGCTCAGTACCAAGGCACAGCCCTGTCGATCAAGGTGCCCCAGGGCCCATCCTGCCCGCAGTGCGGCTCGGCCACGCGCCAACGCACCGGCAAGAATGGTCCGTTCTGGTCATGTTCGCGCTATCCCGATTGCAAAGGCACATTGCAGGTTGAATCCACTAACGCCAAACGCAGCGCGCCGCGAAAGCGCCGCAGCGCACCCAAGGCATCCTGAGATGCTCAATACCCCATGTGCCGTGCAGACCGATCCGGTTGCATGGCATTGATCCCGTAGTCCTCTCGGGACTCCCAGCGCGCCAATCCTTCGCAACTGTGTGCGTGCCTCGCCGAGCTGGAGACAGCTTCGAGGCCAGAAGGATGCTTTTACTTGAATCGCTCCGCGCGACTTCCCTTGATCGTTGCAATTTCCGTCTGTTGCGAAGGGTCTCCTGATGATTTGCCAGTCTGTACGAGGCGAGGCACCAGGAGACCTTTCGAGGTTGACGGTAATCGGTGCCGGTGCCCGCCGGTGAAACACCGGGCTCCCTTTGTGCGCGGATGTGCGCCAGACAATGCCGGCCCCAACCACGACATGGGCCGGGTGTGATTGCTGTGACAGCGTACGGTTCTAGCGACAACCGTGAGCCTGGATCAGCCCACGGGTGGTGACTTCCTCCCGCGCCGAAGGCTCATGGGTCTTCGGCACCTTTCTCCTGTTTTACCACTACCTTCCGGCCCGGCCGATGTTGGTTATGGCCCCTACGAACAGGAGAGACCCTAATGCACCCTCAGCCTACCCACACAACATTGCAATACGGCAGCGTCTGCAGCGGTATTGAAGCCGTGAGTCTCGCGTGGCAACCGCAAGGTCTGCACGCCGCGTGGTTTTCAGAGATTGAACCGTTCCCGTGCGCCGTACTCGCCCACCACTATCCCGAGGTGCCCAACCTGGGCGATATGACACAGATCGCCAAGTTGGTACTTAACGGTCAGGTCGTCGCGCCAGACATTCTCGTGGGCGGTACCCCTTGCCAATCGTTCAGCATCGCCGGCGCACGCCAAGGGTTGTCCGACCCGCGCGGCGCCTTAACCCTCAAATATGTGGAGCTTGCCAATGCCATCGACCAAACCCGCCAAAAAAATCAACGCCCACCCGCCACGATCATCTGGGAAAACGTCCCGGGCGTCCTTAGCGACCGTTCCAACGCCTTTGGCTGCCTGTTGGGCGCACTGGCCGGCGAAAGCCGTGCGCTCGAACCGCCAGGGGAGAAATGGACGCACGCAGGTTACGTGTCTGGCCCCCAACGCCGTCTCGCCTGGCGTGTGCTTGACGCTCAATATTTCGGTCTCGCCCAACGCCGCAAGCGCGTGTTTCTTGTGGCAAGTGGTCGAGATGACGTCGATCCCGCCGAAGTACTATTTGAGCGCGACGGCGTGTACGGGGATTCGTCGCAGGGCTTTGCGCCGTGGCAAGACCTTGCCTGCACTGCTGGAGCACGCACTGCATCACCAAGCGACTATGCCGGACTGAACCCGGCGCATGGCAAGGTCCAGGTTACGTTTGGCTTTGGCGGTGGCAACACCTCAGGGCCGATTGGTGTTGCCGCCTGCCTGACCGCTGCACCTGGTGCCAAGAACGACTTTGAAGTCGAAACCTTCGTGGTGCAGTCTGTGGCTGGCAATATTAGCCACACGTTGGGTACGTCCACGGGCAACAGCGAGGACGGCACGGGCAGGGGCGTGCCTATCATCACCTCCTGTGCGCCAAAGGCATTGGCTTTCGCACAGAACTCTCGCGGCGAGTTGCGCCTGGAGTCCGGCCACGGGCAGATCGCCGGTGCGCTTTCTACGGGCGGTGGTAAACCTGGACAGGGATTGCCCATGGTGTTCAGCGTGGCGTTACGCGGTCGCGAACACGGCATTGCCGCCGAATTGGGCGGTGCCCTCGCACCGGCGCTGCGTGCCAGCACTGGTGGCGGTGACAAAAGCCACGTACTGACTCCCGACTATGAAGCCTGCTTCCAATACACAGGAAGAAAACCAAGTCCCAGCGACTGGTCTCAGTGGCGGGTGCGACGGCTGATGCCGGTCGAGTGTGAGCGGTTGCAAGGCATGCCGGATGACTACACCCAAGTGCCTTATCGCGGCAAGCCCGCAGCCGACGCCCCGCGTTACAAAGCGATCGGAAATTCCATGGCCGTACCGTGTGTCGCGTGGTTGGGGCAGCGCCTGATCCAGCTCCTAAATAAATAAAGAGGAGACGCCTGCCGCGTATTGATGCGCGACTTGCTGGCCCGGTAAGGCCACGCTCTAGTCCTGACTTGCTGAAACTTCAGCAACGCCAGCAGCCAGGGTTTGCAGGCTGCCGTGGGACTTCCCCACGCAACCCGCCAGTTCGCACCCGCATCGCCTCGGCGAACGTTGCCCACGCGGGCATTGATGCCTCTTTCTCCAACCGACTGAGTAAGTGTCTCTTCCCACCAGGGCGTGCCATCACTCGACCCCATCATAGGAATCTCCATGGAAACCATCATTAAGCAAGACCGTATTGCATTGAAAAGCCTCAAAGTGGCGCAGTTCGCCAGCGAAGAGACGCTGTGCTTCACCGCCACCGTGCTGTTCGACGGTGTCGCCATTGCCCAAGCACGCAACGACGGGCGCGGGGGTTCGACCTTCCTGCATGCCTTGGAAGGCAAGGCCGCGCAATTGTCCGAAGCCGGACAGTTTGCCAAAGGTCTGCCAGCGGCCCGGTTCGAAGGAGGTATCACCGGTCAGGACGACGCTCCCCTCATCATCGACATGACGCTGGATTTTCTCGTCGACCAGTTGGCCGAGACCCAGCACACTGATCGTAAGCTGCGCACTGCGTTCACCCGCGACATCGGCAACAAGGTGTTGTTCATCAAGAACGATAGGCTGCTCTTTTTGAAGGGCGTCAAGCTTAAGACAATCGTAGACCGACCTGTTTATTTCAAAGCCCTGCGCACACGGCAGTCCCTGCCCATCATCATCCTCGCTGAACTACCGCTAGATGAGGCATTCGCTTTATGGAAGCGCTATGCCTTGGGCGATCACCCGTCCTAGCTCCCTTGCAGCATGCGCTGCTCAACCATCGCATGCGTAACGGCATGTCGGGTGGTGTAGCGAGGCGAAGGGCGACACCACCGACTTTCGCGATTGATCAATTCACGACGCGACCTGAGCAGTCGCTATTGATGTTCCACCCACCGGGGTTCAATTCCCGGCAGGGGATTGGCCTCGCCTATCCTTTGCTGGAGAAATCCCATGTCCAAGATCGAAAACCCTTTCATTCGCGGCTATCAGAACCCACGTATTATCCGAACCTTGCTCATCACCTACGAGGATGATTGCCCGCCAGTCTGGCGGCCATTACATGCCGGCCAGGCGCATCTAACCGATGATCAGGTAGCGTTGTTTCCTTGCCTATTCGGCCAGGACTTCGCGCTCATCACCGAAGGCCAGAGCGTGTCCGACGAACTGGAAGCCCAGTGCCAGGGTGAAGGCATCGTGCGCACAGTGGTCTACGCCATCGCCGCAGACGATGTCGATGGTCAACAAGAGCATGTAGGCGACACCTACTCCGAAGCGGCCGCCCGCGAGGTGGTACGTCGCCTGAAATTCGAGACCGGCGTCTACAGCCGCGCTTGGGAAATCAGCACGGCTCACATCACCGAGCAGTCACAGGGGTATTTGCGTGATTTGGCCGATATTGCCACGCCAACCGGCTTCCTGTTTATCGCTTTTCGGGTGCCGTACAGCCCGGCCATTGGTGTCAAGTTGATCGCTACCCCTTGGACGGATGAGCATTTGCAGAATCTTGACGGCATTACCGCCGAGCAACTGCACCAGGAGCATCTGTCCAAAGGCATGCCAGCGGATCTGATGCGAGTGCTGCATCTAGCGGCCAACGCCGACGTGCGCATCCTGATTATTGACGCTGACGCGCCGGAACTGGACGGTCTTCCAGTCTACGAAATGTAGATTCTCTCATTCGCCCCTTACTTAGGGGCTTTTTTTTGCCTGCGTGGCTTGAAAACGGATGAACACCACATCTGTTTCATGGCGGACGAAATCGCACTACTGCGCCAGCCTTGAGGCATGTTCGCTGGCGTAGCTGGCAGCATCCCAGGCAGTCAAGGCCATCAAGACTGTGGTGAACCCAAAGTTCGCTGGCTGACCTCATCTCCGGACGTTCATCGTCCATTCCACCCCCCCCCACGGGATCCTTCATCCCTTGGGGAGGAGGGGTTCCGTTTTCTCGGAGTCCATCATGGATCATCAAACCATTCGTCAACAAATGCCTTTCCTGGTTGCCGGCCATGTGCCAAGCAACTCACGATCCTTTCAGTTCAACATCTTCGACGGGACACCGAAGGAGAACATGCTGGGCTTTCGCATTGACCCGTCGCCCTTTGAGGGCAAAGTCATCGCTACCACTGAGAACGCCGTCGTCATCAAGATCGGACGAACGAAGTTTGCCGTTCTGGATCGCACGCTCATCACCGAAGTTCCCGTAGAGGGTGCCAAGGTCGAAGTCACACCCTATGCGCGCCGTCGCTTCGACGGTCAACGTGCCGATACGCCTGAAGAGATCATCGAACAAACCGCAGACGGTACTCCCTACACGGTAAAGCGCATGATTCTCGGAGCAGCGCCGGCCAAACTTCCTGTTGCGCCGCCGGAGTGTCTGGAATTGCAACAACTTATCGAGCAACTAGAGCAAATGCCTGCCCCTGACGGGCATCGGCGCATCGCTCATATGCTGGTCGACGCTCAGGCGCGTGACTTCGAACTCGTTGATCCCACGCCTGCAGACATCATCCGGACACCGCCCACAGTGAGTTTCACGGTTGAAACTGCGAAGTTCTCGGGGCGTGTCAGCGTGATCTATCTGCGTGCCGACGATGCGTATGCGGTGGAATTGCATCGCGACGATGAACAGGTCGAGCGCCGCGACGACATCTATTTTGACATGCTGGGGGAGACCTTGGGCGATCTGATTGATGACGGTACCTGGCGCTGCATTCGTGTTCAGACCTTGCAACAGCCGGTCCGCAGCAAGAAAGCGCTTTCTTCGACTACTTAACCAACCTGTTTCTCTCTCAGCCTCCGACCAACCATCGGGGGCGTGTTTTTTGGTGATTCCGTTTGTTGTGGCCTATACGGTCCGGTGCGATCACCCATTGTTGGTGGCGTATCAACAGGCATGGTGCAACCCTTGGCCCATGATTGTTGACGTTGTCAGCGACATGCCAGGCAACCAGTGGTCTTTAAGGTTGCGGCGCGACACCTGCCGCGTGACCACACCAGTTCGCACCGCATCCTTGCGCGAACGACTGCCAGTTTTTTCTGGTGGTGATGCAACTGCCTTTCTCAACCCATCGCGGGGTTACGCACCTGCCGCTTTGGGCATGGTGTGTCTTCCGCTTCTTATCCAATGGAGATTCACCATGAACCAAGCTTCTTCCAATACGAAGTCCTACTTTGATCTGCATACCTCTGGTATTGGTTATCTGCAGCGCGTCCGGATGGTACCGGTGCGAGGCGGGCGTCGTGCCGAGTCTTTCCTTGCATGTACCGTCGCTGCGCTGGTCGGTCCTGCCAAGGACTCGACACTGCGCTATTTCGACGTCAAAGTCTCTGGCGCTGATGCCAAGACACTGGTGCAGCGTTACGTCGGTGTCGATGATCCGAAACAGCGGCCCCTGATCCGCTTTCGGATCGGCGACCTCTGGGGCGACCCCTATATTCGTCCCAGCGGCGAACGCAAGGGGGAGCCTGCCGGAAGCCTTAAAGGCCGACTGCTCAAAGTCGAGCTGATTGATCGTGCCGAACTGGCTCAAATCGAACAGCATGAACTGATCACTCGTGGTATCGGTTATCTCAACAGGCCCAAGGACGTCTCTCCCAAGAACGGCGACCCGTTCCTGTCATGCTCCATTGGCGCCTTGGCCGGGCCGGTCGATGAACCCGAATATCGGTACATCGATACCATCGTCACCAACGCCGATGCCCAGCACCTAGTGCGCCGCTGCGTAGAGGCTGTTCAGGCCGAACGCAAAGTACTGATTGCCTTCCGTCTTAACGACATGAAAACCGATCCGTACCTTCGTACCAAGGGCGATCGCGCAGGCGAAGCCGCCTTGTCCTTGAAGTCCAACCTGATTCACATCAGCCTGATCAAGGTCGATGGTCAGCAGGTTTATCCGACTGCGGACCAGGCGCCCGTATCCGAAGACGTTTCGGCGGCAGAGGACACCGGCCCTGCACGTGGCAGCGACGACTCAACGCCCTCTGAGCTCGCTCAATCCGATAGGGAGCAGTCGCCGCAGACCGACGAGCCAGCAATGGCAACGTCCTTCTGACCTGACTCACTCGGCCCCACCCCAGGGATTTGTTCATTCTTCCCCTATGGCCCGCAACCACCCCGTGTGGTTGTGGGCATTTGCACATTCATCACTCAGGAGGTGCCTCATGGCTCCCACGGCAGCACACCCATCCACATCGCCCATCATCGTTTCAGGCCGGCTCACGCTACGCACGATCCGGGGCCGCAACGGCCCATTTACGGTCGGTCGCCTTACTACACACCTTGGTGTGTTTGAGGTCAAAGACGCGGAACTGGAACAGTACCCCGAAGGTAAATACGATGGGGAGTTCGTCATCAGGTACATCTACCCGAGGGCCTACCCAACAGGTGGCGGGATGCGTTTCGAGATCCGCGCCAACCTGGACGGAATGACGCTTTCAGGGCTGGACAAACTGAGCCGCGACGATGCCACGGGCTTCGCCGCACAGGAAGTTGATCCACTCGACGAGGAGCTGGGCACGCCATTGACAGCATCACCAGCCTCTACGTCTAAAGCGGTAGACGCTGCCGTACAGGCATCGGCAGACCCATTGATCGATACCACGCCGTTTGGCGTGGACACGCCATCGGCGGCTATTGCGGCTGCGGGTGGTCCTGACAGCGACGATGCGGCCCTGTTCGGTCTGTTGTGGCCGCTGGAGGATTCCATCAAATTGGATTCGACCATCGACCGGCGCACGCTACGTGCACAGATTGCACGGCTGGGTGCGCTGGGCTATGCGCTGGACTTCAAGGCGCAGGAGTGGAGCCGCGAGGCAGAACTGCAACCTGCGGGATAACACCACATCCGCAGTGTGCTTTATCCACCCGCCAGGGTTCTTTCCTCCGCGTGGGCGAGGGCACTGGTTTTTTCTGGAGGTTTTCATCATGTCAACTATCGCTTGCGATACACCCTCACAACCCGTCAGGGATACCCGCTTTGCGCTGGATGAACCAGCGTGGCGGGGTACCTGCGAGGCGGTCGCCACAGACGCCATGAAGGGTTGCGGACTGTCTCATGACTACTACATTGAACGCCTCAGTTTGGCGATTGATACACACGTTCTTCAATTGCCCGAGTCCCAGCGCGCACAGGCGCTGCAAATAGCACAGGAATGGGACTACGCAACACCTGCCCAGAGGCAGGAAACCCAGGACTGGAATGCTGAACACTGCTATTGCACGCATGGGATCGAGTTGGGTTATTGCCCGACCGGTTGCGATACGGACCACTAATACTAAGAGCTGGCACTTCACTTCATCGCCGCTCACACGGCTTTTTAACTACCCGCCGGGGCGATCCCGATGGGGAGGCTCCCGGCTATTTCAATCGAGGAGCTTCATCATGAGTCGGCACTACTTCGACACATTTCACAAGGGATTTCCCATCACCGTCCTACTCGGCTGGGACCGGCCAATGGATTACTTCTTCTTGGTCGTCGAGAAGCCAGCTGAGTTGATCGATAACACCATGAAGGTCGAGAGCGACGACTTCTTGTATAGCAATCTGCACGAGAGCGATCCGTTCAGCCATGGCCTGGACTACTACCGTGGAGTTCTGCGTCATTTTCAGATTCTCGTGCCGGAGAGCATGTTCATCCAGGTCCAGCGTGACCGCGAAAGCTACACCGGCAACCGTGTAGCCAAGCATCAAGCCGATTGTTCGATCACCGAACAGGAACTTTGAGTTTCTATGCGGATTAATCATTCTTTTCGGTTTTTCTCTCCGACGATGCGCTGCAATGCGACTAGCGGCCAGGGAGCTTAATCCGAATAGTCCGCACTCTTTCATCCCTTACGGGGCAGTCACTGCCCTTGGGGGCGGTGCTGTCTCCTTTCTTGAGGACACCACTATGCTCCCATCCTCTCATCAAACTCCCGTGCTGTACCGCATCGACGAATGCAGCGACCTGATGGCCGATGCGTGCGTTTGCAACGAGCAAGGCGAGTTTATTTTTCTTTCCGTCTGGGCCCGTGATACCGCGATCCAGCAATTCATCGCTCGATTGGCCCTGGGCCGCGCCGAAGATGGGCTGGATCAATTCCATCTCATCACCGAACAAGGGGGCTCTGTCCCGGTCTCGGTCGGCGCCGTTGATCGTCTGGAAAAGCGCCTCACCCGAGCTTATCGTCGCACGCTGTTCGGTTCAATGGCCAACCTTTGGTTGTTCGACCGACGATGCACCCAACCTGAAAAGAGTACGGCCAGCGCTCTCGCGTTGCTACCACGCTCAGCCAACGATCCCACCGCTCGACTGTGGCGCTTGGTCAAAGACACGTGCCCGCTGCCCCTTCTGGAGCACTGGCAAGCACCCGTGCTGGCGCTGCTACGCGATCGGGAAATGCTCAAGCCATTGCCAATGGCGCTCGGACCGTTGCAGGGCTTTCGTTTGGGGTTGGACCTACCACTTCTCACCGACGCACTGGGCGAACTCATACGCCAGGACGTGCTCACCGCCTATTCGGCGCCGCTATCGGCAGCGACCGATCTGCCACTGGAAGCGGTGGCCTGACGCTTTTGCCCGTGGATGCGCGCTTCGCGCACGTGTCCGCATTTTTTTATCCCCGCCACACAGGAGATTTCTTATGGCCCTCATGTTCCCCCGGCTCGCTCGGAATTTTGCCAAAAACGGCTACTACCCGACCGATGAAGCCACGCTTGAACGAACCCTCAACGCCCTCGCGCCCAGTGATGGACCGATGTGCATTCTTGATCCTTGCGCTGGCGAAGGCGTTGCCATCGCCGAAGCGGCACATGCCCTCGGGCGTGAGCACGTCACCGCTTACGCGGTCGAGTACGACCAGGAACGGGCAAACCACGCCCGCCGACTGGTTGATCGCTGCATTCATGGCGATCTGATGGACACGCTAATCACACGTCAGTGCTTCGGCCTGCTGTGGCTCAACCCGCCTTACGGTGATCTCGCTCGAGACGCCAATGGCAACATGGGCTACGAAGGCCGAGGCCGCGCCCGGCTGGAAAAGCTCTTCTATCAAAAGACGCTGCCGCAACTGCAATACGGCGGTGTTCTGGTTTTTATCATCCCGGTCTACGTTCTCGATCAGGAAATGGTTGGATGGCTGACACGACACTTTACCGATCTGAGCGTCTACCGTGCGGTGGATACCCAGTTCAAACAGGTCGTCGTGTTCGGGCGTCGCGTTCGTCAGCGTGAGCTGGCGGGTGATGACGCTAAGTCCATCCGCACCCGGCTGCTACAGGTCGGCCAAGCTGAAATCGAAGCGCAGGAGCTGCCTGCTGTGTGGACTGCGCTGCCCTACAGCATCCCAGCCGCACAGGCCGAGCCGGCGCATTTTTACCGGATCAGCATGGAACCGGCGCAGTTTGCCGAGGAAGTGCAGCGCCTGCAGGGGCTATGGCCATCGAGCGAGACCCATTTGGGCGCCGCCCAACAATCCATGCGGCCTCCGGCACGCGGTTTATCTCACTGGCATTTGGCACTGGCCCTGGCGGCCGGCGCCATCTCAGGTGTCGTGCAGTCCAAAAGCGGTCGCACCCTGGCCGTCAAGGGCGACACCTACAAGCAGAAAGCCACGGCCACCGAGTATCGCGAACGCGATGACGGTTCCGTGGCCGAGACGCGCATCCTCACCGACAAGTTTGTGCCCGTTATCAGGGCTTGGGACTTAACCCCCGACTCAGCCACGTTGGGTCAGATTCTCACGATTCATTGAGCTTCCTAGTAAGGCCGTTGCTCAACTGCCCGCGGAACCGTCTTTGATCTGACGGCGCCGTATCACCGCTTTTATCCACCCACCGGGGTCATGTTGTCCCGATGGGCGTCATGGCGTCGGCTTTCTTTATTAAGGAGCTATCTCCATGACAACCGAAGCACTATTCATTAGCGTGGTTCCCAACATGCGCTTCTCGCCAGGCCAGTTGATTCTGACGGCTGGCGTTGATGCACTGGTCCAACAGGGCCAGCTCAACCCCAGTATGTACTTGCGCCGTCACCTTGGCGGCGATTGGGGTGATCTCAGTGAAGGGGATCGCGAACTGAACGATGCCGCGCTGGCATCGGGTGAGGATCGCCTGTTCTCGTCCTACCAGGTCGCACCCGACCTGAAACTTTGGATCATTACTGAATGGGATCGCAGCGTGACCACGCTGCTCCTGCCCAGCGAGTACTGATCCCACCTACGGCGGCCTACGGCCGCCATCTACCTTTTATCCCCTGGGGCATGTCACCGCCCCTTTGGGGGAGGTGCGTGCCCCATTTTTATGGAGTACCACCATGACTACTCAACTTGAAGCGACGGCTGTCGCAGAAACCATCCACGCCGACGAGCGGGCAGAGGCCGCAGAGTCGGAATTGTCCCTCAGCTTGCAGGATTTCGTCGAGGAGTTCGGCGACGAACTGCTGGACAGCCTGAACCGGGCCAACCCGCCTGTGTATAACGGTACACCCCGGCTCGAGCGTCAATTGGTGCTCGCAGGCCTCAAACGCCAGCTCTTTCCAGCTCAGGCCGAAGTCGTGCATGCGGCAGCGGAGTTATTGGTGAATCAAGGCGAACGCGCCGCGATCATCAATGGAGAGATGGGCACCGGCAAGACCATTGTCGGTATCGCGCTGGCGACAATGCTCAATGCGGAAGGTTATCGCCGCACCTTGGTCCTGAGCCCGCCCCACCTGGTCTACAAGTGGCGCAGGGAAATTCTGGAAACCGTCGCAGGCGCCAAAGTATGGGTGCTCAATGGCCCCGATACCTTGCTCAAGCTCATCAAGCTGCGCGAGCAGATGAGTGAGGAGTCGACGGGCCAGGAGTTTTTCATTATCGGTCGCGTGCGTATGCGCATGGGTTTTCACTGGAAACCGGCATTTATGCGCAAACGAACCCTTCACGGCGAGGTTGGCGCCTGCCCGCACTGTGGGACAACAGTCACCGATCTGGATGGTGAGCCTATCTATGCCTTGGAACTGGAGGCCGAAGAAACGCGTCGCAAGTGCAGTGGCTGCAGCGCCGCACTCTGGACGTTGATGCGTCCTAGAACATTGTCCGGTAGTGACCAATCCTCAGCGGTGCTTCGCGCTTTAAAGCGTATCCCAACCATCGGTGAAGCCACTGCACAGAAACTGATGAAGATGTTCGGTGACAGCTTCCTGGCCTCAATGCTGGGAGACAATCTGCACAACTTCATCAACTTGATGGACGACCGGGGGGAGTTGGTTTTTTCCGACCGGCAAGCGCAACGGATGGAACGCGCCATGTCCAGCATGGAGTTCGGTTTCGGTGAAGGCGGCTACCAGGCCTCCGAGTTCGTCAAACGCTACTTACCACAGGGCACGTTCGACTTGCTTATCGCTGACGAGGCGCATGAGTACAAGACGGGCGGCTCGGCCCAAGGCCAGGCGATGGGGGTCATCGCAGCTAAGGTCCGTAAGACGGTGCTGTTGACCGGCACGCTCATGGGCGGCTACGCGGACGACCTTTTTCATCTTCTATTTCGGGCATTGCCTGGGCGAATGATCGAAGACGGCTACCGTCCGAGCAGCAGCGGCAGCATGAGTTCGGCCGCGATGGCCTTCATGCGAGACCATGGTGTTCTCAAGGACATTTTCTCCGAGTCCGATGGGCCTGCCCACAAGACCGCCAAGGGCACCAAGGTGTCAGTCCGAACGGTCAAAGCCCCAGGTTTTGGTCCGAAGGGCGTACTGCGTTGCATCCTGCCGTACACGATATTCCTAAAGCTTCGCGACATGGGGGGCATCCTGCCGCCGTATGACGAGGAGTTTCGGGAAGTCGAGATGGATGCCGAACAAGGCGATACCTACGGCAGTCTGGCTGCCAACCTGACGTCTGCACTCAAAGAAGCCCTGCGCAAGCGGGATACCACGTTGCTGGGCGTTGTACTCAACGTGCTGCTGGCTTGGTCCGACTGTTGCTTTAGAGCGGAAACCGTTCGTCATCCGCGCACCCGTCAGGTGCTGGCTTTCACACCCGTTCAGTTTAACGAACTGGAAATCATGCCCAAAGAGCGGGAGCTGATCAGCATCTGCCGCGAGGAAAAAGCCGCAGGTCGCAAGACCCTGGTCTATTCCGTCTACACCGGCACGCGCGATACCACATCGCGTTTGAAGATGTTGCTGGAGCAGGAAGGTTTCAAGGTGGCAGTATTGCGCGCAAGCGTGGAAGCTAGCCGCCGGGAAGACTGGATTGCCGAGCAGCTGGATCGGGGCATTGATGTTCTCATCACCAACCCTGAGCTGGTCAAGACGGGGCTGGACCTTCTGGAGTTCCCCACGATTGTGTTCATGCAATCGGGCTATAACGTGTACACCCTGCAGCAGGCTGCACGCCGTTCATGGCGTATCGGTCAACAGCAAGCAGTACGCGTGATCTATCTGGGCTATGCAGCGACATCGCAGATGACATGCCTGTCCCTTATGGCCAAGAAGATCCTGGTCTCACAAAGCACGTCGGGAGACGTGCCAGAGTCTGGGCTTGATGTGCTGAACCCAGACGGTGATTCCATCGAAGTAGCATTGGCCAGGCAGCTTGTTGCGGCCTGAGTTTTTCTTTATCGGCGGCCCATTCGGGCCGCCACTATTTTTAGTACAGCTGTTTTTTCCGCCTTTCCTCTTCTTCACGTAATTGACGATCCAACGGAGGGAAGTAAATTTCATCCGGCTTATAGGGAGGGAACCAAGCCCATTTGAGCATGAATAAACCGGAAAGCAGTACGACCGTTAGAACTAATAGCGCATAGTCTCCCAAGAATGGCCATAGGCCGCTGATTACGCCAATGCTGTCTTGCCAATGACGAGCTATCACGCAGTCAGCCAATGCGGCCAGGAGCGCAGTTGCTGTCAATTCCCCATCTCGTATTCTTGATCGCCTAATAGCTTCTTTCCGCTGTCTCTCTGCTTTATATAACTGATATAGAAACTCGTCTCGTTCTGACAGAGCTAAGTCACGGAACTTGTATATG
Organism: Pollutimonas rozaliensis; assembly: GCF_048751585.1. Taxonomy (NCBI): domain Bacteria; kingdom Pseudomonadati; phylum Pseudomonadota; class Betaproteobacteria; order Burkholderiales; family Alcaligenaceae; genus Pollutimonas; species Pollutimonas rozaliensis. The sequence goes on along the minus strand of NZ_JAZHOB010000012.1, from coordinate 76,546 downwards.
GGCACATTTCCTAGGCCGCGCCGATAGGGTGCCTCTGACGGCGTTAATAAGTGAAAGCTGGGAACAAGATCCCATAATGCAAAAACGAGTTGCTGCAAGAACGTCAGGATCACGGGCATCACGACTGCGACAATTGTGCTGAAGCTGACGACGGTAAGTGCGATCCAGCCTACGTCGCTTAGAAGAGCCTTATCTTCGGGTAACCACTGCCACAGCCCTCTTTCAGTGCGCATGATCATGGCCATGTCCAGAAACAGGACAAGGCAGATCAGTCGTAATGCCCATTGAGCGTCCCATGATCGGTCCAGTACACCAAGTCCTTTTTCCAACGTGGTTGCGGAGCTGTTCGTTCGATCTGGTTCGTTTTTCCCCATTTTAAATATCCCTTAGATTGATTGAAGGTAATGACCGCGAGTTGGTAGCTAGTTGAGCCGTGCGCGGTGAACGTTTAGCTATTGCTTATCAGAGCATGGATTGGGAGAGATTCAAAAGTAAAGCGGTCTAGTCGCAGTTCGCTTTCTTTGGTGATTTAACGACGTGTCTGACTGAAGGTATCGGTTCATCACAACAAAGAGCCGATCTATGCCAGCCATCGTTTCCATCCGGCACCTATCTGGTGGCGGCCTGTTGGTCGCCGCCGCACTGTTAAGCGGTTGTGCGACTACCACTGCACCGTCAGTAGCCCCCACTTCTGAAGAGTTTTCTTCCGTGCCCGAGCCCGGACAGCCGGAGTACCTTCCGGTGGTTCGCTCCGGTCGTTACACCTTGGTTGAGCTTGCGCCAACGGCGGCACAGCGTGATCTGTTGCTGCAGATCGTTGATGTATCTATGCCTGAGGATGCACATGCCTCGGTGGGCGATGGTCTGCACCATGTCCTGAAGCGCAGCGGTTATCAGCTTTGTGAAAGTGACTCAGTAACCACCGCACTCTATGCGCTGCCTCTACCGTTGGCCCATTTGCAGCTAGGGCCAATGACCTTGCGTGATGCGCTGGTGATGTTGGCGGGTTCCGCCTGGGACCTGCAAATCGACGATGTGGCACGCCAAATTTGCTTTGTTCGATCCAACTCCAGTGAGATCAAGCTGGAGCCGGCCAGTGACATACCTGCCAGTGAGCCGGTAGTGACCTTTCCCGTCACGGTGACAGGAGTCCGGTCATGATCGGTGCGAAAGGAACCTTGCGCGGCGCGGTCAACCTAGGCTTGCAGATCCTGCTCTGGGTCTGGTTGGTCGTGCTCAGCATACTGGTCGGAACTGGGTATCGGACCATGGCAGGCCTCGCTGATCGGGCACATGTCGATTCGAGCCTGCGGCAGGTTCAGGCGCTTCAGGCGCGGATCGCTGAATTGGCTGATAGCGTGCAAATGCTCCAAGCCCAGCCCGAATCCGCCACAGTCGCCGTACTGCATGAGACGCGCCAACGCCTGGAGACACGTCTTACCCGAATGGAGCAGACGCTGGCTGACCGCTCCGCCGCAGAAGAACTACAGGCACTACGTACCGAAGTCGAGCAGATGAAAACACACTCGCAATCTACTCCGGCAGCGCCACCACCACAAGCCCAACCGATCACACCTGTAGCTACGGCTCCAAAACAAGCTCGGTTTCCATTTCGCATCATAGGTTCAGAAATGCGGGCCGGGCAGCGTAGCGTATCTGTCGCACCGGTAAAGGGCGAACTGACGGCGGACAAGATTCAGGTGGTGCTACCCGGCGAGACGGTGGGGCAGTGGCGATTGCAAGCCATTGAGGCAAACACCGCCATATTCCAAAACGGTAAACAGACACGCCGTCTGCTCATCCCTTGATCCGGAGCCAAGCCATGAAACCACAGATCGTCTTGGCCCTTGCCCTATTTGCAGGGTTGCCCCAGTGGGTGTCAGCACAGCCAGCTTCGCAACAAAATGCCATCAACCAGTCATCCCGAGCCAGTCAAAGTCAGATCGAACAAAGCCGCGACGAACGCCTGGCACGGGACTGGGGATTGCGCACAGACGAGTGGACACGTTTTGAAGAGCTGATGGATGGCCCGCTCGGGATCTATTCGCCTAACCTCGACCCGCTTTCGGCCCTGGGCGTTGAAGCCCGCTCGGACGAAGAGCGGCGCCGCTATGCCGAACTGCAGGTACAGGCTGAAGCACGCCGCGTCGAGAAACTGCTGGCCTACCAGCGCGCCTACGATGACGCTTGGCAGCGGCTGCACCCCGGCCTGCAGCGGGTAAATCTTCCCGATGCGACACCAAGTGGCATCTCGATCGCGGGCAGTGGGCGCACGGCGATTTTCGTGAAGGACGAGTGCGCAACCTGCGGTGTGCTTGTGCAGCGTTTGCAAGCGCTGGGCACTGAGTTTGATCTTTACATGGTCGGTAGCCGTCAGGATGATGCTCGAATCCGTGATTTGGCCAAACGCATGCAGATCGACCCGGCCAGGGTACGCACCGGCACCATCACGCTCAATCACGATGGTGGGCGTTGGCTCTCGCTCGGTCTGGCCGGCGAGCTGCCTGCTGTGGTGCGTCAGGTGAACGGGCAATGGCAGCGACAACCGTAAGCTCGGTGCAGCCCCTGTGGGTCCTGCTGTTGGCGGCTGGCCTGTTCACCAGCAGTGGGCATGCTCAGGAAATTCCCCCTCCCGCCTATCAGTTGGCGGCCCAACGAGCAGGCATTCCATCGACGGTGCTCTTTGCCGTGGCCCTGCAAGAAAGCGGCATCCGTCGTGATAACCGCCTCATCCCCTGGCCCTGGTCGCTGAATGTGGCAGGGCAGTCGCACCGCTATGCCACGCGTGCCCAGGCTTGCACCGGTTTGCTCCAGGCGCTGCGTGAAACGAGGCCTACTCGCGTTGATGTGGGCCTCGCACAAGTCAACCTGGGCTATCAGAAACATCGCTACAGCCGTCCGTGTGATCTGCTCGACCCCTACGCCAACTTGGCCATCGCCGCCGCCATTCTATTTGAACAGTACAAGCCGGGTGAAGACTGGCTGTTGGCGATGGGCCGCTACCACCGTCCGGCGGGCGGGGAGCCGGCGGCACGTTATCGGCGCAGCGTTTCCCGGCATCTGAACCGTGTTCAGGGTTCGTCCGGCGCGTCACGCACCACTCATCAGGAGACTTCACCATGAAACCCTTTTCCCTGGCTGTGCTCGGCTTGCCTGCCCTGATCGCCGCCGCACCGCTGTCTGCCTTGCAAGCGGCAGAACCGCTGGTTGTGGTGGACGATCACGGGGGTGTGTCGGCGTTACCGTATTACGACGCGCTCAACCTGCAGCCGCGCATCGGCGCCGTACAACGTTCGCCCATTCCCATCCCCCAACTGCCCTCCACCATCGACGGTGAAGCACAGATCCTGCCCGTGCGTAGTGCGAAACTCACGCCGGGAGCGGTCGCGCGTCGGGTTATTGAGGCACCGGGCCTACAACCGTTCTTTCTGATTGGCGACGATGAGGTATCTCATGCCTGGCTGCGCCGCCATGAAGCAAGTCTGCGCGAGCGCAACGCGGCCGGTTTAGTGGTCAATGTCGAGACGGCGCAGGGACTTGAACGCTTGCGGGCGCTGGCTCCCGGCCTGCAACTTTGGCCCGTATCGGCGGACGATCTGGCCGAGCGGCTGGGGCTGCGCCACTACCCCGCCTTGATTACGGCCACTGGCATCGAGCAATGACGATATGGCGCAGACCCAGCCGGTTGAGGTATTGCTGCGCCCCGCTGTGGAGCTTTACACCGTGGCGGTGTGTGCCGGCGCCGCGATTCTGTGCGTGGTGGCCCCGTGGTCGCTCGCGTTGAACCCCAGCTTAGGTGTTGGGAGTGCCTTAGCGTTTTCTGTCTTCGGCGCGATCCGTTTTCGACAGGCCCAGGCCATCCTGCGCTATCGCCGCAATATTCGCCGCCTGCCGCGTTATGTGATGACCAGCCGCGCTGTGCCGGTCAGCCAACAACGGCTGTTCATCGGTCGGGGCTTTCTGTGGGAACAGAAGCATACGCATCGGCTGACGCAAACCTATCGGCCGGATTTTCGCCGCTATGTCGAGCCGACACCCGTGTATCGACTGGCGCGGCGCTTGGAAGAACGTCTGGAGTTCGCGCCATTTCCTTTGTCTCGTTTGGCGCAGCTTACGGCATGGGATGTGCTATTGAACCCGGTACGCCCCTTGCCGCCGGTCGGCGGGTTGCCGCGTCTGCATGGCATCGAGCCGCACGAAGTGGACGTCAGCCTGCCGTTAGGGGAACGCGTCGGCCATTCGTTGGTGTTGGGCACCACTCGGGTGGGTAAAACGCGGCTGGCTGAACTTTTCATCACCCAGGACATTCGACGCAAGAACCACGTGGGTGAACACGAGGTCGTCATTGTCTTCGACCCGAAGGGCGATGCCGATTTGCTCAAACGCATGTACGTGGAGGCGAAACGTGCCGGGCGGGAGGGGGAGTTCTATGTGTTTCACCTGGGTTGGCCGGACATTTCCGCCCGCTATAACGCGGTGGGCCGGTTTGGGCGCATTTCCGAAGTGGCCACGCGCATCGCCGGCCAGCTCTCGGGCGAGGGCAACTCGGCGGCGTTCCGGGAATTTGCCTGGCGCTTCGTCAATATCGTTGCGCGTGCGCTGATCGAACTGGGGCAACGCCCGGATTATTTGTTGATCCAGCGCCACGTGGTCAACATCGACGCGCTGTTCATCGAGTACGCCCAGCACTATTTCGCCAAGACCGAGCCCAAGGCCTGGGAGGTCATTGTCCAGCTCGAAGCGCGTCTGAACGACAGGAACATTCCGAGGAACATGATCGGGCGCGAGAAGCGCGTGGTTGCGCTGGAGCAGTACCTGAGCCAGGTGCGCAACTACGACCCGGTGCTGGACGGTTTGCGTAGTGCCGTGCGTTACGACAAGACGTATTTCGACAAGATCGTGGCAAGCCTCTTGCCCCTGCTGGAAAAGCTCACCAGCGGCAAAATCGCCCAACTGCTCGCACCGAACTATTCCGACCTGAACGACCCCAGGCCGATCTTCGACTGGATGCAGATCATCCGCAAGCGCGCTGTGGTCTACGTCGGTTTGGATGCGCTCTCGGACGCCGAGGTTGCCGCTGCAGTCGGTAATTCCATGTTCTCCGATTTGGTGTCGGTCGCGGGGCACATCTACAAGTTCGGCGTCGACGACGGTCTGCCCAATGCCCGTGCCGACCAGAAAGTGCCGATCAATCTGCATGCGGACGAATTCAACGAACTGATGGGCGATGAGTTCATCCCGATGATCAACAAAGGGGGTGGAGCAGGCATTCAGGTCACCGCCTACACCCAGACCCTTTCTGACATTGAGGCGCGTCTTGGTAATCGCGCCAAGGCGGGCCAAGTGATCGGTAATTTCAACAATCTATTCATGCTGCGCGTGCGCGAGACCGCCACGGCCGAGCTGCTGACCAAGCAGTTGCCCAAGGTCGAGGTCTACACCACGACGGTGGTTAGCGGCGCCACTGACAGCTCGGACATTCACGGTAAAACCGACTTTACGAGCAATACCCAGGACCGCATCAGCATGACCAGTGTGCCGATGATCGAGCCCGCGCATATCGTCCAACTCCCCAAAGGCCAGTGCTTCGCCTTGATGCAGGGCGGCGCACTGTGGAAGGTTCGTATGCCGCTGCCAGCCCCTGATCCGGACGAGAACATGCCGCAGGACCTGCAACAGCTTGCCCAGTACATGCGCCAGAGCTACACAGAAACCGGCCAGTGGTGGGAAAATCAGGGCATTCCTGGACTGCAGGAGCAATCCCTGCCCGATACGCTGCTCGACGACGAGCCCGTGGATGCGGCAAGCCGTGATGCCGACCACGATGAGGTGGCACTATGAGCGATGCAGCCTCGACGACACAGCAACAGCAAAACCGCCGTCAGGGGCTGATTGCAAGTTTCATTGCTATGCCGTTTCGTCTCTTCGGTGTGTTGATCGGATCGCTGCTGATCTCCATCGTGGTCGAATGCGTGGGCATGCACGTGTTCTGGAAGGAGCAGGGCTGGCGCCATTCTCAGTCCATGCTGCAGTATGAGTTAAGCCACCTGTCGGGCCACTTCACGCGCAGCGTCGTCGTGCGCGAGCCTGGGCGTACTGCACACCAATTAGTGGACACCGGCTATGACTGGGTTTTCGTCAAGACCGGCGTGGGTGACCGGATGAGCCACACTGCGGATCGCGCCCGCGTGCCCAGCCAGGCCGGTACCAAGAACTTTCGCTACTACCTGAGCCAAGCCTACGTCTGGTCGGAGCGCTATCTGATCGCCGCAGCTTTCACCATGCTGACCTTCTTAGTGCGACTACTGATCCTAGTGCTGACCTTGCCGTTGATCCTGCTGGCGGCCTTCGTCGGGCTGGTCGATGGGCTGGTGCGCCGTGACGTGCGCAAGTTCGGTGCGGGCCGTGAATCCGGGTTCTTTTACCACCGTGCTAAAGCGTCGCTCATGCCGCTGGCTGTACTGCCCTGGGTGGTCTATCTGGCGTTGCCTATTTCCCTGCACCCACTATTGATCCTGCTACCAAGCGCAATATTGCTGGGTCTGGCGGTGAACTTGACGGCGGGGAGCTTCAAAAAATACTTGTGATTCGTAACTAGTTGAAAAGGACTCATTTGTGGAAATGGGCGGCGAAATAGTTGATCACCTCTGCAGCCTGCGTACCTTTCCGGAATCTTTGTTGCTCCGCGAAATCGATCGATGGGAGCATGTGGATCAACTGATGATCGGCGTAGAGGGACATCACGGCTTCGGCGTCCAGCCCTGCCGTACGCTGCCCCGTCAATATATTGCCCGCTTCAATGGCCGCACCAATCATTACGTCAGCTAGTTGCACCGCCGGGCTGTCCTTGGAATCAACCTGCGTCACCGAAGTGAGCTTCAGGGGAAACTTGATGCTGGCGATCTCGGACTGGTGAAATTCGATCTGTTGGTCATGATCGATGTAGCGCTGCAGCAGGGTGTTGTAGGTGAGCAGGTTCTTGGATTGATCGTGCTCGACACGGTAGGGGCCGTCCACCATGACCTCCATGCGGCTCACTAGAGATTGCAGCACCACGAGAGCTGCGTCGGTGCTCACCCCCGGCGTGGCGATTGCCGAGAGGCATTCAGGACAGGCATCGACGGCCAGGGGTCCAAGCGCTTCCGGAAGCTCGCGCCACCGTGTTTTTCGTGCCGCGCTTACGAGCGCTCCTAGTGCTGCCAACGATTTGTCTTTGACGGCATGTTGAAACGCCGCCAGCAGTTTATCGAACGCTTCCCTCCCTAGCTGGGTCGGGCCGGCGTAGTACAGCAGGGATGCCAGGGCGTAGTTCTGGCCGTCCTCATAGAAGTTCATGCCGCGTTCGTAGTAGAACGGTTCGACGGCGTAATCCATGAACATCAGCAACAGCAGGTAGCGCTTGTCGCAGACATAGGTTACGCACTTGTAGTTGGTCAGCAAATCCCGCTGCAGAGCCAGCAGGCGGGGATGGTTGCCGGGCCGGCGCACTAGTGAGCGGTACTTGAGCTCGGCGGCTTGCAACTTGGGGAAGTGCTCACGAATCAAACGCCGGGCGTCTTCATTGCTGATGGCGATGGTTGACGCACCCTGAAAGCGCTGCGCAGGGTTCAGCAGGTCGAACCCGGTGTAGCCACTCTCATCAATCCGGAAGCATTCCATTCAAGTTTTCCCCGGCACAATGTTGACACCGATCCGATCCGCCAAGTCCAGCACTTCATCGTAAACGTCCGCATCGTCCAGCAGACTACGTGAGTCCCCCTCATGCTGGAGTGAATCACTGGTGATGCGATCACCAAATAAGATCATGGCACGTGCCGAATCGTCTTGTCTGGAGACCCACGATAGCCCCTGGGCTTGGGGAAATTGAGAGTGGATTGCTGCAGCCCACTTGCGTGTGGCAGGGTACTGGTTCTTCTCGGTGTCGATCAGTTGCTTGCGCGTTACGCCCAGCTTGCGTAGCGGTACGCTTGCAAGGTCAACCAGCTGTAATTCCTCCTCAACTTGAATAGTGGAATGCACCTGGCCAGCTAGTTTGCCTTTATCGACGCTCTTGAAACCGGCCGTGTGCGGGATGTCATGGAACACCGTTTCCATCAATGCACACGCCATTGTTGTTCCAGCGTACAGCGTGGGGATCGGGGTTCCCTGCTCATCGTGGATCGGGCTGAATCGCGCATTGCCTTGCATGCCGGGATTGAACTGATCCGCTTGGTACATGCTCTGATGCACCCGATGTAGCACCTTTCCCGGTTCCAGCCGGCTGAGCGTGACATGCAGTGTGCCCGGAGGTTCCGGCGTTGTGTTAGATGCCTCTTCAGTAGGTGATGATGGCTTAGGCCTAGCCATGCGAGATTTCCTGGACCTCGTCCATCGCCGCCTCGATAACACGCTCGGGCTCGGACGTCAAAAAATCCTGAGGCTTCTTGCCGCCCAGAAAGCTATTGTCCGAACGGAACCAGTACGCCATGCCCCAGCTGTCTTTGTTCCTGGCCAAGATCTCAATGACTTTAGCCATGGCTTTTGACGGTCGGAAACCCGCGTTTCGATCTAAGCCGTAACCTGGAAAGTAGTCGACGCCGCCGTGGTTGATCGCGAAGATTTGCCCCTGCTTTTTCCATTTATTCGGTTGAGCGCTGGGGTTTCGGGTGCTCAACTCTGCCAGTTGTGCAACCTCGGCGGCCGTCAGCCAGTCACCGCTCTCCAACACGGCTTTGCGCGCCTGCACCAGCATGACCGCTTCCTTGAGCAAGCGGGGGGAAGGCGGTGTCCGAGGCATCAGGACGTCGACTAAACGTTCAATGGACTCTCGGTCATGGCGCTCCAACATCAGTTCAAACATGGAGGATGTTACGTTAGCGACATTTGCCGCGAGGGCCTCTAAGACCCGGGGCCTGATATGGTCGAACGTTACGAGCAGTACTTGATCAGCATGTGATTTGCCAAGTCGTGCCTGTACTTCCTTTGGGGTGCCAACCAACGTCGAGACGCCCGGATGGTCTATTACGACATTCATGGATGTGCTCCCTATGGGTTATGATGGTTATCAAATAATATCATATGCTAGATAATCGTTAAAGTGCCTGGTTTCTGACAACTTACCTTGGATTGATAGGAAATTTATCCATGAAGCCCCGCAAGCTCTACGTAATCGGCAACGGCTTTGACCTACAGCATGACATCCCATCGAAGCTGGATCAGTTCAAACAATACCTTCGAGACAACAGCAATAGCGTCTTCAGGGAAGTCGAGGAGTATCTCCCCGTCCGAGAGGACTGGTGCGACCTTGAGGAGGCGTTGGCAGACATGGATGTGGATGCAATTATCGATAACCTGGGTCATTTCATGGCATCGTACGGAGCTGAGGACTGGAGTGATTCTGGACATCACGACTTCCAGTTTGAAGTGGAGAACCTCGTAAAGCGATTGTCATCAGAGCTTCGGCAGCTATTTGGGGAATGGATACGCCTGCTTCCAATCCCCACTCCGACAACCGCGCTAAAGCGGCTTATCGAACTGGACCGCACCGCGGCATTCCTGAACTTCAACTACACCAGTACCCTGAGTACGCTCTACGGTATTGCACCGGAGCGGATACTGTTCATTCATGGCTGCGCGGCACAGTCTGATGAGGAATTAGTGCTGGGACATGCCTGGCACCCGCAGAACCGTCGCTCGCTGAATGACCGATCAGACATCGCCGATATCGATACTCGGCTGGTCGAGGCTCATGACATCCTTGATGGATACTTCTCTACCACCTTCAAGCCTTCTGAAGCGCTGATAGCCAAGAACCAACCCTTCTTTCAAGGTCTGGCAAGCATCAAGCAGGTGTTTGTGCTGGGGCATTCCTTGTCGGACATCGATGCTTCCTACTTCCAGGCGTTACTCGGCCAGCCCAACGTTTCTGCTGCCCAGTGGCACATCGCCTGTCGCTCGCTCGACGAATGGCTAGAGAAGCAAGCCCAGCTTATTCGATGGGGGCTCAATCCTTCCAGCGCACGATCCATTTCCTGGGAAAGCCTTTGACTCTACATTAACCTTCCCCTGTCAGGGCAAGGCTTGATTAGCCAAATCCGGACGGATGCCAGTTCCTATTGTTTGCAGCCTGATTGCGCCTGCAACGCCACCATTACTCCATTGTTGATCTAACGAAGGGATGGGGCGATGGTGCTCTCGATTCGGTGTCGCGCCATGCACGGCGGCGTGTGTCTCCTGCTCACAGCGATTTTGGCCGTGCCGCCCACAGTTCATGCCGATGTGCCAGCTCAGCGCCAAGACCTGGCTGCGGCCCTGCGCCAACTAGATACGCTGGAGCGATTCGTGGCGCAGAGCGCTGCGGCCGCGCCCATCGTGCCGGGCGATCGTTACCATTTCGACTATCCACGCTTGCTCGCCGACCTGGCCCTCGTGCGTACCGGCATCCAGTCTCATCTGACCCCCTCGCGTGCCCAACCGCGGGATCTGGCCGAGTTGGCGGGGGATTACCGCAGTGAGCGCGCGCCCCAGCACAACCCCTTGCCGCAGGCCCAGCCATGACCTCCGCCCAGATCAGCGCCTTTCAGGCCAATAGCAGCATGTCGCCCGCCATCATGGCGACCGTCCTTGTAGGTTTCGTGTTCGCGGTGCTTTTGCTGTGGGGTGCCTGGGCGATACGCACGGCCTACGTCGGCTGGGCGGAGAACCGAATCAACCAGCGTCAGTTTCTGGGTGTCGTCGTGCGGTTTCTGGCGATGTACCTGGTACTGACTTTTTTCCTCTTATCCTGACCCGCAAGGAACTGACTATGAAGACCCGCTTATTTCGCATGCCTAACGCGCTCGCCTCACTGACCTGGGGCTTGGCCTTGCTGCCCACCCTGTCGTTCGCCCAGGGCTTGCCCACGCTGGAGAATCCCTCGCGCGGCACGGGCGGGGGCATTATGGAGACGATCCGCAACTACGGCTACGACATCGTGCTGTTGGTGGCGCTGCTGGTCGTGGCCTCCATGTTCATCGGGGTGTGCTACCACGCCTACGGCACGTACGCCGAAATCCACACGGGCAAAAAGACCTGGGGCCAGTTTGGCCTGAGCGTTGCGGTTGGTGCCGTGCTGCTCGTGGTCGGCATCTGGCTGCTCACCGAAGCGACGACAGTTCTGTAAGGAAACGGCCCATGTCCGAGCACCAGCACATCCGGGCCGATGGCACCGTGTCGTTTCTGCCGCATCGTCTTAATCGCCATCCGGTCGTGGTACGCGGCTTGACGGCGGATGAACTGTGGATATGCTGCGGTTTGTCGGGCGCAGTGGGGCTGCTGACGGGTGCGCCGTTGTCTTGGGTTTTTTCGACCATTGCCCTGGCGCCGACCTTCATTGTCGTGGGCATTGCCTTGGGCGTGTTCGTCGGTGGCGGCATGTTGCGCCGTAAAAAGCGCGGCAGGCCCGACACGTGGCTGTATCGGCAATTGCAATGGCGCATCACGATCTCATACCCGTTGCTGGCCGGCTGGGTGCGCGGCCATGCTTTAGTCACGCGCACCGGCTACTGGACGATCCGAAGGGCCGTGCAATGAGCCGCTTCAAAAACGAAGTCGCGCACCTGCAGGCGCATATCAAAACCCTGCGCATTGGCGCAGTCGCGCTGCTGCTGGTGGCGCTGGTTATGGGCGGCGGGTGGTGGAGCGCCCCGCGCGATCTGACCATTCACGTCCCGCCCGACCTGCGATCGGGCAGTACCCGCAAGTGGTGGGAAGTACCGCCCGAGTCGGTCTATGCCTTCACTTTTTATGTGTTCCAGCAGCTTAACCGTTGGCCGACCAATGGCGAAGAGGACTACGCCCGCAACCTGCATGTACTGTCGCCTTATCTGACGCCGTCTTGCCGGGCCTTTTTGCGGGCCGATTTCGAGTATCGCCGCAACACGGGCGAGCTGCGCCAGCGCGTGCGTGGCGTCTATGAAATCCCCGGTCGTGGTTATGGCGAGAACCCGAGCGCTCGCGTGCGGGTGGTTTCCGACGATGACTGGATCGTGACGCTCGATCTGAGCGCGGACGAGTACCACGGCTCCGAGCAGGTCAAGCGGGCGCTGGTGCGTTACCCCATCAAGGTGGCGCGGGCGGACGTTGACCCGGCCCGTAATCCGTTTGGCTTGGTGCTGGACTGTTTTGACGGTGCGCCGCAGCGAATTACCGTGCCAGCGTCAGAAACCCCCGCGCGTAGCGGCCTGGGACTGCGAGGAGATTCCCAATGAGCTTCAAACACCGAGTTCTTGCTGGGTTAGGCGTGCTGGTCTGGATGATGGCGATTCCTGCCCAAGCGGTGGAAATCCTACGCTGGGAACGCCTGCCGTTGGCCGTGCCGCTGGTCGTTGGCCAGGAGCGCATTGTGTTTATCGACCGCAACGTGCGCGTTGGCGTGCCCGCCAGCGTGGGCGAGCGCCTGCGGGTGCAAAGCGCCGGCGGCGCGGTCTACCTGCGGGCCAATGAGCCCATCGAACCGACCCGTTTGCAATTGCAAGACGCGGACACCGGGGAACTGATTCTGTTGGACATTGCCGCGCAACCGGCCAATGACGGCGAGCCTGCACTGGAGCCGGTGCAGATCGTCGAGGGGAGTACCACACCCCAGCGCTACGGTCAGCAGGCGGTGGGCAACGACACGGGGGCACCCGCAGGCGCTGCCAAGCCCGCGCGGCGTGACACTCCGGTGCCTGTGGTGCTCACGCGCCATGCCGCGCAGAATCTGTATGCGCCGCTGCGTACCGTGGAGGCCGTACCCGGCATCATGCGCGTGAACCTGCGCGGCGACCTTAACCTCGCTACGCTGCTGCCGACCTTACCGGTACGCGCGGTCGCGTTGGCGTCCTGGCGGCTGGAAGATCAGTGGGTGACAGCGGTCCGTCTGACCAACACTAGCAGCGGCTGGCTGGACCTGGACCCACGTGCGCTGCAAGGCGATTTTCTTACTGCCGCTTTCCAGCACCCGGCCTTGGGCCCACACGGTACGCCCGAGGACACGACGGTCGTGTATTTGGTAACCCGTGGGCATGGACTGGCGCAATCGCTGCTGCCCGCCATTCAGCGTTTCGACCCAGCGGTGCATCTGCCTCATCTCACGCAAGAAGCGCAAGGAGACGGCCATGCGCAGTAACGGACTTTTGAAGTGGCTGATGATTCCGGTAGCCCTACTGGTGCTTTTTGCGGGTATCCGCCTGCTATCCGGCGGCGACACGACCCGTTCAGGCGCTGCGGGTTCTGGCAGTCAGCTCACGCCCGAAGAGATGCAGGCGCTGGGCATTGAAGGCGATACCCCGCACGACACCGTGGCAACGCTCGTGGCGCAGGTCAAGCAGATGCGCACCGAGCTGCAGACGGCGCAGGCCGATAACAAGACGCAACGCAGCGAGAACGCGCGCTTGCGCCAGCGCGAGACCGCCATCGACCAGCGCATTAGTTCCGCACTGGAGTCCGAGCGCACCAGCCTGCGGCGCGACCAGGCTCAGCTTGCCAACGAACGCCAACAGAGCGAAGGTTTGCTGCAGGATCTGCAGCGTCGCCTGGAAAACCTGGGCAATGCGGATCTGCCCGTAGGACTGGGTCTGCGCGAGGGGGATGCCGATGGCCTTGGGGCAGGCGCTGATATCCGCTGGGTTGAACCGGATGATGCCCAACAGGACGATGGGCGCAACCGCAGCAGTAGCTTGAGTTTTCCAACGAGTTTCGGTCCTGCGCAAAAGACATTGGAAACCACCGTCGGCCGCGTGGCCGATGCCGGGGCCAAGGCCGCAGGGGTTAGCACCGCAAAGGCCGTCTATACGGTGCCGACCAATTCAACCCTGATGGGGTCGGTTGCGATGACGGCACTCATTGGCCGTGTGCCCATTGACGGCACGGTCAACGATCCGTATCCCTTCAAAGTCATCGTCGGCCCGGATAACCTGACGGCCAACGGCATCGACATTCCCGATGTGGCGGGGGCTGTCTTTAGCGGAACCGCCTCGGGTGACTGGACGCTGTCATGTGTGCGCGGCCAGGTGCGCTCTATCACCTTTGTTTTTCATGACGGCACGATCCGCACTATCCCTGAGGACAACGAGCGTAATAATCAGCGCGACAACCAGGAGGATGGCCTGGGGTGGATCAGCGACCCCTATGGCATTCCTTGCGTGTCGGGCAATCGGCGCAGCAACGCTCAGCAGTACCTGAGCACCCAAGCGCTCATTACCGCCGCCGGTGCGGGCGCCGCATCGCTTATTGATTCGGGCAGCGGTCGGACGTCTTACGTGGGGGCGGACGGATCGATGGGCACGACAGGCATCAGCGGCAACGAGGCCATGGGTCAGATTCTGGCTGGTGGCGTACGGGATATGTCGCAGTGGGTGAATAAACTCTACGGCCAGGCCTTCGCCGCTGTGTATGTACAGCCTGGGGCCAAGGTGGCCGTCCATCTGGAGAAGCCCCTCGCTATTGACTACGAACCTGAAGGCCGCCGGGTCGATCATCGTATAGGAGAAGCCCATGCGCTTGAACTCGATTAAGCCATTGCTGCTGATCATCGCCGCGGCCACGCTTGCCGGATGCGCCACTCACAAGGACGAGTTGCTGCCGCACGGCAATCGCACCATGCAGGATATCTGGCACACCGAAGCGGGTGAGGGCGGTAGCGGCCAAGTAGCCCGCCGCCAATTGCTCGACGTGCGTCAAAGCCTGCGTCGACCACTGACTGAGGCTGATGTGCACGCTGCTCCGATGGAACAGGCCGGCTATACCCGCACCGCCGCCAATGAAATCCAGCGTCAATTCCACCGGCTACCCAATCCGGACCTCGTGATGTACGTGTTTCCCCACTTGGCGGGTACCGATCCTGTACCTGTGCCAGGATACAGCACAGTGTTCCCGCTATATCAACGGGTGCAGTACGCGATGCCCGGCGAACGTGTCGAGGCCTATTAATGGCATGGCGTTTTCCTTGGCATAAGCGTGTTAGCCCTGATGACGAGATTGCCAACGCCGATCCGTCCGATGGCTGGCAGCAGCATCTCAGCGCCTTGAGGGAGGCGGGTATCCCTGAGCCGGGTGGGGCGGTCCAAGACAACCGGCCCGCGACCCAGGCGGACGAAGAGGCGTTGTACGGCGTGGCGCCGTCCTTTGTCGAACTGCTGCCGTGGGTGGAGTACCTGCCCGACAGCCGCTGCATGTTGTTGGAGGATGGCCAATCGGTGGCCGCCTTCTTTGAGTTGATTCCGCTGGGCACTGAAGGCCGGGAGGCCGCCTGGCTGGCACAGGCGCGCGATGCGTTGGAGAACGCCTTACAGGACAGCTTTGACGAACTGGACGAGAACCCGTGGGTGCTGCAGCTCTACGCCCAGGATGAAACCAGCTTTGATGAGTACCTCAAGACCTTGCAGCGTTACGTGCAGCCGCGTGCGCAAGCCACGCCTTTTACCGAGTTTTATTTGCGATTTTTCGCGCATCACCTACGGGCCATAGCAAAGCCAGGTGGGTTGTTCGAGGACACGGTCGTCACTCGTCTGCCCTGGCGCGGCCAAAGCCGCCGTGTGCGCATGGTGGTCTATCGCCGCGTCACGGGGCAAACCACACGGCGGGGCCAGACGCCCACACAGGCGCTGAACATCGTGTGCGACCGGCTGGCCGGTGGCTTGAGCAATGCGGGTATTCAGGCCCACCGCCTGGATGCGCCGCAGATCCACGACTGGCTGCTGCGCTGGTTCAATCCCCAGCCCCGGCTATTGGGAGCCACGGCCGAGGACCGCGCGCGCTTTTATCAACTGACTGCCTACCCGCCAACCCAAGAACCCGATGAGATCGAGTTGGCCAGCGGTCGGGATTTCAGCCAACGGCTGTTCTTCGGCCAACCGCGCTCCGATGTGGCGCGGGGGCTGTGGCACTTTGACGGTATGCCGCACCGGGTCATGGTTACCGATCGTTTGCGCACGCCGCCGACAACGGGACACCTGACGGGCGAAACCCGCAAGGGCGATGCGATTAACACCTTGTTTGACCAGATGCCCGAAGACACGGTGATGTGCTTAACCTTGATCGCCACGCCCCAGGATGTGCTGGAGACGCATCTGAACCATCTGGCAAAAAAAGCGGTAGGCGAAACCCTGGCCTCGGAGCAGACACTGCGGGATGTGCAGGAGGCCCGGTCTCTGATTGGTAGCGCCCACAAACTCTACCGGGGCAGTCTGGTATTTTACCTGCGTGGCCGTGATGAGGCAGAACTTGATCACCGTGGCCTGCAACTGGCGAACGTGATGCTTAACGCGGGATTGCAGCCGGTACGTGAAGAAGATGAGGTGGCACCGCTGAACACCTATCTGCGCTGGTTACCGTGTCTTTACAACCCCTCGCAAGACCGTAAACAGTGGTACACGCAACTGATGTTCGCTCAGCATGCGGCCAATATCGCACCTGTCTGGGGCCGCAGCCAGGGCACGGGAAACCCTGGCATTACTTTCTTTAACCGGGGCGGCGGACCCATCACCTTCGATCCTTTGAACCGCCTGGATCGGCAGATGAACGCGCACCTGTTCCTGTTCGGCCCGACAGGGTCAGGCAAATCAGCTACTTTGAACAACCTGCTCAATCAGGTCACGGCCCTCTACCGGCCAAGGCTGTTTATTGTGGAGGCCGGCAACTCCTTTGGATTATTCACCGACTTCGCCAAGAGACTGGGTCTTACGGTCCACCGCGTCAAGCTTTCCCCCGGCGCTGGGATTAGCCTGGCACCGTTCGCGGACGCCCGGCGCCTGATCGAGACGCCCAGCGACGTACAGACGCTGGATGCGGACGCCCTTGATGGCGAGCCGACCGCTGATGGTCTCGAGGAGACGGGCGCGGATGAGCAACGCGACGTACTCGGTGAGCTGGAAATCACCGCACGGCTGATGATTACCGGCGGCGAGGACAAGGAAGAGGCCCGTATGACCCGGGCGGATCGGTCGCTGATACGTCAGTGCATCCTGGAAGCCGCCCGGCTTTGCCACAGCGAAGGTGGCGAGCAACGCACCGTACTGACTCGCGACGTGCGTGATGCCTTGCGTGAACGCGGGCGGGACAGCACATTACCCGAGATGCGTCGCGCGAGGCTACTGGAGATGGCTGACGCCATGGACATGTTCTGCCAGGGCGCTGATGGTGAGATGTTCGATCGGCCCGGCACGCCCTGGCCCGAAGCCGACATTACTCTGGTCGATCTGGCGACCTACGCGCGCGAGGGCTACAACGCGCAGCTTTCTATTGCCTACATTTCGCTGATCAGCACGGTCAACAATATCGCCGAGCGGGATCAGTTTCTGGGACGCCCGATCATCAACGTTACCGATGAGGGCCATATCATTACCAAGAACCCGCTGTTGGCACCCTACGTGGTTAAGATCACGAAGATGTGGCGGAAATTGGGGGCCTGGTTCTGGCTGGCCACGCAAAACGTCGATGACCTGCCCAAAGCAGCCGAGCCCATGCTCAATATGATCGAGTGGTGGATCTGCCTGTCGATGCCGCCTGATGAAGTGGAGAAGATCGCGCGCTTTCGCGAACTATCGCCAGCGCAGAAGGCGTTGATGCTGTCGGCACGCAAGGAGGCCGGTAAATTCACCGAAGGTGTGATTCTGTCTAAGAACATGGAGGTGCTGTTTCGAGCCGTACCACCGAGTCTCTATCTGGCCCTGGCCCAGACGGAGCCCGAAGAGAAGGCAGAGCGCTACCAGCTGATGCAGCAGTTCGGTATCAGCGAACTGGACGCAGCGTTTAAGATGTCTGAAAAGATTGATCGGGCTCGGGGAATTGATTCTCTGGCATGGGGACCCATACAGGACTGATTGTTATGTCGGTTAAGGAAACTCTAGCAATAACACAGCGAAATAGCCTAATTTATACTTATATTGGCTCCGATTTGATCTGGCGGGCACTGACTGGAGAATCAGGCAGAAAACGACCCTAAGCAGACGTCGCGCAAATCTGCCCGGCTGTCTGAACGACACCTTACCTGCGATGCGTACCCCGCGCCGAGCATGATTAGGTTCTTGTATCACCCAACGATGCCGAACGCGTGAACTCAGCGAGCATGGCACGGTGATTATGCCTCGAGAACTATGCCAGAACCACTTTGCGCCGTTCCCCAAAGTCTTTTCGCCATTGCTTCAATTCCTCCAAATCGGCTCGTAATTCTGCCTCTTCCGGTATTGGCACAGGGACCTCATCAGACTGACTGTGTTCATAGTAGGAATACTTCGTCATGAGGCGATCGATCAAATCGCAATCTCCCGTCTCGATAATAGGCAGCGCGGCCAGCTTATTGTCCGTCGTCACGCTTCGTCTATGTCGTTTCACTATGGCATAAATGAGGTCATCTTCTACTGTGCGCTCAAGCAACTTTCGGAAATCGCTGCATATACCTTGCGCCCTATCTCGATACTCGTCGCCTCCACCTTCTTTGCCGGCACGCGCTGCCACGTTCAGCCGTTCGATCAGCAGATTGTTCGCAGCCGTGGTATTAGCGTTCCAAGTTGCCTGATGCACGGGCTGTCCAGCCTTGCCAGCATAGGTCTCAATGCATGTCTGGAAGAAGTTCTTTCCCTTGACGGGTTCGCCGATCTTCTTCGCGATGTCCTCCATCGCACCATAAAGGGACAGGCGGTGCGTGAAGACGATGACTTGTCGAGTCTTCGCCAACTCTCCCAGGCGCTTTGCCACTGCCCATTCGTAGTCATGATCCAGCGAAGAAATCGGGTCATCGAACACAAATGGAGCAGGAAACGGCTTTTCACACACATCTGCCAAGAATGCCGCCAGCGCAATGATGCGACGCTCACCCTCGCTTAGAACTAGCTCGAGCGGCTGTTTTCCCTTGGCCGACTTCAACTGAAGGCGGTGCTTTGCACTACCTTTCTCCATCTTGGACTTCACGAGTTCTACCTGAATGCGGCCTGCACCGAGCTTCTTAAGCTCTGCGTTGAATCTGGCAACGTACGCCTGGGTGATGGCCTGCTCCGCCACGACGCCAGCCTGCGTGGTCACCGGGCGCGAATGTGCCAACGCTTTGAGTTTTTCAAGAGCTTGCACGCGCTTTAAACGAGCTACTTCATTGCGCACCGCTTCTGCTTGTTGGCAGACCCAATGCTTGCCTTCCAACGCAGTTTTCTGCCGCTTCGCCAAGTCTCGATCGAAGTCTTTTGCGTCTTTGTCCAACTGCAACGCTTCTGCCTCAAGAGCCTTTGCAAAGATTGTGAGCTTCGTGCACGCATCTTCGCTATCTTGTGCCGGCTGCACGGCCTCAGTTAGCTCGTGTGTTATTAATGCCTGGCGCGCTACCGCTATGGCCTTCCAGTAAGCTTCTAAGTATGCTGCCCACCCTGGGTCGGTAAGACCGGCGGTCTGGAGTTGCGCACAGTAGACTTCTGCTGGAACAGGTTCTGGCAACGCCTTCAGGGCGTCGTGGTACGACTTTTGTGCCCGTGCGGCCGTCGCTTCAACTTCACCTTGGACAAAAGTTTCAAACTCTTGAAGGCGGTGTGCTGCCTCTTCATCCAAGGGTTGGTGGCAGAGCACACACCGTGCTTCTTCCGTAACGGGGAAGTCCCGATTAGGATATGACAATTGGGAGTAGGCGCGCGCAGCAGCCCACATCGCGCGCCATGAGTCTTCACCAACCCCGTCCAGTTTGGCAGAATTAACCTGGGCGGCATCGATAGCAGCTTTCCTGGCGATATTTGCAGTCTGCCGCAGGCCTCGAATTGCCACTAGCGCGTCCGTGCTGTAGGCCGCCGCAGCTTGGAGTATCTTCTCGACGATGCGACGGGTTGCGAGCTCGGCGTTTCGCTTAGTCTGGGCCAAACCTGCAGGATCTGTGGCATTTAACCTTTCCCCCAGACTGTGCAGTTGCGCAGCATCTTCATCCGACCAACGTACAAGGGCGTCCAGGGCTTTGGCGTCGATCGTAGCCTTTAGGCTGTTGTAGCTCTGTACTGCCTCCGAAGCAACGTGCTCTGCCGGCGATACGGGCAGGGCCGAAATGTCTCGATCCTGATCCTCCTCCAGAAGCCGCTTCACATCATCACACGCCGCAGCTAGCGCGACGAACATCGCGACAAGCGGTGGCGTATAAGACGCACTACTTTCACTGCGAAGGTAGAACCCGGCTTCTTCACTGTCGAAGACATCCAGTGCAATCAGCGCATCGATTGGTGCTCCGCCAGCATGCCATTCCGACGACTTCACCGCTCCTTGGCTGGCGTACTCGATCTGGCACTTTTGTTCTGCTGGCGCCGCTTCGAAAACATTCGCGTATAGCAACTGCGCTCGGGGCTTGCCGGACGCTTTCTTAAGCAGCCGGGTATAGCCGGACTTTCCTGACCCGTTATTTCCGTAGACGACGGTTAAATTGCCGTCACCAAACACCAGCGGATGCGCGGGAGAAAGGTTCTCAATACCAATCACCTGACTGACGCTGCGTAGACGCACATCTGACCCAGCGGCGACACCGTTGAGTAACTCATGAAATGGGCGCGTCTTCGTAACTGCTCGGCCCGCGTCTGTTTTGATAAGTGCGTATAAATCGGCAAGATCGTCGCGACCTAACTGCCCTTTCTTTAACAGTCGGTCCGCAGCCTCCTGTATCCAGTCGGCTTGTCGGTGCAACCACGCACGTATGTCATCATGAATAGCACCCATCGTAATTCCTCAAGAGATAACTACGGTAAAAAGTGCCTTACTGTAACAGAGACAAACAATTTGCTAGATTGGCTTAGGCGCACCACTCGTATCACTGAGCACTTTTAGGGCCATGGGACAGAGGGGTCGACTGATGACAGGACAAGAAGCGTCGGGTCTCGAAGGTTCGGTAATATTTTTTTATGGTGGCCAGGTGTGGTGAACGGTCTCGCTGAGTTCCGGAACTGAGCGAGTAATCAGCTATCCAGCGCGTGTTTCTTTTGATTGGTCATCCAGTTGTGGGACGCATTGGTGCTGTGAACTGGTCCTGGTCGCTGTCCCAGGTATGCTTGACGATACAGTGCGCAGTAAGTAGCTACGACTGCGACATGGTCTACGTTGGCTCGGGTGGCCAACAAGCCTCCCGCGCGGCAATACCGGGCATTCACCTTCCTGTCCAAGTGTTCGATCGGTCAAGGTCCCCTAATGGCCGATAGCAGTAGGTGCGAATTCAACGCTAACGCATCTGGCTGTACATGTATGCGTACCACTTTGCTCGTATGCATCAGCTTTCTTCATGCTGAGAATATGGCGGGTCCGCTACGCCAGGCCTTGCTCCCGATGTGCTAATCATTCCACAGTCCCAACGGCCAAAGATCCCCAGGTAGGCAATCACTGCATCAGATCGAAATAGGAATGCCGCCCGCTTAGCGTTGCCGGTCATCTCTGTGGCAATGGTCAGTACCCGAAGCAGGTCTTATTTTTCTATGCGAGAAGGGGGCAGACAGTATGCCGCATTGTTAAGCCACGTAGGTAGTCCAGTATGTTCGACTAACGCATCTGCACCCGATTTACATCTTGTCTGGGAACTACGATGCGACCACGGACGCCTTCCTTTCGCGATACGTTGCGCCGCTTGATCTGGCCTGTCGCCGTCATGGTGCTGATACTTCTCGTGTTTTGGCGTCCTGCCGTTCCCATTGCCTCGATGGAGCAGAGCGCCCAACTGTCTGCAGACGATGGGGCGGCGATGTCTGAAGCATCTGGACCGCCTTGGCATTATGGTTCCACCTTGGCTCGCTATACCTTGATCTTATATGCCGATCTGGAATGCCCCTACTGCAGGACTTACGTCCCGCCGTTGATGGCCTGGATCGATCTGCATCCTGACATCCGCCTGCAGTGGCAACATCTGCCGCTATCTATGCATGAGCCTGCGGCTTCTGAACTGGCTGCGCTGGCCGAGTGTGCTGGCGAGGCCGGCGGCCCCCAGGCCTATTGGCGGACGATATCCTGGATTTATCAACACACGCAGGGCGAAGGACTGGGGTTGCCAGATGGCATCTACCCGCCTGATCACGACGCCTTACGTGCTTGCTTGGCGAGCGAGCGCCCGTTAGCAATTGTGAGGGCGCAAGCCGATGGCGCAGCCGACCACGGTATAGCGGCCACGCCGACGCTGCAGTTGCGCGACGAGCGTACCGGCCAATCCTTGTGGCTACAGGGACCGATTCCAGGTGACTCGCTGCTGTCAGCGATGGACCTGCTTGTGACCGATGATCCGGTCTCCGAACTCGCAGAAACGACTGAATTGTCCGCCGTCCCAGACGGTAACAAGCCCAGGTAGCCGGCACTCTTAAAGGCTACGGCGTGGCGTAGACCGCGTTGATTGCACACCCCGTTCCGCACCGCATCCCCTGCGCGGATACCCACCTGATACGAAGGTGGTGGATGCTGATTGTTCGCTCATTGTTCTTTATCGTCCCTGGAGGGTTTGCCCTCTTGGGTACGCGTCCTCCGATCTTATCTATTGGAGGTTTGTTATGTTCCCCACCCCTAATGTCGCCGATTCCGGCGCGCAATTAAGCATTGATCTTACCGATCAGCAGGACGATCGGATCATCCAGCAAGCCATTGCACTCTTGGAACATCGCGTGTTCAAGGCGGGGCCGACACTCGATGGCCCGAAAGCGGTTCGGGATTATCTGCGCTTGAAGTTGATGGCCGAGCCCAACGAGGTCTTCGTTGTGGTGTTCCTCAACAGCCAGCACCAAGTGTTGGCGTGTGAATGTCTGTTCAAAGGCACGGTCACCACGGCGTCGGTCTATCCGCGAGTTGTTGTGCAGCGCGCTTTGGAATTGAACGCCTCTGCGCTGATTTTTTCGCACCAGCACCCGTCGGGCACGACCGAGCCCAGTACGGCAGATCGCGCACTCACTAATCAATTGAAATTCATCTTGGGGATGGTCGATATCCGGGTCGTGGATCATTTCATCATCGGTAAAGGTGAACCGTTTTCCTTTGCTGAGTCCGGCTTGCTGTCGTAGTCCCCCCGGCCGCGCCTACGCTAGCGTGGCACTTTTCTCGTTTCAGTGTTCAACCCCTGTGCGGGCTCTCCAGGCCCGCATGGGTCGGCATAGAGCTCGCACGCCTTCTCAAATATGGGAGTACATCATGCAGCTCAAAACTCATCACTTCGAGGGTGTTGCTTTCATCGCCACCCCGTATCGATCTGGCACCTACCTGCGCAAGGATGTGTTCTGGCGTCAGTTCACCATCACTTGCCAGGGCAATGTGGAATATCCAGAAGACGATCCCGTCTATGGCAGTTGGTGAACGCCGCAAACCCACGTCCTGGGCAGGTGCGGCTTGATTGAGGATGCCATGTCGCTGGCCAACACTCGAGTATTGCACCACGACTTTGATCTCACCGATGCTAGCAACGCATTGAGCTTCGCACCCGAGTTGATCATCGTCCGGGACAGGGGGCAACGCTTGGTGCTCGCCGGACAGGTTCGGGGAGATACCGTGAGATGGTGTATTCCGGTCGCTTCTGATGACGAAACCGAGCAGATCGTCAACGAGGTCGCAGAACTGCGTAGCGAAGCATCGTACGAAGCAGGTTGGGATAATTTCTCCACCGCGCAAGGCCTGCGCTTTCGCGCCCGTGTCCTGGAGGGTCGGCTGGTGGACCGCTTCTGGCGCCACTACACGCATAAGGTCGTGCTGGAGGCAACTTTATAATCCTAGTGGGAGCCTCGCGCTCCCTTCTTTTCGCGTAGTCGGTGGCTTAACGTCACGAGGAACGCTTCAAACCGGACACCCCTCATTTCCGATTGTTTGTCGCTGTTTTGCACACGATGCGTTGCACTACCAGGGTCATGAACTACGGGTGCCGCTCCATGCTTCGTTCTCTATCTCGTGCCCCGGCGATGTGCCTGCCGCTGGCAATAGCCTTGACTGCAGCGCTGTTCGCCTGCACCGCTACCGCAGCGGATGTCTGGATCATTACCGACCGTCAATACCCCGTCCAGGGTACGCCAGACCGGCTGATCGAGTTGGATGCGCCCATGCGCATTGAAGCCGAACTGTCGGCCGATCTTCCGAGCGATAGTCGCCAAGCCGCTGAACTGGTCCAGCACCGTTTGAAGGAAGGAGGCTCCTTGTTGCAGCAACGGCTGGCTGAGGCCTACCAAGGTGTAGCCGACGCCTGGAGCCTGGGTATTACGACCATTCCGGCCATCGTGGTCGACCAGCGCTATGTGATCTACGGCGATACCAATCTCGATCAGGCGCTGACCCGAGTCGAGCAATACCGCAAGGAGCAGCCATGAGCTTACCCCACCTGCGATTCGGAGTCGCCGTGGCGCTCTTGTTTGCCGCGACATCCAGCTTCGCGCTCAACACCGCCACCATTGTGGCTTCCGCTTTGTCGCCATCCTGTCTGGAGTACCGCGTAGTCGGCATCTGCTACTGGCTGTCCTGTGGAGTGGGCGGTTGCCGGATACGCACCTCCATCAAGGTGCGCCACTACGTCCCGGATGCGGTGGTGTCGAGCTATTCAAACACCGGCGCGAACCCCTGGGTGGAAGTACGGCCCATGAGTCTGCCCAATCCCACCGCGCAGGCGGGGGGCGACGGCACGACCAACGAAGGCCATGAGAATAATCTCGCCAAATTCAAGAATAGCGACGTGATCGGTCATCCCGGCGGCGACGTGTTCAACGAGTTCGTCGCGGGTTCTGGATACTTTTGCCAGGGAGCAGGTACAGCCTTCGTGCCGTACCTGCTCAGCACCTTGGATACGTTGGCCTGGCGCTACAACATGCCGGAGGCCGTGTACCCCGAGGCATTGATACCCGGCCAGCGCGAGGTGGGTTCGCGCAGTGGCATGAATCTGTGGGGCAATGTGTACCCGCGCGGTGGCTTTCTGCACCAGACCGATGACTACAAGGCGGGCGCCGTGGTGGCCCAGCGTGCGGGCGACGTCGTGACCCGTCGCGGGCAACCCCATGTGTATCAGCCACTGTTGGCCAATTCTCGGGCGGGTTACTGGCCAGCGGGAGCGCTCATAGAGAGCGATAGCTCAACGGGCAAATGGCAGGAGCTCACACCACGTCTGTCCAACACCTGCACGGTGTTTCCCCATAACGAATCGATGACGCAGGCCCAGCAAGGCGACTACGCCTGGGCGCTGTGGCGTCCGTATAGCTGCTGCCAGCGCCGGGGCCAGACATTCCTGGGCAGTGTGGATTTCAACTGAGCATTCGAGGGCACAACCATGAACCGTCCTGATATGACAAAACCCGCGAGCCTGATCCCGCGCTCATGCCGCCCAGCGGTGCTGGCCTGCGCACTGGCTCTGGCCTGCGGTTTGGCCTCGGCCCAAAGCGGTGGATTCCAGAATAGTGGCAGCGTCATCGGTGATGAGGTCATGTATTCGATTGGTGGCGGGAACGCCGTCTCGATGAGTGGTGCAGCCGGTATGCGCTCCATCGGTGTGGGCGCCGGTTGGAACAGCAACCTGATTTGTGGCGACATGAATATCAGCACGACGATCCAGAACCAACTGAACGGGATCACGAACGGCTTTCAGAACATCATGAGCAGCGTTATACAGAGTGCGACCAGTGCGGTGGCATCGCTTCCCGCGCTGATCATCCAGCGGGCTGATCCAGGGCTGTATAACCTGCTGACCAATGGTGTGCTGCAGGCCCGGTTGGACTTTGACCGGTCCAAGCTCCAGTGCCGCGCCATGGCAGAAAAAATGGCCGACATGGCCGGTGGGCAGATGGGCTGGAACCAGCTTGCCCAGGGTATGGCGCTGCGCGAGGCGGTGGCCAGTAGCGATGCGGTCTCGGCGATCGAACAGGCCGAAACCAGCCGGGGTAACGACGGCGTGCCGTGGGTCGGCGGTGGTAATGCCGGCGGCGCGGGCCAATCTCCGATCAAGGTGGTGGGCGATGTGACTCGCGCCGGGTACAACCTGGTCAATGGCCGTAGCGTGTCTGACACGTCGGCCATCGCCCAATCCAGTTGCGGCAGTCTTTCCTGCCAAACCTGGTCGTCGCCCGATGCGGCGGTGGCCTGGGCGACGCGAGTCTTGGGTGAACAAGAACAACGCACCTGCGAAGCCTGCACCAAGACCCAGACCGTACCGGGCGTGGGCTTGACGCCGCTGATCCAGGAGGAATACGACGCCAAGCTCCAAGCGTTGCAAGAACTGATTACGGGCGCTCGCAACACGACGTTTGAGAACCTGCACGAAGCTGGCAGTGCATCGCTGCCGATCACTCGCGGCGTTGTCGAAGCCCTACGCGACGAACCCGACCAGGACATTCTGGCCCGCCGTTTGGCGTCCGAAGTCGCGCTGGCCTCCGTACTGGAAAAAGCGCTGCTGTTGCAACGCACGTTGTTGACCGGCAAGAAGGAACCCAACGTCGCGGCCAACCAAATGGCGGTGGATGCGGTGAACCAGGAAAGCGACACGCTGGATCGGGAAATCCAGAACCTCAAGACCGAACTGGAACTGCGTCGTGAACTGGCGAATAACTCGCCCATGGCGATTATCCAACGGCATAGCACACGGGCGGCGGGCTCACGCGGTGTCTACCAGGGCGACCCAGTGCCCGACCGTCTGCAGCAATTGCAGCGGTCCGCACCGGGCGGCACACCATGAACGCCGCGTGGCTACGTAAGTGGTTCAACCGGCGCGCTGCTAGAGCGCTGCTGTGGACAGTATTGCTGCTGGTCGTGGCGGTGGCAGCTAATGTCGCGGGCATCTACTTCCTGGGAAGCATTGCTAGCTGGGAGCAGTGGCTGGCAGAGGCCTCTGGCTTTTTCCTGCTGTGGCGCCTGTGCCTCTACGCGGCGACCGCCTACGGGTGGCGGTGGATGCGCCGACGGCTGCTCGCCAGGCAATCCGATGCGGCAACCCGACGCCGATTGCTACGCACGGAGATCGCTGGCGTCCTGGCGCTGGTCACACTGGAGTGCAGTCTGCTGATGCAGAGCACGTAGCGGGAGCGCTGAACCATGACGCTGTTCACGACCGATTACCTGGAGTATTACCTGACGCTGGTGGGCTGGATCGTGCACAACGGCATCTGGTCGGTACTGGTGGCCAGTGGCGTGTTTGCCATCCCCTTTATTGCCATCATCCTGCAGGAGTGGCTCAAAGCCCGTGGCGAAGGCGCCGACGAAGGCAATAAGGGTCTGCTGTCGGCCGCACGTATCGAAACCCGCGTGTGGGTGGCGGTTGTTGTGGTACTTTTCGCTGGCATCCCGTTCATCGACGTGGACCTGAGCCGGGTGCGCTTTGACGATGCCCGTTCCCGCCAATGCGGGGTGAGCGTACCGCAGCCTTCCGATACCGGCTGGAGCCAATCCTTCACCACCCTGAACGACCAAAGCGCCAAGGTGCCTGTGTGGTGGGGGTTTATGCACGCGCTTTCTCGCGGCCTCACCAGCGCATCGGTCGCCGCGATTCCCTGCGGTACCGAGTTGCGTCAACTACGCATGGAGATCGATGCCACACGAATCGATGATCCGGTACTGGCCCAGGAGGTATCGGATTTCTCACATGACTGCTACGGTCCGGCCCGCGCCAAGCTGTTCATGAGCCGTCCAGAACTGGATGACGTGCAGATGCACGATGTCACCTGGATCGGATCGCGGTATTTCGTGGACTCGGCGGGCTATTACGACACCTACCGCTCACGCACCCCGCGCGACGCCTGGCCTTATGACAGCATCCGCGATGCGGGTCTCGCCCAGGTACCCAGTGGCGGTGGCTATCCGACCTGCCGGCAGTGGTGGAGCGACGGGAGCAGCGGGCTGCGGGCGCGCCTGCTGTCCCAGGTTGATTCCGGCCTGCTCAACCGCGTCGCTGGTTGGGCCGGGTTTCTCACCCGTGCCGAGGTCGATGATTCGGTGATCCGCGCGGTCGCTGCGCCGCGCCAGCAAAAACTGAATCAGGGCGCGGTCTATACCGACTACGGCGGCCAGATCGACAAGACGCTGCCCAATGTCGTGACCCGCGCCGCCAGCGACCTTGGCATCACGATCGGCTCGATCGGCTTTTTCCCCGCCATGGATGTGGTGCGCCAGGCGCTGCCCATGGTGTTGTCGTTCCTGAAGATGGCGCTGGTGATCTGCATCCCGCTGGTGCTTATCATCAGTACCTACGAGCTCAAGGCCGTAGTGACG
Organism: Pollutimonas rozaliensis; assembly: GCF_048751585.1. Lineage (NCBI taxonomy): Bacteria > Pseudomonadati > Pseudomonadota > Betaproteobacteria > Burkholderiales > Alcaligenaceae > Pollutimonas > Pollutimonas rozaliensis. The sequence continues at coordinate 48,409 of NZ_JAZHOB010000012.1, read as the reverse complement.
GTCAGCGTGGTGCAGTTTGCCTTGTTCTTTGTGGACTTTTGGTTCCAGCTGGCACGCTGGATCGACAGCACGATCCTAGATGCGCTCTATGGCAGCGGGTGGGGATGGAATCGGCCAGTCACCAATTTTGATCCGCTGATGGGGCTAAATAACAGCTTTGGCGATATGTTGCTGAACTTCGTGATGGCGACGATGTTTCTGGTGCTGCCCGCGTTCTGGATCACTGCGCTAACGTGGGCGGGAGTTAGGGCTGGAAACGCGCTTCAAGGCTTGGCCGATGGTACGCGCGGAGCGGGAGAGGCTGGTCGTGGGGGTTCAAGCGTGCTGATGAGCGCAGCCAGGAAAAGCTAAGGAAGCACCAGTTCAATCGTCTTCAAAGCGTGGGTCTGGATCATCGTTGAACGAAGCGGGGTGATAAAAAATGCTTTTCCGATGATCCCTTTCTTCTGCATTACGCCCTAAGAAGTCATCTTCATCCTGCTCGTTTGAATGCCCCGCAACCCAGGCTGCGGCTACTGCGAACCCCAGCAGCAGCGCCAGCCAGAACGCGGTATAAAGTAGCCCTACCACCACGGCCAACGTGACGATCCACAGCAACGTGCTGACAATAGGAGCAGGTAGACCTTGAGCCACCAGCCAGCCCGACACTTCACGTTCACTGCGCAGATAACCACGCCGTCCGCGAGCAAGCCAGCGGCCAACGCGTTCTGCTTTACTAATGCGGGTTGTCTGGTTCATGATCATCACCTATCCAGGAGACAGAGTTTCGAAAGCGGGTTCGGCTAACTTAGCAGCGCGATATTCAGGCCTTGAACACGCTGAAACATGACGTCGCCCGTCAAGAACACGTGATTCTGGCCCAGTTGCAGGCAGCTGGCCGCCTGCAATGCATCTGGTGTACGCAGCCCATGGCGTACGCGGATCGCCGCCGCTAACTCGACGACCTCCCGGTTCATCTCCACCCACACGAGATCAGGGCGAGCGAAGAACGCATCGAATAGCGCCAATGTGCCCATGTCGTTGGCTTTCATCGGGCCTACGCGACACTCAAGCCAAGAGAGACGGCTGACAGCCGATTCGATTCCTGGGTACGTCTGCGTCGCTTCGGCAAGCTGGTTGCGCACCCGGCTGGCGAAGGGCTCATTGCCTTCGATCAGATAGATGAGGGCACAGGCATCGAAGAATGCAATCACCAGGCGCGCTCTTCCGCCAACGTAGCGTTAATATCATCCTTCTCACGTGTGCCCGCAGATGGCTGCGTCAGCAGCCACTGCAACGCCGTCATCCCTGGGACGACCGATGGTCCCTTGCCTGTGAGGCGCTGGTATTCCGCTTCAGATAACACTACTGCTGCCGACTTATTGCGCTTGATGATATGCACCGGACCTCGCCGCAGGCCTTCTTCAATGGCGGCCATACCTCGGCGCTTAATCTCGGCTACGGTCACGCTATTGTTCATGAAAGCCTCCAAAAAAAGTACTGAAACTGTTTAAATAGTATCAATTTCAGTATCAAACGGCAAGAGGGACGAAGATGTGCACCATTAGCTTATCAATCCGTGGTGTATCTTGAGCGCACCATTGATGCTGCGGGCTGTCATTGTCATCGATTCCTTATTGGCCTGACTAATCAGTAGAAAATGGATTCCTGAGTGTCAAGCTGTCCTCCAGAATCTGACCATGGTTCATATCTTCACTATAGAGCGTCTGGCAACCAGCCGCCGTAGCCGCCGCGACGATGCATGCATCATAAAACGACAGTTTATGACGTTCAGCGATCAATATGGCTTGGTCGTGGATGGTTTCTGTGAGCGGAACAACCTTGCAAAAGCCCCGTACCAGTTCCAGAAACTGCGCAATCTCATCCCAGTTCATCGTCAGCTTGCGGCGGCATACGTGCGTGACCTCATTGAGCACTTGCACACTGATGACCGGTCCAGCCTTCAATAGGCTTTCGGCCTTATCCGCCTTGGTTGAATCCTCCGACAGCAGGTACAGCACCACATTGCTGTCCATAAAATGCTTGAACTTAGTCGCGCGCATTCGCCTCGTCCCGGCTGAAACGGAAATCCGCAGGCAGTTTGCCCCGGAAGGTACGCAGACGCTTCAGCAAGGCTTCAGAACCCGGCTTCTTGCGAACCGCAAACGCGCGCGGGCCGTCCACGACGATCTCAATATCGTCACCTTCTTGCAACTCCAGGGCTTCTACCAGGCTGGCCGGAAGGCGCACGGCCAAGCTGTTACCCCATTTGGCGACTTGCATGCTAATAACTCCTACATTTGATATACATTTCAATTGTATATCTATAGATGCAAATTGCAAGATATGTGCTGACGGGTACAACAGGTTTGGTTGCCAATCCGAGTCTGCCTGTCCCGCATTGATACTGGCGTAGCAAGACCGGATTGCCCTATACCCAAAGGGTTCAAAGGCCAAAGGGCCAGGAAGGGGGAAGGGAATGGAGCCAAGGGGAAAGGCCCTACCTGAAAAGGCAAAAAAGGCTCTCTTGCCTGCCCATTACCAGAGGTTTTACATGCTCTCGCTGTTCCAGCGCAAACGGCTACTGCCAGTTATAGATACGACCGCTATACCCCTGACCGAACCACTCAAAGGGCTGACGCGGCCAGAGTCGGCTGCTTCACTGTTGTCCACGCCTCGACGCCAACGTCTGCTGGAACACATTTGGCAACGCACGTCACTCTCGCGCCAGCAGTTTGCATTGCTGTACCGCGCACCGCTGGAACGTTATGCCGAGCTGGTGCAGCTATTTCCCGCCTCGGAAAGCCATCACCACGCCTATCCGGGCGGCATGCTCGACCATGGGCTGGAAATCGTGGCCTATGCCTTGAAACTGCGCCAGTCTCATCTGTTGCCTGCGGGAACAACACCCGAAGACCAGGCCGCCCAGGCAGAAGCCTGGACTGCGGCGACGGCCTATGCCGCGCTGCTACACGACATCGGCAAGATCGCGGTGGATCAGCATGTGGAGCATGAAGACGGTAGCGCCTGGCATCCCTGGCACGGCCCGCTGACTCGGCCATACCGTTTTCGCTACCGGGAAGGGCGTGAGTATCGACTGCACAGCGCCGCCACCGGACTGCTCTACACACGGGTGCTCGATGGCAGCATTCTGGACTGGCTTAACGGTTTCCCGCTGCTTTGGTCGGCATTGCTCTACGTGCTGGCCGGTCAGTATGAACACGCTGGGGTGCTGGGCGAACTGGTCATTCAGGCTGATCGTGCGTCGGTGGCCCAGGCATTGGGGGGCGATCCCGCACGCGCCATGGCCGCGCCCAAGCACGCACTGCAGCGCAAGCTGCTGGAAGGCCTTCGCTACCTACTAAAGGAAGAGCTGAAGCTGAACCAGCCCCAGGCCTCCGATGGCTGGCTTACCCAGGATGCACTCTGGCTGGTCAGTAAGACGGTTTCGGATAAGCTACGTGCGCATCTGCTCTCGCAGGGCATCGACGGTATCCCAGCGAACAACACTGCCGTTTTTAATGTGTTGCAGGATCATGGCATGTTGCAACCGAACCCGGAAGGCAAGGCCATTTGGAAGGCGACGGTCACGAGCGAGAGCGGCTGGTCGAACACCTTCACCTTCTTGCGCGTGGCACCCGCGTTGATCTGGGAGTCCGGAGAGCGGCCCGATCCATTCGCGGGCACGGTGGCGATCGATACCACGTTGACCAGCGAGGCGGCGGACGCGGCTGTGGCCGAATCGGCACCCGTGGTGGGCCAACCGCCAGCGGATCAGGAAGCTTCACCATCAGCCGGTGATACTGTAATTGTATCGACTTCGGCAGTGTTCCCGGTGCCGCCTCGGGATACGGCTAGTGCGCCGGACGCCATAGACGATCTATTGACGATGATTGGCATGGACGGATCTTCCTCTGCGGTCCACGGCGAGGACTCTTCGTCCAGGGCGACCCCAAATCCAACCGCGCCATCTCCGCTTACTCCAACCACGCAGTTGACGCACGTTGCCAGTTCGCCAGCCCTGGGGGGGCAACCGTCTGGCGAGCATTTCATGGTGTGGCTGAGGGAGGGCATCCAGTTGCGCAAACTCATTATCAACGATGCGAAGGCGTTGGTGCATACAGTGAGCGATACCGTTTACCTGGTTAGCCCCGGCGTGTTCCAGCGTTACGCACAAGAGTATCCGCAGGTCGGTGCGCTAGCTAAACAGGAGAAGCAGCAGGACTGGCAGTGGGTGCAGAAGCGTTTTGAGAAGCTACATCAGCATCGTAAGCAGCCCAACGGACTGAACATTTGGACCTGCGACGTTCTTGGACCACGGAAATCTCGAAGGCTTCACGGCTATTTGTTGGGTGACCCCAGTTTGTTATTCACTGAGTTACCTCCCAGTAATCCCTATCTCAATCTTGTATGATTTAATTTGACCCCTCAACGGACTAACCAGCAATCGCAGTGGGCTTGCTACAACTGTTGCCTATCGGCCGTGTTCTCGAGGTCGGCCAAAATCGGACAATCGGGACGATCATCGCCAGAGCAACACTCGATCAGCGTCTGAAGCGTATTGGCAATTTGTTCCAGGCTGTCGATCTTTTCGCGCAGCTCTGTCATGTGAGCCGTAGCGATACGTTTTACCTCAGCGCTCTGGCGCGATTTGTCGCGCCAGAGGCCCAGAAGCTCATTGATCTCGGCCACCGGAAAACCAAGGTCACGCCCCCGGCGGATAAACCGCAGCATGTGTATATCAGATGCAGAATAATTGCGATAACCCGACTCCCTGCGATTCGCTCGGGGGATCAGTCCAGTCTGTTCATAGTATCGGATCATCTTCGCTGAGACGCCAGAGGCTTTCGCTACTTCCCCAATATTCATTTCAATATCTCCTTTCCAATTACGCCGCCGTCGGCAGTTGAGAGGGTTTGGTGGCCTCTATCGGTGAGCGAAACCCACGCAAGCGTAGCGCGTTGCCCAGGACGAAGACACTGGAAAGCGCCATTGCCCCCGCCGCGAAGATCGGCGACAAGAGGACGCCCCAGGCCGGGTACAGCACGCCCGCGGCCACCGGGATCAGCGCGGTGTTGTACGCAAAGGCCCAGAACAGGTTCTGACGGATGTTGCCGATCGTCGCCCGCGACAGTGCGATGGCGGTGGGCACGCCCATCAGGTTCCCTGACATCAACACCACGTCGGCCGCCTCGATGGCGATATCCGTGCCGGTGCCCACTGCCAAGCCCACATCCGCTTCGGCCAGCGCAGGGGCATCGTTGATACCGTCGCCGACGAATGCAAGCTGTCCATGAGCAGCTTTCAGCTTGCGCACCGCCTCGACTTTGCCTTCCGGCAGGACCTCGGCGATCACTTCGTCGATGCCCAGCTGGCGCGCGATGGCTTCTGCCGTGCGACGGTTGTCGCCGGTGATCATCGCGACCTTCAGGCCTAGCGCGTGCAGCGCGGTGATGGCAGCCGGCGTCGTTTCTTTGATCGGGTCGGCAACCGCGACGATTGCCGCCAGCCGGCCATCGATGGCGGCATAGAGTGGCGTCTTGCCTTCATTACCCAGGCGCTCGGCGGTTGCCGCGAAAACGTCAACCTTGATTCCCAGTTTGCGCATGTAGCGGTCCGCTCCGACTTCAATCAGTTCCCCGTTTACATGTGCTTTCACGCCGAAGCCGGTGATCGATTCGAAGTCCGTGATCTCGGGAATGGCGATGCCTTCGTTGCTGGCGGCGTCGACGATGGCGCGGGCGATGGGGTGTTCGGACTTCGCCTCGACCGCGGCGATCCGGGCTAGCACATCTTGGCGCTTGAAACCTTCGGCGATGTCCAGATCGGTCAGCGTCGGGCGGCCTTCGGTTAGCGTGCCGGTCTTGTCCACGGCGACGACCTTGGCGTCTTTGAGCAATTGCAGCGCCTCGCCTTTACGGAAAAGAACGCCAAGTTCCGCGCCGCGCCCGGTTCCCACCATGATAGAGGTCGGTGTTGCCAGGCCCATGGCGCAAGGGCACGCAATGATCAGAACGGCCACGGCATTGACGAGCGCGAAGGTCAGCGCCGGTTCGGGCCCGAAGACCAGCCAGACCAGGAAGGTCAGCACGGCAACACCCATAACGGCGGGCACGAACCACATGGTCACCTTATCCACCAGCGCCTGGATGGGTAGCTTGGACCCTTGCGCCTGTTCGACCATGCGAATGATCTGCGAGAGCACAGTTGCGCCGCCCACCGCCGTTGCGCGGAAGGACAGTGCGCCTTTCTGATTGACGGTGCCCCCGACCAGCTTGCTGTCCACCGTCTTTGCTACTGGGATGGGTTCGCCGGTGATCATGGATTCATCGACATAGCTTAGTCCCTGAGTGACCTCGCCATCGACGGGTATGCGCTCCCCGGGACGTACCTCGATGATGTCGCCGGCCACGACGTCGGCGATCGGAATTTCAAGCACGGTACTGTCGCGCTGGATGCGCGCGGTTTTCGCCTGCAAGCCGACCAGCCGCTTGATGGCCTCCGAAGTACGGCCCTTGGCGCGCGCCTCTAGAAAGCGGCCCAGCAGGATCAGCGTGACGATGACCGCCGCCGCTTCGTAATAGACGTTGACGGTGCCAGCGGGTAGTAGCGACGGCGCGAAGGTGGCGACCAGGGAATAAGCATAGGCCGCGAGGGTACCGACCGCGACCAGTGAATTCATGTCGGGCGCAAGACGCCAAAGCGCCGGGACGCCCTGGCGGTAAAAGCGCCAGCCCGGCACCGCCAGCACCAGCGTCGTCAGCGCGAACTGGATGTACCAGTTCCATTGCGCGCCGATGGTGCGCAGGATCAGGTCGTGCACGCCGGGAATCAGGTGTGAGCCCATTTCCATCACGAAGACCGGCAGCGTGAGAACGGCGGCAAGGGTCAGGTCGCGCTTGAGCGCCGCGCGCTCAGCGTCTTTGCGCTCGTTGGCGGCGTCCTCGTCGACGGATGTCCCAACGTCTATGGGTTGCGCCGCGTAGCCCGCTGCCGCGATCGCGGTGATCAGAGCGTTGGAATCCACGCTGCCGCGCACGTGGGCGCGTTCAGTCGCCAGGTTTACTGTGGCTTCGAACACACCGGGAACGGCTTTGAGCGCGCGTTCGACCCGGCCCACGCACGATGCGCAGGTCATGCCCTCGACCGCAAGGTCGATGGAGGCGGCGGGTACGCTGTAACCTGCCGCCTCAACGGTGTTGACCAGCGCTTGGCGGTCAATGGGGCTGCGCGCCTTGATGTCGGCCCGCTCGGTCGCCAAATTGACGGTGACCGAATCAACGCCTTCGACTTTGGCTAGGGCTTTTTCGACACGACCCACGCACGACGCACAGGTCATGCCTTCGATCGGCAGACTAATCGCGGTTGTCAACGCGCTTTCCTGTATGGTCAGGGTATTCAAATCCCACCTCCTTGTCGTTCAGTTCAATTAGATAAAGAGAAGGATGCGGCTTCCCATCGTTGGAAGGTCAAGCGTAAAAAACTATGCCCTGCGGTAATTGTGCAAAGAATGCCATCGCCTCATAGTGTCACGCTCATCAATCGCCATTGTGAGCGCAAGGTTGCGGGCGTAGTGGGGCTAATGCTGTATTCCAAAAGAGTAACGGTGCCGTCATCGTCCGGTCAGTGGCCGGCCAATATAGTTGTCATCAAGCGGCTCTACTGCCTCTTTTGAAGTCAACTCACCTTACTCTATTGGAGATGTCACGATGTTTAGAATGCGTCCCGTACTTGTTGCCATTGCCTTTGCCCTGTCCGCAAGCGCAGTCCACGCTGCAGGCTTGCCAAATGGCGTTGTGTATAGCGCCAATGAGGGAGATGGCTCTATTAGCGAAATTAATCTAACTACAGGTAATGTGCGTACGGCTCAAATAGCTGTCGTACCACATAATGTCCAAATCTCCCCCGATGGCAAGACACTGCTTGCCGTTGGTACACCAACCGTGAGGACTGGTGATCATGGGACGCATGGCGGCGCAGGCGAGACTTCGACTTCTGTTAACGCCGATTCGCACGCGGAGGGTGACGCTGGGTTACTAATTCTCAACGCTAGCGAGCTCGGACAGGTACTGGAAGCACTACCTGCTGGGAGCCACCCTTCGCACGTCGTCACCAGTCGGGACGGACGCTACGCCTATATCACGAACGCCGATACAGATCGGGTATCGGTAGTCGACATCCAAGGGAAGAAAGTCACCGCTGAAGTTGCTACTGGAGGTTATCCGCACGGCTTGCGGTTAAGCCCGGACGGACGGGAGCTTTATGTAGCAAACGTTACCGACAATACGGTATCGATCATCGATACCCAAAGCCTTAAAGAGGCTGAGCGCGTTTCTGTCGGCAAAGCACCGGTACAAGTGGCCTTTACGCCCGGTGGCAAACACGTCTATGTGTCGCTACGAGATGAAGATAGTGTGGCAATCATCGACACTTCCACCAGGAAAGTCGTGAAGAACGTAAGCGTTGGACGTAACCCCATTCAGCTCTATGCAGCAGCTGGCGGCAGCAAAATGTACGTAGCTAACCAAGGAAGCGATAGCAATCCTGATGACACGGTATCGGTGATCGACACGAAAAGCCAAAGCGTTATAAACACAGTGGTCACTGGCAAAGGCGCGCATGGCGTAGTCGCGAGCACTGATGGCGGTTTCGTATTCATAACCAACACCAAAGACAACACCGTAAGTGCGATCGACACAAGTACTCAAAAAGTGGTTGCTACCTATCCAGTTGGCCCCAATCCCAATGGGATCACATACCGCAGCATTCGGTGAGGCCAGCACTTTCGATGTAGCCCCGGTATGCTGGGGCTACTCAATCGCAAGCTCGGTTTGGCAAACTAAATTCGGGTTTTTAGCGACACTGGAATGTGTGTAATTGTGATCAGGAGAATTCAGTGAACCAACAACCAGACCTTAGTCCGGCAGAAGTATATGAGCGCTACCTTAGCCGTGCTATCGCAGATCCTTGGACGCGCGTACTGCTTGAATTGGCGTTACCCAAACCCGGCGAGCGAGTTTTGGATATTGCCTGCGGTACGGGCAGTGTCGCACGACAGGTCGCTCCCATGGTTGGGATAAGCGGGCAGGTCCTCGCCCTGGATATCAATTCAGAAATGTTGGAAGTAGGTCGGGCACAACCTTCACCGGCTGGTGCGTCGATACTTTGGCAAGAGGGTGATGCAACTCGCCTCGAACTTCCCGGTGACGCGTTTGATCTTGTGCTGTGCCAACAGGGATTCCAGTTCTTTCCCGACCGAGTGGCTTCAGGTCGTGAAATGCGTCGCGTGTTACGCGATGGCGGTAGAGCGGTTATCAGTGTCTGGCAGTCCCTGAGCCGACATCCCTTGTATGAGGAGTTGTTTACGGCAACCGCTCGCGTTCTCGATGCGCCCATCTCGGATGTCGACGTTGCCTTTTCATTATCAAACCCCGAGGAGCTATACACGTTGCTCAGCGAGGCGGGCTTCCACTATATCGAAATCACTCCACGGTCACTGTTTATTCGCATGCCAGAGCCGGAAAGGTTTGTTCAGTTTTCGATACTGGGTGCCGCAACCTCCGTGCCAGCATTTGCATCTATGGATGCCATAGAGCGCTTCGCTCTTGTGGAGAAAGTAAGGGCGAAGACGCACGCTATCATCCAAGGCTTTCGGGATGGGGATTCTCTTGCATTTTCTATGGAAACAAACATCGCGATTGCAAAATAACCGACCCCCGACTGCGACTTTTCATACCTTCGTTTGTAAGACACGCTTTTCACTTGGTACAATCGTTCCTGCAATGAAGAAATTTCTCCTTATTTTTATGCTGGTTATGCTGCCGCTTCAGGTCTCCTGGGGCGTCGTGAGCGTGTATTGCCAGCCGGAAAGGGAGATATGCATCGAGCCTTGTTATAGCGAAGCTCAAGAGCCGCGTGTCGCTTTAACTGACGGGTCTGAGCAAACGGGTTCAACCTCGGGGTTCTTGGGCCAGTATGAGCATTCGTGCCAAGCGCCTGCGGCGTCGATTATTTCATCTGCACATCAAACTATCCCTTCCTTATCGTCTAGCTTGGCCCCCCAGTTTCAAGAGGCGCTGCTAAGCTTACCGACCTTTTCCGAGCGGCCCGAGCGGCCCCAGTGGCTTTTCCTTGCCTAAGCTGGCACGCCGCTGATTCGACTTCCCTCCTGCTCCACACCTACGTCCTCAGCGTCGTCGCGTTCAATTGAATTTGAGCGTGCGCCCAGCTACTTGCGACGGTAGCGCTTAGTGCCGCATGTAACGGATGGTCCGTTGCAGATCGGCGCTTAGCCTAAATACCGATATCACCTGGTGATTAACGTTTTTGCGAGCAAAGGTCGACGGTGCTTGAAGCCATCAATCTGGACTGCGTGCGCGGTGAGCGACGCCTATTTCATAACCTGAACTTTCAGCTTAAGGCAGGCGAGTGCCTGTTGGTGCGCGGTGAGAACGGTAGCGGCAAAACCAGCCTTTTGCGCATGCTGGTGGGGCTCATGCCTCCGGCTGCCGGCGCCATTGATTGGCGCAGTAGTCCGATTAAGAAGCTGGGCGATGAGTACCGTCGCGAGCTACTGTATTGCGGACACCCGTTGGGCCTGAAGGATGATCTAAGTGCGACGGAAAACTTAATTTTCAGCATGGCGTTGACGGACGAGCTCGTTACCCAGGACGCTGTGTACGAAGCCTTAGGCAAGGCTGGATTGCAGGGTAGGGAGCATCTATCGGTGCGAGCCTTGTCGCAGGGGCAAAAGCGCCGTGTCAATCTGGCCAGGCTCTTGCTGCAAAAACGTACCTTGTGGGTGCTCGATGAACCCCTGACCGCGTTGGATACTCAAGCGGGCCAATGGGTAATACGGGTGATCGACCAGCATCTGAGTGAGGGCGGGATCACTGTCTTGACGACACACCAGGATTTGACCTTGGCAGGCGCGACACACGTTATACGGGTAGGCGTATGAGCGACTCCATTGGCTTATCCGTACTTCGCGGGGTAGTACGTCGAGATTTGAGGCTTGCCATGCGACGCAAGTCCGATGTGCTGACACCGCTTTTTTTCTTTGTCATCGTGGTCAGCCTGTTTCCGTTGGGCATTGGTTCTGAGCGCGACACGTTGCGGCAGATCGCGCCGGGCATTCTTTGGGTGTCGGCGTTGCTGGCGACTATGTTGTCGCTTAATCGGTTGTTCGAACAGGATTATGCCGACGGCACCCTGGAGCAAATGGCCCTTTCACCGGCTCCGCTGGGAATGCTGGTGCTCGGCAAGGTGGTCGCGTATTGGCTGTTGACGGGTTTGCCCTTGACGTTGCTGGCTCCCCTGCTGGCATTGCAATTTGATTTACCAACCCCGTCGTTATTGGTGCTGGCTGCGTCGCTGGCCCTTGGTACGCCGGTGCTTAGCTTTATTGGCGCGATCGGAGCGAGTTTGACCCTGGGCCTGCGAGGCGGCAGTGTCCTGGTCGCCTTGCTTGTACTTCCGCTTTATGCGCCGGTGCTGATCTTTGGCGCGGGTTCGGTAGACGCCGCCGCAGCCGGCCTGGGCGCTACGGCGAATCTGTCGTTGCTGGGCGCCGTGCTGGTTTTAACTGGTTTTTTTGCACCGTTGGCCACGACCGTGGCACTACGGATTGCGTTGGAATAATGAGCAAGTGAATGATTAATTGGTTTAAGTATTCATCACCAAAAATGTTTTATCCCCTTGCCGGCAAGCTGATTCCATGGTTTGGGGTCGCCGCTGCGATTCTGGCGATCATAGGGATGTACGTGGGTTTCTTCATGGCGCCCACTGACGCCCAGCAAGGCGAGGGCTATCGCATCATCTTCTTGCATGTGCCGGTTTCCTGGATGTCGATGTTCATTTATTTGGTCATGGCTTTCTGGGCTGCTGTGGGATTGGCATTTAACAATCGTTTAGCCGCCATGATGGCCTCGGCCTTGGCTCCCACCGGCGCCATGTTCACGTTTCTTTCACTCTGGACGGGCGCATTGTGGGGCAAGCCTATGTGGGGGACCTGGTGGGTCTGGGATGCGCGCCTGACCTCCGAACTGATTCTATTGTTTTTGTACATCGGTTTTATGGCGCTTCAGTCAGCGGTTGATGAGCCGCGGCGCGCGGATAAGGCCGGTGCTGTCCTTGCCCTTGTCGGCGTGGTCAATATTCCAATTATTTATTTTTCAGTGCAATGGTGGAACACCCTGCATCAAGGCGCATCTGTTTCGTTGACACAAGCCCCTTCAATGGCCGCGCTCATGCTAATCGGCATGTTGCTTATGGCCTTGGCGTCATGGATGTATACGGTGGCGATCGTGCTGATGCGCGTGCGCTGCATCATTTTAGAACGCGAACACCATGCTGGGTGGTTAGATGAATTGAAGGAGGTAAAGCAATGAATTGGACAAGTCCTGCTGAATTTTTTGCGATGGGCGGCTATGGGCAATACGTGTGGGGGTCAGTCGCCGTCACCCTGGTCGCTCTTTGCACTGAATGGCTCCTGCTGCGCCAGCGCCGCAAAGCGGCTTTATCGCAAGTGAAGCGCAAGTTAATCCTGAGGGAAGAGGGATCTCGATGAAAAATCGGCATAAACGTATCGCGCTCATTGCTGGTGGCGTGGCCGCATTCGGCATTGCCACAGCCTTAGTGCTCAATGCTTTTCAAAGCAATCTTGTGTTCTTTTTCACGCCTACGCAGGTGAGTGCCGGTGAAGCACCCCAGGAGCGGACGTTTCGCGTCGGTGGCATGGTGCAAACCGGCAGTGTGCAACGCCAAAGTGATGGGCTCACGGTGAAGTTCGTTGTGACCGATACCGCCAAAATGATACCGGTCAGTTATACGGGAATATTGCCCGACCTGTTTAGTGAAGGCAAAGGGGTAGTGGCTCAAGGCAAGCTCGGGGCCGATGGATTGTTCCGCGCTGAAGAGGTGCTCGCCAAACACGATGAGAACTATATGCCCTCTGAAGCGCAGCATGCGCTGGATGAGGCCGCCAAGAACACGATTACTGCGAGGCCATAACGCTCATGATTGCTGAACTCGGTCATTTTTCACTGATTCTGACGCTATTTGTAGCGCTTGCGCAGGGCTGTTTAGCCCTCGCGGGTGCGGCGCGTGGCAATGATGTCTGGATCGCCTTTGCTCGACCTGCCGCGCGCGCGCAGTTTCTTTTAATTATTGTTAGCTTCGCGACGCTGGGCTGGTCCTTCATCGTTAAGGACTTTTCGGTGGCTTACGTCGCCCAGAACTCCAACTCGCAATTGCCCTTGCTTTACCGTATCGCGGCGGTCTGGGGCGGCCACGAAGGATCGCTCTTGCTGTGGCTGCTGATGCAAACAGGCTGGGCGTACGCTGTAAGTGTGTTCTCCAAGCAACTGCCCGATGTCATGGTGGCACGCGTATTGGGGGTGCTGGGCCTGGTCACCGCTGGATTCCTGCTCTTTGTGCTGCTTACCTCTAACCCGTTCGAGCGCCTGGTACCGGCACCCTTGGACGGTATGGACCTGAATCCGCTCCTGCAAGACATTGGACTGATATTTCATCCGCCCCTGCTGTACATGGGGTATGTCGGATTTTCGGTGGCGTTCGCATTTGCCATTGCCGCACTGCTGGCGGGGCAGCTCGACTCGACGTGGGCCCGTTGGTCCCGGCCCTGGGCGACGGCAGCGTGGCTGTTCCTGACCTTAGGTATCGCCTTGGGGAGCTGGTGGGCCTATTACGAACTGGGTTGGGGCGGCTGGTGGTTCTGGGATCCGGTAGAAAACTCCTCTTTTATTCCGTGGCTGGTGGGTACCGCATTAATTCACTCCCTGGCGGTAACTGAAAAGCGTGCCAGTTTTAAAAACTGGACGGTGCTGCTTGCCATCAGTACGTTCTCGCTTTCATTGCTGGGGGCTTTTCTCGTACGGTCAGGCGTATTGACGTCAGTACACACCTTCGCCACCGATCCGCGCCGCGGCGTGTTCATTTTGATGCTGTTCGCCGTGGTGGTGGGCTCGTCCTTGCTTTTATTTGCGCTGCGCGCGCCCAAGGTGGGCATGGGCGGAAGGTTTGAACTGATATCGCGTGAATCCCTCTTGCTGGTGAACAACGTGTTGTTGGCGGTGGCAGCGGGGGCCGTCATTCTCGGGACCTTGTATCCGCTTTTCATCGATGCGCTCGGGCTAGGAAAGCTTTCGGTGGGACCACCCTACTTTAATGCCGTTTTCATACCGCTGATGGTGCCCGCGCTGCTTCTTATGGCGGTAGGCCCGGTTGCTAACTGGAAGTCGGCCAAGATAAGCGCTCTGATGAAACACCTGCATGTTCCGGCTATGGCGGCGCTTGTGGTCGGTGTCGGCGCACCGTTCATGCTGGGGCGTTGGTCGGCGCTGGTGGCTTTAGGCTTGGCACTGGCCACGTGGATTGCCACTGCGGTAGTTAAGGGCATCGTTGACCGTATGCGGGCTACGCGCACTGGGCTGCGAGCCCAACCGCTTAGCTGGCTAGGCATGCATCTGGCCCATTTAGGCATTGCTGTGTTCGTAGCGGGCGTGACGCTCGTCATGGGCTATGAAACCGAACAGGACGTGCGTATGACGCCTGGCAGCACGGTAAGCGCAGGGGGCTATGACTTGAAGTTTCTAGGCGTCAATAAAGCACAGGGACCTAATTATGTCGCAGAAATCGGTGATATCGAGCTGTCACGCGATGGTCGAATCTTGCGTCTGCTTCACCCTGAAAAACGCAGCTACATCTCCTCGGAAATGCCTATGACCGAAGCGGCCATTGACGCCAACGGGTTGCGTCACGTGTACGTCGCCCTGGGTGAGCCGCTCACCGACGGTGCCTGGAGCGTACGGGTTTACTACAAACCATTCGTTGATTGGATCTGGATTGGGTGCATCTTGATGGCGTTGGGTGGGCTGTTAGCCATCAGTGATCGCCGTTATCGACTTAAGCGTCGCGAACGAAAGGCTGCCTTGGTTGCAGGAGGGGCTACATCATGAGCCGCTTTGTATGGCCGTTGGTTGCTTTTGTCGTGCTGGTGGGCTTCCTGGCTTTTGGTTTGACCCTCAAGCCCAGCGAAGTCCCTTCGCCTTTTATTAACAAAGCGGCACCGAGTTTCACGTTGCCTCAATTGGCGTCCCCAGAGGAAACGTTTTCACCGGAAGCCATGAAGGGCAAAGTGTGGCTGCTTAATGTGTGGGCCTCCTGGTGTTATGCCTGCCTTGAAGAGCATCCCGTGATTACGGCGTTGGCTAAGACACATGCAGTGCCCATTGTTGGCCTCAACTACAAGGATGTGCGCGGGGAAGCGATTTCGTGGTTGGAACGCCATGGCAATGGGTATGTGTTGTCCGTATCCGATACGCAAGGGCGCGTGGGTATCGACTATGGCGTTTATGGCGTGCCTGAAACCTTTGTTATCGACAAGGCCGGGTTCATTCGCTACAAGCACATCGGAGCGGTAACCGATACTGCGGTGCGCGACACGCTTTTACCCCTGATACGGGAGCTTGAAAAATGAAATATTGGTGGCTGACATTGTTGTGTGCCGTCATCGCCTTGCCATCGTGGGCGAATAGCGCGGCGACGGAAAAGCGCATGCTGGACATCGCCGCTGAATTGCGCTGCTTGGTGTGCCAGAACGAATCGATCGCGGCCTCGCGCGCCGACCTGGCCGTGGACTTGCGGCAACAGATACGTGAGCAGATTCAGGCTGGTCAAAGTGACACCCAGATCAGGGCATATATGGTTGATCGGTATGGTGATTTCATACTCTATCGCACGCCCTTAAAAGCCACCACGCTATTGCTCTGGTTTGGTCCCATGCTACTGCTGGCCTTTGGACTGCTCGTTCTGGCGACAACATTGCGACGCCGCAAAAGCAGTGTGGCTGACGCCTTGTTAAGCGACGATGAGTGTAAAAGAGCGCAGGCGCTGCTCGCGCAAACCACGGACACCGGAACATCACCATGAATTTGATTTTTACCCTAATTGCCGCTTTACTTGCTGCTGGCGTCACCTGGTGGCTGGTGTTTGTTCTGTGGCGTGGCCCCAAGCTGGACAGCAGTGTCGAGCATCACGCCGTCAATGCGGCGGTACTGCGCGACCAACTGGTTGAACTGGAGCAGGATCGCGCCAACGGTATATTGTCTGTGCCCGATCACGCTGCGGCCCAACAAGAGCTGCAACGACGTGTGCTTGATGAGGCAACACCCGCTCAGGATACCGGGCAACGGCGCCAGAGCAGCAAGTCAGCCGCGATAGCGCTGGCCATCGTCTTACCCGTGGCAGCAACGCTTACCTATCTGGCGATAGGGAACCCCGCTGCGATTACGCCACCGCCGGCCCAAAGTGCTCCCGCTATGACACAAGCCGATGTGCAGGCGATGGTGGACTCGCTCGCTGCGAGGCTGGCGCGCAATCCTGATGACGCGCCTGGTTGGCTCATGCTGGCGCGCTCATATCGCTATTTTGAAAAATATGAAGACGCGGCTGCCGCCTTTGCCAAAGCGGCGACCGTCATCCAGTCGGATCCTTTGGCGCTATCCGAATATGCTGAAACACTCGCCAGAAGCAATCAAGCTGGCTTTAAAGGGGAGCCGACGCAATTGCTGGAGCGCGCACTATCGCTCAATCCCCGGGAACCATTCGCCCTGACTTTGGCGGGCGCCGCAGCGCTTGAGCGCCAAGACTATCCGGCAGCGATTGACTATTGGCAACAGTTATTCGACCTGCTTCCGCCTGACTCGGACGCCGCGCGGGCTGTCGCAGACAGCATAGAGCGAGCTCGTCGAGCACAAGCCGAAACGGTAACCCCCAAGAACTGATGGATGCTGAACGTTAACAATGAAGAACTCTTTTAAGATAATTGCTTGGGCAGCAGTGGCGTTAATCAGCGTGATCGCCATCGCGACCGCCTTGTTTTTGTACCAACGTAACAATGCCTCGAAAAATCTCCTAGGTGGAGTACTTAATGTTGCGGTGGACATAGGGGGGCAGCGATTCATGCGCTGGCATACGCCACGCGAACTGCCTTTGCTCTCCTTCCAGGATCCGACGGGCAAGACCGTGACTTTGGCCGATTTTGAAGGCCGTGTCATATTGCTTAATGTCTGGGCGACCTGGTGCCCCCCGTGTCGGGAGGAGATGCCATCGTTGGACCGGTTAAATGCCAAGCGTGGCGGTCCAGACTTTGAAGTCGTTGCCCTGTCGATTGATCGGGATCCTGATTTGATCAAACCGTTCTATCAGGATTTTGGTATTCGAACGTTAAAGCATTACGTTGACCCGACGACAAGGGTTTCAGACACGCTGCGTGCGCCGGGCGTGCCAACAACGCTATTGATTGATCGAGAAGGGCGCGAAATCGGCAGGGCGATGGGGCCCGCTGCCTGGGATGGCCTGCAAGTTGAAGCCTTGATTGATGGCGCACTGCTGCACGCCTCTATTCGGGACTCAAAGTGATGCGAGATAAGAATAAAGCAGACTACCAACTGGGGATGATGCGATGCTTGAATTAACTGTCATTGGGCTATTAACGGCGTTTTTCGCCGGTATTGCTTCCTTCCTATCGCCCTGTGTTTTACCGCTCGTGCCAGGTTACCTCTCCTATATTGCGGGCGATTCGGTTCAGTCCAGTACCTCTCATACTGAAGCACGTGTGGCTCGCTGGCGAGCATTGGGCCTTAGTGCGTGTTTCGTTGCTGGCTTCTCCATGGTGTTTCTGATTTTAGGGGCCAGCATCACCGCAATTGGGCGTTTGTTTCTATCGTATCGCTATGAACTGAATATTGCCGCGGGCGGCGTTATTGTCGTCGCTGGCCTGATGGTTATGGGCGTTATACGTGCCCCGCTATGGATGCAACGATACTACCGCTTTGAACCGCAGGGCGGCGGCGGTAAGCCTTGGTCGGCGACCGTGCTTGGCATGGCGTTCGGTTTCGGTTGGACGCCGTGTATTGGCCCCGTACTTGGCGGTATTTTGATACTCGGGGCCACGTCTGAGAGCCTTGGGCAGGGAATATTGCTTTTGGGTATTTACGCACTGGGCTTAGGTGTGCCGTTCTTGCTTTCCGCGTACTTCATGACGCCGTTTATGCGTCGAATAGGTTCGTTGCGCCGAACGGGTCGTTATCTTCAGATAATCACCGGTGCGATTCTGGTGCTGATGGGCATTGCGGTGGCAAGTGGACAGTTGGTGCGTTTTGCTATTTGGTTACTGAGGACGTTTCCGGCGCTTGGGGCGATTGGGTAGTTGCGTGGCCTTCCGTGTTTTGCTTCTTGATATCCGGTCAGCCACAACAGCCGTGCTGTTTGCCGTTTTCTTGAACTGGCGGGCATGGCTCGGACCCGTATGAACAATAAACACAGCAGTCGCCGGGTTGTGGTTTCAGAATAGCCCGGCATTGCTTGCACTCGTAGAACCATAGGCAGGCATCGGTCGGCATGGTTTCCGTTTTGACATTCCCACATCGGGGGCAGGTTAGCGTGGACTTTAGGACAACAGCACTCATTCCATATTTCTCATCAGCAGTGTGTGCACATGATCGTGCTCAAGAAAGGCGTGGCGATAATTCGGCGCGCGAAATGCTTCCACGTGCTCCAACAAGAGAGTATTGATTATCTTATTGAACTGCAGTGTTATGGCGCTGACGCCAACATAACGCAAGCATTAAAAAATTGTAATACGAGGCGCATGTAGAGCACAGATCGCGTGAAGATAACGAGATTTTAGAACAAAGTACGGCGCTCAAGGCATTCAACTTGCTGGATAAGGCAAGTGGCATCGCGTAGCGAAGTCGCTTCCTAATCACAGCTTAAATTCTTTGGAGATTAATATGCCTCATGAAAAGTTTCAATCATGCATCGACGCTTGTTATGCTTGCGCTACCGAATGCGACCACTGCGCTGTTTCATGCCTGGGGGAACAAGACGTCAAAGCGATGGCACGCTGCATAAAGCTAGACATGGACTGCGCGCAAATTTGCCGCCTAGCGGCCAGTTATATGGCCAGGGACAGTGAGTTTGCCCAAGCCCTTTGTCGCCTGTGCGCCGATGTTTGCCAAGCTTGCGCGGATGAGTGCGCCAAGCACCAAATGGATCACTGCCAGCGCTGCGCCGAGGCTTGCCGCAAATGTGCCGAAGCGTGTAGGCGGATGGCATAAATGAACTACTGGGCGTACAGTACGCCCGATGCACGATGTGCTTTTTGATCAGCGCCTAGTCTGGCCAGAATGACCGGACGGCGCTGTAGCGCTGTCCGCTTAACTTGGTCCTCATCACGTTTATCAGCAGAGTAGACGTCCCCACAGCGACAATGTCAACCGGCAGATTTTTCGCCCACTGTATATATGGAACGCTTTGTCTTTTGTTCACTAGTGCTGCTGAAACGGGGCGACCGCTTTGTACATATAGCAACAAATTTTTTCCTCCCTCGAGCTCCTTTTCAAAGATGACGAAGATGTAATGTCCGCGCAATCTGCCTGACAGCAGCGAAGTAGTACAGTAGGCTCGTCGCTGGATTTCTGCATAACTCATCCGCCACGCAAGTATAAGGAGCCAACAATGAAATGTGATATGAAGACGATGCTCAAGGCCGGTCTTGGGCTAGCCGTGTTGATTGCTGTCGCCTATGCAGCGTTGCCGGATGCTCGTGAGTGGATTACTGCGGCAAGCCCGTTCTTATTCTTCTTGATCTGTCCGTTGATGATGTTTTTCATGATGAAAGGCATGCAGTCGGGCCACAGCGATAACGAATCAAAGACGAGTGAACCCGCCCAAGCGCCAATGCCGGAAGTCGCTAATGTTGGGGACTACCCACGTGCACTAGAGCACAAGAAAGCACCTTGATACTGGAGCAGGCCATGGGAACCAAACTCACACGAATAGCTCTCCTAATGCTAGCTGTAATTGGGTTGATCGCTATTTTTCGCCTTCGTTTTCATGGGCATCATGATGTTCTGGATGATGAGTAATTGAAGTGAACTCTATGCGTTTTCTGATAGCCATGCTGGTGTTGGCACTGGCGTGGTTACCTGGTATCAGCTCCGCGCAATTTTCTGAAATGCCAGCCGAGTCCACCGGTACTACAGTGTTGGCTTCTGCTTCCTCGAACAGTGGGATTCTGGGCTCCATGCGAAGTTGGTTTGGCGGCGAGAATTCTGATCAAGAGCTGTTGCCACTAAACGAAGCGTTCAAAATCTCGGTGAGGGCACGCGACGCCGATACGCTAGTCGCTACGCTCACTGCAGCAGACGGCTATTATCTTTATCGGGATAGGATTGCGTTCGCTCTTCAGGCGTCATCCAGCGCAGCGATCAAGAACGTCGCGCTACCCCAAGGTAAGCTTAAGGATGACCCCACTTTTGGGCATGTCGAGGTGTATTACGGATCTGTCCAGATCCCAATTACGTTAAATCGGCTGTCTGGATCCATTTCCGATCCGCTGATTCTGCAAGCCTCCTATCAGGGTTGTAACGATCCGACCGGAGTCTGCTATCCACCAATAAATAAAACGCTGTCCGTAGTGCTTGTCGAGGCAGCTCAGACCAGCGCCGCCTCCGCGGGTGCTAACGTCGCGCCAGCGCAAGCTCAAGCAAGTAGCGGCATCCCGCGAAGCACTGCCAAGGTCCAAGTCTCGGAAAAAAGCCTCGTACGAGATCTGTTCGCTCAGGACAATGCGTGGGCGCTTATAGCCGCCTTCTTTGGTTTTGGCTTGGTTCTGGCGTTTACCCCCTGCATGCTGCCCATGATTCCGATCCTGTCGGGAATGATTATTGGGCAGGGGCGCTCGTTAAGCCGCCGCCACGCGTTTGGACTTTCTTTGGTCTATGTGACGGCCATGGCCATAACTTACGCGCTCGCCGGTGTGGCCGCGGGATTAGCAGGGACGATGCTCTCGGCATACCTGCAAAACCCATGGGTGTTGGGCAGTTTTGCGATCGTATTTGTACTGCTTGCACTTTCTATGTTCGGCTTTTATCAGCTTCAGATACCCGCTTCCATACAAAGTCGCCTAGCGGGCGCCGCAAACCGGTCGGCTGGTGGCAAGGTCTTGAGCGTATTCGTCATGGGTGTGTTGTCTGCCGTCATTGTCGGGCCGTGCGTAGCGGCACCTCTGGCCGGAGCACTGCTTTACATCGGGCAGACAGGAGACGTCGTGCTGGGTGGCTTGGCGCTTTTCTCACTCGCCATAGGGATGGGGGTCCCGCTTCTGATTTTTGGCACCACAGCAGGCGCACTTTTGCCTAAGGCTGGCCCATGGATGAAATCCGTGCAGCATTTTTTTGGCGTCACGATGCTGGCTGTGGCCATCTACCTAATTTCCCCGGTCATACCTTCCGTCGTCCATATGAGCTTATGGGCCGTCTTGCTCATTATTTCTGCGATGTACCTGAAGGCGTTGGACCCGTTGCCCGACGGCTCGCCTGGTTTCGTGCGTTTTGGCAAAGGGGTTGGGGTCATTGCACTAATTTCGGGTTTGGCGCTGCTCATCGGCGTGCTGTCAGGAGGCCGCGATGTGCTGCAGCCCCTGAGCGGTTTAAGAGGTGCAGATGCTGCGGCCGCACAGAATATCAGCTCACCCGAGCTGCAGTTCAAGAAAGTCACGAGCCTTGCCGACCTTGAGTCGCAATTGCAGGGGGCTGAAGGCCGCTATGTCATGCTCGATTTCTGGGCAGACTGGTGCATCTCGTGCAAGGAGATGGAGCGCTTCACGTTTACCGATGCCCAGGTGAGAAAGCGCCTGAAAGACGTCGTGCTGCTTAAAGCCGATGTGACCGCGAACGATGCCGAGGATCAAGCACTGCTTAAACGTTTTGGGCTCTTTGGCCCGCCCGGCATTATCTTTTTCGACAGACAAGGGGCGGAGATCGACTTTCAGGTTATCGGGTTTCAGGCGCCCCAGAAGTTCTCGCGCTCTTTAGATTCGGTCATGCCACGTCAGGGAGGTTGAGAGCCAGACGCTCAGTTAAGTCAACCTGGGGCTTTACTTCAGGTAGGATCGCAGCACCTCAGCCAGCTGGTTGACCTCTTGTTCGCGCTCCTTCGTTGTCAAACCCTCGGCAGCGATGTGCTCGCGAATCTGACCTTCCAGCACCTGAACCATGAGACCGTTTACCGCTCCGCGGATAGCTGCAATTTGCTGGAGTATCCCATGACAATCGTTCTGCGCTTCTATCGCTGCTTCCAAGGCCGCCGTCTGTCCATGAATTCGACGTACCCGCGCTAGGAGCCTGTTCTTGTCTTTAACTGTGTGCGCCATTCGAATCTCGCTACGATTTATAGGGTACTGGGGTATAGTATATATTGATATAAATTAAAGGTCCTCCATGAGTCAGACATCGCCTCATCATTGGCAGCATTCCCACGTATTTGATCAAGGCAATCCTGTTGCGCAACGTCGGACCCGCTGGGCCGTATGGCTGACGGCTACCATGATGATCGCCGAGATAATAGGCGGTTGGTGGTACAACTCCATGGCGCTCTTGGCGGACGGCTGGCATATGAGCTCGCACGCCTTGGCGCTTGGGCTTTCCCTCGTCGCCTATGCCGCCGCCAGGAGATACTCGGAAGATCGTCGGTTCGCCTTTGGAACATGGAAGATCGAGATTCTAGGCGGATACTCCAGCGCCATCCTGTTGTTGGGCGTGGCCGGTTTAATGCTTTTTCAGTCAGTTCAAAGGCTCTTTTCTCCAGCCGAAATCCACCACAACCAAGCGATCAGTATTGCCATCGTCGGTCTGCTGGTGAACTTGGCTTGTGCATGGCTGTTACGAGAGGATCATGGGCATCATCACGCGCACCATGCAGGAGAGCACACAGCGCACCACCATCATCATGACCTGAACCTGCGTTCAGCGTACCTGCATGTCATTACCGACGCGGCGACCTCTGTCCTAGCGATAGTGGCGCTCTTGGGTGGAAAGCTTTGGGGCGCCGACTGGCTCGATCCTCTCATGGGGATCGTGGGTGCAGTCCTTGTGACCATGTGGGCGCAAGGGCTACTGCGGGAGACGGGGCGCGTGCTGCTGGACGCGGAAATGGATACTCCGGTGGTGAACGAGGTCCGTGAGGTTTTGCGCCAAAATCCCACAGTGCAAATCACCGACCTTCATGTATGGAGAGTCGGCAAAGGAAAGTATGCGTGTATCGTCTCGCTCGCCACGTTAAGCTCGATCACGGCAGACCAGATTCGGCAGCAACTTAGCATTCATGAAGAACTTGTCCATGTAACCGTGGAAGTAAACACGCTGTATACATGAGAACCAGGCGTAGCCGCTTAGCGTCGCCTAAGTTCATTTGCTTCTTACATGGTGAGGTGTTCATACAGAATGACCGTACCGACACCTATCAGCGCTAACCCGCCAAGAATCTCCGCCCACTTGCCGGCTACATTGCCGACTAATCGGCCTACCATGACACCTAGCGTCACCATCAGGAACGTCGCTAAGCCAATGGCCGCTGCCGTGACCAAAATATTGTTATCGATAAAGGCCAGACTGACGCCCACGGCCATCGCATCAATGCTGGTGGCGAACCCCGTGGCGGCAAGTAACCAAAACGAGTGACGGATCGTAGGAGTGGCTTCGGGCTCTTCAGCCCGAAGGCCAGTGCGTATCATCAACGCGCCCAAAATCAAGAGGAGGGTAAAAGCGATCCAATGGTCCCAATCTGCGACGAACTCAGCTGCGATGGAACCTAGAGCCCATCCAACTAACGGCGTGATGGCTTCGATTACACCAAAAATAATACCGGTTCTTAGCGCTTCTGATATGCGAGGATTGCGAAGGGCAGTACCTTTGCCCACGGCGGCGGCAAACGCGTCGGTTGACATTGCCAACGCCAGGATCATCGTAGAAACAAAATTCATACGGGAGTGGTTCCAGCCGAGCGACACATGGACTTTCCGGTACGACTCGGCAGCGCACTGGAAAAGTCTATGGTCTCGCCATGCCTTTCGGCCGCTTGCGCCATGGCGTTGGAGCCAAGAATGTTGACGCAACCCTTTCGCGCGAAGTCGAAAGTAGGCTACTCCCCAAAGAGGAAACTGAATTCTAACACTTGACGGCATAGGAGCCGATGTGGGTGCTCGCAAGAGCTCAAAGGACTAGATTGGCAGATCTCCAAATTTAACGAATGGATGGATTTTCCCCTAGTAGTCGCCTTTTGTGGATCTATTGTTTGGGATTAAAAGAGTTTCGATACTCGTGCCGAGAGCGTGTTCTTGGATTACAAAAAAGTAATCGGGCTGTTGCCGGTGTGACGGTTATGGTTAATTAATATTAATAGTTACCAGCTTGTTGCTTCCGCCGAGCCGATAGCTTTGAGCTCGATTAGCGCCCCCATACAGGATTTTCTTTGCGTGAAAAGTTCAACAACTTTAGCCATTGCTTGCCGATTATATCGGGCCGTGGTTTGTTAAAGATTCATTAGTGAGAATCGGTATAATCACGTTGAAATGAAAAAGCTCGTGTTAATCCTTGTGCTTGTCCTTCTGCCGCTCCAAGCTTCTTGGGGCATAGTCAGCATATACGTCGCACAAGAGCATGATGCCTGCCTCCATCCCTGCTCCGAAACTCAAGAAACTAAAGCCGGGCAGGGCGATGAGCGCGGCTCAACCACTGCGAGTGCTCATCACGAAGACCGCTTTTGTGGTTTGCATGCCTTAAGCATTGTCGAGACTTATCCCCCTCGAGTAATACCCGTTTTATCTTCCCTCCCTCCTGAAGCCGACGAGCCGCAGCTCCTACGGCAATCTCCCATCGAAAGGCCAGAACGGCCTAAATGGATGGCGTCGGCCTGAAGCGGCACGACGCGCAACTTTTGACCGTGTCGTCCCGTCATCCTTGCAGTAGCTGGGATCGTCAGCGCGGCAGTCTCGTTGAACCGAATCTCATGGGGCAGCCTGATCTGTAGGCGATACCGCTTTCGCACCTACCCGCTCCCAGCACTGCTCAAGAGTCAAGTACCTCGAACGACTATCTTGGAGCAATTCCATGCGCAGCGCATTAGTTCTATTTGGAGCCGCGACGGCACTATGGAGCGCGGCAATGGCTCAGCCGTTGCCGTCCTATATCGACGCGATCCCAGGGAAGCAAACTGAACCAGTAGCTTCGCTGACGCTCAGCCAGGCAGTGAAACTGACCCTGGAAGCCAACTACTCACTTTCTTCCGCTCGTTATACGGCTGAGTCGACTGAAGGCCTCGTCCTTCAGGCCGGCGTGAGGCCAAATCCGATATTGGACGTCGAAGTAGAGGACACGTCCCGTAAGACCTCACGCACCACAACGACCAAACTCAGCGTGCCCATCGAGCTTGGGGGCAAGCGCGACGCGCGCATTGCCAAAGCCGAGCTTACCCGCGATATTGCGCGCCAGGAGTTGCTGCAGACTCGGGCGGATGTTCGGTCCCAGACAGTGGCCAGTTTCTTTGATGTACTGATCGCGCAAGAGCAAGTCGAATTGTCGACTAAAACTGTCGAGATCGCGCGCGACGCATACCGTATTGCAGATCGTCGCGTTGAAGCGGGAAAAGTCCCGCCGCTGGAAGCTGACCGGGCACAGGTGGAACTGGCGAACGCCGAATTGGAGCAGGCCCAGGCGGCCAGCTCCCTGGAGTTGTCTAGGCGTAACCTTTCGGCGCTGTGGGGCAACCCTTCACCGCAGTTCGCCAAAGCGGAGGGGCAGCCCGCTGTTTTGCCGGGGCGCCCTGATTTAGATGACTTGACCGCCGCACTGGAGCGCTCTCCTTATGTGCAAGTTGCACGGCTTGAGTTGGAACGAAGTCGGGCACAGATTCAGGTGGAACGGAGCAAAAGATACCCAGATTTGACTGTAAGCGCTGGCGTAATCCGCAATAACGAGCTAAGCCGAAATCAGGTGATGGTGGGGGTGTCGATTCCGTTGCCATTTTTCGATCGAAATCAAGGAAACGTCTATGAAGCGTCGATGCTGGCCTACAAGAGTCAAGACGACTATCGGGGTCTAAAGGTTCGTTTGCAGACGCAGCTACAACAAGCCGCCAGCCAGTTCGACATTGCCAAAAGCAGATCGGTCAGGCTTGAATCCGAAATTTTGCCCAAGGCCAATACGGCGTTTGAGCGAGCAAAAAGAGGATTTGAGGTAGGAAAGTTCGGTTTTACCGAAGTACTGGACGCGCAGCGAACGTTGTTTCAAGCGCGTGTTCGCCATCTTTCCTCGCTGTCCGACGCTTACCAAGCTCTTGCACAAATAGACCGTATTCTGGGATCGGATTCACTATGAAAAGTACACAAAACAATGCCGTTTCGGGTAACCGCATGAGGCAGTCCGTCTTAATTGCCGTTATTGTCCTGATCGGCGCCCTGCTGAGCACCTTGTTACTGGCAGGGACCACGACTGAGGACGGCGGATCAGAGCATGGAGAACACGCTCATTCCACTGAAGGCACCGACAAGAAGAACGACGGCAAGGAAGCTGAACGTGCTGATGAGAGTGGTGAGGCGCATGGTGGAGAAGGGCAGCACGAGCGCGAGGTGACTTTCACCGAGGCGCAGATTAAGGCGGCGGGAATCACCATGGCCACGTCTAAGCCCGCGCGCATTCAGAGCGCCATCCAGTTGCCTGGCGAAATCGTCTTTAACGCCGATCGTACTGCGCAGGTCGTTCCGCGCCTTGCTGGCGTTGTCCAGGCCGTTACAGTCAATCTGGGTCAAGAGGTTAAGCAGGGTGATGTATTGGCCGTAATAGCCAGCCCCGAGTTGTCCGAGCGACGCAGCGCGTTGAGCGCCGCGCAAAAGCGTCTGACTCTGGCCCGGACCACCTATGAGCGCGAACTGCAATTATGGAAGGAGAAGGTGTCGGCCAAGCAGGACTACCTTCAGGCTCGCCAGCAACTGCAAGAGGTGCAGATCTCTGTGGCCGATGCGCTCGAGCAGCTTCAGGCACTCGGGGCTGACGCGGGCAAACCGGGGGGCTTTAGCCACTTGGAAGTGCGAGCGCCTTTCGATGGAATGGTCATCGAAAAGATATCGCGCTTGGAGAAACGGTAAGTGCTGATGCGCGGATCTTCAAGATATCGGATCTGTCGACGGTATGGGCTGACATTATCGTGCCAGCTGAGGCGCTCGGAGCTGTACGCGTTGGCAGCAAAGCAATCGTAGAGGCTACCGCCTTTGACTCGCGATCGGAGGGCACCGTTTCCTATGTCGGCTCGCTGTTGGGTCAGCAAAGTCGGGCGGCTACGGCTCGAATTAGCCTTGCCAATCCCGATGGGGCCTGGCGGCCTGGTCTGTACGTAAACGTCCAAGTGCTTTCAGGTGAGTCCGAAGTTCTTGTCGCTATAGAGCCCGAGGCAATCCACATCTTGGAGGAAGAGTCAGTGATATTTGTGCGGCACGATAACGAGTTTGTTGCGCAAGCTGTGACGACCGGCCGCCGCGATGCCAACGCGGTGGAGATTGTCGAAGGCTTGAAAGCGGGTGCGCGTTACGCCGTGAAAAACAGCTTTGTCATCAAATCCGAGTTAGGCAAGGCTAGCGCCTCGCACAGTCATTGATCAGGAAATAAGCCATGTTCGAACGTATCATCCGTTTTTCAATCGAGCAGCGCTGGCTGATCATCTTAGCCGTGCTCGGGATGGCCGCGCTGGGCATCTATAACTACCAGCGCCTCCCCATCGACGCCGTACCCGATATCACCAACGTACAAGTACAGATCAATACGCCCGTACCTGGCTATTCGCCGCTAGAGGTCGAGCAACGCATTACTTACCCGCTCGAAACTGTCATGGCGGGCATCCCGAAGCTGAAGGAGACCCGCTCGCTCTCACGCTATGGGCTGTCCCAAATAACCGTCATATTCGAGGAAGGCACCGACATCTATTTTGCCCGGCAGTTGGTGAGCGAACGGCTACAAGGAGCCAAGGATCAGCTGCCCGTTGGTATTACGCCAGCATTGGGCCCGATTTCCACTGGCCTTGGCGAGATTTACTTCTGGACAGTGGAGGCAGATGAAGGGGTGCTCAAGCCAGATGGCACACCTTACACGTTAACGGATTTACGCGAAATTCAGGACTGGATCATTAAGCCGCAGCTGCGCAATGTTCCCGGCGTGACGGAAATCAACACCATTGGAGGGTTCGCCAAGGAGTACCTGATCGCACCGGATCCGGGAAAGTTGCGCTCTTTTGGTCTTACCTTGCAAGATCTGATGGATGCCGTAGATAAGAACAACAACAACGTGGGCGCCGGCTACATCGAACATCGTGGTGAGCAGTCCCTTGTCCGTGTCCCCGGCCAAGTGCAGTCGATGCAGCACATTGGCCAAATCCTTATTGCCAATGTGGACGGCGCACCTATCCGGATTCAAGACGTTGCGCACGTCGGCCTTGGCAAGGAGTTGCGCACCGGCGCGGCGACCGAGAACGGCCGTGAGGTGGTGCTGGGAACGGCTTTCATGCTTATGGGCGAGAACAGTCGGACCGTATCCCACGCGGTTGATAGGAAAATGCAGGAGATCAACCGCAGTTTACCCCAGGGTGTGAATGCAGTGACTGTGTATGACCGCACTGTACTCGTCGACAAGGCGATCGCCACTGTTCAGAAGAACCTGCTCGAGGGCGCGCTCTTGGTCATCGTCGTGCTATTCATGTTCCTGGGCAACATTCGCGCTGCCGTGCTTACTGCGCTTGTTATTCCGCTGGCCATGCTGTTCACGTTTACGGGCATGGTCACCGGCAACGTCAGTGCCAACCTAATGAGCCTGGGGGCACTGGATTTTGGCATCATCATTGACGGCGCTGTCGTGATTGTTGAAAACTGCGTGAGGCGCCTGACACATGCCCAAGCTCGCCATGGCCGACCGCTCTCACTGTCGGAGCGAATGCACGAAGTGTTCGCTGCGTCAAAAGAAGTGCGCCGCCCGTTGATATTTGGGCAGCTCATTATCATGATCGTGTATTTGCCGATCTTCGCCCTTACGGGCGTGGAAGGCAAGATGTTCACTCCTATGGCCTTCACGGTAGTAACGGCGCTATTCGGGGCAATGATCCTCTCAGTCACTTTTGTGCCTGCTGCGGTCGCACTCTTCATTGGAAAGCGAGTTACCGAGAAGGAAAGCGTCTTCATTCGCGGTGCCAAGCGCGTGTATCGCCCCGCCCTGGACTTGGCTATGGCCAATAAACCCGCCGTACTGGTTTTCGCGGCCGTAACCATCGTGCTCTCAGGTCTCATTGGAGCGCGCATGGGAAGCGAATTTATTCCAAGTCTGAACGAGGGGGATTTCGCCATCCAAGCGTTGCGCGTGCCCGCCACCAGCCTGACGCAGTCCGTGGAGATGCAGCAGCAGTTGGAACGTAAACTTTTGAAGGAGTTTCCGCAAATTGAGCGGATCTTCGCACGCACGGGCACCGCCGAGGTCGCTTCCGATGCCATGCCGCCTAATATTTCGGACGCCTACGTCATGCTCAAGCCCCAGGATCAATGGCCAGATCCCGGGTTGCCACGGGATGAGCTCTTGCGCCACGTTCAAGCGTCCGCTGCGCAACTTCCTGGAAGCAACTACGAGTTCTCCCAGCCGATCGAGTTGCGCTTCAATGAGCTAATTTCGGGCGTGCGCTCGGATGTAGCGGTGAAGGTCTTTGGTGATGACATGGGCGTGCTGAATTCGACGGCGACAGAAATCGCAAGGGTGCTCGGGCAGGTACCTGGCGCTACAGGCGTCAATGTTGAACAGACCACGGGCCTACCTGTGTTGACGGTTGCTATTGACCGTTCTCAGGCTGCGCGTTATGGATTGGCCCTTCAGGAAGTGCAGGATGCAGTAGCCGTTGCTGTGGGAGGGCGTGAGGCTGGAACGCTCTTTCAGGGTGATCGGCGCTTCGGGATAGTGGTGAGGCTACCTGAGGCGTTGCGCAGCGACGTTGATGCTATCAAGCGGCTGCCAATCGCTTTGCCGGCCACGATGGGAAGCGCGGTTAGTCACATTCCGCTTGGCTCGATCGCAACGCTGGAAACGACTATGGGGCCCAACCAGATCAGTCGCGAGAACGGTAAACGGCGCATCGTCGTTACGTCCAACGTAAGAGGGCGCGACATCGGATCCTTTGTGTCGCAGGCACAAGAACGCATCCAGGAACAGGTCCAAGTACCAGCAGGTTACTGGATCGACTGGGGCGGCACGTTCGAACAGCTTGAATCGGCAACAAAACGGCTGCAAGTTGTGGTGCCGGTTGCGCTACTGCTGGTGTTCCTTCTGCTCTTTATGATGTTCAACAACATCAAGGACGGGCTGTTGGTATTTACTGGCATTCCTTTCGCGCTTACCGGCGGCATCGTCGCGCTTTGGTTGCGGGGCATCCCGCTGTCAATTTCTGCCGCGGTGGGATTTATTGCATTGTCGGGCGTAGCAGTGCTGAACGGCCTTGTCATGCTGTCTTTCATCCGGGGCTTACGCGAGGAGGGCCTGTCGCTCAATGCAGCGATCCGCGAGGGTGCCTTGACTCGACTCAGGCCGGTGCTGATGACCGCGCTTGTGGCCTCGCTGGGCTTTGTGCCCATGGCGCTGAATACGGGGACGGGTGCGGAGGTGCAGCGCCCGCTTGCCACGGTCGTGATCGGCGGCATCGTTTCTTCGACTTTTCTGACATTGCTGGTATTGCCCATACTGTATCAATTGAGCCACCGCCGTGCCGCTGCTCGAGAAACTGAAGAGTAGTTTTTGATAAGGGGGAGATAGGCATTAGGAGCCGAGTTCGCCTCCTTGCTAGGCAGTAGAACATTCAAAAAATTCGTGGCTATCTATAACTGTGATATTTGCTAGCTGTTTCGACGGACGATGGGCTCTTTTAACAGATTAACGTCGTTGGTATGTACTAAGACCCAGTCGCCGGCAAATCCGGACTAGATGTCGGCCCAGCTACTAGCTTGACGTCCATGGCAGCAAATATTGGAGCATGAACATATTGAACGCCAACTCAAATCGCGCGACTTCTGAGTCGGTGAATCCGCGAATCAAAAGGTATTTGCCAATGGGCTTACAAGCTGTGCCTTCCAGGCGGATTACAAAAAAGTAATCCAGGCGTCACGGAAATGACAGCTGTATTTAATTAAAGTTGAGAAATGGCATCGTGTTGTTTCAGATGATTCCGCAAGCCTTCGGGTTCAATAACGATTCATGCAGGATGCTCTTAGGCGAAGCATCCAACTACGTTAGCTGTTCCTGGGGCACGCAGACGGGGCCGCCCTTCGTCTAGCCACCAGTGGTCGGTTGGTTCGCCCCTATACCAACGCCGCAATTGCGGTGATGAATGTCATTTGTTACATAAGGATTGAGTTCCATGAGCGCGTTGGTCGAGATAATGAGCCCCGAGTTAGATAAGGGTGGCGCGACGGAGTTGTCGGTAGTAATTCCGCTGTACAACGAGCAGGAGGTCATCACGGTTATGTACGAGCGGTTGACTGCAGTGCTCGCCGGACTGCGCGTTGCTTATGAACTGGTCTTAGTGGATGATGGTAGTCGCGACGGTACGCCGGCTATGATGAGGCGGCTGGCCAAAGATGACCCGGCTGTCACGGCTGTATTCCTAAGCAGAAACTTTGGAAAGGAAGCGGCTCTGACAGCAGGTCTAGCGCATGCCGTCGGCGCTGCGGTCGTCATCATGGATGCCGATTTGCAGGATCCTCCAGAGTTAATCCCCCAAATGATGCAAGCCTGGAACGAGGGTGCGGACGTCGTTTGCATGCGCCGCAGCTCAAGAGCAGGCGAAACCTGGTTCAAGCGCCGCAGCGCACATCACTTCTACCGAGTGCTCAATGCTGTCAGCGACGTGGAGATCCCACCCGATACCGGTGATTTTCGCTTGTTAAGCCGCAAGGCTATCTATGCCCTGCAACAGTTGAACGAGCGGAATCGCTACATGAAAGGCTTGTTTGCCTGGATAGGCTTGCCCACGACAGTCATTGAGTATGATCGGATGCCGCGTGTGGCGGGCACTACCAAATGGAACTACGCCAGCCTGTTTAACCTCGCCTTTCAGGGCATTACTTCTTTCTCCACCGCTCCGCTGCGCCTTGTCGTCGCTGGAGGCCTGCTGACGGCATTTCTTGGCATTATTTTCGCCCTGTGGATTGTTGCCAAGACGCTTGTCTTCGGCGACCCAGTGCAAGGTTACCCTTCCCTCATTGCCATGATTACATTTCTTGGTGGTGCCCAATTGCTGTCAATTGGGCTGCTTGGCGAGTACATCGGCAAGACCTATTACGAAACTAAGCAACGTCCCGTGTATTTGGTGCATGAGGTGCTGAAGCGAGGAAGAGTAGTGGACCAAATGACTGCCAATTCCGAGCACTCACATGCAGAAAAGTAGCCTCATACAACGACCTGAACGGTAGCGCATTACGATTGGCTTTAAACATGTCAAAAATGTAATTGCAGCGACCTGTCATTGTCAGCAGCGGTTCATTAGAATAACAAACAAATGAAATAAATGGAGTCAGTGTGAAAGCTTTGCGTAGCGCATTAGTGGCGTCGCTTGCACTTGCCAGTGCATCCGCTGCAAAGAAAATCGATGGTCTGTCAACCGTGTGCCGCGAAGGGGTTTATAATCGCTTGCAGCAAGTGCAGGCAACCCTCTTTAGGGCTGGGTATTATCCCAAAGCTCCCTCCGTAATCGCTCCAATGCGTGGGCAACTGCGAGGCAAAAGGCAATAGTCTTGGGACTATTGATTAGCGCATCATGCAACTGACTCGGCCCAATGCTCGCTGGCTATTGATCGTAGTGATGCTCACTGCGCTACTATTCTCGCGCCTGGCATTGGCTAGCTATGTGTGTCCCCAACCTCAATTGCAGGCCGCTGCCTCAACCGAACAACCAGCGGGCCACGGCTGCACCCAGCCCGCCGGTAATTTGAGGATAATCGATGAGGCGCAACCATCTCTATGTGCACAGCACTCTTCAGATGAAAGCCAGCTGAACCAGGCTAGTGCACAGCCGACTGCGTCAGAGCCAGTTTTCTTATTTTCATATCCGGCCGCGCTATCGCCTGCGTCGCCCACATGGCCGATAGTCATCTACGCTGACTTGCCCGAAGGCGGCACTGACCATAACGCTGTATTTCTGTTGACACGTAGGTTACGCATTTGACTTGACTCCGGGTTCCGTTTTTTGTTCCACGGCTATAGCCGTGAGCGATCCCAAAAAACTATTTGGAGTTAATCATGTTTGCAGTTATACCTCCGCGCGCATCGTCGCGCGTTATGGTGAGTGCTGCGGTGCGCGTCGGCTTTTTGTGCGTTCTACTTGTAACAGCAAGCGGATCCGCCTATGGCCAGGGGGCCAGTCTCACTCTCGAGGAAGCTCTTGCCCAAGCCACGAACCGCTCCGCCGCCATACAGGCGAGCGAGTCATCAATATCGGCCAGTTTGAATGCTGTCGTATCGGCTGGCGAACTACCTGATCCAGTACTGAAGTTGGGTATTGACAGCGTTCCAATTGAAGGCCCAATGCGTTATTCGGTCAGTCGGGATTCGATGACAATGCGACGCATTGGTATCGAACAGGAGTGGGTTTCAGCAGATAAACGCGGGCGCCGCGAGAACCTTGCCGATCAGCAGGTGAATAGGGCGCGAGCAGATCTGACCTTGCAAACTGCTAACACTCGACAGCAGACGGCGATCGCTTGGCTTAACGCGGCCTATGCCCAACGAGCCCTTCGATTGTCTAACGCGTTAATGACTCAGATGACAGAAGAGCTTACTACGACGCGTGCTTCCTATCGCGGCTTGCGCGCGACCGCAGTTGATGTAACGCAGATGCAGATGTTGCGCTCGCAGACGAAGGATAGTCTGTTCAAAGCCCAACAGGACCTCCGTTCAGCACTGATTTCACTAAGCCGATGGGTCGCCGCACCTGTGATACGGGTAGAGGGAAAAATCCCGTCGCTGCACAGCAAGGTGTCCTCGCTCACGCTACAGGAGCTCAATCGAGTTCAACCTGAGCTGCTCCTTGCTGAGCGGGAGATATCAATAGCTGATGCTGCTACCGCCGTCACTACCAGTAATAGATCTCCAAACTGGACGTGGGGCGTGACATACCAACAGCGAGGTAGCCAGTACCAAGATATGGTATCGGTGGGGGTCAGCATCCCGTTACCCATCGCCAGAGCTAGCCGGCAGGACAGAGATGTGGCTCAAGCGGCTGCAATGGGCAATAAGGCCCGTTTTATGTTGCGTGAGACCCAGCGCCAGGTTCAAGCGGATATCGAAAACTTGTCCACCGCGCTAGCGAACGGGCGGGAACGTGTTGACAGTCTCAACACTACGCTACTGCCAGCAGCAGAACGTCAAGTTGGGCTAGCAACTGCGGCTTATAAGGCTGGTGCCGGGTCGCTGGCAGAGGTATTTAAGGCGAAGCGGGACCTGTTGGACGCGCAACTTCAGGTTCTCGAACTGGAACGGGATGTTGCCCAAATTTGGGCTCAGCTTGAGTACCAGATTATCCCAACTAATGATGAGTTTACACAAAGGGTTAGTCATGCAGCCGACTAAGTGGATACGTGTTATCACTGCGCTCGCGGGAGTAGCGATACTCCTTGTCGCCAGCTATTTGTTCGGTGTGCGACAAGGGGGTAGCGTCTCAGAGCGCCTTGGCGCAAATGTGGAAAATGTTAGTAAGGCGGCAGCTCAATCGGATCGAAAAGTTCTGTACTGGCACGATCCGATGGTGCCTGGCCAACGATTTGATAAACCCGGAAAATCACCCTTCATGGATATGCCACTTCAGCCGGTTTATGCCGATGAGGGCGTAGCCAACGGAATCAGCATAGATTCGTCCCTCCAACAGAGCCTAGGCATCCGCTATGCGACGGTCACCAGAGAACAGACCAAGCAAGGGTTTGACGCGATCGGCACGACACAGTTTGACGAGTCGCAAGCGGTGTTTATTCAGTCTCGCGTGAATGGATTCATTGAACGGCTCCATGCAGATGCACCCTTGCAACACGTCAAAGAGGGGGCAGCCATCGCATTGCTGTTCGTTCCGGATTGGCTCGCACCGCAGGAAGAATATCTTGCGCTTAAGCGCGGCGGTGCTGGTGAAGAAATGCTGTCGGCGTCGCGCACACGTATGCGGGCACTGTCGATACCGAAAGACCTGATCAGTACGCTGGAGAGAACCGGGAAGGTGCAGAGGTATATTACTTTGCATGCACCTGTCTCGGGAGTGATCACCGAGCTTTCGGTGCGCAACGGCGCAATGGTGGCACCGGGCCAGACCTTAGCCAAGCTGGTGGGGTTGAACAAACTGTGGCTTGTGATCGAGGTACCAGAATCGATGGCGTCGAGGGTTCGCCCCGGCATGACAGTTGACGCGGTATTCTCGGGCGACTCAAATCGGCGCGTTAAGGCGAGAATTCGCGAAATCTTGCCCGGAATCAGTACGAACAGTCGGACGTTGCAGGCTCGGCTGGAAATCGACAATACTGAGCTGGGATTGACGCCCGGAATGCTGATGCGCGCGCACATTAGCGCGGAAGAATCAGTTTCGCGCTTGCTTGTCCCCTCTGAGGCTGTAATAACAACGGGCGAGCGGTCGGTGGTCATTGTAAAGAACGAGGCGGGGCGGCTTCAGCCGGTAAAGGTTGAGCTGGGCATTCGTCTTGATGATATGACGGAAATCCTGCGCGGGCTGCACGAAGGTCAACAGGTCGTCGCCTCGGGCCAATTCCTGATCGATTCTGAAGCGAATTTGCGCTCTATCCTTCCCAAGCTTCAGGGAGAAACTCCATCTGGCGAGGAGGAGGTCGGCGGAACAATAGCGGTGCCCGCACCGTCTTATGAAACGACCGGAAAAATTGAGCAAATCACTGCCGACGGCATCACGTTCTCGCATCAAGCTGTCTCTGCATTGAACTGGCCCGCCATGACGATGACGTTCAGCAAGCCCGATGCTGACGCGTTCCCGGAAGTAAAGCTAGGTCAAACTGCGCGATTCTCGTTCAAGCAGTCGAGTGATGGCTATCAGTTACTGTCGGTTGAGCCTGTTATGGAGAAAGTCCGATGATTGCGCGCCTAATTCATTGGTCCATCTATAACCGCTTTCTCGTGTTGCTAGGGACCGTCGTTATTGCAGCATGGGGCATATTTTCGCTGTTGGATACGCCGATTGACGCCTTGCCAGACCTATCCGACACTCAAGTCATTATCAAGGCGTCCTATCCCGGCCGGGCGCCGCAAGTCGTGGAAGATCAGGTGACCTATCCGCTCACTACGACCTTATTAGGGGTTCCCGGCGCTAAAACAATCCGGGCGTATTCGTCATTTGGTGATGCATTTGTCTACGTGCTCTTTGATGACGAAACTGATCAGTATTGGGCTCGGTCGCGTGTACTGGAATACCTGAACCAAGTGCAGAGCCGGTTACCCCCTGGCGCAAGCGTTTCACTTGGGCCGGATGCCACCGGCGTGGGATGGGTCTATGAATACGCGTTGGTGGACCGAACCAATTCTTACGACTTGGGTCAATTAAGAGCCTTGAATGACTGGTTTTTAAAATTCGAGTTAAAGGCCGTGCCAGACGTCTCCGAAGTGGCCTCTATCGGCGGCATGGTTCGCCAGTATCAGGTAGTGGTGGATCCAGACAAGCTGCGCGCCTATGGGATTACATTGGCTGAGGTAAAAGATGCACTGGGTAAGTCGAACCAGGAGGCAGGTGGCTCAGTGCTGGAACTGGCTGAATCCGAGTACATGGTTCGCTCTTCGGGATATCTTAAGACGTTGGCCGACTTCAGGAATGTCGTACTGCGCGCGAGCGACTCCGGCACACCTGTCTTGCTAGGCGATGTCGCGCGTATTCAGATTGGGCCGGAGATGCGCCGAGGAATTGCTGAGTTAAATGGCGAGGGTGAAGTAGCCGGAGGCGTGATCGTTATGCGGTCCGGAAAGAATGCGCTCACCACTATCGACGCGGTCAAAAAGAAGCTGGCTGAACTCAGTAAATCGCTGCCGCCGGGAGTTGAGGTGGTGACGACCTACGATCGCTCGCAGTTGATCGAACGTGCTGTATCAAATCTTACGAACAAGCTACTTGAAGAATTCGTTATCGTCGGAATAGTTTGCGCTTTGTTCCTGTTCCATTTGCGCAGTGCCCTCGTCGCTATTCTTTCATTGCCGCTAGGCATACTCGCGGCATTCATCGTGATGCGCTATCAAGGCGTTAACGCGAACCTCATGTCCCTTAGCGGCATCGCGATTGCAATTG
Source organism: Pollutimonas rozaliensis (assembly GCF_048751585.1). Lineage (NCBI taxonomy): Bacteria > Pseudomonadati > Pseudomonadota > Betaproteobacteria > Burkholderiales > Alcaligenaceae > Pollutimonas > Pollutimonas rozaliensis. The sequence goes on along the minus strand of NZ_JAZHOB010000012.1, from coordinate 11,218 downwards.
GCGCGATGATCGATGCGGCCATCGTAATGATAGAGAACGCGCACAAGCATATTGAAGCGTACGAACACCAGCACCCCGACACGCCACTCACGACATCGCGACGATGGGAGCTGATCGCGACATCGACCGCAGAGGTGGGGCCAGCCCTGTTTTTTTCGTTACTCATCATTACGCTGTCCTTTATACCCGTCTTTTCTCTGGAGGGACAAGAGGGCAAGATGTTCGCGCCCCTCGCATTCACCAAGACATACTCGATTGCAGCCGCTGCAGCCATTTCGGTGACATTAGTTCCGGTGTTGATGGGTTACTTGATTCGGGGACGTATTCCTCGTGAAATGGCTAACCCGATTAATCGTGTACTAGTTTGGATGTACCGGCCAATGCTCGAGGCAACGCTGCGGCGTCCCTGGGCTGTTATTGCGTTGGCGGTTGTCGCTCTGGCAGTGACGCTGGTTCCCATTTCACGCCTAGGCAGTGAGTTTATGCCCGCTCTTGATGAAGGTGACCTTTTGTATATGCCCACGGCACTGCCCGGATTGTCTGCCCAGAAAGCCACTGAACTCTTGCAACAGACCAACCGCATGATCAAGTCTGTTCCTGAGGTAGCAACAGTTTTTGGCAAATCCGGTCGCGCCGATACGGCCACGGACCCAGCTCCACTTGAAATGTTCGAAACCACGATCCAGTTCAAACCTCGAGACGAGTGGCGTGTAGGAATGACGCCTCAAAAACTGATTGAAGAACTGAATCAGGCCGTCAATGTACCGGGCTTGACCAATGTCTGGGTGCCACCCATCCGAAATCGACTCGACATGCTATCGACGGGGATCAAGACGCCGGTAGGCGTCAAGATATCAGGCCCAAGCCTGGAGGAAATCGATAAGATCGCCTCGCAGGTTGAAACGGCGGTCAAGGGCGTTCCAGGCGTCTCGTCGGCGTTAGCCGAACGTTTGACGGGCGGACGCTACATCGATGTCGATATCGATCGAATGGCTGCTGCGCGGTACGGCTTAGCCATTACCGACATTCAAGGTATCGTGTCCTCGGCGGTAGGGGGCGAGAACGTAGGAGAGGTGATCGATGGACGTCGCCGCTTCCCCATCAATGTTCGATACCCGCGCGAGATACGTGATTCACTGGACGATCTGCGACAGTTATCTATCGTGACTGATCGGGGCGCGCAAATTCGCCTTGAAGATGTTGCGGACGTCAGAATCTCCGATGGTCCACCGATGATCCGTAGTGAGAATGCACGCTTGACGGGCTACGTCTACGTTGACATACAAAATGCAGATTTGTCTTCGGTCGTTCAAGCGATGCAGAAGGTCGTCGCGCGCGACGTGATGCTGCCAGTAGGCTACTCCATTGCCTGGTCCGGCCAGTTCGAATACCTTGAGCGGGCGGAAGCAAAGCTGCGAACCGTCGTGCCCATGACGCTGGCACTGGTCTTTGTGCTTTTATTTCTTACGTTCAATTCCGTGGCCGATGCGATGTTGCTGATGGTGACCGTGCCGTTTGCATTGATTGGGGGGTTCTGGCTCATCTGGATGCTGGGACATGCAATTTCCGTGGCAACTGCGGTTGGTTTCATTGCCCTTGTTGGCGTGGCAGCTGAATTTGGCGTTGTAATGTTGCTTTATCTGAAAACGGCCTTGAATGATCGCCTCAATTGCGGGAAGCCATTTACTGAGTCATTGCTGATGGAAGCCATTCGAGAAGGGGCGGTAGTACGGGTTCGTCCAAAGGCCATGACGGTGGCTGTCGTACTGGGGGGCCTGTTTCCAATTATGTTGGGTCAAGGTACTGGCTCGGAGGTCATGCAACGTATCGCTGCACCCATGATTGGCGGGATGGTTACGGCGCCTATTCTGTCGATGTTCGTTATCCCAGCCGCCTGGCTTTTGTTGAAACGGCGTCAAATCCGTCGCCTTGAAAGAAAGCATCAGTAAGGTCGTACTCGCCCGGTGCATACGCACCATATTTTCCAATCTACGGAGAAATTGTTATGAAGAAACTGATCTCATTTTCGCTAGGTGCTAGCCTAGCGCTTGGCATATCCCTTACCGCTTTGGCAGCCGGTGGTAATGCTAATGGTCCGACCGCAAGTACCAATGCGGCGTCTTCGGAAGTTAGGGTGGACACCGCTTTGGCTGATGGTGTGGTTCGTAAAGTGGACCGGCCAAGCGGCATGATAACGATTGAGCACGGCGCACTCGAGAACGTCGGCATGCCACCGATGACGATGGCTTACAAAGCCAAAGATGCAACGGTATTGCAACAGGCCAAAGAAGGGGAAAAGGTTAAATTCAGGCTTGAGAACCTGAATGGAACCTATACCATCATGACGTTAAAGAAGCGCTAGTGTCTGCTGCTTGGAAGGCCACTGAGCACCATCGGCCGTATTTTTAGGTTATCTGGCATTCCTGGCGTGAGCGCCAATGTCATGATTGCTGCCGGATGGTGTGCGCCTCACATGGCGGATCCGAGTCGCAGTCTACAAAGCAATGATTCCAGAAAAGAATAGGGCAGCCGTTTGGCTGCCCTAACTATATTAGAAAAAGATCAGAACGGCTTACGCGCCGGTGTAAAAGCTTTGGATATACGCTTTTTCTGTCTCGCTCATTGATTCCAATTCCTGTCGAACTTCGGCGCGCGATTTCGTCTGCTCAGCGCCGGCCAGAGACCAAGTCCCGGTTTCTTCCCCCTGGCGGGTGGCCCATGAAGGGTCTGCCTTTGCCTGCTCGAGCTCCTCAAGCACCTGTGCACGGCTCTTCATGTTGGACCAATCGACGACTTCGGTGCCCCCCTGTTCACTGTTGTCAGGGATCCAGTAAGCGAAACTGGTAGCGGGAACGGCAATAACTGCTGTAAGCAAGGCGGCAAGAGTTTTGGTACGAAGGGACATTATTCATTCCTTTTAAAAGAGTGGTTGCCAACGGAGTCGTTGATTCACTAGCGCCGTGCTAGTTTTTCTGGCGATGGATCTACTGTATGCCCCGAGCGCCAACAGGCCGATGACGACAGCATGACATTTGCGTCATCTTCGTCAATCTGTCGTCATGATCGTTGCTGGTTGTATCGGTCGTGCGTATACACGTGCTGACTCGCTGATTGACTAGCCGGACTGGGCTGTCGCGGAGAGCTCGCTGTTTCAACCATTATTCGCGCCTACAGCCTGCGGAAATATGCCGCGGTGTGGCAGACCCAAAACTTGAGACACTGTTTCGCGACTTCATTCGACCGATTATCGGCAGCAAGAACCTTTGCAATTATTAAAGCTAATCGGGCGTTCGCAAACCCAAAGGGGCCAGAGTGTCGATCTCGACGTTATGCAGATAACGAATTTGTAATCGATGAGTTCGTAGATTGTTGGGCACCGCCGACTAAGCTCTTAGTCCCGCAGTCTTGGATTCGCTTCGTAAGCGTCCGCCAAACACACCTTGAGGGAGCGCCGCAATTTGGACGATAGTCCCCACTTGTTTTTAGTGGGGACTATCCATGGAATCAGACTCTTCAGCCCAGCGGCCCAGGCGACGCACGCACGGCAAGGCCTTCAAGGCACAGATTCTTCAGGCATGCGACCAGCCAGGCGCTTCGGTCGCGGGCATCGCCATTGCGCATGGCCTAAATCCGAACATGGTCCAGCGTTGGCGCCGCGAAGCCAGGCGGGGCGAGCTGACGCTGCCGGACACGCCAGTGTTTATTCCTGTCGTTGCCGGCCCGACACCGGCAATAGACGCACATCACAGCGCGTCGGCTCCCCCGCTGGCCATTGAGGTCCAATTACAACGAGGTGCCTTGCAAGCGTGGGTGAGCTGGCCCGCGCAGGCCGCCCACGAGTGCGGCGCCTGGTTGCGAGAGCTGTTTCGGTGATCCGCATCGAGAGAATCTGGCTGGCCGTCGAGCCCGTGGATATGCGTAGTGGCATGGATCGGCTGCTGGCTCGTGTCGTGGAAGTCTTCGGCGCCTCGCAGCCGCATCACGCCTATGTGTTTGCCAACCGCCGGGGCACACGGTTGAAGATTCTGGTGTGTGATGGCTTCGGCATCTGGTTGGCCGTGCGCCGCCTGCATCAAGGCGGTGTGCATTGGCCACGTCCCGGTGAAACGCAGATCGAGCTCTCTGCTGAACAGGCACGGGCCCTGGTCATTGGCCTGCCGTGGCAACGCTTGGGCGAGAACGGGTCGATCGCCCTCTTATGAGCACAAATTTGCAATCCGGTGCAATCCGAATAGTGCCCCGCTCACAGGCATGGCATCATGGCGGCCATGTCTGTGAAATCTGCGCCTACCCTCGAACAGCTTGATGCCAATGCCTTGCGGGCCTTGGCCAAGCGGTTGATGGGCGAGCTCGATGAGACCCGCCAACTGGTGGTCAAGCAAACGCACGACATCCAGTTCAAGGACACCCACATCCGCAAGCTCACGCATGAGATCGCGGTGCTGCGCCGCTATCGCTTCGGTAAGAAGAGCGAACAGCTCGGCGGCGAGCAGGGGCTGTTGCTGGAAGACGCCGTCGATGCCGACATCGCTGCCATCGAGCAGGAGTTGATCAGCTTGGGCGGGCAGCCGCCTGCGCAGAAGACGGTCTCTGAGCCCAAGCGTCAGGCCTTGCCGCCGGAGTTGCCCCGTATCCAGGTGCACCACGAACCACACTGCACCACGTGTACTTGCGGCTGCCAGATGCAGCGCATCGGTGAGAGCGTCACCGAGAAGCTGGATTACATCCCAGGCGTGTTCAGCGTCGAACGACATATCCGGGGCAAATGGACTTGCCGTCAGTGCGAAACGCTGACCCAGGCGCCCATGCCGGCACAGGTCATCGACAAGGGAATCGCTACCTCGGGTCTGCTGGCTCAAGTGTTGGTAGCGAAGTATGCGGATCATCTCCCTCTCTACCGCCAAGAACAGATATTTGCACGCGCCGGCGTGAAGATCCCCCGCTCCACGCTTGCTGAATGGGTAGGCGTATGCGGGGTGCGCTTGCAGCCGCTGGTCGATGCCCTGCGCGAGGCCATCCTGAACGAACCGGTGGTGCATGTGGACGAAACACCTGTTCAAGTCCTGCAACCGGGTAGCAAGAAGACCCATCGCGCGTATCTGTGGGCCTATGCCCCCGGCGCCTTCCAGGATCTGAAGGCTGTCGTTTACGACTTTACCGAAGGACGCAGCGGGGCTTACGCCCGGGCCTTCCTGGGCGACTGGCGCGGCGAACTGATCTGCGACGATTATGGCGGATATAAAGCTTGCTTCGAACAAGGCATTGCCGAGGTCGGTTGCATGGCGCATGCTCGACGCAAATTCTTCGAACTGCATCAGTCGGGCAAAAGTCTGATCGCTGAACAGGCGCTGAAGTCCATCGGCCAGCTCTATGAGATCGAAGTCCAGGGGGCAGACTTGCTGCCTGAGGAGCGCCAACGCCTACGTGAACAACAAGCCAGGCCGATTGCCCAGGCACTGCATGCCTGGATGCTGGCCCATCGTCTGAAGGTGCCCGACGGCACCGGCATTGCCCGAGCGCTGGACTACAGCCTGAAGCGCTGGGCGGCGCTGACGCGCTACCTGGATGATGGTCGATTACCCATCGATAACAATTGGATCGAGAATCAGATCCGGCCAATTGCTCTTGGCCGCAAGAACTGGCTGTTCGCTGGCTCCCAGCGGGCGGGCCGGCGTGCGGCTGCCGTGATGAGCCTGATCCAGTCAGCGAAAATGAACGGGCATGATCCGTATGCCTATCTCAAAGGTGTTCTCACGCGTCTGCCCACGCATCCGAATAACCGGATCGAAGCGTTGTTGCCGCACCGGTGGCAACCTGAAACGGCGTAGTTAACGCCGTTAACCCGATGACTAAAAACTGACGGCCGCAACTGCGGCCGTTCGTCAATGTGTGTTCACCGGGCGCTTACTTCGCTTCATGTATGGATCTCGCGTTAAAGCGTGCATGCAGGAACGAGCATTTACTGCAATCAGCGCCGTGTCTACCTCAGGGTTAAAGGAGCCTTTCATGAAAAATACGCTAAAAATAATGGCCGCTCTGGCTACGTTACTATCCAGTACTACTCAGGCGGAGACCTCCGTTACGCTATACGGAATACTCGACGCGGGCGTTGGCTACTCGAAGGTGGACGGGACGATAGTAGATCCAGTCAGCAATCAGAGAGTGTCATTAGATCGCAGCCGCTTCGGCATGACGGACAGCGTCAAGAACGGATCGCGTTGGGGTATACGGGGAAAAGAGGATCTTGGCGGCGGACTGTATGCCAAGTTTCAACTGGAGTCCGGTTTCAATCTTAGCAATGGGCAATCGACTCAAGGCGGTCGCCTGTTCGGTCGTAACGCGACTGTTGGGCTTGGCAGTGATAATTGGGGTCAGTTCAATATAGGTCGCCAGTACAACATTGGGTCGCGCTATTTTTACAGCGTTCTTGGCCCAATGTTTGGCGGAGGTTTTACTCAACTGAATATGGGCAGTGGGTCGGGCTTTAGCTCAGTAAATTGGGTACGCTACGACCAACTAGTCACCTATGAGACGCCGACGATAAATGGCTTCACCATGGGCCTTGGGTACTCATTTAGTGCGGATGATTCCAAATCGAATCAAGTGGGATTCAATACGGCTGATAATACACGCGCCATAACAGCAGCGCTTCGCTACGGGAATGGGCCGTTGTCAGCCTTTATATCGTATGATCAACTAAACCCTTCGAACAAGCTGAGTGATCAACAGACGCAGGCGACGCCCAGGTCGTATGTCGTTGGCGCAGCCTACGACTTTGAAGTAGCCAAGCTGGCACTTGCGTATAGCAGGACGACTGATGGCTGGTTCGGTGGGGCAGGCTTGCCTGGGGGGGCTGTAGGGAACTTCTCCGGTGTGCCGACTAATGTTTTCGTCGACGGTTTCAAGTCAAATTCATACTTAGTTGCAGTCTCTGCGCCGGTAGGAGCCGCGGGCAGCATGTTCGGCTCCTGGGCGCGAGCAGACGCAAATAACAAAGATCTTACCGGAGGAGATGCAAGCTCAAATACGTTCAGCCTCGGTTATACCTATACGCTCTCAAAGCGGACCGAGTTGTATGCCGTCGGCTCGTATACCGATAACTTCGCATTCTTGGACGACGCGAAGGTTAAAACTGTCAGCGTAGGGTTGCGTCATCAGTTTTGACCCAATGTGTATGGGATGCCCGCTGCGTTCACTTAGCGTAGCGGGACCGAAGAGGCTTCCGCATGGGTCCGAGAAAACTCCTCGAACGTACCGTGACGGCTCTCGGCTCCTTTGTCGCGGAATGCTGTGCATTGCCCGAGGCCGTATGGCGCAGGGCGTATGCCAGCAAGGTTACGGATTCGTAATCACCGTGTCCTGCTAATGACAGGCTGACTAACGTAACGTATACGGGTTACGAGCATACCGTGCGTTAGGGACGAGCTGCTAACGACGACTGCAGATGCGTTCTCGCCTCACGTACCACTGTGCGCTTAGCCATTTTCCATGGAGGAATCACAACAACAATGAAAATTCTTGTGGTCGAAGATGAAAGAAAGCTTGCAGACTACTTACTTCGAGCGTTGACGGAGCATGGCTATGTGGTTGATGTGGCTGGCGACGGCAGGGAAGGCCTATTTTTCGCACAGGAAACCCCATACGATCTTATCCTTCTGGATGTAATGTTGCCGGGTATGGATGGATTTCAATTGTTACGCGAGCTACGCAAACAGAGTCGTGTGCCAGTGCTCATGCTCAGCGCAAGAGATCGGGTTGAAGACCGGGTAAGAGGGCTGGAGGATGGCGCTGATGATTACCTTCCTAAGCCCTTCTCACTAACTGAGCTCATGGCTCGGATCTTTGCGTTGGCTCGCAGGAACGACCCTGCAAACTTGACTGACTCCCACACGAATATCGTTCGCGTAGCCGATCTAGAGCTAGATCTTCTGCGCCGACGCGTCTTTCGGAACGAGCAGCCGATCAACTTGACTGTGAAGGAGTTCGCTTTGCTTCAGTTATTCATGCGCAAGCGTGGCCAAGTCTTGTCCCGGCAGACTTTAGCCGAACAGGTCTGGGATATTAATTTCAACAATAATACTAACGTAGTTGAAGCGGCCGTGCGGCGATTACGCGCAAAGGTGGATGGCCCATTCGAGAACAAACTCATACACACCGTGCGCGGCATGGGCTATGTAATTGAGGCTCGGGATGGCGAATGTTGAGTTGCTCAAACTCAATTCGAGGCCGACTTTCGCGCTGGCTCGCGATACAAACCTTAGTAAGTGTAGGACTTATCTGTACAGCTGTCTATCTTGTTATTGGTTCGAATTTCGCGACCCGCCAGACCGAACTTTTGAGGGAAAAGCAGAGGGCGATTCAGCATTTAGCTACGGAAAATGCATCTAAAGATAGCCCCGACTCGTTGCAACATCAGCTCTTGGATTTCTTCCATGGCCATCCAGAGCTCTCGTTAGTTCTGCAGAGTAACAGTGTGATCCAGACGTTTGGTAAGAGACCGTTAAACGCCAAGGCAAGCATGTTTCGGCAGCTTACGTTTATGCTACCCGAGTATGGACTATCGACGGGACCGATCCAAGCGCAACTGAGCATGGACATCACTTCCGACATCCGTTTTCTCAAGCGCTTGGCACTGGCTCTGTTTATCGGCGCAATTTTAGGCGCAGCACTCGCGTCGTTAGGTGCAGCGTGGTTGGTTCGCAGGGCGCTGACCCCGATCGATGCATTGAGCAGCCAGGTGGCAAAGTTGTCCCCGGAACGGCTTGGCGAGCGGCTTGAGGCGAAGGACCCTGCGGCAGAGATTTCCCCGTTGATTACGCAGTTCAACGCGTTATTCGAACGTATCGAAGGTGCCTATGCTCAGATGGAGGAATTTAATGCCAATCTGGCCCATGAGCTAAGGACGCCGTTGGCAACGCTGATTGGTGAAACCGAGCTGGCATTAAGTTCTAAACGCTATGAGCGCTCGCTTGAAGAAATGCTCGTTTCTAATCTGGAAGATCTGCACAGAATGGAAAGAGTCATAAGCGACATTCTGCTCCTCGCACGGGCCGATGGTGGCACGAGGATTAAGACGGAACCGACCAACAGTATTGCCATTACAATCCAGGAGGTTATGGATTATCACGAAGCTCAGGCCGAGGAAGCTGATGTGAAGTTACTGCTAGTGGGCGACGCCTCAGCATTGATTAGTCGTACGCTTTTTCAACGCGCCGTGTCGAATCTACTATCAAATGCGATCCGGCACGCCGACGCGTTCAGTGATGTGCTAATCGTAGTGGAATCAGAAGGCGAAGAGGTGCGGATCGCAGTTTGTAATCTTGGCGCGCCTGTCGCACAAGAGCACCTGGTAAGGTGCTTTGAGCGGTTCGTCAGGCTACCGGCAGAGCGGGTGTCTAGTGATCAAGATCATTTTGGGCTGGGGTTAGCAATCGTTGCTGCAATAGCTCGAATGCATGGCGGCAAAACGTTTGCCCGGTCGGTTGAGCGATTGGTCACAATGGGATTTACCGTGGCTAGACCGATACATTAGTCTCGGTTCTGGTTTGAGGCTCTTAAATGCTCCATACATGAAATGGCCGGCTGGGCGCTGGATAAAAAAACCGCGCACAAGTCTAGCCGTGCGCGGTGACTACCGCCATCCCATCGCGGAGAAGAGCGTCGTCAAATCGAACTATCGTCCCGATTGCCGCTGGACCTCTGCGTTATATTCGGGGCCACTACGCAGCCGCACATACTCGGCATAGGCAGACCTGTATTCACGGCTAAAGGTATCAGGAGTGCTCTCGCCAGCCCAGAATTTATCGAGCCCTGCTTTTTTCCACAATGCTAGATCCGCACGTACCTCCGCACGCGTCTTGGGCTCTCCGAAAACATCGGCTATGTTCGAGGACGCTACCGCGCTTGCACTCACAGTGGAGGTATGCGGCTGTGCGCTGACCGCCATCGTCGTTGTTGCCAGCAGCACTGCTGCGAGAAGGTTCTTTTTCAAGTTAGTCATACGTTTACTCCTAGAATTTACGAACTCATGCGGCTGCGCAATGGCGCGTGATGAAAGTTAAGCCGCTTGAATGAATTGTAGGAAATCAGCCCGGTCAGTTTGCGAACACGCGCATTACTTTTTTGTTACCCAATTCAAAGCGTAATGACCTTTGCCTAAGTGGATTCGGTAGTGCACACAGTCGATCACGCCTGGCTTCTTCCCCGCCATGCCGTCGTTTCGGAAAGAAAAGCAGCACACCATAGCGGCTATCGAGGCAAGCACAATCGCCCATCAGCGTGCATGGAGTTTCTGCACCGCTGATGGACATCATGCCAACTTAGAAGCTGTGACGCAGGCCGACGCCAATCGACTGAGTCTTGTTACCCGAAGCGAAGGCGACATTTTTGCCATAGGCGCCTTGCGCATAAAGATTGGTGCGCGTGGAGAGCTTATAGGTGTAGGCTAGACCAAAAATGTGCTGCGATTTGAGGTCTCGGCCAGCGTAGGCCGCACCGTTGTCGCGTGGATCGACCATGCCCCAACCGGCGAGCAGCTTACCGCGCGCGCCGACAAGAGCGCTTAGGCCTACGCCGTAAGAGTTAGCACGGAAGCCGTCGTTGTAAGCGCGGATACTGCCGAAACCGAGTTCAGAATTGCGCAGTTGAGAAGGAGTGCCGAACCAGCCGTCATCAGTGATGCCGAAGCCCAGATGTACCTCGGCCACCTCGAAGTCATAACTGCCTGCAAGGTTCCAGGATTTGGCCTTGACGCCGGTGCCGGTCGTGGCGTCCTTTATCTGGTCATAGGTCAGGACCGCAGCCACGGGACCATTCGAATAGCGTAGACCAGCAGTCACGGCGCGGACATTCGGCTCGTTATGGTCCCCCTGCTTGAACTCTTGCTCGCCATCCGCATTGAACGAATACCCGATACCAGCCTGGAAGCCAGAAATGCTGGGAGTCAGGTACTGAATCTGGTTATCGTAACGTACCTCAGCCACGCTGAACGTGCCGGCGGTACGAGCTTGATTGAAGTTGTTGCCGAAGGGCGTGGCGACACCAGCCAGCCAGCGATAGGCGATGTTGCCCTGGCGGCCCAGCGTGATCGTGCCCCAAGCATCGGATTTAAGACCAAGCACCGCTTCGCGGCCATACAGACGGGGCCTGTCAGTAATTTCGTGTTCAAGGCATAACATGCGTCCAAGGAGCATTTATGCCACGCAACCCGAAGTCCAAG
>NZ_JAZHOB010000128.1:0-270 GCF_048751585.1 Pollutimonas rozaliensis | reverse complement strand
ATGCGGGCGATCTTGGCCGTCAGGCGAATGGTGGCCGCCTGCTGCCCAAACAGCGGAGCGAAGACGCTGACATCGCGACCGAAATCCTGGTCCGGGGAGTACCATACGATATGCCCCGCCTTGATCCGCCGCACCACGCCACGCAGGTCGTGACGGTCGATGGCCTGGCCAAAAATGCGCGAGCGTGCCAGGGTCTTGAAGCGTTCGAACAGCGGGTTGTTATGGGGGCGATAGACCACGTCCGCCGGGAAAAACAGCGAGTGCAGCGCG
>NZ_JAZHOB010000127.1:0-270 GCF_048751585.1 Pollutimonas rozaliensis | reverse complement strand
CGCTTATGCATTAGCGCAACATTCCAACAGGTGGTGACAATATACCCTACCGTTCAGCCAAAACAACATCAATTTGATAACAATTAATTTACTTTTAAGCAGAATTTGCATGCCGTGACGCAGGCATGTTTCTCAATAACGAAATTTGATAAAATCCCGCTCTTTCATAACATTATTTCAGCCTTCTTCAGGGCTGACTGTTTGCATAAAAATTCATCTGTATGCACAATAATGTTGTATCAACCACCATATCGGGTGACTTATGCGAAG
>NZ_JAZHOB010000126.1:0-270 GCF_048751585.1 Pollutimonas rozaliensis | reverse complement strand
CTTGATGAGCAAGGCGGTGCGCGCACTATAGAAAACAGCGCCGAACTACATAATTGGCAACCAGAGCAAGGCAAGCTTTGGTTGCACATGGATTATAGCCAAGCTGACGTTGTCACTTGGCTAAAAGGCTGTGAATTTTTAACCGACTACGAATTAGAGTCGCTAACTGCAGACGAAACTCGTCCACGTATCACCTCTGCTACAAACGGCCATATGTTATTTTTACGCGGTATTAATTTAAATCCGGCACAAAGCCCTGAAGACATGGTT
>NZ_JAZHOB010000125.1:0-271 GCF_048751585.1 Pollutimonas rozaliensis | reverse complement strand
GTGGACGACCAGTGCCGCACCAACGTGCCGGGCGTCTACGCCATCGGTGACTGTGTCCGTGGCCCGATGCTGGCGCACAAAGCGTCTGAAGAAGGCATCATGGTGGCGGACATCATCGCTGGCCACAAGGCCGAGATGAACTACGACACCATCCCCAGCGTCATCTATACCTTCCCGGAAGTGGCCTGGGTCGGTATGACCGAGCAGGACGCCAAGGCCAAGGGTATCGAAGTCAAGACTGGTAGCTTCCCCTTCGCAGCCAGCGGCCGTG
>NZ_JAZHOB010000124.1:0-271 GCF_048751585.1 Pollutimonas rozaliensis | reverse complement strand
CTGCTCCATGTAGAACAGCGACCAGCCGCGTGCTTGAGCGGCCAGCAACATGGCCAGCGAGCTGTCCTTCTTGAAGGAAATGCTGGCAATCGGATCCATGACGATCCCGAGACGAAGGCTCATGGGGGTAACTCTCCGCGAGAATGAGGTGGGGGCCGGGTAGGCCATGCCTTAAGAGGCTGTCAGGGTGGCGTCGGCCGTGGCCTTGGTCAAGGGGGCTGGCGCCGTCCCGGCGGCCTTATAGATTGCATCTGGAGAGTGTGCTAAAAAG
>NZ_JAZHOB010000123.1:0-271 GCF_048751585.1 Pollutimonas rozaliensis | reverse complement strand
AGATGGAATACCCAAGGAGGATATCATGCAGGAAAAAGTCCAAGAGACACTGGAAAAGATCAGGCCCCAGCTCCAGGCCGACGGCGGAGATGTGGAGCTGGTGGGGGTGACCGAGGACAGCGTGGTGCAGGTGCGCCTGCAGGGCGCCTGCGCGGGTTGCCCTATGTCCCAGATGACCCTCAAGAACGGGATTGAGCAGGCCCTGAAGAAGGAAGTCCCGGGTGAATTCCCGGGAGACCTAGACCGCTTCCACGGACTTCACTTCCGGGAC
>NZ_JAZHOB010000122.1:0-271 GCF_048751585.1 Pollutimonas rozaliensis | reverse complement strand
AAATAGAACCCTAATTGTCGAGCCACTTTTGCATCAGTCGCTTGTGCAAAGAAAATCCATACATGTGCCCCCTGACCTGAACGAGATCGCTCTAATAAGCAATCGATACCTTTTCGTTTGCACACTTCGACATACGCAAGAGAGGCTTCTTGCCAATCACTTTTGTCAAAATCAACCGCGAGTAGCCAACAGGTGTTGTCCGCTAGCATAGGATACAAACCAACAACTTCTTTACCAGTAAGGTGGGCATACACAGCGACATCATCTAACG
>NZ_JAZHOB010000121.1:0-271 GCF_048751585.1 Pollutimonas rozaliensis | reverse complement strand
CAGAACCACTGGCTGTACTGGCCGCGAACGCCCACTTCAACGGTTTCAGATTTTTCCGGATTGAGATCAGGGTTGCCAGAGTTCGGCCAATAGAGGTCATTAAAACTCGGGGCTTTAAACGCCGTGCCTATACTGGCGCGCAGCGTATGGTAGTTATCCAGTTCGTAGCCCAGCGCCAAGCTGCCGGTCACTTCATCGCCATAGGCTTCGTTGTCGTCGTAACGCAGGCTTGCCTGAATAGCAAACGGCGAAAAGTCGAGCAGCGCTTGCG
>NZ_JAZHOB010000120.1:0-271 GCF_048751585.1 Pollutimonas rozaliensis | reverse complement strand
CCTACGTTTTTCAACGGCCTGCTGTAGGAGCGGCTTCAGCCGCGAAGCCTGTACGCGGCTGAAGCCGCTCCTACAACATAACCTTAGTCTGCGGCAGTGAGCTTGGCTTCCAGCTCCGCGACCTTGGCTTCCAATGCTTCGAGACGGGCGCGGGTTCGGGCCAGCACCACCATCTGGCTGTCGAACTCTTCGCGACTGACCAGCTCCAGCTTGCTGAAACCACTTTGCAGCAGGGCTTTGAACTGGGCTTCCAGTTCTGCGCGCGGCAACG
>NZ_JAZHOB010000119.1:0-271 GCF_048751585.1 Pollutimonas rozaliensis | reverse complement strand
GTAAAGGTACCGAAGAACGCCCGCTCCTGCTTGAGCTTGGCATCGCCATTGAACAAGCGGTTCAGGGCCACCAGGTCTTCACTGCGACCAATCACGCAGATCACATCCCCCGGCTTCAGTCGGGTGCTGCCTTTGGGGTGGAGCATGACGTGGTTGCGGAACAACGCCGAGATCAAGGCGCCGGAGGGAAACCGCAGCAGCCGGATAGGCACATCGTCCAGGTCCTGGTTTTCCACCGTATAGACGAACATTTCAAAATCGTTTTCCGGCA
>NZ_JAZHOB010000011.1:0-169392 GCF_048751585.1 Pollutimonas rozaliensis | reverse complement strand
CCTCGACCAGCTTGGGGTTCTCGGTGCCCGCGCGCAGCAGCGCGCCCAGGCGCGTCTTTTCAATGACGAACCAGGTCGCCACGCACACCAGGATCGAAGCCACCACCACCCAGGCGCGGTAGATGGGCAGGTACATGAAGCCCAGGTTCACCCCGCCCTTGAGCAGGTCCGGGGTCGGGTAGGGCTGGCCCGAGACGCCATACAGGCTGCGAAACAGCCCTTCGATGAGCAGGGTCAGCCCAAAGGTGAGCAGCAGGCCGTACAGGTGGTCCAGCTTGTACAGGTGGCGAATCAGCGCGCGCTCGGTCAGGATGCCGAAGGCGCCCACCACGATCGGGGCGATGATCAGCATCAGCCAGTAGTTCAGCCCCAGGTATTGCAGGCCCATCCAGGCGATGAACGCGCCCAGCATGTACAACGCGCCGTGCGCGAAGTTGATGATGTTCAGCAGCCCGAATATGACCGCCAGGCCCAGTGAAAGCACAGCATAAAACGAGCCGTTCACCAGGCCCAGCAACAGTTGCCCGAGCAGTGCCTGGATGGGTATGCCGAAGAGTGCAGTCATAACGATAAGAGATCCGTGACGAGGCCAGGAACAGCCTCGGTTGAAACAAGAGGCCCGTCCGCCATGGCGGAAGGAGCCTCTTGAAAGTACATTTTATTTTTTTATGAACTTGCAGGTGGATTCAGCCAACGATGCGTAGACTTTATCGCCCGGCAGCTTCTTGACCACTTTGTAGTAATCCCAGGGACGCTTGGATTCGGACGGTTTCTTGACTTCCATCAGGTACATGTCGTTGACGACGCGTCCGTCTTCACGTACCACGGCATTATGCGCGAAGAAATCGTTGACCTTGTTGGATTTCATCCATTTCATGATGGTATCGGCATCGTCGGTGCCGGTTTCCTTGACCGCTTTCAGGTAATAGGCGGCCGCCGAGTAGTCGCCCGCCTGCAGGAAGGAAGGCATGCGGTTCATCTTCTTGAAGAAGCGCTCGCCCCATTTGCGCGATGCGTCGTCCTGATCCCAATACCAGGCCGAGGTCAGGTTCAGGCCTTGCGTGGCATCCAGTCCAAGCGCATGGATATCGTTGATGAACACCAGCAGGCCGGCCAGCTTCATGGTTTCGGTCACGCCGAATTCCTTGGCTGACTTGACGGAGCTGATGAAGTCGCCGCCGGCATTGGCCAGGCCCAGGATCTTGGCGCCGGACGATTGCGCCTGCACCAGGAAGGACGAGAAGTCGGCGGTACCCAGTGGAACCTTGACGTCGCCAACGACGGTGCCGCCAGCCTTCTTGACGACGGCGCTGGTGTCGCGCTCGAGCGAGTGGCCGAAGGCATAGTCGGCGGTCAGGAAGAACCAGGATTTGCCGCCGCCTTCCACGATGGCCGAACCCGTTCCGCGAGCCAGCGCGATGGTGTCATAGGCGTAATGGATGGTGTAGGGTGAGCACTGCGAATTGGTCAGGTTGGACGAGCCCGGACCAATGGCCATGAAGGGCTTTTTCTTTTCTTGCGCCACCGCGGCCATGGCCAGCGCCGTCGCCGAGTTGGTGCCGCCGATCAGCATGTCGATTTTTTGTTCGTCGAACCAGGCACGCGCGCGCGAGGATGCGATGTCGGCCTTGTTCTGGTGGTCGGCGATCATGAATTCGATTTTCTTGCCATTGATCTGGCCGCCCGCGTCTTCGATGGCCATGCGTACGGCCTCGCCGCCGCCCGCGCCGTCGATGTCGGAATAGACGCTGGACATGTCGGTGATCATGCCGATGCGGATGACATCGTCGGATATGCCTGCGGCTTGGCCCGGGGCGGTAAAGCCTAGTCCGGCCAGAGCGAACGCGACCGATAGGGTGCGCAATTTCATGAGGTGAGTCTCCTTGTTGTTGTACCGGTTATGCCGGCGGATAGAGGGTTATGCGGTTACACGCCCAGCAGCGTGTTCAAGGTATCTTGCTTGGCGGCCAGCTCGGCCGCGGCGAACTGCTCGACGATCTGGCCATGCTCCATCACGTAGAAGCGGTCGGCCAGCGGCGCGGCGAAGTGAAAGTTCTGCTCGACCATCACGATGGTGTAGCCCTTGGCCTTGAGCGCGGTGATCATGCGACCCAGCGCCTGCACGATCACCGGCGCCAGCCCCTCGGAGATCTCGTCGAGCAGCAGCAGGTTCGCCCCGGTGCGCAAGATGCGCGCCACCGCCAGCATCTGCTGCTCGCCCCCCGAGAGCCGCGTGCCCGGCGAGTGCCGGCGCTCGTGCAGGTTCGGAAACATGTCGTAGATCTCGGCCAGCGACATGCCCCCGCCCAGCGTCTCGCCCACCACCGGCGGCAGCAGCAGGTTCTCTTCGCAGGACAGCCCGGCAAAGATGCCGCGCTCTTCGGGACAGTACCCGATGCCCAGGTGCGCGATCCGGTAGGTGGGCAGCCCGATCGATTCGGTGCCCTGGATGCGGATCGAGCCCTTGCGCGTGCCGGTCAGCCCCAGGATCGCGCGCAGCGTGGTCGTGCGCCCCGAGCCGTTGCGCCCGAGCAGCGTGACCACTTCGCCCTTGGCCACATTCAGGTTCACCCCATGCAGCACGTGCGATTCGCCGTACCAGGCGTGCACGTTGCTCAGTTCCAATGCGGTCGCGCTCATGCGTGGGCTCCTTCGAGTTCGCCACTGGTCGTGCCCATGTAGGCTTGCATCACATCGGCGTTGCGTGAAACTTCTTGGTAATCGCCCTCGGCCAGGACCGCGCCGCGGGCCAGCACCGTGATGGTGTCGGCGATCTGCGAGACCACGTTCATGTTGTGCTCGACCATCAGGATGGTGCGCCCCACGCTGACTTTCTTGATCAGCGCCGTGACCCGGCTGACGTCCTCGTGGCCCATGCCTTGCGTGGGCTCATCGAGCAGCATGAGCTCGGGCTCCATGGCCAGCGTGGTGGCGATTTCAAGCGCCCGCTTGCGCCCGTAGGGCAGGTTCACCGTCAGCTCGCTTGCGAACTCGGCCAGGTCCACCTGTTCGAGCAGCGCGTAGGCCGCCTGGTCCAGGTGCGACAGCGCCTTGTCGCTGCGCCAGAAGTGATAGGACTGGCCGGTGGCCCGCTGCAGTCCGATGCGCACGTTCTCGAGCACCGTCAGTTGCGGGAACACCGCCGAAATCTGGAACGAGCGGATGATGCCGCGCCGCGCGATCTGCGCCGGCTTCTCGTGGGTGATTTCGTGGCCGGCAAAATAGATCTGGCCCGAGGTCGGGGTCAGGAACTTGGTCAGCAGGTTAAAGCACGTGGTCTTGCCCGCCCCGTTCGGTCCGATCAGGGCATGGATGCTGCCGCGCCGCACCCGCAAATTCACGTCGCTGACCGCCACGAAGCCGCGGAACTCTTTGAAGAGGTGTTTGGTTTCCAGGATGTAGTCGCTCATACCCAGCAATAGTCGATTTAGTATTGTTCAAGATTGAACAAAAGTATGAGAGCAAGCCCCTTAAAACACTATGCGGGTTTTACATAGGTGTCTGGAAAACCCCTAAACCGTTTTATCCGGGTATTCGCACAGGTCCGCAATGCCGCAGCGCGGGCATTTGGGCTTGCGCGCCACGCATATGTAGCGGCCGTGAAGTATCAGCCAATGGTGCGCGTCCAGCATGAATGTCTTCGGGATGACTTTTTCGAGTTTGCGTTCCACTTCAAGCACGGTGTTTCCCGGCGCGATCCGCGTGCGGTTGGCCACCCGGAAAATATGCGTATCGACGGCGATGGTGGGATGTCCGAATGCGGTGTTCAACACGACATTGGCGGTCTTGCGCCCCACTCCCGGCAAGGCCTCCAGCGCCGCGCGATCATCGGGTACCTGTCCCTGGTGCCTGTCGATCAGCATTTGGCAGGTCATGATGACATTGCGCGCCTTGGTCTTGTACAGGCCTATGGTCTTTATATATTCGGCAAGCCTCGCTTCGCCCAGGGCCAGCAAGCCTTCCGGTGTACCGTGCTCGGGGAAGAACTTGCGTGTGGCCAGGTTGACCGAACGATCGGTGGCCTGCGCCGAGAGGATGACGGCGATCAGCAGCTGAAACGTGCTGGCGTATTCCAGCTCCGTGGTCGGGCTGGGATTGGCGGCCTGCAGCCGCCTGAATATCTCTGTGCGTTTTGCGGCATTCATTGTTGTTGGCGCCGCGCACGCGCGCGGGCAAGGGCTTGGGCAATGGCTTGCTGGCGGGAGGCGGGGTCGCTGCCCGCTTGGGCGGCCACCGGCGCTTTGTTGGCCAGTGTCCGGGCGGCCAGGGCCGAGGATTCGCTATGCAGGCGGTCGAGCCGGCGCTGGCGCTGGCGGTGATGGATGCGCGCCGCGTCGGCGCGCTCGGGCGTCCAGGAAGCCTGTGCCGGAACCATGGCTATGCAGTCGACCGGACAGGGGGCCACGCACAGGTCGCAGCCGGTGCAGCGGTCGGCAATGACGGTATGCATGAGCTTGTTCGCGCCGACGATGGCATCCACGGGGCATGCCTGTATGCACAGTGTGCAGCCTATGCAATGGGCTTCATCGATGACCGCGGCCAGCAGCGGCCCATGCCGGCCGCATTCCTCGTCCAGGGACAGCACGGGCAAGTTCAGCAGGGATGCCAGCGCCTGTATGCCGTCGGAGCCGCCGGGCGGGCAGCGGTTGATGGCCTCACCGTCCTGGGCGATGGCCTGGGCGTAGGGACGGCAGCCGTCATAGCCGCATTTAGTGCATTGGGTTTGAGGCAGGACCGCATCGATGCGGTCGACGAGCGAGGAAGAATGCATATGGAAAATCAGGGGCCGCAAGAGCCCCTGATTTCAAGTCACGAGCCAGAGCCCTTACGCGGCGTGGCGTATGAACTGGGCTATTTTAGGACAAATCGTTTCGCGCCAGCGGCGGCCGGAAAATATGCCGTAATGGCCGCAATTGGGCGCCATGTAGTGCTGCTTGCGGCTCTTGGCTATGCTGGAACACAGATCGTGCGCCGCCTGGGTCTGGCCTTGGCCCGAAATGTCGTCAAGTTCGCCTTCGATGGTCAGCAGGGCAACATTGCGGATGGCCGAGGGATCGACGATCTGGCCGTCGATTTTCCATGTGCCGCGCGGCAAGCGGTGCTCCTGGAATACCGTCTTGATGGTATCCAGATAGAACTCCGCCGGCATGTCCAGCACAGCGTTGTACTCGTCGTAGAAGCGCCGATGCGCTTCGGCGTCGTCGTTATCGCCCTTGAGCAGATCCATGTAGAAGTCATAGTGCGAGCGCAGGTGGCGATCCGGGTTCATGGCCATGAACCCGGCGTGTTGCAGAAAGCCGGGGTAAACCGGCCTGCCCGCGCCCGGGTAGCGCACGGGCACGCGATGAATCAGATTCGATTCAAACCAGGAATAAGGCTTGGTCGTTGCCAGGCGATTGACCTGCGTGGGCGATTTGCGGGTATCGATGGGGCCGCCCATCATCGTCATGCTGCGCGGCAGACAGGACTCGCCATTGGCGGCCATGAGCGAAATGGCCGCCAGGACCGGCACGGTGGGCTGGCAGACGGAAATCACATGGACGTCGGGGCCCAGAAAGCGGATGAATTCCTGCACATAGCGTACGTAATCGTCCAGATGGAAAGGCCCTTCTTCGGCGGGCACCATGCGGGCATCGAGCCAATCAGTGACGTAGACCTCGTGATTGGGCAGCAGGGCGCGGACGGTATCGCGCAGCAAAGTGGCGTGGTGTCCCGAAAGCGGGGCAACCAGCAAGACGCGCGGGTCGTCCCGCTTCGCCTGGGTCAGGCGCTGGAAATGAATGAGCTGGCAGAAGGGCTTCTTCAGCGCCATCTGTTCCTGGATCCGGACCTGCTTGCCGTCGATATCGGTGTGCGCAAGGCCCCACTGGGGCTTTTCGTAATCCTTGCCCAGGCGATGCACCAGTTCGTAGGTGGCCGCGATCTGCCGCGAGACGGGTGTATAGGCGAAGGGGCTGTAGGGATGTGAAAAAAGCTGCGAGCCCGTATCCGTGAACGCCGCCAGGGGCGTCAGGAAAGATCGTTGAAGCTCGTGCAGGTCATACAGCATGTATCCAGCCCCTTGGAAAGGATGTTCTTGTTGGCGGAGCGCAAAACTCGTAAGTAAATGTGCTCAAGCCTATAAGCTAATCACAAATCAATGGACTTGACCAGTTTTTCCGGGCCTCTGCGAGGCTGGCGAAAGGCACGGTCCCTGGAGGGACGCAGGAAGAGGCCGGACAAGACGCAGGCCTGGGGATGTTGGGGTTTTGCAACAAGGCGGGGAGCCGCCTTAGCGCTCAAGATGCTGGAGCTTATCGGGCAGGCCGTTCCAGTCGTCCGCATCGGGCAGCGGCTTTTTAGAGCGATTGATCATGCCGAACTCGGGGGAAAGCTCGGCGTTCAGGGCGATGAACTGGATTTGATCCTGGGGAACGTCTTCTTCGGCGAAAATGGCGTTGGCGGGACATTCGGGCACGCAAACCGCGCAATCAATGCATTCATCCGGATCGATGACCAGGAAGTTGGCACCTTCGCGGAAGCAATCCACCGGGCAGACATCGACACAATCGGTGAATTTGCATTTAATACAGTTTTCGGTGACCACATGAGTCATTTCAAAGCTCCTACATCAGACGGCATCGATTTTACCCAATAAATAAAGGCAAGCCCGGATTGACCAGCCGGCGAAGCTGGTTTTTGAGCCACCGCAAGGCGGCTGCCCGGTATATAGTGCCGCTACGGCGCCCGGCGTGTCGATGGTCCGAGCTCGGCGCTGCGCGCCTGTGCTATGGTAGATGAAACTCTTTCCGATCCGCGATGATAATCACTTCGTTACTCGATACCGATCTGTACAAGTTCAGCATGATGCAGGTGGTGCTGCACCACTTTCCCGCAGCGCAGGTTGAATACCGCTACAAGTGCCGCACGCCCAACGTCAACTTGTCCGCCTATCTGGACGAAATCCGCCAGGAAATCCACGAGCTGTGCCAACTGCGGTTTACCGAGGAAGAGCTGGAGTACTTGCGCAGCCTGCGTTTCATCAAAAGCGATTTTGTCGATTTCCTTGGCCTGTTCCACATGCCGGAAAAATGCATCAAGGTGTCGCACGGAGCGGTGCCGGGCGAGATCGACATCACAGTCAAGGGGCCGTGGCTGCACACCATCCTGTTCGAGATACCGGTGCTGGCCATTGTCAACGAAGTGTATTTTCGCAATGTGTGCAAAGAGCCGGGCTGGGAAGAGGGCCGCAAGCGGCTGCAGAAAAAAATGCTGCTCGTCACCGACGATCCCGATCTGGCGGATTTCCGGGTCGCCGAATACGGTACGCGCAGGCGTTTCTCCAAGGTCTGGCACGAAGAGGTGCTGGTCACCATGAAGGCTCAGATGGGCGTGCATTTCGCGGGCACCAGCAACGTCAAGCTGGCCATGAAGCACGGCGTCACGCCTTTGGGCACCATGGGCCATGAATATTTGCAGGCCTGCCAGGCTCTGGGCCCCCGCTTGCGCGATTCGCAGGTGTACGCGCTGGAGGTCTGGGCCAAGGAATATCGCGGCGACCTGGGTATCGCCTTGTCCGACGTCTACGGCATGGACGCCTTCCTGCGCGATTTCGACATGTATTTCTGCAAGCTGTTCGACGGAGCGCGCCACGATTCCGGCGATCCCTTCATCTGGGGCGAACGCCTGCTGGCCCACTACGCGGCCAATCGCAGCGACCCGCGCACCAAAACCCTGGTCTTTTCGGATGCGCTGACAATACCTCGCGCCATCGAGCTGGCCAAGCGCTTCGCGGGGCGCTGCAAGGTGTCATTCGGCATAGGCACCAATCTGACCAACGACCTGGGGCACGAGCCCTTGCAGATCGTCATGAAAATGGTTCGTTGCAATGGGCAGCCGGTGGCCAAGGTCTCGGATGCGCCCGAAAAAACCATGTGCGACGATCCGGCCTATCTGGCCTATTTGCGCCAAGTGTTCCAATTGCCCCCGGCCTGATACTTGCTGATGAGCCCTTTCGGGGCAACTTCCCCTTGCTGGCTATGCATTCCCCTATGAAGATATAGGTAATTTCAGGCTGCGTTGGTAATATTTTGATTTTATTTTTCTTGTTTTGGAGCGTTTAAATGAGTGAAGTGGAACGGGTCAACGTAGAGAAGCGTTTGTCGGATATGGCCATTTTCAACGGCGTGGCCTATCTGGCCGGACAAGTGCCCGAAGACGGCAAGCTGGACATCCAGGGGCAGACCGCTCAGGTTCTGGCGACCATAGACCGCCTGCTGGCCACGGCCGGCACCGACAAGTCGCGCATCCTGATGGCCCAGATATTCGTTGCCAACATGAAGGAATTCGATGGCATGAACAGGGCCTGGGATGCCTGGGTCGCGCCAGGCAATGCGCCGCCCCGGGCCACGATCGAAGCCAGGCTGGCCAATCCGGATTACAAAATCGAAATCGTGGTGACCGCCGCTCTGCCTTAAGCCTTGAGCATTGCGTCTTCAGAGCAGCAGGGCGGCCAGTGTGCCGCCCAGTGTCGCACAGGCTTCCAGCCGATCTTCGGGCACGGTTTTGGGCGCAAGAATCTCCTGCGGCGTTTGCGCGCGGGTGTTGACGATAAGCGTGGGTGCAATGGGGCTGAGCCGCCAGCCTGTGCAGATTCTTTCTGTTTGCCGGGCGGCGGCGCTGCCGTCCGAACCGGCGGCGATCAGCACTCCGCAAGGGCGGCCGTTCAGGCGATCCAGCACGGCGTAATAATTGCGGTCGAAAAACTCCTTCATGGCTCCGCTAAGCGCCGCAAGATTCTCGGGTGCGCAGAACAGATAGCCGTCGGCGGCCAATAGGTCGGCGGCATCGGTTTCGTCCGCGCCTTTCATTACAATATCAAGCTGATCATCCGCCTGGAGTTCGCGGACCACTGAGCGGGCTCCGCGCTCGGCCGCCTGGGCCATTTGCCTGGCTGCGCCGGTACGGGAATGCCACACCACCAGCAATGCCTTTTTCCTTGGTGAACCGATCATGGTTTTATGCGTCAATGCGTCCGGGACACGTTAGTATAGAACCGCTGGAGTCCCCCGCCATTTTTACCGCCGTCACCCCATGAGCACGCCTACGATAGATCAACCGGATACCCTTGCTCCCCCGTTCGACGCGGCCTGGCTGGCCCGCGCGGCCGATGGCCTGGATCAGGCCGGGCTGGATTTGCTGGTCCTGGCGGCGCAATGGGTGCGCGAGCCGCTGCTGAGCCAGCAGGCAACGACGGGCGAGCCGCTGGATCGGCATAGCGCCGCCGTGGCCTGCATATTGGCGGAGCTGGGCACCGATGCCGAAACCCGCGCCAGCGCTTTGCTGGCGGTCTTGCCGGGCGATGCTTCATCGGGCGGCACGGCCCTGCGGCAGGATCCGATGCGCAAGGCTTTCGGCAGCCAGGTCGTATCGTTGGTACAGGGTACGCGGGCCTTGTTGCGTCTGGGCCATTTGGCCGGCCAAGCCAGCGACAGCGCCGCTTCGGGCACCGATCAGAAGGAAATGCAGCGCAAGATGCTGCTGGCCATGGCCGCCGACTTGCGCATTGTCGTCATGAGGCTGGCTTCGCGCCTGCAGTCGCTGCGCTGGTACGCCAGCTCCAAAACGCCTTGCCCCGTCAGTTTTGCCCGCGAAACCATGGAGCTGTACACGCCCTTGGCCAATCGCCTGGGCATATGGCAGATCAAATGGGAAATGGAGGATCTGGCGTTCCGCTTCCTGGAGCCGGATACCTACAAGGCCATAGCCCGACGGCTGGAAGAAAAACGGGTCGAACGCGAAGCATTCATTACGGCGATGGTTGGGCAATTGCAGGATGCATTGAAGGATGCCCGCATTCCCGCCGAGGTCACCGGGCGGCCCAAGCATATTTACAGTATCTGGAACAAGATGCGCATCAAGAACCTGGACTTCAGCCAGTTGTTCGACTTGCGCGCCTTGCGGGTGATCGTCGATGACGAGCGTGCCTGCTATGCCGCGCTGGCCCTGGCGCATTCCCTGTGGACCCCGGTTTCCGACGAGTTCGACGACTATATTTCGCGCCCCAAGCCCAATGGCTACCGGTCTTTGCACACCGTGGTGGCCGACGGCCAGGGCCGTACCTTCGAAATACAGATACGTACCCAGGATATGCACGAGTTTGCCGAATACGGCATGGCGGCGCATTGGCGCTACAAGGAAGCCGGCCCCAGGGGCGGGCAGGTCGCCGCGGCCGGCAGCTATGACCAGAAAATAGCCTGGATGCGCCAGTTGCTGGCCTGGGACAAAGACACGGGGACAGCCGCCGATAACGACGATAAGGAAGATAAGGCCGCTCAACGCGGAGAAGACGCGTATGGCGGCCAGGGCCAATCCACTGCGCCGGGCGCCGATACCGGCGAACGCATCTACGTCATGACGCCGCAAGCCCGGGTCATCGAGCTGCCGGCCGGCGCCACGCCCGTGGATTTCGCTTATTACTTGCACACCGACCTGGGCCACCGCTGCCGCGGGGCGCGTGTCGATGGGCAGATGGTGCCGCTGCTGACGCGGCTGGCCACGGGGCAGACGGTCGAGATCATTGCCGCGAAATCCGGCGGGCCGTCGCGCGACTGGCTCAATCCGCAACTCGGCTTTCTGGCCAGTCCGCGTTCGCGCGCCAAAGTGCGCGCCTGGTTCAATGCCATCGAGCTGCAGCAAAGAATCTCTCAGGGCCAGGCCATGGTCGAGAAAGAATTGCAGCGCCTGGGCAAGACCGCCGTCAACCTGGAGCAAATGGCGCAACAGCTGGATTTTGCCCGCGCGGACGATCTTTACGTGGCGGTGGCCAAGGAAGAATTCAGCCTGCGCCAGATCGATTATCTTTTGGGCGCGGGCAAGGGCCGGGCCGCCGAGGCGCCTGACCAGTCCGGTGCGGCGCCCGAGGCCAGGGTATATGCCAGCGGCGTGGGCAGCGTGGCCAAGACCGGCAAAAGCGGGGTGCTGGTGGTCGGAGTCGATTCCTTGATGACCCAGTTGGCGCGCTGCTGCCGGCCGGCGCCGCCCGACGATATCGTGGGTTTCGTCACGCGCGGTCGCGGGGTGTCGATTCATCGGCACGATTGCCCATCGTATGCCGCCTTGGCCGCCCGCCACCCCGAGCGGCTCATCGATGTGGATTGGGGCGATACGGGCGATGCGCTATACCCCATCGACATCAGCATCCACGCTCAA
Organism: Pollutimonas rozaliensis; assembly: GCF_048751585.1. Taxonomy (NCBI): domain Bacteria; kingdom Pseudomonadati; phylum Pseudomonadota; class Betaproteobacteria; order Burkholderiales; family Alcaligenaceae; genus Pollutimonas; species Pollutimonas rozaliensis. Next base: position 158,202 of record NZ_JAZHOB010000011.1, on the reverse strand, counting down.
GAGCGCGCCAACCTGTTGCGGGATCTATCGGAAGTCTTCGCCAAGCTGCGGCTTAATGTAATCAGCATCAATACACATAGCCGCCGCTCGTTGGCTCATATGGTCTTCACGATAGAGGTGAAGAGCGGCGAGCAGATCGGCCGCGCGCTGGCCGCCCTGAACGAGCTGGCCGGCGTGAACGCCAGCCGGCATTAAGCTCGCCGCTGGCGCGTCCACGCCGCACTGTTAAAATGCAGGATTACCTGTTTATCGGCCCCCCTGTAAGGGCTGCGGCAACGACCTTGCCTAACCAGAGAGTAATGCCTTGAAATCCTATACCTTGCCCGATCTTGATGGGCATTTCGGCCAGTATGGCGGTTCGTTTGTCGCCGAAACACTGGTGCATGCGCTGGACGAGTTGCGGGCCGCTTACGATAAATATCGCGTGGACGCCGACTTCCTTGCCGAGTATGCCTACGAGCTGAAGCATTTCGTGGGACGGCCCAGTCCGGTCTACCATGCCCGGCGCTGGTCCGAGAAGCTGGGGGGAGCGCAAATCTGGTTCAAGCGCGAAGACCTTAACCATACCGGCGCGCACAAGGTCAATAACTGCATAGGCCAGATACTGCTGGCCAGGCGCATGGGCAAGCCGCGCATCATCGCCGAGACCGGGGCGGGGCAGCACGGCGTGGCCACGGCAACGGTTGCCGCCCGCTACGGCCTTGAATGCGTGGTCTACATGGGCAGCGAAGATGTCCGCCGCCAAGCCTCCAACGTCTATCGCATGAAATTGCTGGGCGCGACGGTAGTGCCGGTCGAATCCGGCTCACGCACGCTCAAGGATGCGCTGAACGAAGCCATGCGCGATTGGGTCACCAATGTGGAAAACACCTTCTACATCATAGGCACGGTCGCGGGACCGCATCCCTACCCAATGATGGTGCGCGATTTCCAGACAGTCATCGGCAAGGAATGCCTGGAGCAGATGCCCGCCGACGCGGGCCGGCAGCCCGACTATATTGTGGCGTCCGTGGGCGGTGGTTCGAACGCCATGGGTATTTTCCATCCGTACATCGGCGACGAAAGCGTGCAATTGATCGGTGTCGAAGCCGCCGGCGAAGGCCTGGAAACGGGCCGGCATGCCGCATCGCTGAATGCCGGCGCGGTTGGCGTCTTGCATGGCAACCGCACCTACGTCATGCAGGATGACAACGGCCAGGTTCAGGAAACGCATTCCATATCGGCAGGCCTGGACTACCCTGGCGTGGGCCCGGAGCATGCCTGGCTGAAGGACTCCGGCCGGGCGCAGTATGCGGTAATCAACGACCAGGAAGCCCTGGCGGCTTTCCACGACTGCTGCCGCACCGAGGGCATCATGCCGGCGCTCGAGTCCTCGCATGCCATCGCCCACGCGGTCAAGCTGGCGCCCACGCTGCCCAAGGACAAGATCATTCTGGTGAATTTGTCGGGCCGTGGCGATAAAGACATGCACACTGTTGCCGATTTCAGCGGCATCAGCCTGTAAGACTCTGGGTTATACACAATGAATGCTTCGAACGCACGGCTTGTCGCCACGTTTGCCAAGACCAAGAATACCGGCCGCACTGCGCTTGTTCCCTACATAACCGCCGGCGATCCCTCCAGGGCCGCCACTCCCGCGCTGATGCATGCGCTGGTCCAGGCCGGCGCCGACGTGATCGAACTGGGCGTGCCGTTTTCAGATCCCATGGCCGATGGCCCGGTCATCCAGCGCGCCGCCGAGCGGGCCATAAAGCGCGGTGTGGGCTTGCCCCAGGTGCTCGAGATGGTCGCCGAGTTCAGGCAGCGGGATCAAGCCACGCCGGTGGTGCTTATGGGCTATGCCAACCCCATCGAACGCATGGGCCAGGCCGCTTTCGTCGAGCGGGCGGGCCAGGCCGGCGTCGATGGCGTATTGGTCGTCGACTATCCACCCGAGGAAGTCATGGAGTTTGCCGCCCAGTTGGGCCAGGCGCGGATCGATCCCATATTCCTTCTGGCTCCGACCTCCACCGAGGAACGCATCAAGAAAGTCGCACAGGTGGCGCGGGGCTACGTTTATTATGTGTCGCTCAAGGGCGTCACGGGCGCGGGCCATATCGATACGGCCGACGTGGCCGAGCGCCTGGCCCGCATCCGGCGCCATGTGTCGATACCCGTGGGGGTGGGCTTCGGTATCCGGGATGCCGACAGCGCCAAGCGCCTGGCTGCCTGCGCGGATGCGGTGGTCATCGGCAGCAAGCTGATCGAGACCATGGAAGAGGCGGTGGCCGAAGCCGGCCGCAAAGGCTTGAGCGGGCAGGGCGCGGATGCCTTTGCCATCGAAGCCGCCGCGAGCTGGCTGGGCGGCATTCGCCAGGCCTTGCCCGATGCGGGCTGATTCATTTATCAACAGGCTCGCCGCCGCGTTGCGGGCGGGCCCATGGCAAAAGAACAACATCCCGGCTCCAGACGGGAATTCAAGGAATAAGACATGAGCTGGTTCGAAAAAATTCTGCCTCCGCGCATCAATCGCAGCAATGACGGCTCGCGGCGCGTGCCCGAAGGAATCTGGGTTAAATGCCCGGCCTGCGAATCGGTGCTCTATAAGGAAGATCTGAAAGCCACGCTCAATGTCTGCCCCAAATGCAGCCATCACATGCGCATCGGCGCCCGGGCCCGCATCGATGCGCTGCTCGATCCCGAAGGGCGCGTCGAGATCGGCCAGCACACTCGGCCGATGGATCCGCTGAAGTTCAAGGACAGCCGCAAATACCCCGAGCGTGTCGCCGAGGCGGTCAAGCAGACCGGCGAAAGCGAAGCCATGGTGGTCATGAGCGGCAGCATATTGGCCGTGCCCGTGGTGCTGGCCTGCTTCGAATTCGGATTCATGGGCGGCTCCATGGGGTCCGTGGTCGGTGAACGTTTCGCGCGCGGTGTGCAGGAAGCCATCAAGAACCGGACGCCCTTCATTTGCGTTGCCGCCTCGGGCGGCGCGCGCATGCAGGAAAGCCTGTTGTCCCTGATGCAGATGGCCAAGACCAACGCCATGCTGACCCGCCTTTCGGCGGCGGGACTGCCATTCATCAGCATCCTTACCGATCCGACCATGGGTGGGGTTTCCGCCAGCTTTGCTTTCATGGGCGACGTCGTCATCGCGGAACCCAAGGCCCTGATCGGCTTTGCCGGGCCGCGAGTCATCGAGCAGACCGTCAGGGAAAAGCTTCCCGAAGGCTTCCAGCGTTCGGAGTTCCTGCTCGAGAAAGGGGCCATCGACATGGTGGTGGACCGCCGCGAGATGCGCAACGAGCTGGCCCATCTGCTGGCCTTGCTGACCCGCCAGCCGGCGGACGTGGTGGCCGCCAAGGCCTGATCAGAACGCCCAGTTCATGCTGAGCTTGCCGCCATGCTCCGTGGCGCCGCGTCCGAATTCCCCTGCATAAGACAGGGACAGCAGGGCGCGGCGGCCCACTTGCAAGCTCAGGCCCAATCCCAGCAAGGCCGCATCGCGTGCAATGGGCGTGCCGTTCACGGTAAAGCGGTTGTCTTCACTGAAGGCCATGGTCGCTTGCGGAGTGACATCTCCATATGCGTGGCGCCATGCAAGGCTCGCATCCACGCTTGCCGTGGCACTCCCCAATTCGAAAGGTATATTCCCGCGAACCCCTAGTGTGGTGCTGGCAATGGTGTTGCGCGACCTGTCGCTGTGCAAGGCGGCCCAGCCGCCCGATTCGGAAAACGCCGGCATGCGCAGTTGCGAACCCGCCAGGTTGAGGAAGGGTTCTATGGTGCCGCGCCCCAGGGGTGTGGCGTAGCCCAGTTCCGCGAAGAGCTGCGCGGCGGTCGCCGCATAATCAGCCTTCAGCGTCTGTTGTCCGCTTTCCAGCGCAAGTACCCGGATGCTGCTCACACCATGCCGGGTATAGGCGGCGCCGAGCAGCAGATTTATTTTTCCGTGATCGACAGCCAGGCTTCGGCCCGCGTAAAGCGCCACGCTGGCGCTGTCCACCTTGGCGCTGGAGCTGCGATCTTCCACCTTGTTGCGGCTATGCATATAGCCCAGGGCGGCGCCCAGGCGCCAGCCGGCGCCGATGGATGTATCGCCGCCAAGGAACAAGCCATGGCTGGTCGCGGTGGAGGCCGCGGCGTTGTCGTTGCCGCCAAGGCGCTGCCGACTAGTCACCACATCGGCCCATAAGGGCAGGGCGGCCGATTGCGGCATGGCGGCCCGGGGGATACCCGTTCCGGCCGAAGCCGTCGGCGCGCCCGGCATCATGCCGGCATTCAGGTTGTTGCGCAGATAAGCGAAAGGCAGTTTGCTGATGTGTTGGCTGGTGTTGAACAACATGGCCGGGGTGCTGGCGTGGATCTCGCCCGAGAGCGCATTGAAGAATTCGGGTGCCTGGCCCTTGCGCTGAAGCAGGGCCGCCTGGTAGGCGGGATTCCCGCTGGGCATGCTTTCCAGGGCATTGGCCACATTGCGCTGGTTGCCGGTGAAGGCGGCATCGGCAAAGCGCAGACTGTTGCGTTGGATGTCCAGGAAAACCAGTTTGTCCGTGTAGTCATATTCCAGCGAGGCATCCAGGAATGTGTAGGGAAAGTCCACTCCATCGAAGCGGCCGTTGATGCTGTCGTCCGCCTGCAGGATGGTGTAGCGCTGAAGGGTGGAAGGAAGGACGGTGCCCGGAAGAACAGGGATGACCGTTCCGCCCAGGTATGCATCACCGACCACATATGCGGAGTCGGACGCGCCGCTGGCTGGGTCGATGTCGACCTTGAAGAATGAACCGGGCTCGAACTCGAGTTTGCAGCATACGGTCAGGACACCCATGGGATTGCCGGGGGCCAGGGTGCCGCCGGATTTGATCAGAGACGGCGGTACCTCGCCTATCCCTCCTAGAGTGCCGCCGTTGTAGACAGTGAGCGGATCGGAATCGAGGATGCCATTGACGATCAAGTATCCGCCGTAAACGGAAGTGGGTGAGTTCGAAAGAAGAAAACCGTCCACGCTCAGGCGCCCGCCGCGAATGTTGGTAGGACCATCGATGGCATGCAAGCCGGTAAGGACGGTGCCGCCCGCCCATTGATTGATTGCGCCAACACCATCAATAGTCGCAATATTGGCGTCGAACACATAATTGCTGCTGGTGTGATTGAAATTGATGCTGCCGGTAGGCGCGGCCCCGGTAAATGATATGCCTGTTGCGGACAGTGTTCCCGGGGCGGCAGGCGCCGAACCCGGCGCGGCGCCTATGTTCAATGCGCCAAATTCACCTATTTCCATCTGGCCAGCCGAGACGACCCGGGCGTTATCGGAAATAGTCAGGCTGCCGGCGGCAGCGCTTCCTATGGAGATGGCGGTGCCGGATTCCTGGAGCGTCAATACGGAATTTTGCCCTGTTACCAGCACATGGTTGCTGCCGGTCTGTCCTCCGGCTACCAAGATGCGGGCTTCCATGGCGCCGCCCTTCTCGATAACCAGGGAATTGATTCCGGTAGGATTGCCCGAGATAGGAAAATGGTCGCCAAGCACTACGGCGTCCGCGCTCCATTTTGTGCCCGGCCCGCTTATCGTCATTGTCCCGCTAGCGCCTACATCGGCTGCAATACTAAGAATGCCGCTGGTAGCCGAGCCATGTGATAGCAACAGGCCGCCGTTCTCGACGGTGACCGCGGTAAAACTGCTGCCGGGCTCGATGCTGCAGGTTTCAGTGCCGGTTTTAGTGTAGGGGTCGGGCGTGGGACCGCATGCCGCTGCCAGCGCTCCGCCGCTATGGAATAACGCAGGCAGCAGGGCACCGATGCAGATTTGCTTGATAGCTATTTGTGTCTCCCCCGAGTAAGGCTATCCTACATATATATGTAAATAAATATAACGTTTTAATTGTTTAGATACAATATAAATGATCGCAGGCACGTACATTGGCCCTTCATGCGGGCGTCCAGTTTAAGCGTGGGTCAACATCAAATGCCCTATCGGTTCCGAGGTTTCGCACACACGAATTTCAATGTCATAGCCCAGGCGATTGAGGCAATCCATCAATTTCCGTTCTGAAAAATTAGAAAATTCACCGCGCAGCAAGCATGATACTTTGGGCTGCGTCAAGCCCATGCGGTCCGCCGCGGCGGCTTGTGTAAGCCCGAGCTCGCGGATGGCCTTGATAATCTCAATGGTTAGTCCTGACTTGATTTTCAGTTTATCGGCATCAGGAAGGTTCAGGTCGGCGAAGACATTGCCTGAACCCGCCTGGACTTCGATGCCTTCAATTATGCGTTTCTTCATTGCTTGATATCCCGGGCAACAGTGGCAGCGAGTTTCAAGCGCTGCCGTATGATTGCCATCTCTGTTTTCGGTGTTTCAATGCCGCGTCTGCTTTTCTTTTGAAAGGCATGTAAAACAAATATCGCCTCGGTAAAGCGTACGGTATAGACCGCTCTATAGGAGCTGCCCGCTTCATCTTCCACGACTTCCAGCAAGCTGGCACTTCCAAATCCTTTCAATACCTTTGCCGACGGATGCTGCTCGCCGCGCTGTGCCGTATCAAGCGCGTGGCCGAAAAATTTGCGCACGGAAATTGGCATGGCCAAGAGGTTTTTCTTGCTGCTGCCGAGCCAGATAAGCGGCCTTTCTGATGATGAGGACATGCTTAATATACCATTTCTGGGATTTCCAACAGCAACTGAGATTTTCCGTTGGTCCTCGGTCAAGTCTAGTAATGCATGGATACGTTCACAAGATCGGCTTGTACGAGGCTTGGTAACACTGGCGGGCTTGCAGTTGCTGCACTAATAGCGGAAATGGCCTATAGCGATACAGGCACGGCCCTGGTCCGCGCAGACAAAGAAAAAGGCCTTGCCGCGCTATGCGGCAAGGCCTTCAAGGGCCGATGCTACGGTTTGCGTAGCAGGACTCTATGGCGTGCTACTGGGTTTCCACCTGTTGCAGCGGCTCGCTGGCTGCTGTTGTCGCAGGCTTGCGGGCGCGTCCAAGACGCACCGGAGCAGTGCTGGCTTCAGGAGCGGCATGCCGGGTTTCGATCAGTTCCATGCCGGCAGAGGCCAGCATGTCCCGCAAGGGCGCTGCCGGGGTGCTGGCGCCAGAGTCGCCCTGAGCGGCGCCATTGGCCAGCAGGGCCGCATCATCGCCTGCCGGCGCGGTTTCCGCCGGTTGCGAAGGCTGCACGACAGGTGCTGTCGGGACGGCGGGTGTTTGAATGGCGGGCTGTTCGGCTGCAGTTTGCTCCGGGACGGCGGCGACTTCTTCCACCAGGGCCGGCTCTTGCTGGACGGGCGTTGCGGGTGCAAGGGCGGCAGCTTCCTGATCAGCGCTTGCGGGCGCCTGAACGGGTTCGCTGCTTTCCTGCGGCGCGACCTGCGCATCGGCAAGCTGCACCGAGGGCGTTGAAGCTGCGGACACCTGCTCCGGAGCCTGAGTAGCGGGAGCGGCGGCTTCCAGGTCGCCCTGGACCGTGGCGATGGCGGGCAGGACTTGCGGATTGAAAGCGGGCGTTTCGTGCGATACGAAAGCCTGGCCTTCTTCGTTGTCGTCGCTGTCGTTGTCGCCGGCCGAAGCGTTGGCGCTATCGCTACCGCCTTCAGAGCTGCGACGGCCGCGACGGCTGCGACGGCGGCGGCGCTTGCGTTCGGGATCGAGTTGATCGCCTTCCGCCGTGGTTTCGCTGGTCAGTTCGGTATCGGCCACAGCGTTCTCGGGCAAGACTTGCTCGGCAAGCGCTTGCGCGGTTTCAGCAGCGGCGACGGCGGTTGCCGCCTGTACGGTGTTGCTGTCCAGCTCGACGTTCTCGGCCTGGGTTTCATCGCGGCGGTTGCGTCCGCGTCCGCGGCGATTGCGGCCGCCGCGGCCGTTGCTGCCGCTTTCGCCGTTCTCGGCGGTTTGGGCCGAGCCGCTAACCGCTGTTACAGCCGTCGAGCGCGAAGGGCTGCCGGTTTGAGCGCCGGCATCCTGAGCGGCCGCCTGGCGGCGCGGCTTGGGTGCTGCCAAGGACTGGGCGTCTTCGGAGCGGCCTTCAGCCGATTCATGGCGCCGGTCGCCGCGGCGATGGCGATTGCGGTCGCCGTGCCCGCGTTCCCTGCGGTCATTGTGGCGTCCGCCACTCTTGCCGCGGTGGCCTTGCGAGGACTTGCCGGCGGTTTCCGCGGCGGGCTCGGCGGTTTTCGCGGCCGTGCCTGCGCCGGTCAGCCAATTGATCAGCTTCTTGAACAGTCCGGTGCTTTCCTTGGCCTTGGCGCTGCGCGCGGCAGGCGCCGGCGCCGACATCGGGGCCGGCTGCGAGGGCGTGATGCCTTTGACCAGGGCTTCCGGACGCGTCTTGGCTTCCTGCGCCTTGTTGGGCGACCAGGTTACCGGCGCCTCGGGCTGGGTGACGAGTTCGAAGCTGGTCTTGATTTCTTCCAGGCGCGGATCGTCGTGGCGCAGGCGCTCGATATGGTGATGCGGCGTTTCCAGATTCTTGTTGGGGATAAGGATCAGGTTGACCTTCAGGCGCGATTCGATCTTGGTGATGTCGGCGCGCTTTTCATTGAGCAGGAAGGTGGCCACATCGACCGGCACTTGAGCGTGCAGCGAGGCGGTGCCTTCTTTCATGGCTTCTTCCTGCAGCAGACGCAGGACATGCAGCGCGCTGGATTCGGCATCGCGCACCACGCCTGTGCCATTGCAGCGCGGGCAGGTAATGTGCGAGCCTTCGTTCAGGGCAGGGCGCAGGCGCTGGCGCGACAGCTCCATAAGGCCGAAGCGTGAGATCTTGCCCATTTGTACACGGGCGCGGTCGAAATGCAGGGCATCGCGCAGGCGTTGTTCCACCGCGCGCTGATTCTTGCCTTCTTCCATATCGATGAAGTCGATGACGATCAGGCCACCCAGGTCGCGCAAGCGCAACTGGCGGGCCACTTCGTCGGCGGCTTCCAGATTGGTGCGCATGGCGGTTTCTTCGATGTCGGAACCGCGCGTCGAGCGCGCGGAGTTCACATCGATTGCGACCAGCGCTTCGGTATGGTCGATGACGACCGAGCCGCCCGAGGGCAGTTGCACGGTGCGCGAGTAGGCCGTTTCGATCTGGTGTTCGATCTGGAAGCGTGAAAACAGAGGAATGTCGTCGCGGTACATCTTTACGCGCTGGACACTGTCGGGCATGACCACGCTCATGAAAGCGGTGGCCTGCTCGTAGATGTCGTCGGTATCGATGAGGATTTCACCGATTTCCGGGGAGTAGTAGTCGCGTATGGCGCGTATGACCAGGCTGGATTCCAGGTAGATCAGGATGGGCGCCGCGTTCTCGCGTGCGGCGCCATCGATGGCAGTCCAGAGCTGCAGAAGGTAGGACAGGTCCCATTGCAGTTCTTCTACGCTGCGGCCGATGCCGGCCGTGCGTGCGATGATGCTCATGCCTGCCGGGACATCCAGCTGGTCCATGGTTTCGCGCAGTTCCTGGCGGTCTTCGCCTTCGACCCGGCGCGAAACGCCACCGCCTCTGGGATTGTTGGGCATCAGCACCAGGTAGCGGCCGGCGAGCGAGATGAAGGTGGTAAGGGCCGCGCCCTTGTTGCCGCGCTCTTCCTTCTCGACCTGGATGATCAGTTCCTGACCTTCGACTAATGCGTCCTGGATGCGCGCAGTGCGCACATCAACGCCTTCCTTGAAGTAGGTCCGGGCGACTTCCTTGAAAGGCAGGAAGCCGTGGCGGTCTTCGCCATAGCTGACGAAGCATGCTTCCAGGCCTGGTTCGATGCGGGTGATTACGCCTTTGTAGATATTGCCTTTGCGCTGTTCGCGGCCGGCAGTTTCAATGTCGAGGTCAATGAGTTTTTGACCGTCGACAATGGCAACGCGTAGTTCTTCTTGATGCGTTGCATTGAACAACATCCGTTTCATGAGGTGTTTCTCCGTAGTCATGGCGCACCGTTTATCGGCGCACGACCGCGGGTCATTCGGTGTGAGGCGCTAAATCTGCATGGGGGGCGTGGCTGACGGCGTCAGGCAGTGCCCACCTTGTGTCGGGAAGGCACGGCGAACCTGTAGGAACGCAGTTCAGTCAGCAGGGAGGTCAGGTTCACTATAGTGGTTGACAAAAAATTGCTGGGAACGGCAGACGCATTATTGAGTTAGCGGCTGGTGCATTAATCGAAGACAAACTTGCAAAAGATTCAGCGTCGCACGCGGTTGGCAGTCGATATGTAGATAGCGGGCTATTCGCCACACCACTATTTTCCAGATCGGGCTTGCCCCGGCGACCTAATGACCCAGAAGCTGAAACCCAGGCAGTACAATATGGCCTTTATTCGTCCAACGGAGACGCACCCTTGCATCTCTACGTTCGGCGGTTTTTCAGCTTCTATAGGCTGACGCGATTATATGCCGCTTTTCCCTATGCGCAAAACAGTTATTGACCAGCCCCCTGCTCCCAGTGTTCGTTTTGTTGAAATCGGCGCCGAGCAAGCGGGCCAGCGCATCGACAATTTCCTGCTTCGCCTGTGCAAAGGCGTGCCCAAAAGCCATCTGTACAAGGCCATACGCAATGGCGAAGTGCGAGTCAATAAAGGGCGCATCGCCGCCGACTACCGTCTTGAGCAGGGCGACACATTAAGGGTTCCGCCCTTGCGCTTGCCGCGGCCCGACGAAACCCGCAAGGCGCCGCCCGCCGTATTCCCCATCGTCTTCGAGGACGATGCATTGGTCGTTGTGAACAAGCCCGCCGGTTTGGCCGTTCACGGTGGCAGCGGAGTGTCTTTCGGCGTCATCGAGCAATTGCGCGCCGCCCATCCGGACGCACCCTTTCTGGAATTGGCACATCGCCTGGACCGCGAAACGTCGGGGCTGCTTATTATTGCCAAGAAGCGCAAGGCCTTGCTGGGCCTGCACGACATGATGCGCGAAGGCGCGGGGCGCAAACATTATCAGGCACTGGTAGTGGGCGATTGGGTCAACGACAAGCAGCATTTGCGCCAGCCTTTGCTGAAATGGCTGACCGCGTCGGGCGAGCGGCGCGTAAAGGTCGATGCAACCGGCAAGGCGGCCCACACCATCATTACCCTGCAACAGCGCTATGGGCGCTACAGCTTGCTGGGTGCCGAGCTGCGCACCGGCCGTACACATCAGATACGTGTGCATCTGGCGTCGGCCGGCTACCCCATTGTGGGCGACGAAAAATACGGTCCGGATGAAGTCCGGGCGCATTTTGCCCGCCTGGGCTTCAATCGCATGTTCCTGCATGCCTGCCGCCTGGAAATACCCCATCCCCTGACCGGGGAATTACTGGTCCTGACGGCGGAGCTTCCCCCCGCCTGCCTGAATATTATTGATTATCTGGAGCAAAATTCGTGAAACGCTACTCGGCCGTGGTCTTCGATTGGGACGGCACTGTCATGGATTCGACGCATTCCATTGTGGAAGCCATACAGGGCGCCTGCGCCGATCTCGGCCTGCCCGTGCCGCCGGCACGGGAAGCGGCCTGGGTCATAGGCCTGTCTCTGGAAAGCGCACTGTATCGCTGCGTGCCTACGCTGACGGCCGAGCAGATGCCCGATTTCATCGATTGCTATCGCGTTCGCTTCCTTAGCCGTGACCCGGACATCAAGCTGTTCGAGGGCATCACCGACCTGTTCGCCACCCTTGAATCGCGTCAAGTCGCCTTGGGCGTGGCCACCGGCAAAAGCCGGGTTGGCCTGGACAGGGTGCTCGCCGCGAAGCAATTGCACGGGCATTTTCAAGTCACGCGTTGCGCCGACGAGTCCTTCAGCAAGCCCCATCCCGCCATGTTGCTTGAAATCATGGACGAACTCAGCCTGCAACCTGATCAGGTGCTGATGGTGGGAGACACCTCGCACGATATACAAATGGCTACCGCTGCGGGCGTCGACAGCATGGCCGTCACCTACGGCGCACACGATATGGCAACCTTGCTTCAGGCCGAGCCCACCGTCATGGTGTCCAGCGTGGACGAGATGCGAAGCTGGGTGCTGGATCGCGTATAGGTCACAGACCAGCCAGAAGGCGGGATCGAAGGTCGGGGGTTGCCGCCAGGCCCGTTGTTTCGGGGGAAAAAGAAGTATAAAGATTCAGCCGGAACTTTTTGACGCCTGGCTGCGTCATATCCAGACACGCTTCCAGAAACGAACCGCCATGCCCAAGAACGCAATACCGCCGATCGCTGCTTCCGAAATCACCCCCGAATCTGTCTGGCTATCCCGGCGCCACTGGCTGCAACAGGCCGGCCTGGGCGCCCTGGCACTGGGCAGTGGTGGATTGCTTGGCATGGACTCGGCCCGCGCGGCTGGGGCGGAGCAGAAGCTTCCCGCCACGCCGAATCCCGAATACTGGCTCAGCAATAAGCAAACGTCTGAAAAAGACGTCAGTTCCTACAATAATTTCTACGAGTTCGGCACGGGCAAGACCGACCCTTACGAATACGCCGACAAGCTGCAGACCCGCCCCTGGACCATTACCATCGAGGGCGAAGTCGCCAAACCTCGCACCTTCGACATCGACGATCTGCTCAAGCTGGCCGCCATCGAAGAACGCGTCTACCGCTTGCGCTGCGTCGAAGCCTGGTCCATGGTCATCCCCTGGAACGGCTATTCCCTATCGACGTTGCTGCGGAAGGTGGAGCCCACCAGCAAGGCCAAGTACGTGGAATTCATCACGGCGGTGCAGCCGGGCAATATGCCTGGGTTGAACGATCGCATCATAGACTGGCCCTACACCGAGGGCCTTCGCATCGACGAGGCCATGCATCCCTTGACCATGCTGGTCTTCGGCGTGTACGGGAAAATGCTGCCCAATCAGAACGGCGCACCCATGCGGGTGGCCATTCCGTGGAAATACGGCTTCAAATCGGGAAAATCCATCGTCAAGATCCGGCTGGTGGAAAAAATGCCCGTAACCAGTTGGGTAAAGATCGCACCCAACGAATACGGCTTCTATGCCAACGTCAACCCCGATGTGCCGCATCCCCGCTGGAGCCAGGCAACCGAACGCCGCATCGGCGACGGGTTCTTCGCACCGCGCGTGGATACCCTTGCCTTCAATGGCTACGGGGAACAGGTCGCCGCCATGTATGCCGGCATGGATCTTCGGAAAAATTATTAGTGTCCAAGCCCAACTGGACGGCGCGGCAGGTCGGCAAATTCAAGCCGCTGGTCTTCATGTTGTGTCTGTACCCGTTCGCCCGATGGACATGGCTGGGGTTCAACGACGGCCTGGGGGCGAATCCACCCGAGTTTCTGATCCGATCGTCCGGCATCTGGGCGCTGGTGGCGCTGGGGCTTACTCTGTCGGTCACCCCGTTGCGCCGAATCATCAACCAACCCGCGCTGGTCCGTGTGCGCCGAATGCTGGGGCTGTTCGCATTTTTCTATACTTGCCTGCACCTGTTGGGCTGGGCTTTTTGGGAAAGGGGCTGGTCGCTGTCTTCAATGTGGAGCGACGTTGTGCAGCGCACCTTCATCACGGTGGGCATGGTTGCCTTTCTGCCCATGCTGGCGCTGGCCGTTACGTCGACGCGCGGCTGGATTCATCGCATGGGCCGTCACTGGCAGCAACTGCACCGCAGCGTCTATGCAATCGCGGTCCTGTCGGTGTGGCATTTCTGGCTGGTTCGGGCCGGCAAGAACGATTTCTTCGAGCCCTATGTCTATGGCGCAATGCTGGCGGCGCTGCTTCTGGTCCGTGTGTTCTTCTATGTCAGGCGAAGCCGTGCCTGAGGTCTTTGGCCCGTCGGGCGCTGCATCGGGATGAAGCCGGCGTCCGCAAATGCTGATGCAGGCCGCCCCGGTCGGCGACCTTTATGCCATCAGGGCAGTGCTTTCAATATGGCCAGCGTTTCGGCGTCCGGGTTGCCATCAAAGAGCGCAGGACGATAGTGCATCTGGAATGCGGCAATCACGTTGCGGGTAGCCTTGTCCAGTGTGCCGCCAAATGGGGCGTCGTAGCCCGTGCGACGTAATTCTTTCTGCACCCAGGCGATGTCCGGCATGCCTTGCCGCAGGAACTCCTCACGATAAACACGCATCAGGTTTTCGTCATACCAGCGTCCCAGGCCCTGCCGGGCCAGTTCCCGCCATGGGAAGAGCGGACCGGGGTCTAGCTTGCGTTGCGGCGCGATGTCGCTGTGGCCAACGATATTGAGCGCCTTGATCTGGTGACGGGCGACGATGTCTTTCAGCAACAAGGCCAGAGTTCTTATCTGCGCAGGGTTGTATGGATCCCATTCATCGCCCTGTCTGCCCTGATTGACAATCTCGATGCCGATGGAGCCGCTGTTCAGGTCGCTGCGCCCATACCACTGGCTGACCCCTGCGTGCCAGGCGCGACGGCTTTCATTGACCAATTGATAAACCCGGGGCCGTGGCTCGTTGGTGATCAGGTAATGGCTGCTGACATTGCGCTCGGACAGGATCCTCAATGAAGCATCGTTACTGGCCGAGGTGTAGTGCAGCACAATGAAATCCACCCGGCTGTTCTGACTTTGTGCCTGTATGCTGCGGTCGATATCCAGGCCGCCTTGCCGGGTGGACGAGCAGGCGGCCAGGGTAGCCAGCAGCAGGCAGGCGAAAAAGCGGCCGACCACTAGCGTCCCGCCATGAACAGGAATATGGTGGGTTTGCGTGCCAGGTCGGGCGGCGCTGCCGTCTTCCATTGAGCGATGCTGCGCGTGCGTATCCATTCGTCGCCGGTCGTCAGCGAACGGGCCACGCAAAGCCGGGTGGTGTCGTTAAGGGCCTGCTTCAGTGTCTCGAACATGGCGTCGTTGCGGTAGGGGGTCTCGATGAGGATTTGGGTCTGTTCCTGCTTGCGTGAAGCGCTTTCCCAGGCCTTCAATTGCTTGGCGCGCTCGGACGGATCCACAGGCGCATAGCCATGGAACGCAAAGCGTTGACCATCCAGGCCGCTGGCCATCAGGCTGAGCAGGATGGATGAAGGACCCACCCAGGGCGCGACGCGTATGCCCATGGCGTGGGCCTGAGCCACGACTCGTGCGCCGGGATCGGCCACGGCCGGACAGCCCGCTTCGGAAACCAGGCCGATCTCGCCGCCTTCCAGCAGGGGCTTGAGCCATGCCTTCATTTGCTGGGCGTCCACCTTGCTGTCCAATGTGTGAATGGTTATGTCCTGTAGCGGCCCCACAGTACCCACCAGCTTCAGGAAGGCCCTGGCCGTCTTGGCATTCTCGGCGATATACGTGGTCAGGCGCCCGGCCAGTTCCTGGACGGTCTGCGGCAGCCATGCGGCCGGGGCGCCCGGGCCCATGCCCACGGGTATCAAATGCAATGTTCCTGCTGGTTTCACAAATTCTCCAGGTTTTTTCCTTGCGGGGCGCCGTAGGGTGCTATGCCGCCCGGGTGTGTATCGATGCGCGCCGGCTATGGCTGCGCCAGGGGGTTGATGCCGAATGAGCGCAGCATGCGGGAAAGGGCGATGAGCGGCAGGCCGATAATGGCGGTGGGGTCGTCGCAGCGCATGCTGTCCATCAGGGCGATCCCCAGGCCTTCGGCCTTGGCGCTGCCTGCTGTATCGTAGGGTTGTTCGCGTTGCAGATAGCGGGTGATTTCCTCATCCGTCAGTGAGCGGAACCGGCAAAACGTAACGATATCGTCGGTCTGGTAGCGGCGGCCGTCGCTGACGCACAAGGCGCTGTGAAATTCTACCGTCCGCCCGCTGAGCCGCACAAGCTGCTCTTTGGCGCGCTCGAAGGAGCCCGGCTTGCCTATGGGGGCGCCATCCACGGTGGCGACCTGGTCCGAACCGATGACGATTGCTCCGGGATGGGTCTGGACGACGGCTTGGGCTTTGGCCATGGACAGGCGCAGGGCCAATTGCGCCGGCGTTTCGCCCTGCATGGGGCTTTCATCGACGTCGGGGGCGACCGTGGTGAACGGAACGCACAGGCGTTCAAGCATTTCCTTGCGATAGGGCGAGCTTGAGGCTAGGATGAGACGCATAAGCGGGTTGGCACCTGTTTGGTTTGACTGGAAATGGCTGAACGCGCTATTATCTAATGTTTTCTTTGTGCACGAAAGCTGCTTTGCGGCCGCCATGCATGGGAATGGCACACATCGGCACGGAAAACCATGGGCGTTGAAACACAATACGTCGATACGTACGAACTTACGCGTTTGGGCCAGGAAGTTCACGGCCAGGCGCCAATTGCCCGGTTCGAACGCCTGACAGAAGATTTACCCCAGCAGCTCGATACCATGGTGTCCTGGTCTTTGCGGGGCATGCAAGATACAACGGGCCGGCATTTTTTGCGGGTTCATGTAAAGGCGTCGCCCACGCTGGAATGCCAGCGCTGCCTTAAGCCTTTTCAGTGGCCGGTCGATTCCACCAACCGCTTGCAGGTGGTGAAGTCCCAGGCCGCGCTAGAGGATGAGGACGTCCTGGATGCCGAATCCGACGATATCATCGAACGTATCGTTGGTTCGCAGCGCCTCGATGTCCTGGAGCTGGTCGAAGATGAAATCATCCTCGGTCTGCCCTATGTGCCCAAGCACGATGTTTGTCCGTCGCTGCCGGAGCCTCTTGCCCAAGAGCCCGACGCCGACCCAGGCAGGCCTTCGCCGTTCGCGGCGTTGGGCCAGCTAAAGAAAGATTGATTTAACGCATTTAACCCCGCGGGACTATCGCTTACAATGGCGACCCGTTATCAGGAGTCATCATGGCCGTTCAGCAAAACAAAAAGAGCCCGTCTAAGCGCGGTATGCATCGTTCGCACGATTTCATCTCAGCGCCCCCGACGGCTGTAGAACCCACGACCGGTGAATTGCACCTGCGTCACCACATCAGCCCCAACGGTATCTACCGCGGCCGCAAAGTACTCAAGTCCAAGAACGACGAGTAAGTCCGGTTTTTGCGATCTCGCTATAAACGCCACAGATTGCGCGCTTGATGCCGACAACTGAGATTCGGATTGCCATCGACTGCATGGGCGGTGATGTCGGCTTGCCGGTCACTGTGCCAGCTGCCCATCAATTCGCCAAGCAGAACCCCGATACGCGTTTCCTGCTTGCGGGCGACGCGGCTGCCATCGAGGCCGGTCTGCGTGCTTTGGGTAGTCTGGAGCGCGACTGGTACGAGATCCTGCCTGCCTCCGAGGTCGTCACCATGGCCGATACGGTCGAGGTGGCGTTGCGGCGCAAGAAGGACTCCTCCATGCGCGTTGCGGTGCAGGCCGTCAAGGACGGCCGCGCCGATGCCTGCATTTCCGCCGGCAACACCGGCGCATGGATGGCGATTTCGCGCTATATCCTTAAAACGCTCGATGGTATCGATCGGCCGGCCATTGCCACATCCATTCCGAACCAGAAGGGCGGGACGACCACCATGCTGGACCTGGGCGCCAATGTCGATTGCTCGGCCGAGCATCTTCTGCAGTTCGCCATCATGGGTTCGGCCCTGGCCTCTGCGGTTGACCGCCGTCAGCACCCCACCATTGGGCTGCTCAATATCGGCGAAGAAGTCATCAAGGGCAACGAAGTCGTCAAGCAGGCGGCCGAGCTCCTGCGCACCAGCGGCCTGAACTTCTACGGCAACGTCGAAGGCGATGACATCTGCAAAGGTACGGTGGACGTCATAGTCTGCGACGGCTTTGTCGGCAATGTGGTGCTCAAATCCATTGAAGGCGTGGCAAAAATGGTCGCCACCATGATGCGCGCGGAATTCAAGCGCGATGGCTTGTCCATGGCTGCGGGCGTGCTGGCAACGCCGGTATTGAACCGCTTGCGCGACCGTGTCGACAACCGCCGCTACAACGGTGCAGCCTTGCTGGGCTTGCGCGGCATCGTCATCAAAAGCCATGGGTCGGCCGACGCCTACGCATTCGGCTACGCGCTGCAAAGGGCGCGCGAAGCGGTGCATAATGGTCTGCTTGATGGTACAACAAGCGCCATCGATCATCTTCGCCAGAGTTTGCAGGCCGCTGCGGCGCAATCGGCGAAGCTTTCCAACGACTTATCTGATCCTGCGCTCTAGCCGGGTATCTGGAAGCTACTATGCCTTATGCCAAGATAATAGGGTCGGGCGGATACTTGCCTTCCCGTATCGTATCCAACGACGATCTTGCCGCCGACCTTGCGACACGCCAGATCGAAACCTCCGACTCCTGGATCGTCGAGCGCACGGGCATACGGCAACGCCACCTGGCCGATGCAGGCGCCACGACCAGCCAGTTGGCCACCCGCGCGGCTGAAATCGCCTTGGCTGACGCCGGCGTGACGGCTGACGAGATCGATCTGATCATCGTCGCAACGTCCACCCCCGATTTTGTCTTCCCCAGCACAGCCTGCCTGGTGCAGGCCAACCTCGGCGCGAAAGGCGGCGCCGCGTTTGACGTGCAGGCAGTCTGCAGCGGCTTCGTATACGCCCTGACCACCGCCGATTCCTTCATTCGCGCCGGGCGCTCCAAGACCGCGCTGGTTATCGGCGCCGAAGTCTTCTCACGCATACTTGACTGGAACGATCGCAGCACTTGCGTGCTGTTCGGTGATGGCGCCGGTGCCGTCGTCCTGCGGGCATCCGACGAACCCGGCATCATGGCCGCGCAGTTGAATGCCGATGGCAGCCAAATGAAGATCCTTTGCGCCGCAGGCAATGTGGCGCATGGCGAAGTGGTGGGCGATCCTTTCCTGCGCATGGACGGCCAATCGGTGTTCAAGCTGGCGGTCACCTCGCTGACCAAATCGGCCCTCGACGTCTGCGAACAGGCCGACATACGGCTCGAAGACATTGACTGGCTGGTGCCGCACCAAGCTAATGTGCGCATTATCAATTTCCTGGGCCGGCACCTGGGCGTGCCGGATGAAAAAGTCGTCATTACTGTCGATAAACATGCCAATACATCCGCCGCCAGCGTGCCGCTGGCTTTCGATGTGGCGCGTCGCGACGGGCGCATCAAGGCCGGTGACCTGGTCATGATGCAAGGTGTCGGCGGCGGCTTCACCTGGGGATCCGTGCTGGTGAAAATGTAAACATCGCCCGGGCGCGCGGCAGGTTTGCGTCCTGCGCAGACTACGGGCGCGATTTGTATTCCATCTACTTGCATTTGCTTTATGAAAATAGCTTTCGTCTTTCCCGGACAGGGATCGCAATCCATCGGCATGCTCGATGCCTGGGCGGATAATGCCGCAGTCAAGGACGTGGTGAGCCGCGCATCGGATGCGCTGGGCCAGGATCTGGCGGCGCTGGTTGCAGGCGGCCCCGCCGAGGAACTCAATCTCACGACCAATACCCAGCCCGTCATGCTGACGGCTGGTGTGGCGGTTTACCGCGCTTGGCTTGATGCCGGCGGGCTGCCGCCCGCACTGGTCGCCGGCCATAGCCTGGGCGAGTACTCGGCCTTGGCGGCCGCCGGCGCGCTGTCACTGGAGGACGCCGTCCGGCTGGTGCGCGTCCGCGCCGATGCCATGCAGGCGGCCGTGCCGGTCGGCGCGGGCGGCATGGCCGCTGTGCTGGGCCTGGACGACGATATCGTCAGGGCGGTATGCGCCAAGGCGGCGCAGGGCGAGATCGTCGAGGCGGTCAATTTCAATGCCCCCGCACAGGTCGTCATTGCCGGGCACAAGTCGGCCGTCGAGCGGGCATGCGAACTGGCCAAGGCCGAAGGCGCCAAGCGCGCCCTGATGCTGTCGGTATCCGCGCCCTTTCATTCCAGCCTGCTCAAGCCGGCCGCCGCCGTGCTGGAAGGCGCGCTGGCAGGCATCGACCTGGCTTCCCCCCGGATTCCTCTCATCAACAACGTCGACGTCCAGTCGCCGTCCGAGCCGGGCGCGATCAAGGATGCGCTGGTACGCCAGGCCTGGCACCCCGTGCGCTGGGTCGAAACACTGAATGCCATGAAAGAGCAGGGCGTCACGCATGTGGTCGAGTGCGGCCCGGGCAAAGTGCTTGCCGGCCTGACCAAACGCATAGACCGCGACCTGGTCGGACTGGCCATTACCGATCCGGCGTCCCTGCAGGCGGCGCTCGATACATTACAAGGATAAGGCAATGCAAGACAAACCACTCGCGGGCAAACTGGCTCTGGTGACGGGCGCCACGCGCGGCATAGGCAAGGCCATCGCGCTGGAACTCTCGGCGCAGGGCGCCACGGTGGTCGGCACGGCCACGTCCGAGTCCGGCGCCCAGGCGATCTCCGAGATGCTGGCCGCAAGCGGCGGCCGCGGCGTGGCGCTGGATGTCAATGACGCGGCGGCCTGCGATGCGCTGGTGACCGAGCTGGGCAAGCAGGATGGCGGACCTCATATATTGGTCAACAACGCCGGCATCACGCGCGACAACCTGGCCATGCGCATGAAAGACGAGGACTGGGAAGCGGTCATCGCGACCAATCTGTCGGCGGTGTTCCGCCTGTCGCGCGCCGTGACCCGCACTATGATGAAGGCCCGCTGGGGCCGCATCATCAATATTACGTCGGTGGTCGGCTCCAGCGGAAATCCGGGCCAGGCCAACTATGCCGCCGCCAAGGCGGGCGTGACCGGCATGGCCCGCGCGCTGGCGCGCGAGCTGGGCAGCCGCAATATCACGGTCAACTGCGTCGCGCCCGGTTTCATTGAAACCGACATGACGCGTGCCCTGAACGAATCGCAAACGGCCGCCATCCTGTCGCAGATACCGCTAGGGCGGTTGGGCGCGGCGGCCGAAATCGCGTCGGCCGTGGCCTTTTTGGCCGGGCCGCAGGCAGGGTATATAACCGGCACCACGCTGCACGTGAACGGCGGGATGTATATGTAATAACCGGACAGGTCACCCCCGTAGGGTAAAATCTGTCCATTCCAGAGGTGTTCCGCACAGAGGCTCGCGCCAGTCAGGCAAAATGCGCTCATTGCCGGTAATGCCGTTTTTTTTGTCATAGCCAGCACCATTCACTATTTCGTTTGGCTATAATTCGCGGGAATTTTCCCTACTTGGAGATATGCATGGAAAGCATCGAACAGCGCGTCAAGAAGATCGTCGCTGAACAACTTGGCGTCAACGAAGCCGAGATAAAAAACGAATCTTCCTTCCTTGACGACCTCGGTGCCGATTCGCTCGATATGGTCGAGCTCGTGATGGCACTCGAAGACGAATTCGAAACCGAAATTCCGGATGAAGAGGCCGAGAAAATCACGACGGTTCAGCAAGCTGTTGACTACATCACATCGCACAGCAAGCAGTAATTTCAACTTTTCGGGTGCGGGTTCGGTATCAAGCGCTCCACCCCAAGGCGGTTTATAGGTATAGGCTCGCCGCCCTGCCAAATTCATTTCGGGGTTTGGCGCCGGGGCGCGTCTATTCGCTTTAAGCCGCTTTTTTATTTTAGGAGTCATCCGTGAAACGACGTGTCGTCATTACCGGTCTGGGTATTGTTTCGCCGGTCGGCAACGATATTGACAGCGCATGGGACAATATCGTCAATGGACGCTCCGGCATCGGGCGCATCACGCGCTTCGATCCCTCGGCGTTCAATGCCCAGATAGCGGGTGAAGTCAAAGGTTTCGATGTCACGCAGTACATGTCCTCGAAAGAAGCCAAGCAAATGGATACCTTCATCCATTACGGCGTGGCGGCGGGTGTCCAGGCATGGCGGGACAGCGGCCTGACGGCCACCGACGAGAACGCGGAACGCATCGGCACCATCATCGGGTCCGGCATAGGCGGCTTGCCCCGCATCGAAGAAACCCAGGTCGAATACCTCGAGCGCGGTCCGCGCCGTATATCCCCATTTTTCGTTCCCGCCTCCCTGATCAACCTGATCTCCGGCCAGTTGTCCATCATGCTGGGCCTGAAGGGTCCAAGCTATGCGGTGGTCTCGGCCTGCACGACGGGGCTGCATTCCATCGGCGACGCCGCCCGGCTGATCGAATACGGCGATGCCGACGTCATGGTGGCCGGCGGTGCCGAATCCACTGTGTCTCCCTTGGGAATAGGCGGTTTTGCCGCCATGCGCGCGCTTTCCACCCGCAACGACGACCCTGAAACGGCTTCGCGCCCCTGGGATCGCGACCGCGACGGCTTCGTCCTGGGCGAGGGCGCCGGCGCGCTGGTGCTCGAAGAATACGAACATGCCCGCAAGCGCGGCGCACGCATCTACGGTGAATTCGTCGGCTACGGCATGAGCTCCGACGCCCATCACATTACCTCGCCCGACCGCGATGGCCCCCGGCGCGGCGTGCTCAACGCTTTGCGCAGCGGCGGCATCAATCCCGACCAGGTCGACTATGTGAATGCGCACGGCACCTCCACGCCCCTGGGCGACAAGAACGAATCCGAAGCGCTCAAGCTGGCGTTCGGCGACCATGCCAAGAAACTGGTCGTCAACTCCACCAAATCCATGACTGGCCACCTTCTGGGCGCCGCGGGGGGGATAGAAGCCGTATTCACGACCTTGGCCGTGTATAACCAGATCTCGCCGCCCACCATCAATATTTTCAATCAGGATCCGGAATGCGATCTGGATTATTGCGCCAATGAAGCGCGCCAAATGAAAATCGATGTCGCGTTGTCGAATTCCTTCGGCTTCGGCGGTACCAATGGGTCCATGATTGTGCGGAGGGTATAAGCTGGGGCGCCCCATGACACCCATCAGGCAGTGGCCCGTCCGGCATCGATGGTGGACGGGCCCGCTGAAGGCCATGTCGGGCAAACCGGGACCTGTTCCCGATACGCTGTCGCTTAGCGATACGGGCGCCTGGCAACTGGCCTCGCACGGGTCGGCGCGGCCGCTGCATCTTTTTCACGCCTGGCAAGCGTTCGCCTGGATGACATTAAGGCTGCGCGACAGCGCGGCGCCGGCGGCCAGGCCGTTGCAACTGACGGTCTGGAAATTCGGCCTGCCGCCGCAGGCCTGGCGCGAATTATGCGTATGCGTGGCCCGACAGGCCGCCATGCCGGAGCGCGGCAGCTCCAAAAAGGAAAATCCATGAGCGAACGCGAGATCGATGCCGAGCTGGTGGCGCGGGTACAGCGCGGGGACAAGCGCGCTTTTGATTTGCTGGTCCTGAAATACCAGCGGAAAATCATGCGCCTGCTGTCCCGGATGATCCGCGATCCGGCCGAAATCGAGGACGTTGCCCAGGAAGCGTTCATCAAGGCCTATCGGGCCCTTCCCCAGTTCCGGGGCGAGAGCGCCTTCTACACCTGGCTTTATCGCATCGCCATCAACACCGCCCGCAATTGGCAGGTCGCCAGCGGACGCCGTCCGAGCACGCTAAATGTAATTGAAACCGAAGACGGTGAAACTTTTAGCCAGATTGACAACCTAACAGACATCAGCACCCCGGAATCGGCATTGGCAAGCCGGCAGATCGTCGAAACGGTCAACGCGGCCATCCATGCCTTGCCGGAAGACTTACGGACCGCGATCGTATTGCGAGAAATTGAAGGTATGAGCTACGAAGATATCGCCCAGAGCATGGGCTGTCCCATAGGCACGGTTCGGTCGCGGATTTTCCGCGCACGCGAAGCCATAGCGGCACAGTTGCGGCCGGTGCTGGGCAGCGATCCCGAGCGCCGCTGGTAAGGAGTCCACACAATGCAAGCCGATCATCAAGCCAGGCACGACGCCGACCAGGAACAGGCTTCCTGGGAATCCTCCGTTTCCACATGGATAGACGGAGAAGGTGAAATCCGCCCGGAAGAACTCGATACGCCGTATGGCCGGCAGGTATGGGATACCTACCACCTTATCGGCGATGTCCTGCGCAATCAGGATCTGGCCATCAAGCCGTCCGATTTCTTCTATGCCCGGGTTTCCAAGGCCATAGACGCCGAGCCGCACATCGTGGCGCCGCGCATGATGCGCCGCCACGGTCCAGTGCGCGTGGGCCTGTCCGGCCTGGCGGTGGCCGCCGCGGTGGCATCGGTGGTGTGGGTGGCCTTGCCCTATATTTCCGGACCCGGCTCTACGGAACCGGCCGCCACGCAGGTCGTTGCCAGTGCCGGCGACGAAGCGGGGCTGCGCGACTATCTGGATGCCCATCGCGAAATCGCGGGGGTCAATCCGGTGCGCCAGGTTTCATTCGAGGTGTCCCGGTAATGGCGGTGCACTTCAGCGGCAATTCGGCTACAAGGCTGCGTCGCCATGCGGGACGTGCCCAAATATGGGCTTGCCAGGCGATGCTGCTTGCGGCGGCCTGTGCGCTGGCGCAGCCGGCCTGGTCCGCCGAGGCGGCCAAGGCGGCGCCCGATCCCGTCCTGGTCGCCTTGCGGAAAATTCAGGATGCGGCGCGCAAGCTGGACTATTCCGGCGTATATACCTATCAGCAGGGCGGCATCATGCTGTCCTCGCGCATTGTTCATTTGGTCGACGGCACGGGCGAGCGCGAACGGATCGAAATGCTCGATGGCCCGCCGCGCGAATACCTGCGGCACAACGAAACCACGCAATGCCTGGTGCCCGAAAAAAAATTGGTCGTCATCGAGCGGCGGCGCGGCGATCGCTTCCCGGCGCTGCTTCTGGGCGAAGGCAAGACCATCCCCGAAAACTACCAATTCAAGCTGCAGGCGGGCCTTAGCCGCATTGCGGGCCGCGAATGCTCGATCATCGAGCTCATCCCTAAAGACGCCCATCGCTATGGCTATCGCCTTTGCGCCGACACCAAGACCAGCCTGCTGCTCAAGGCGCAAACCCTGAATCAGCACGGCGGCGTGATCGACCAGATATCCTTCAGCAGCCTGCAGGTCGGCGACAAGGTGGCGTCGGGCCAGCTTGCCTCCAGCTGGAACATTCAAGACTGGAAAGTTCTTGAAACCACCATGGCTCCGGTCGACCTGGCAAAAAATGGCTGGCGTATCCCGTTTCCCCCGGGCTACCAACCCGTTACGCAGGTATCGCGCCCCATGAAGCGCGGCAGGCAGGTCAGCCAGTTGGTCATCACCGATGGCCTGGCGGCGATCTCGGTATTCATCGAGCCCTATGAGGCCGACCGCGATACACCGCTTGCCAACGGCGCGGTCAGCACAGGCGCCATGAATATTTTCCGGGCACGCATCGGCGACCACTGGCTTACGGCCTTGGGCGAAGTTCCCGCCGAAACCGTGCGCGACATCGCCGAACATACCGAATACGTACCCCTGGCCGGGCACTGATCATTTGAAGAATTATCAACCTAGGAGTTCCATGATGCTTTCTACTTATCTAGGAAATGGCAAGGTAAAACGCTTACTGGCCTGCGCGTCGGCAAGCTTGCTGGTTGCCTGCGCGGCGATCGGCGGGGTGGGCAACGCCCAGACGACGGCGGTTCCCACATTGTCGGTCCCCGACTTCACCCAGGTCGTCGCGAAGACGGAAGGGTCGGTGGTCAATATCCGCACGACCGAAGCCGTGCCCATGCGCAATCCGGCAATGGGTCCCAACAGCAACGATCCCTACGACATGTTCCGCTGGTTCTTCGGCCCCGACTTCATGCCTCCGGGCGCACCCGGCCCGCGCCAACGCAACACCCCGTCCGCGCCCGAGCAGGAACGCACGGTGCCGCGCGGCGTCGGCTCCGGCTTCATCATTTCGGACGACGGCTACATCCTTACCAATAACCATGTGGTCGCCAAGTCCAACGGCATATTCGTCACGCTTACGTCGGGCAAGGAATACAAGGCCAAGATCATAGGCACCGACCCCCGCACCGATGTGGCGCTCATCAAGATCGACGCCAAAGATCTGGTCCCATTGCCCATCGGCGATTCGACCAAGCTCAAGAAAGGGCAGTGGGTCCTGGCCATCGGCTCGCCTTTCGGGCTGGATTCCACCGTCACCTCCGGTATCGTCAGCGCCATCAACCGCGACACCGGCGATTACCTGCCTTTCATCCAGACCGATGTGGCGGTGAACCCCGGTAATTCCGGTGGGCCGCTGATCGACCTGTCCGGCCAGGTAGTGGGTGTCAATTCGCAGATCATTTCGCAAAGCGGCGGCTTCATGGGAATATCCCTGGCCATCCCCATCGACGAAGTCATGCGTGTCGTAGAGCAGCTCAAAGCGCATGGCAAGGTCACGCGCGGCCGCATCGGCGTGCAGATCGGACCCGTCTCCGACGAGGTGGCCAAGGCCATCGGCCTGGATGGCGCCAAGGGTGCGATGGTCAGCAACGTCGAGCAGGGCGGCCCCGCCGCTGAAGCCGGCGTCCGCCCGGGCGATGTCATCGTCAAGTTCGAAGGCAAGGAAATCGCCCACATGACCGATCTGCCGCGCATCGTCGGCGCCACCAAGCCGGGCAAGCGGGTTCCCATGGAAGTCTGGCGCAAGGGCAAGACGCAAACCCTTCAGGTCAAGGTCGGCGAAATGCCGGATGCCGATACCGAAGGCGAAGCCGCCAAGCCGGCCGCTCCCAAGGCGACGCCCACCGACATCCTGGGGCTGAAGGTGACCGAAGTGGCCGATGCCGCCCCCGGCAAGCTCGATATCAAGGGCGGGGTGCAGGTGGTGGAGGTCGAAGGCCCCGCCGCCGCCGCCGGCCTGGCAGTGGGCGACATCATCGTCACGGTCAATAATGTCGATATCACCGGACCTGAGCAATATGCCAAGGTCGTATCCGGACTGGATAAGTCCCGTGCCGCCGCCTTGCTGGTGGTGCGCGGCGATCAATCTCAGTGGGTAACGGTTACGCCCGGAAAATAATCCGTAGAAACAGCTAAAATGGCATAAAGCAGAAGGGAGCGCCCTCTAGCGCTCCCTTTTTCATGTTTTTCTCTTATTTACCCGCTCATTCCCCATCGATGGGCTTCTTTTCGCAGGTTTATGGATCACATCCGCAACTTCTCCATTATTGCCCACATCGACCATGGCAAGTCGACGCTGGCCGATCGCTTGATTCATCGTTGCGGAGGGTTGGCCGATCGTGAAATGTCTACGCAAGTGCTTGATTCCATGGATATCGAGCGCGAAAGAGGTATTACCATCAAGGCCCAGACGGCCGCCCTCAGCTACCAGGCCAGGGACGGCAAGGTCTACGCCCTGAATCTTATCGATACCCCCGGGCACGTCGATTTCTCCTATGAAGTCAGCCGGTCCCTGTCGGCCTGCGAAGGCGCGCTGCTGGTCGTGGACGCATCCCAGGGCGTCGAGGCCCAGACGGTCGCCAATTGCTACACCGCCATCGAGCTTGGCGTGGAAGTGGTGCCGGTCCTGAATAAAATGGATTTGCCGTCGGCCGATCCCGAAGGCGCCCGCCAGGAAGTCGAGGACGTGATCGGCATCGACGCGTCCGACGCCATTCTATGCAGCGCCAAGACCGGCATGGGCATAGACGATATCCTGGAAACCATTGTGGCCAAGGTGCCGCCTCCCGTCGGCGACCCCTCCAAGCCGCTGCAGGCGCTGATCATCGACTCGTGGTTCGACAACTATGTGGGCGTGGTCATGCTCGTGCGCATCGTCAACGGGGTGCTCAAGCCCAAGGACAAAATCCTGCTGATGGCCACCGGCTTCACCCACCTGTGCGAACAGATAGGCGTCTTCACGCCCAAGTCCGTGCCTCGCACAGAGCTGTCGGCCGGCGAGGTCGGTTTCGTCATTTCCGGAATCAAAGAGCTCGAGCATGCCAAGGTGGGCGATACCGTTACCCTGGCCGGCAAGCCGGCCGCATCGGCCCTGCCTGGCTTCAAAGAGGTCAAGCCGCAGGTGTTCGCGGGACTGTATCCGGTGGAAAGCAGCGAATACGACCAGTTGCGCGATTCGCTGGAAAAGCTGAAGCTTAACGATTCTTCGCTGATGTTCGAGCCCGAGGTGTCGCAGGCGCTGGGCTTCGGCTTTCGCTGCGGCTTCCTGGGCCTGCTGCACATGGAAATCGTGCAGGAACGGCTGGAGCGCGAGTTCGACATGGACATCATCACCACCGCGCCGTCGGTGGTGTACGAGGTCGAGCAGCGCGACGGCTCCGTATCCATGATCGAAAGCCCCTCGCGCATGCCCGAGATCGGCAACATTACCGAGATACGCGAACCCATCGTCACGGTGACCCTGTTCATGCCCCAGGAATACGTCGGGCCGGTCATGTCGCTGTGCATGGTCAAGCGCGGCGTCCAGCTGAACATGACCTACCACGGACGCCAGGTGCATCTTATGTACGAAATGCCGCTGGCCGAAATCGTTCTGGACTTCTTCGACAAGCTCAAGTCGGTTTCGCGCGGCTATGCGTCCATGGATTACGATTTCAAGGAATACAGGGCGGCCGACGTGGTGCGCGTCGACCTGCTCATCAACAGCGATCGCGTCGATGCCTTGTCCATGATCGTGCACCGTTCCAACGCCCGCTACAAGGGCCGCGAAGTGGTGTCCAAGATGCGCAGCCTGATTCCCCGCCAGATGTTCGACATCGCCATACAGGCGGCCATAGGCGCCGAAGTGGTCGCGCGCGAGAACGTCAAGGCGCTGCGCAAGAACGTTCTGGCCAAATGCTATGGGGGCGATATCTCGCGCAAGAAGAAACTGCTTGAAAAGCAGAAGGCGGGCAAGAAGCGCATGAAGCAGGTCGGCAACGTCGAGATTCCCCAGGAAGCGTTCCTGGCCATATTGCAGGTCGAGGATAAATAACTTGAACAACAACAAGGTGTACCGGGTATGAGCTGGGATTTCGCCCTTATTTTATTTTTATTGCTGATCCTGACGGGCGTCGTCTGGTGTCTCGATTTCTTCTACCTGCGCGCCAAACGGCGGGCCGGCGCCGTGGCGGCCATGGCGGCCACCGAGCCGTCCGCCGCGGGCCTTACGGCGGCCGAGGCGCTGCGCGTTCGCCAGGAAGCCTACGACAAGGCCAACCAGGCGCCATGGTGGATTGAATACTGCGTCAGTTTCTTTCCCGTCATTCTGTTCGTGTTTGCCTTGCGCTCCTTTGTGGTCGAGCCCTTCCGCATACCGTCCGGTTCCATGCTGCCCACGCTGCAAAATGGCGACTTGATCCTGGTGAACAAATTCCAGTACGGCATACGCCTGCCCGTCATCGACAAGAAAATCATCGATATCGGTTCGCCGCGCCGAGGCGACGTCATGGTCTTCCGTTATCCGGTGGACCCCGATGTCGACTACATCAAGCGGGTGGTCGGCCTGCCGGGCGATGTCGTGCAGTACCAGAACAAGGTGCTGACCATCAATGGCCAGCAGGTCGCGCATGAGCGCGATGGCGACTATTACGAACCCGATCGCTCCGCCTATGTAGGCCGCTATGCCGAGCAATTGGGAACGGTGAAGCACAATATCCTGCTTAACAAGCAGGCGTCGCAAGACTACATGGCCATTTCCGATTACCCATTCCGCCAGAATTGCGAATACCTGGGCAACGGCGTGCGCTGCACGGTGCCGCCGGGGCATTATTTCATGATGGGCGATAACCGCGACAACAGCCTGGACAGCCGTTATTGGGGCTTCGTGCCCGACGAATACATCGTCGGCCGGGCCTTTTTCATCTGGATGAACTTCAGCTCGCCCAGCCGCATAGGCGGGTTCAGGTAATGGCCGGGCTGGCTACCTTGCAGGCAGCGCTGGGCCATCAGTTCAATGATGCGTCCCTGCTGGAGCAGGCGCTGACGCATCGCAGCCATAGCGCTCATCATAATGAGCGCCTGGAATTCCTGGGCGATTCCGTGCTTAATTTCGTGGTGGCCGCCTTGCTGTTCAAGCGGTTCGCGAAAATCGACGAGGGCGACCTGTCGCGCTTGCGCGCCAACCTCGTCAAGCAGGCCTCGCTGGCCGACATCGCGACCCGGCTGTCCTTGTCGCAGTATCTGCGCCTGGGAGAAGGGGAGCTCAAAAGCGGCGGCTTCCGCCGTCCGTCCATCCTGGCCGATGCGCTGGAAGCGCTGTTCGGCGCCGTATTCCTGGATGGGGGGTTCGAGGCGGCCCAGAAAGTGATTGCCAGCCAGTACGAGCCGGTGCTGGTGAATGTCGATCCCAAGACGCTGGGCAAGGATCCGAAAACGCTGTTGCAGGAGCTCTTGCAGGCGCGTAAGCTTGATCTCCCCCTGTACACCGTGGTGGCGACGCACGGAGCCGCGCATAATCAGATGTTCGAAGTCGAGTGCCAGGTTCCCAAGCTCGAAATCAAGGTAGCGGCCGCCGGTTCAAGCCGGCGCGCGGCCGAGCAGTCGGCTGCCGAACTGGCCATTGCGGCCATAAGCGCGCTGGTCCCGGCCAAGGGGTCGCGTTCGGGCCGAGCCCGAAAGTCGACGCAGCTTTCACTGCCTGTTGCCGTCTCCCAGGAGAACAAATGACAAATCCATTCCGTTGCGGCTTTGTCGCCATCGTCGGCCGTCCCAATGTGGGCAAATCCACGCTGGCCAATGCGCTGATAGGCAGCAAGATTTCCATTGTGTCGCGCAAGGCCCAGACCACGCGTCACCGCATACATGGCGTGCTGACGCGCGAACATGAGCAATTCGTTTTCGTCGACACGCCGGGATTCCAGACCCGCCATGGCGGAGCCATGAACCGCATGATGAACCGCGTGGTCACCCAGGCGCTGGCCGACGTCGACGTGGTCGTCCATGTGGTCGAGGCGGGCAAGTGGTCGGCGGGCGACGCGCAATTGCTGCCCCTGCTGCCAAAATCCGGCAATACCATATTGGTGGTCAACAAGGTCGATGCCCTGAAAAGCAAGAACGACATGTTCGCCTACGTCAACAAGATCATGGCGCAGTTTCCCTACTCGGCTGTCGTGCCCGTCAGCGCCTTGCGCGGGGTGCAGCTGGACAACCTTCTTGGCGAGATCAGTGCGCGCCTGCCCGAAGGCGAACCCATGTTCGAGGAAGACACGCTGACCGACCGGCCCATGCGCTTTATCGTGGCCGAGCTCATCCGCGAAAAGATATTCCGCCTGGTGGGCGACGAACTGCCTTACGGCTGCACCGTGGTCATCGAGGAGTGGGAAGAGAACGACGCCGGCGTCCGGGTTGCCGCCTGCGTGGTGGTCGAGCGCGAAACGCATCGTCCCATCCTGCTTGGCGCGGGCGGTGCGCACATGAAGCGCATTGCATCCGAGGCGCGGCAGGACATGGTCAAGCTGCTGGACAAGCAGGTGCACCTGGATGTCTACATCAAGGTGCGCAAGGGCTGGTCCGATCGCGAGAGTGCCTTGCGCGAATTGGGATATGAGTAGGCGGACGCAACGCGTTCAGGATGCCGCGGGTTATTTGCTGCATGCCGCCGCGTGGCGGGAAACCTCGCTCATCGTCCAGGTATTTACACGCAATCACGGCGTCGTGGCGCTGGTAGCCAAAGGAGCCAAGAGGCCTTATTCAGTCTTGCGCCCGGTGCTGTCGGCTTTCCAGCCCCTGCTCCTGTCCTGGAGCGGGGCGGGCGAGGTCAAGACCCTGACGCGGGCCGAATCCGCGGGCATACGGCCGCTGAGCGGCCGTTCGTATATGTCGGCCTGGTACATGAACGAATTATTGCTGCGCCTGCTGCCGCGCGAGGATCCGCACGACGTCCTGTACGAGGCTTACGATGCCGCCTTGCTGCAGTTGTCGGTCCAGCAGCCCGCCGCCAGCGCTTTAAGGCGCTTCGAGTGGGTGCTGCTGAATGAAACCGGCTACGGGCTGGGCGACGATCCGCCCGACTTCGACGATCCCCGGCTCGAACCCGGACTGCGCGCATCGCTGCGCGACCGCCTGAACGAACTGCTGGGCCGGCCCCTGCTGACCCGCAAAGTCTTGATGGAGTTGCAGCGATATTGAGCACCCTGCCTGAGACCCTCGTGCTGGATACCTGCGTCCTGATCTCCAATGTCTTGCGCAGGGCATTATTGCGCCTGGCCGCCCAGGGCTGTTTTGAATTGGCATGGAGCCCCGTCATCGGCGACGAATGGCGGCGCAACGCCGCGCGCCTGTGGAGCGTTTCCGACGCCGATGTGCAAGAGCAATGGGACGCCCTGCAACTGGCGTTTCCGCTGGCGGACCAGGGCGACGTGACCGAGTTCAAAGCTGGCCTGCGGCGCAGCGACCCCAAGGACTGGCATGTGGTCGCGGCCGGCCGGGCGGTGCTGGCGCGGCGGCCGCAGGGCGGCGTGGCCATCGTTACACGCAATATCAGGGACTTCAATCGGTCCGAACTGCGCGGCCTTGGGCTGGAACTGCTGGACCCCGATCAATTGCTGCTTCGCTGCTGGCAGGATCATCCCGGCATGATGTCGGACCTGCTTCGCAAGCTGCCCGATTATGCCTTGGCTCCGGGCAGGGATCCCGAACCGGTAGAGGCCATTCTTCGGCGCGAGCGTCTTTTTAGGTTGAACAGGCTTTGTCTATGTCCAGCATGAAACGGGGCGTGGTCCTGTCGGTGTTTTCGTCCTGCCTCTTCGCCGCCATTTATTACTATGCGACGATACTGGACCCGCTCAGCGGCGAGGAAATCTTCGCCTGGCGCGTGGTCTTGGCCTTGCCGGCCCTGGCGCTGCTTATTTCCCGCGCGCGAGGCTGGGACGAGATCCGGTCCATCCATGGCCGGCTGCGCGGCGAAGTGCGCCTGGGCGTGCTGCTGCTTGTCAGCGCCATGCTGATCGGCGTGCAATTATGGCTGTTCGTATGGGCGCCGCTGCATGGGAAGGCTCTGGACGTGTCCATGGGCTACTTCCTGCTGCCGCTGGTCATGGTGGTGGTGGGGCGCGCCGTCTATAAGGAAAGACTCACCCGCATCCAGACTGTGGCGGTCCTGGTGGCGGCGCTGGGCGTCGCGCATGAACTGTTCCGGGTCAATTCGTTTTCGTGGGCGACGGCCCTGGTGATGTTCGGCTATCCGCCTTATTTCATGCTGCGCCGCGTCTTGCGTATGGGTTCGCTTAGCACCTTGTGGTTCGACATGCTGTTGATAGCGCCGGCCGCCGTATTCATCCTGTATACCCAGGAAGTAAGCGTGCTGGCCCAGTTTACCCACGCACCCAGGCTGCTGTGGCTGGTACCGGTGCTGGGCTTGATCAGCTCAACGGCCCTGATAGGCTATATCTCGGCCAGCCGCATGCTGCCCCTGGGCCTGTTCGGGCTGCTGGGCTATGTGGAACCCGTCTTGCTTTTTTGGGTAGCCTACCTGTTCCTGGACGAGAGCATAAGCCCATCCGCCTGGCTGACCTATATACCGATCTGGCTTGCTGTTGCGTTGATGGCGGCGGAAGGTGCGCGCAAGTGGCAGCAGGAAGGGCGCTAATGCCCATGCAGCGACAGGCTGTCCCCCATGAATCAGGTCTGGGGCGGAAGCCGCCCCGTTAATGCTAAAAGACCGCCGATGTAAAAAACCCGGATCGGCGCCAAGGCCTGATCCGGGTTTTTGCTTGCCGTGATCTGCGTTTCGGGCGGCCGTGCCACCCGAAAACACAAGGATTATTCGCGGT
Source organism: Pollutimonas rozaliensis (assembly GCF_048751585.1). Taxonomy (NCBI): domain Bacteria; kingdom Pseudomonadati; phylum Pseudomonadota; class Betaproteobacteria; order Burkholderiales; family Alcaligenaceae; genus Pollutimonas; species Pollutimonas rozaliensis. The sequence continues at coordinate 124,932 of NZ_JAZHOB010000011.1, read as the reverse complement.
TGCCGCCGAAGATGCCCAGCAGCATCAGCAGGTTGGCGAAAATGTTGTAGACGTCCAGGTAGATGGCCAGGGTGGCGGTAACGTAATTGGTTTCGCCGCCATTGATGACGCGTTGCAGGTCCACCAGCAGCAAAGCCGAGAAAATGGCGATGGCCATGACCGAAATGGTCAGCATGAGCGCCGGCAACTGCAGGAAGATATTGGCCAGCGACGCGACGATAAGAATGACGACACCGATGAACAGGAATTTGTGCATGGTGGAGAAGTCGCGCTTGCTGGTCGTGGCCACGCTGGCCATGGCGCCAAACACCACAGCGGTGCCGCCGAAGGCCATCATGATGAGCTGCGACCCGTTGGCCAGGCCCATGACATGGCCCAACAGGCGCGACAGCATGATGCCCATGAAGAAAGTAAAGGCCAGCAGCAGGGCGACGCCCAGCGAACTGTTCTTGTTGCGCTCGATAAGATACATCAGGCCGAAGGCGCCCACCAGGAAGACGATGGCGCTGGTGCCCGGGCTGCTGCCCATCACCTGATTGATGCCGGTATTCAGGCCGACCAGCGCGCCCAGCACGGTGGGTATCAGCGAAAGGGTCAGCAGCCAATAAGTATTGCGCATGACGCGGTTGCGTACCGCCAGCGATGATGCGGAGGCGTAGCCGTTGGCGTCTGCAAGAGGTTGACGAAAGTCGCTCATGTTCTATCCTTTGGTTCTTGAAGCTATTGGACAGGCCTGCGCGGCCCAGGTTCCATAATCGTAGTGCCAGAATAACTTACAAATAACTGAATATGCAAGCCAAACGGGCACTTATGCGGGTTTCCTCCGACATTATGCGCCTGTATCTTTTGGCGAGACGTCGTGCGCATGCAGATCGTGGCCGGCCTGCTGGTATTCGCGCCAGCGCTGGCGCGCGGCATTCTTGTCGTCTTCGTGGCCCGACACGATTTCCAGTATGCGCTCGAAGCGCTCAGCGCCCGGCGGGCATTGCAAGTCCAGGTTGATCAGCCAGGGCGGCGGTCCGGCCTGCGGTGCGGGCATGGGCTCGGTGGCGGTAAGCAGCACCGAGGTCTGCGCGGCCAGCGGATCGTCGGCCTGGACATGGGGCACAAAAGCCTCGGGGTCGAAGCCCCACAGCAGGCGGTCGAAACGGGCCAGCCTTTGCTTGTCCTGGGTATAGACAATCAAGCGGCGGCCCGACAGGTAGTGCTTGCGCACCACTTCGCATGCCATGCGCAGCCGGTCGGCGGCGCCGAAAGCGAAATCCACCCGGCTCATTGCGCGGCTCCCGTCCCGGCCTGTGCGGCGTGCCTTATAGCCATGCCGCGGCGTCAGGCCTGGCCCAGAAGATACTGCACCAGCAGGGGGACAGGCCGTCCGGAAGCGCCTTTGTCCTTGCCGCTGCGCCATGCCGTGCCGGCGATATCCAGGTGGGCCCATGGATAGCTGCCTGCAAACCGTGACAGGAAGCAGGCGGCGGTCACGGCGCCGGCCGGAGGGCCGCCGATATTGGCGATGTCGGCAAAGTTGGAGCGCAGTTGCTCCTGGTAGGCCTCGTCCAAAGGCAGGCGCCAGGCGGTATCGTTGGCCTCGCGGCCGGCGCGCAGCAGACTGTCGGCCAGTGCGTCGTCCTTGCTGAACAGGCCGGTGTTGACATGCCCCAAGGCGACGACGCAGGCCCCGGTCAGGGTGGCGATGTCGATGACCGCGGCCGGTTTGAAGCGCTCGGCATAGGTCAGCGCGTCGCACAGGACCAGGCGGCCTTCGGCATCGGTATTGAGGATTTCGATGGTTTGTCCCGACATGCTGGTCACGACATCGCCAGGCTTGTTGGCGCGGCCGCTGGGCAGGTTCTCGCAAGCGGGTATCAGGCCGATGACGTCGCGGTCCAGTTCCAGCTCGGCCACGGCGCGCAGGGTGCCCAGCACACTGGCGGCGCCGCACATGTCGTACTTCATTTCGTCCATGTTGGCGGCGGGCTTGAGCGAAATGCCGCCGGCGTCAAAGGTGATGCCTTTGCCGACCAGGACGATGGGGGCCTTGCGGTTCTTCGCCGTCTTGCCGCCCGCCGCGGCGTGCTTAAGGACGATGAAGGCGGGCGCTTCGTACGAGCCGCGCGCCACGGACAGGAAAGAACCCATTTTCAGGGTTTCGATCTGCTTGCGGTCCAGGACCTCGGCCTTCAGGCTCTTGAATTCCTTGGCGAGCTTTTTAGCGGTACTGCCCAGATAGGTCGGCGTGCACACATTGGGCGGCAGGTCGCCCAGCAAGCGCGTAAGATTCATGCCGTTGGCCATGGCCCGGCCTTCGCGCAGGCCGTTTTGCGCCTCGGTGGCCTGGGTGCGGGCTATCCACACCGTTATCTTTCTTAGCTTGGGCGCGTCGTCCTGTTTCTTGCTCAGTGTCGCGTTGTAGCGATAGGTGGCACGTCCGGCCGCCACAGCGGCGGCCCGCGCGCGGGCACGCAGGCCGGCGTCGGCGCATTCGATGGCGGCCAGGGCGGATACGCCTTCGGCAAGACCGGCGTTGGCGCAGTAATTGGCAAAGACCAGCTCGCCGGCGGCGTGGGCGGCGGCGTTATAGCTGTCCTGTTTGCCAAGGCCGACTAAAATGACGCGTGTTGCGGATATTCCGGGTAGATTCCGCAAGACCAGATGGGTATTGGGCTTGCCCTTGAATTCTGTTTTCAGTGCTTCGCGCAAGGCGCCGTTGCTGGCGCGGTCGATAATGTCGGCGGCCGGGCTCAGGATGCCGTCGCCGAAAACGCCTATAGCCAGGGCCGGTGTTTTGATTTGATGCAAAGAAGCAGTGGTCTGTGTGCTAAATTCCATTCGAGTTTCCCGAAAGTGTCCATAAGATGCTTACGATTATCCCGCATATTCTCTCATGTCACTATTCAAGCGTTCCGTAGTATCCGAAATCTCGAGTCACGCAGGCGTCGTGTTCTCGACCTTGCTGGTCGTTTGGCTTAGTGTCCTGCTGGTCCGCCTGCTGGGCGAGGCCGCTAACGGAACCATAGGCGCCGACGTTGTTTTCGGCCTGGCGACTTTTTCCAGTATCACCGCCTTGCCGGTGATACTGGCCGTATCTCTTTTTATTGCGGTATTGACCACGGTGACGCGTAATTTCCGCGAGTCGGAAATGGTGGTGTGGTTTGCCAGCGGCTTGTCGTTGAAGGATTGGGTGGGGCCGGTGCTGCGCTGCGCGGTGCCGGTGGCGGTGGTGATCGCCGTGCTGACGCTGATGGCTTCGCCCTGGGCCTATCGCCAGATCAGCGAATACAGGCAGCGCTACGAGCAGCGGTCCGATTTGTCCAAGGTGACGGCGGGGCAGTTCATCGAAACCGAAGACGGCGCCAGAGTGTTTTTCGCCGAGGAACCCACCCGGCCGGGCGAGGAAATGGGCAATGTGATCGCCAGGGTGATTGATCCCGAATGGCTCAGTGTGATTACGGCCGAAAGCGCGCGCATACAGAACGAAAAGAATGGGGATCGCTTCCTGGTGCTTAGCGAGGGCCATCGCTACGATTTAAAGCCGGGCAAGCCGGATTTCCGGATGATCGATTTCGAGCGCTATGGTTTCCGGCTAGAAAGCAAGGCCAGCGCCAGTTCGATCGATGCGGTGCGGCAGATGGCGGAAAGCGAGATCAAGGCGCGGCCGACGGCGCAGCTTTTCACGGATGACAACGATAATGCGCGTTCGCAGATCATGTGGCGGCTGGCTTTGCCCTTGGCTGCGCTAAACCTGGCTTTGCTGGCGATACCCCTGGGGGCGGTGAACCCGCGCCTGGGCCGGTCGGGGGATTTCCTTATCGCGGGCCTGGTAGGGTTGTTGTATATGAACCTGATCAATCTGTCGCGGGGCTGGATAGGGAAGGGGCAGTTGAGTTTTGGCGTGGGGGTCTGGCTGATTCATGCGCTGTTCACGGCGCTGATGATGTATATGATGTGGCGGAAGCTTAGGGTTAAGGCGCCTAAGGAGCCGAAGGGCCAGCAGGGCGTCGCCGCTTAGTACACGCCCGGTTTTTGGTTTCTTACAGCGGCTTGTTTATAAGCTGTCTTCCCTTGGTTTCTTAAACGGCGTGGCGGGCAGGCCGGGGCCGTGCTCCCATCGCGTCGGCCCCTTCGGGGCTGCCCTTGCCGTCGCTTCACAGCGGGGTACGGGCGTGAACTCATGAAATTAGCAGCCCCCGGCTGCTAATTTCATTCAGACAGCACGCCCTCTTACGCCCCCGCTGCGAAACGAGGGCTGCGGCTTGCTCAAAGGTCGCCTGGCCCCGGCCTGCCCGCCACGCCTTAAGGTTCCATTATGCGTTGAGATCCCTTTACGGCGTGAAGTCCTATTAGGTCGTGAGGCGCTTTACGGCTTGGCTCCAAGGTCCGTTAGGTCGGACTTGATTTCACATGCGATACATGATCAAGCCTGGATTGGCCTTGTAACAGCTGCTTTCGGCCAAGGGCAGTCGGGTGGCGACTGGAAAAGCGCTGACTAGACGTCGTAGCACGGTGAGCGTTACTCACTCAAAAGCGAAACGGTATTCTAACGACCTTCGCTCATTGGGCTTACCGTCTGCACGCAGTGCAACAGCCAGGTACTTTGTACAACCGTCCATGAGCAAACATTCATCACGAAGGCGGGTGTGCAGGCCATGCACAAATTTAGAGCGTCGCGATGGCCTCAGAAGTGGCGCGGTCGTTCAGCTTCTCTCGAAATGTGTTAAACCATACCTATTTGTGAGAATATTTTTCAATTTTAGCCAGGCGTGGGACCTCCACTGGACTGAAGTCATTCTAAGTTCATAACTAGACTAGCGTTCGATAGGTTTCCAGATCACCCTGAGCAAGTTGAAAGATCATCGGGTCGAGATATGCAAGAAAAGCAGAAGAGTGCGGCCGTCGCCAACTCGCTGGCAACAGAGCCACCGAAAGCCATCCTTGCGCTAGAGAAGCGCGTCAACACGAAGATCAACTTCGCGATGGCGCAAAACAACGCGTCTGTGCTGCATTCGCTCTGCATTCACAACAGCGGTGACGTAGCAGCGACCAACGTTTCGCTGACGCTCCGTGCGAATCCTGCGGTACTGCGCGACAAGGTCTGGCAGATCGACCGTATCCGGCCCGGGGAGCATGTCGAATTGGGTGATCTAGCGACACCGCTTGATACGGCAATTCTTGGCGGTATTGACGAAGCAGAGATCGGGCAGCTTGAGTTCTCGTTGAGGATCGGCGACGATCTGGTTGAGTGCAACCAAGATCCCGTCGAGCTACTGGCCAGAGATGAATGGGGCGGTCTCAGCGAGATGGAAAACATTCTTGCTGCATTCGTTTCTCCGAATCAGCCACAGGTAGCTCGATTGCTAAAGCAAGCATCGTCTCTACTAGAGGCCGCGGGACATGATGGTTCGATGGAGGGATACCAATCGAATAGTCCTCAGCGCGTGTGGATGATCGCGGGAGCCATCTGGTCCGCCGCGACGGGACTGAATCTGGCGTATGCCGTTCCACCGGCCTCATTTGAGCGTAGCGGACAGAAGATACGCGATCCTGAACGCATCGTGGCTGAAGGCCTCGCTACCTGCCTTGATACTACTTTGTTGCTGGCTGCAGCATTCGAGGCCGCAGGATTGCATGCGTCCATTCTTTTCTCGCGAGGCCATGCGTGGGTAGGTGTGTGGATCACCAACAACGATTTTGGCAAATTGATAGAGCCTGATGTCATCGCAGTGCGCAAAGCAGCGGCCGCCCGCGAGTTCATCGCGCTGGAAACGACTTTGCTGACAAAGCGACCCAGCGTCGGCTTCGAGCAGGCAATGGAAGCCGGTTTAGATAGATTTTCTGAAGCGAACGAAACCGAATTCGAGAAAGCAATAGATATCAACCGCGCGCGAGCTGCGCGCATCCGTCCACTTGCCAGCCATCGGGATCCTATCGCTACCGATGAGCAACCTGATGCGTCCACGCCCGCTGCCCTACCTCGTCCACTGGATCTTGGGCACTTACCGGGTGACATCATTGAAATAGCTCCTTCAACTGCGCTGGGGAGAATTGAAAGGTGGCAACGTAAGCTATTAGACCTTTCTTTGGCCAATAAACTGCTCAACTTCAAGGAAACAAAGCTATCTGTAGGCTTGATCTGCCCAAACGTGTCGGAACTCGAAGACCAATTGGCCGAAGGCAAGACGTTCCGCTTGTTGGCCCTCAAGGACGAGAATGCACTTTCCGGGCGTGATGTCACGCCGCAACAAGCTCGCGCGATTGAAACCAGCCTAGCGCTGGATGCGCTAGCCAAAGGCCAAGTTGCCGTACCGCTCACTGCGCGCGAGATGGCCAATCGCCTTACTGAGCTATATAGGAAGGCGCGCAGCGATGTCCAGGAAGGAGGAACGAACACACTGTTCCTGGTCGTCGGGTTCCTCAGGTGGAAACGGACCGAATCGGAGCCCCGCCACTATCGCGCCCCGCTATTACTCCTGCCGGTCAAGCTGGAGCGGCGCTCGGCCCAGTCCGAGTTCCGCCTTACACAGCTTGAAGATGAAGTTCGGATTAACGCAACGCTGCTTGAACTCCTTAAACGGGACTTCGAACTCCGTATTCCCGAACTGGAGGGAGAGTTGCCTTGCGACGAGCGTGGACTAGACATTCCTCTCATTCTCGAGATCATACGTCGACGAGTTCGCGATGTCGCCGGTTTCGAAGTGCTGGAGGAGTGCGCGCTCTCTACTTTCTCATTTGCAAAGTATTTGATGTGGAAGGACCTCGTCGACCGCACCGACAACTTGCGAGAAAGCGCGCTGGTCAGACATCTCGTCGACAGTCCGAGCGAAGCGTTCGAAGGCGCACGAACCCCTATGCCGCGACCGGAAGATATCGATCATAGACACGCGCCCGCCGATATCCTGGCTCCGCTGCCAGCAGACAGCTCACAACTTGCCGCAGTGGTGGCTGCGGGAGAACGACGCGATTTCGTCCTGATCGGACCGCCAGGGACAGGAAAGAGCCAAACTATCACCAACATCATCGCCGACCAGTTGGCGAGAGGGCGGACGGTCTTATTTGTTGCGGAGAAAGCAGCAGCGCTGGACGTCGTTCAACGACGTTTGGTGCGCCAGGGCTTGGGGTCCGCCGTTCTCGAACTCCATTCCAACAAAGCTGATCGCAAGGCTGTTCTCCAACAACTGGGCCGGTCGTGGCAGCGCGCAAGTACCCCATGTGCCCAAGAATGGATGCAGGTTACGGAAGATGTGCGCCTGACACGCGACCAACTGAATGCCTACGTCGAAGAGCTCCACCGGCCTGGCACCCAAGGATTCAGCGTTTTCCAGGCTATAGGACGCGCGGTCAGCGGCCCGGTACCGTTCACGCTTAGCTTTGCTGATAAGGACTGCCACGATGCCCATAGCTGGAACCGACTGCGTGCACTGGCAGCCGAGTTAGGTCAGAGGCACGCCATTGTTGCTGACTTTCCTCTCGATGGCCCTCTTTCCTTGATCTGTCCAGGCGAATGGTCATATGCATGGCAGGACAAACTTCTGGAAACTGCGCGACGGCTGCGAATCGCGATACGGGAAGTCAATTCCGCCCGGGGAGCACTGGGTGCGCTGTTCGGCTGCACGGCCATACAGCCTGAGGTCTGGCCGGTTATTGACCATCTGCCCGCCATGCGATTGGGCAAACCTGCCATTGATTCCGCCTCGCTGAAGAATCCTCGGGAGTTGCGGGCAGTAATATCGCCGTTAGCAAATGAGCTGGCTCAGTGCGATGCTGCTCGTCGGCAGTTGAAGGGCGAGTACGAGGACCGGACCATTGCATCTATGCCGCTGGAAGCCCTTGAGTTGCAATGGCGAGAGGCAGGGACCAAGTTCTCGATCCTCAAATCCTTCGCACAGAGCAAGGTAACGAAGCTGCTGCGGACATACAGTAGCGGAAAGCTGGCAAGCCCCCAGACGGATATTCCAGCACTTCGCAACTTGCTGGCGGCACAGCTTCGGATTAACGCTTCACCCCTGGCAACACTTTTATCTTTCAGCGGCGAGAAAACCGATATCCAAAAGATAGATGAGGCGTTGGACACCGCGGAAGCCTACCTCAGCTTCGAGGAACTGCTCGCTCGTTCGGGAATACTGACAGCGCGCATCATGGAGCAGCGGGTCGACCTGATCTTGCAAGATGGTGGAGCAACGAGACCGCTCCTTCAACGGCTGGACACGGCGTTGAAAGCTTTAGTTATAGAGCGGGAGGCCTTCGCTGCTGCTGGAGGGAAGGCTTTCGAGGACGGGCCACAGGTTGAAACGCTTCTAGCGGGGCTGGACACCTATAGCGGTAGGCTGGCTGACTGGTTGAAATGGTTGTCATCCAGGCAGCGCGCTGAGGCCGTCGGGCTCTTGCCTCTGGCCCAAGCACTCGAAGCGGGCGAACTGATTTCCGACACTGCTGCGACCTTCGAACGAGCGTATATGACCTGGTGGCTCAGGCTGGCGATGGACGCCTCAAGCTCCTTGCGCAGTTTCGCGCACTGGGAGCATGAAACACTCATTCAGCGCTTCCGTGAACTTGATCAGGCCATGACTGACTTGGCTGCCAGCGAGGTCATGCGCCGGCTCGGAAACGACCTGCCATTAGCCGAGAGTGTGCCTCGCCGATCCGAACTCGGTTTGCTACGCCATCAGTTGGGGCTTCAAAGACCCACGGCCGCTATTCGAAACCTTATCTCCGAAATGCCGACTACCTTTGCAAAGTTGGCACCGTGCGTACTTATGTCCCCCCTATCGGTTGCTCAGTACCTGCCCCCAGGGCAAGCACAGTTTGATCTCGTCATCTTCGATGAGGCCTCCCAGATTTCGACCTGGGATGCTGTGGGTGCCATTGCACGAGGGCGTCAAGCCATCATCGTAGGGGACCCTAAGCAGCTTCCCCCAACTAACTTCTTCGGCCGCAATGACGACGGAGAGGGTGATAGCCAGGACCTCGCCGAGTTCGAAAAAGATATGCCATCAATCCTGGACGAGGTGACGGCAGCCGGCATACCTACACATCGTCTGAATTGGCACTATCGGAGCCGCGACGAGGCACTCATCGCATTCTCCAACCACAATTACTATGATGGTGGGCTTGTGACGTTCCCGTCGCCCAACGCCTCCGACGATGCCCTACGTCTTCATAAAATCAATGGTACCTACATGCGAGGCCAAGGGCGTACGAATCCGGACGAAGCGCGCGCACTCGTCTCGTTAATCCGGGCCAAGCTCACCGAGTGGTTGCTGGTACCCGAATCGCAGCGGCATACCTTGGGCGTCATCACCTTCAATGCTCAACAGCAGAGCCTCCTTCTAGATCTTCTAGATGCTGAGCGAAAAGCAAATCCTTCGTTAGAGTGGTTCTTTTCCGACGAACGCGAAGAGCCGGTCATCGTTAAGAACCTCGAGAACATCCAAGGGGATGAACGTGATGTCATCCTGTTCTCCACGACCTTCGGTGCCGACTCTGCCGGTAAGATCTCTATGAACTTCGGTGCCCTGAATTTGGATGGCGGAGAGAAACGCCTTAACGTTGCGGTTACGCGCGCGCGCTCAGAGCTTCATGTGTTCAGCTCACTCACCGCTGACCAGATTGACCTGAGCAGAACCGGTGCCAGGGGCGTCAAGGATTTCAAGGCTTTCCTCGATTTTGCTGATAGAGGAGCGGTTGCACTTGCCGCTCAAGACTCGGGATCTTTAGGCGGAGTGGACTCGCCCTTTGAAGCAGCTGTGCGTGAGGCGCTAATCCAAAAAGGGTGGGAAGTGCATACACAAATAGGGGTCTCCGGTTTCCGGATCGACCTAGGCATACGTCATCCCGACTATGCAGGCGCGTGGCTGGCGGGCGTTGAATGCGACGGCGCAACTTATCACGGTTCTGCCACAGCGCGTGATCGTGATCGCATCCGTCAAGCGGTGTTGGAAGGACTGGGGTGGAAGGTGCTAAGAATTTGGTCGACCGATTGGTTCCGAAACTCTGTCGTAGCCGCCGAGAGGGTAGATAACGCCTTACGTGCAGCGTTAGCTGAAGACCGAGAGCAAAAGGCCAGCGAGCAGGCAACCGCGTCCGACTTTAACCACGTTGAAACATTCACTCCAGACGAAGAACTGCCAACGCCCATTGAGGTGTTTACAGAAGAAGGGCCGGAGGAGGAAGAGCAAACTAGGCTTATGTATGCCTCCGCGCCGGATACTATCAAATCAACATCCGATTCCCCTGTTGTTACAGCGGATCCAGAGCGATTCTTCGATTCATCTTACGACGACACACTGGCTCAGCTGATTCGTCACATAATTGCCTCGGACACCCCCATATCCGAATTAAGCTTAGCCCGTCGCATCTCCCAAGCGCATGGCTGGCAAAGGACAGGCAGTCGTATACAGAAGCGAATCTCATCCATGCATCATATGTGGGAGTCCTCAAGCGAGGGCAGCACAAATTTTTTATGGAGCAAAGGCTCACTTGCCAGCAGAGTACCTTTCAGAGGCCTGGCCGGAAGAACAATTCGGGAAGTATCGCGTACCGAGATTGCGTGGGTCGAGGATCAACATACGGCACGCATCGCGGTTTCCGAGGACTCAGTACTGGAGCTTTCGAGATTGATTGGCATCGCCCGGCTGACCCAGGATACGAGGGCATACTTAGAGGAATGCCGCGAGTGGCGGGCTACTACCATTTGATTGGCGCTGAGGTTTGTTGTGCGTGTTCAGTTGTTTTTTCATCTAACTCGGCCAAAACCGGCTGGCCGCCTCCCCAACGGACTTGGCGAAATTTTAAACACTCATTAGCACTGCACCGGCAAGAAGCAAACCCGCTGCCGTCATCCTCTGAAGGCTGAAGGGTTGTACTGCCATGTCAAACCAGCCAAGGCGATCCAATGCCATAGCGGCGGTCACCTGACCTGCCATGACCAACGCAATCATGTTCGCAGCGCCTATTCGGGGGGCGACGGCAGTGGTTGCAGACAGGACGACAGCCCCGCACAGCCCTCCGGTCCAGGCCCACCAAGGAAGCTCGGTCATTTGCGATAGTCTTGGCCATGTTTTGCCGGACGCGAGCGCGACGCATGCAAGTATGGCCGCCACAAGCAATGCAGATAGGGCTGCCGCCCACAGGGGGCCTCCTATTGCGCGTCCTAAGCGAGCATTGACAAGCGCCTGCAAGGGAAGCATTAATCCGGCAGTCACAGCAAGAAGAAAGAAGAACCAAGACATCGCTATTTCCCTTGCCGCTTGCCGAAAAAATCCACCAGCAGTTCAGATACGTGATTCGAAGCCTCTTCTGGAAGGAAATGTCCGGCGTTCAAGATCACGTCACCTTGCACATCGTCCGCCAAAGACTTCAATGCATCCACGATACGGTCTCCGACTCCTCGCTCTGCTCCCACAGCCAGCACTGGAATGTCTAGTCGCTTCTCGGCGCGACGGCGGTTTGCGGCAACTCCCGCGGGTGAAAGCGCTGACTGGTAGTAGCCGGTTACCGCTCGCAATGCCCCGGGAGCCGCTAGCTGACGCGCATAGATCGCGATGTCTTCGGTTGTAATTGCCCAGGGCTGAAGCGCTTTCGCGCGAAACAGCCAAGTTAGAAAAACCTCTTCGCGCCCAGCTATTAGTAACCGAGGAAGCTCATCGAGTTGGTTGAAAGAGAAATGCCAACTGCGCAGGTTTGCCTCCTCGGCGGGCAGATCACTGCGCGCTGCTGAAAGTCCCGGTATTAGAGCGTCAAACATTGCGACGCGACGAATGTCGGAGCGCCAATCAGCGGCCCATGCATAGGCGATCCAACTGCCTACGTCGTGTCCCACGACATCGATTGGTCCGTTCTCGAACAGCCCGATCTTCGCTGCAAAATGGTGCAGTTCAGTGGAGACTGTGGCCATATCGTAATTACCCGCTGGCGCGTCACTTTCCCCCATACCTCGAGGATCGACTGCAATGACCCTATAACCGGCGTCAGCCAGCTGGGGCATCACGTAGCGCCATGCATACCAGCTCTGTGGCCAGCCCGGAATCAGTAGAACGGGAGGGCCTTCGCCCCCCTCCACGTAATGAAGGTTGACGTCACCAACCCGAGCGCTGGCATGGCGAAATCGTTGCCAGAAATCCGTACGCATCATGAAATCCGCACCGACATGCTCGGCTTGTTTTGAATGAATACTCATAACTGCTCCCTAAAATGGAATTGATCGTTTCCTAATTGATGAAATTTTTTAGAGCAAGCGCATTAACTCGGCAACCATTCCGAGCATAGCGCTGGTGTCTGATCCTGTTTTCCCGAGTATCCGCATACCTTGTTGAAGTGCCAGGAGGAGCTTCGCCATGCTGGCGGCATTGACCTCCGTACGAATGGAACCGTCCATCTGACCTTCTTCAATGAGGCGCAGGAACTGTTCTTCTTGTTTAGTCTGCTGTGCAGCGATCAAATCGGAAATCTCCTTGTCGGCCAAAGCAAGTTCAACGGCACTCTCAATAACCAAGCATCCGGTGCGGCCGGCAACTTCACTACTCAGTAGCGCATACTGAGTAAGTAGAAGCTCGATTTTTTTCTTGCCGGAAAGCTCGCTGGCCAAGCAAGCAGCAATCGCTTTGCTGCGCTGTGTCATGTAGCGATCAAGCGCCGCTAGAAAAAGCCCCCGCTTGTCGCCCCATGCCTTGTAGATGCTGCCTGACGTCAAGCCCAGGCATGCATTCAGGTCCGAGATGGAGGTGCCGTGGTACCCATATTCGCTAAAGCGAGTGATTGCTTTGTCCAGGGCAGCATTCGTATCGAACTCGCGAGGCCGACCAGGGCCGACAGGAACTTCGGTTTTTTGATTCATGGGATTATTATAGGAAACAATCGTTTCCTAATCAAGCGGCACAACTAATTAAGCAGCCTCTGCGGGAGTGGCACGAGCGCTGTGCTCAGGGCAGGTATTGCAAGCTATTCGCCTCACCACGCAGCAACGGCGTATTCAATTGCACGGATTTTTTCAAAAAGTCCCACAGGGCCATCACTCGGTTGGAGTGGCGCAGGTCTTCGTGGCAGTGCATCCAGAAACTGCGGGTTACGACGATTTCATCGTCAAGCACCGGGCGCAGGCGCGGGTCCTGAGCGGCCATGAAGCAGGGCAGAATGGTCAGCGACTGGCCTTGCAGGGCGGCGTGGTATTGGGCGATGACGCTGGTGCTTTTGAAGATGACGCGGTCGGTGGCGACGATATCGTCCAGGTAGCGCAGGCGGTCGCTGAACAGAAGTTCTTCCACATAGCCTATGAAGCTGTGCTTGCCCAGGTCGGACAGGCTTCGTATGGGCGCGCTGCGCGCCAGGTAATCGGTGCTGCCGTACAGCTTCAGCGAATAGTCCAGCAGCTTGGTGCATAGATAGGGGCCGCGCTGGGGGCGCTCCAGCGATATCGCGATATCGGCTTCGCGCTTGGACAGGCTTATGAAGCGCGGCACGGGCATGATGTCCAGGGTGATGGCCGGATAGCGCCGCTGGAAATCCACCATCAGCGGTGTCAGGACATAGTTGCCGAAGCCCTCGGTGGAGCCTACGCGCAGGTGCCCGGACAGGGTTTGGGATTGCCCCAGGATGTCTTCGCGGGCATTGATCAGCGCGCCCTCCATCTGCTCGGCATAGGCGAAAAAGCGCAGGCCGTCCTCTGTCAGGGTGAAGCCCGTGGCTTTGGATTTGTCGAACAGCAGGGTGCCCAGCTCGCGTTCCAGGGCCTGGATGCGGCGTGAAACGGTGCTGTGCTGCACGCCCAGGCGCAGGGCCGCCGCGCTGACGCGCGAGGTGCGCGCGACTTCAAGGAAATACCGCAGGCCGTCCCAATCGAGCATCGAGTTTGTTGTGCATTTTTTAGCAATGAATGTGCAAATATTGTCGTGGAAATAAGTTTTTTACACAACTACACTGCAAAAGTGCCAAGGAGCGGCGCAATATGGGCCGGACAGGTGGTTTTGCAGGCAAAACTATTCCGCCATCATGCTCCCAGATGCACTAAAACTATAAAGATCGGAGACTAGCCATGAAGAAATTTACGCTTACCCTGGCGGCCAGCCTTTGCATGGGGGTGGCCGCTGGCGCCGCCGCCAAGGCGCCGCCTGTAAAGATCGGCATCCTGACTGATATGTCCGGCACCTATGCCTCGATGGGCGGGCCCGGTTCGGTGGCGGCGGCCAAGCTGGCGATTGCCGATTGCCTGGCGGCCGAATGCAAGGGCATGGACATCCAGCTGGTGTCGGCCGATAACCAGAACAAGGCCGATGTGGGCGCCGCCAAGGCTCGGGAATGGTTCGACCGCGAGGGCGTCAGTGCCATTGCTGACCTGACCAATTCCGCCGTGGCGCTCGCCGTGCAGGGCATCGCCAAGGAAAAGAACAAGGTCGTGATGTTTTCCGGGCCCGCCACCACGGGCCTGACCAACGACAGTTGCTCGCCGGTGGGCTTTCACTGGATGTTCGATGTCTATTCCCAGTCGGTCGGCGGCGTGCGGGCCATGGTCAACAAGGGCGGCAAGTCGTGGTTCTTCATTACCGTCGATTACGCCTTCGGCCATTCGTTGCAGAAGGGCTCCGAAGACATGGTCAAGGAATTGGGCGGGACGGTGGTGGGGTCGGTGCTGCATCCCCTGAATGTCCCTGACTTCGCTTCTTATCTGCTTCAGGCGCAAAGCTCCAAGGCCCAGGTCGTGGCGCTGGCCAATGGCGGGGCCGACGTGGTGAATGCCATCAAGCAGGCGCGCGAGTTCGGCATTGTGGCAGGCGGGCAGCGCCTGGCTTCGCTGCTGATATTCCTGTCCGATTTGCGTGCGCTGGGGTTGGAGAATGCCCAGGGCCTGACCTATGTGGACGGTTTTTATTGGGACTTCGACGACGGCACGCGTGCCTGGTCCGATCGCTTCGCCAAGGCCTTCGGTGGCCTGAAGCCGACCATGACGCAGGCCGGCGTGTATTCCAGCGTGCTTCATTACCTGAAGGCCGTCGCCGCGACGCAGTCCACGGACGGCAAGGTAGTGGCCGACAAGATGCGCGAGCTTCCCATCAAGGATCCCATCATGCATAACGCGTCCATCCGCCCCGATGGCCGTGTAATACACGATATGTATCTGTACGAGGTGAAAACGCCGGCGGAATCCAAGGGCGAATGGGACTTGTCCAAGCTGGTGGCCACAATACCCGCGGCCGAGGCGTTCCAGCCTTTGTCCAGCTCGACATGCCCTCTGGTCAAGAAAAGCTGAACCTGATCCGGGCATGCCCCATGCTCGCTGTACTGGCGCATGGGCGTTCCGCGATTGCCTTAATTTGTATTTTGCATCATGAATGCGCCAAGGAGACGTAAATGAGTGCCGTACCCCGTATCCCGCTGCTTATCGGCGGCAAGCTTGTGCAGTCCAAGACCACCGAGTGGCGGGACGTCATCAATCCCGCGACGCAGGAAGTCGTTGCGCAAGTGCCTTTTGCGACCAGGGAAGAACTGGATATGGTTGTGGCCAATTCCAAAGAGGCTTTCCAGAAATGGCGCAGCACCAGCCAGGGTGCGCGCACCCGCATCATGTTGAATTTGCAGAAGCTGGTGCGCGACAACACCGCCGCGCTGGCGAAATCGATTTCGCTGGAGCATGGAAAGACCCTGCCTGACGCCGAAGGCGAAGTGGGGCGCGGGTTGGAGGTCATAGAACACGCTTGCGCCATGGCATCCCTGCAGCTTGGCGAGTATGCCGAGAACGCCGCCACGGGCATCGACGTCTACACGCTGATCCAGCCTTTGGGCGTGTGCGCCGGCATCACGGCCTTCAACTTCCCCATCATGCTGCCTTGCTTCATGTTCCCCATGGCCATCGCGGCGGGCAACACCTTCATATTGAAGCCGTCCGAGCAGGATCCCAGCTCGTCGCTGATGCTGGCCCAGCTTGCGCTGGAAGCCGGCCTGCCGCCCGGCGTGCTCAATGTGGTGCATGGCGGTCCCGACATTGCCAACGGCCTGTGCGACCACCCCGACATCAAGGCTATTTCGTTCATCGGCTCGACCCATGTGGGCACGGCCATCTACCGCCGGGCTTCCGAGGCCGGCAAGCGCTGCCAGGCCATGATGGGCGCGAAGAACCATTGCGTCATCCTGCCGGATGCGGATCGCGAAGTGGCCTTGAACCAGCTGGTAGGCGCCGCTTTCGGCGCGGCCGGACAGCGCTGCATGGCGACATCGGTCGCGGTCCTGGTGGGTGAGGCACGCGATTGGCTGCCCGATTTCATCGAGCGTGCCAAGAAGCTCAAGGTCAGCATAGGCTCCGATCGCGATGCGGATCTTGGGCCGCTGGTGTCCCCCAACGCCAAGAAGCGTGTCGAGGGATTGATACAGCAGGGCGTGGATGAAGGCGCCGAACTGGTACTGGATGGGCGCAATCTGAATGTGCCGGGCTACGAGAAGGGCAACTTTGTCGGGCCGACCGTCTTCAGCGGCGTGAAGTCCGATATGTCGATCTATCGCGAGGAAATCTTCGGGCCGGTGCTGGGCGTGGTGGGCGTCGATACCCTGGAAGAAGCGGTGGAGTTCATCAATGCCAATCCCAACGGCAACGGCGTGGCGGTCTTTACCCAGGACGGCGGCGCGGCGCGTTATTTCCAGAACAACATCGATGTGGGCCAGATCGGCATAAACATCCCCATTCCCGTGCCGGTCGCCTGGTTCAGCTTTACCGGATCGCGGGCGTCCAAGCTTGGCGACCTGGGCCCCAACGGCAAGCAGGCGGTGCATTTCTGGACCCAGACCAAGACCGTCACCGCGCGCTGGTCGGCTCATGCTTCAGGGGTGAACACCACCATTTCCATGAAGTAAGCTTATAACTAGAAAGAATATATTTTAATTTCTATATTACATATAATAGCCCTTCCTATAGGGCTATTTTTTATGAATCTCCAGCAATTCCGCTTTGTCCGCGAAACGATACGGCGCAATTTCAATCTGACCGAGGCGGCTCGCACGCTGTATACGTCGCAGCCGGGCGTGTCCAAAGCCATCATCGAATTCGAGGACGAGCTGGGGGTCAAGATATTCGAACGGCACGGCAAACGCATAAAAGGGCTGACCAAGCCGGGGCACGTGGTGGCGCAGGTCATCGACCGCATCATGCGCGAGGTCGACAACCTGAAAAAGGTCAGCGACGAATTCGCCCGGCGCGACGAGGGCGGGCTGACCATCGCCTGCACACACGCCCAGGCACGCTACATATTGCCTCGGGTCATCCCGGCTTTCCGTGAACGCTTTCCCAAGGTCCGGGTCTCGCTGGCGGAAGGGAACCCGCCGCATTTGGCGAAAATGGTCCTGCACGAGCAGGCCGATGTCGCCATAGCCACCGAAACCCTGGCCTTGACGCCCGGCCTGGCCGCCATGCCAGTGTATTCCTGGGAACACACCATCGTGGTGCGGCCCGACCACCCTTTGGCCGAGCTTACGTCCAGCGCCGCCAAGGCGATCACCCTGAAGCAGTTGGCCCAGTACCCCATCGTTACCTACGATCACGCGTTTTCGGGCCGTGGAACCATAGACGAGGTATTCGCCGCCGCGGATATCGTTCCCGACATCGTCCTGGAAGCCATTGACGCCGACGTCATCAAGACATATGTCGACGTCGGCCTGGGCATAGGGATTATTGCGGGCATGGCCTTCGATCCCCGGCGCGACAAGGGCCTGGTGGGCCTGCCCGCCGGCCATTTGTTCGGAACCCATGTCACCCGCGTGGCGGTCAAATCAGGCGTATTCCTGCGCGATTACGTGTATGTGCTGCTGGAAATGCTGGCCCCTGAACTTACCCGCGAAGTCGTTCAGGAAGCCATCGACAAGAGCCCCAAAGCCGACTGAACGGCGGGCCGGGGGCGAGAGGGCGGGCCTCCGGAAGAAATTGGACCAGGGATAATTCATGTCTATTTTCTGTTGACAATGATAATAAGAATGATTATCGTTACGGAACACTTTTTCTTGTTCTGGAGCCGTCATGTCCCAATTCGTCAGCGCTGTAGTCGTAGGAGCCGATCGCCTGGGAAATATCCCCGATCTGCTCAAGGGTCACAATATCGCCATCCGCCACCACATCAGCGGCCGCGATCCCTCTCATCAGAAAAAGACCTTGCAACTGCCCTCGGGCACCGAGTTGCTGATATTGCTTACCGATTTCCTGGGCCACAATGTCATGAAGACATTCCGGGCCGCGGCGCAAAAGGCCGGAATACGCGTGTTGGCCTGCCGGCGTTCCGTATGCAGCGTGAAGCAGGCCTTGAATCAGTGCGGCTACTGTGAAGCATGTTCCAGCCCCCAGCAAGCGGGCGGCAATCAGCAGATGAAGAGGGGGGCGCAGCAGATGGCCGCTGAAGGCGGTGGCGGGCGTGGGATGTCAGGCGGCCGCGTAAGGCCAAGATAGCCAGCGCACATGGGTTCCCGGAAGAACCCTTGCGCCTATTTTATTTGGCCGACAGGATGTCTGTGGCGTTGTTGCTGGCCAGTCGGCGGGCGCCGTTGTAGCGCTTTTTCCAGTAGGCGATGTCCATGTCTTCGATGCGTACGACCGAGCCTTTGCGAGGCGCATGGACGAACTTGCGGTCGCCCAGATAAATACCCACATGCGAGTAGCGGTGGCCGCGGGTGTTGAAGAACACCAGGTCTCCCCGCTTCAGTTCGTCGCGCTTGACCGATGTGCCTTCCCGGGCGATTTCGGCCGAACGGCGCGGCAGCTTGAGTCCCAGGGATTTTTCAGCGGCGTAAATGACCAGCCCGCTGCAGTCGAAGCCCGTATTGGGCGCTTCACCGCCATAGCGATATTTGATGCCCAGCACGCTTAGCGCGGTGCTGGCCAGTGCCCGGGTGGTCTTGGGAGGGGTGGAGTAGGCCTGTTCCTGGTTCGAAAGATACTTGCCCAGGGGATCGGACTGCGTGTAGGAAAGATAGTTGTCGCGTGCTATGCGGCTTGGATTGGTTTCGGCAAGCTGCTTGTTTGCATTGGTGGCGCAGCCGGCCAATACGAGCGTCGCAACAAGCACCACAGACTTTGCGCCGCGCAAGAAGGTAGAGGAACTGATGTACGGGGATAGGCGAAATAGTCGTTGCGGCGGCATAGTCTTAGGGTTTTCGCTTGCACAAAGCCAGCTTGCCGAATGTTCGATTTTGTATCAAATAGAGGTCAAATCGATAACATTTAACGGCAAGTTGCCACTAAAAAACAGCGGGTTTTGCGCAAACTGAACGTGAGCAATCCCGGGAGTTTAACGGTTCATGCCATTGGCGTAAAGGAGTTTTATCTAAAAGTTGGGGCTTTACTCCATGCGCGGGGCGGGCTAGTCTATAGGCCGAAACGAACTCCGACCTTCCTTATTCATTGTCATTAATTGATTCATTTCCAGGGAAACGCATGAAAACCAAGCCTGTATTAAGCCTTGCCGATGTCCAAGCGATTTTGTCCGCCGCCGAAAAACACGCGGTCCAGCAGCAATGGCCGGTGACTATTTCCGTGGTCGACGATGGCGGTCATTTGCTGGGCTTGCAGCGCCTGGACGGTGCCGCACCCATCTCGGCGCAGATTTCTCCGGCCAAGGCGCGTACTGCCGCCCTGGGCCGCCGCGAATCGCGCATCTACGAAGAAACCATCAATCAGGGGCGCGTGTCCTTCCTGTCCGCCCCGGGCCTGGAAGGCATGCTTGAAGGCGGCGTACCGGTTATCGTCGACGGCCAGGTGGTCGGCGCCGTGGGCGTGTCGGGCGTGAAGTCCACGGAAGACGTCGAAGTCGCCCGTGCCGGGATTGCCGCTTTGAAACTATGACGCAGCGCCCGGCACCGGTATCGGATGCCGGGGCGGAACCGCCGGCGACCGCCGGCGGTTCCATCCTGAATCCCGGGATAGGCAAGCGCGAGGTCTGGGCCTGGGCCATGTACGACTTCGCCAATTCGGGCTATACCACCGTCGTCCTGACCACGGTGTTCAGCGCCTACTTCGTGGGCGTGGTGGCCGCGGAAAAGTCATGGGGTACTTTGGCGTTTACCGCCGCCCTGTCTTTTTCCTACCTGATGATCATGCTGACCATGCCCTCGCTGGGTGCGCGCGCCGACGCCAGGGCGGGCAAGCGGCGCTTGCTCTTCACCAGCACAGTGGGCTGCGTCCTGGCCACTTTGCTGCTGGCATTCACCGGCCCGGGGGATATTGCCTGGGGCCTGTTTGCGATTGCCCTGTCCAACTATTGTTATTGCGTGGGCGAATCCATCGTTGCGGCCTTTCTGCCCGAAATCGCCCGGCCCGAAGGCCTGGGCCGCGTATCGGGATGGGGCTGGAGCTTTGGCTATTTCGGGGGCATGCTGACGCTGGGGCTATCGCTGGCGGTGGTGTCCTGGGCCAGCGCTAATAACGAGCCCGCCAGCCAGTACGTACCCTATGTCATGGTCCTTACGGCGGTCATATTCGCCATTGCCGCCATTCCATCCTTTCTTTTCCTGCGAGAGCGCACACCGCCCACCCATAGACCCAAGCAAGGCATGCTGGCCCGCCTGCTGGCCGCATGGCATGAAACCAAACGGGATTTCGTCGATTTCCGCCTTTTGCTGATGTGCGGCGCTTGCTACCAGGCCGGCATTGCCGTGGTCATTACCTTGTCGGCGGTCTACGCCACTGAAGCCATGGGCTTCACCATGGCGCAGACCATGCTGCTGGTTTTCACGGTGAATATCGCCGCGGCCGCCGGCGCCTTCCTGTTCGGCTACGCGCAAGACCGCATCGGCCACAAGCTAGCGCTTTCCATCACCTTGGTGGGCTGGATCGTCATGATAGGACTGGCATACGCGGCGGTCCAGGCCTGGGTTTTCTGGCTGGCGGCCATGGTGGCGGGCCTTTGCATGGGCACCAGCCAAAGCGCCGGCCGCGCCATGGTGGGGGCGCTGGCGCCCAGGCAGCGGCTGGCCGAGTTCTATTCCCTATGGACATTCGCCACGCAATTGGCGGCGGTGGTGGGGCCGCTGTGCTACGGGCTGGTTACCTGGCTGACCGGCGGCAATCATCGCCTGGCGCTGCTTTGCACCGGCTTGTTCTTCGTGGCCGGATTGGCCGTACTCTCAAGGCTGGATTTTGCTCGCGGCTCGCGGGTGCGCGATACTATGTCTGCATGAATAATTCCCGCAATTGTGACAATGTTTGATTGATTTTGCCCGGATTTGTCAGCATGCAGTAAGTCTGAACAGCTACGGTGGGCGGATAACTCGAACAACACACTTTAAAAAAAGGAGCCTGCAGCAATGTCGAATGAAATTGAATCGGTACTTATAGAAAACCGGGTCTTTCCCCCCTTCCAGAATCTGGTCGAAGGCGCCGCCATATCGGGCATGGAGGGCTACAAGGCCCTGTGCGCCGAAGCGGAAAAATCGCCCGATGCCTTCTGGTCGCGCCTGGCGCGTGAAAACCTGAAATGGGACAAACCCTTCACCAAGGTGCTCGACGAATCGGAAGCGCCGTTTTATCGTTGGTTTGGCGATGGCGAGCTGAATGTTTCAGCCAATTGCCTGGACAGGCATCTGGACACCCCAACCGCCAATAAAACGGCGCTTATTTTCGAGTCGGACGACGGCAAGGTAAGCAAGGTTACCTATAAAGAATTGCATGCCCGGGTTTGTGAGTTCGCCAACGGCATCAAGGCCCTGGGACACAAGACCGGCGAACGCGCCATCATCTACATGCCAATGTCGATCGAGGCCGTGGTGGCCATGCAGGCATGCGCGCGCCTGGGCATTATCCACTCAGTGGTTTTCGGCGGCTTTTCCTCTAAAAGCCTGCACGAGCGCACCGTAGACGTAGGCGCCACGCTGGTCATCACCGCCGACGAGCAGGTGCGCGGCGGCAAGTCGATACCGCTTAAAAGCGCTGTCGACGAAGCCCTGACCATGGGCGGCTGCGAGGCCGTCAGCCACGTCATCGTGTACAAGCGCACCGGCGGCAAGATGCAATGGAACGAAGGACGCGACCTGTGGATGCACGATGTCTGCGCCAACCAATCCCCGGTCTGCGAGGCCGTTCCGCTTAATGCCGAACACCCCTTGTTCATTTTGTACACCTCGGGTTCTACCGGCAAGCCCAAGGGCGTGCAACATGCGGCGGCGGGTTTCCTGCTGTGGTCGCTGCTGACGGTCAAGTGGACCTTCGACGCCAAGGACAGCGATGTCTTCTGGTGCACGGCCGATGTGGGCTGGGTGACCGGCCACACCTATATCACTTATGGGCCTTTGGCCGCCGGCCTGACGCAGGTCGTCTTCGAAGGCGTGCCCACCTATCCGAACGTCGGCCGATTCTGGGACATGATCCAGCGCCACAAGGTGACTGTGTTCTATACGGCTCCCACCGCCATCCGCTCGCTGACCAAGGCGGCCGAAGCGGCGCCGGAATACCATCCGCGTGAATACGATTTAAACAGCCTGCGCATTATCGGTTCGGTGGGCGAGCCCATCAACCCCGAAGCCTGGATGTGGTACTACACCAATGTGGGGCGCGAGCGCTGCCCGGTGCTGGATACCTGGTGGCAGACCGAAACCGGCGCCCACATGATCACTCCTTTACCCGGCGTAACGCCGCTCAAACCGGGCTCCTGCACTTTGCCGCTGCCGGGCATCGAGGCCGCCGTGGTCGACGAGGCCGGCGAAGAGGTGGGGCGCGGCAAGGGTGGTTTCCTGGTCATCAAGCGCCCGTGGCCCGCCATGATACGCACGATTTGGAACGACCCCGAGCGCTTCAAGAAAAGCTATTTCCCGCCCGAACTCAAAGGCTATTACTTGGCAGGCGACGGCGCCCAGCGCGATAGCGACGATTATTTCTGGATCATGGGCCGCATCGACGACGTGCTGAATGTGTCGGGTCACCGTCTTGGCACCATGGAAGTCGAGTCGGCCCTGGTGGCGCACGAGCTGGTGGCCGAAGCCGCTGTGGTCGGGCGGCCCGATGCCACCACCGGCGAAGCCGTCGTGGCCTTTGTGGTGCTTAAGCGCTCGCTGCCCGAGGGTGACGAAGCCAATGCTGTTGCCAAGCAGTTGCGCGATTGGGTAGCCAAGGAAATCGGCCCCATTGCCAAACCCAAAGACATACGTTTTGGCGAGAATCTGCCCAAGACCCGCTCCGGCAAGATCATGCGGCGCTTGTTACGGGTGGTGGCTAAGGGCGAAGAGGTCACCCAGGACGTCTCCACGCTTGAAAATCCGGCCATTCTCGACCAGTTGTCTCAGGCGCACTAGTTTTCGCGCCGGCGGCTTGCTCCTGGCAGATGGCAGGGGCGGGCCGGGGTGATATATTGTGTCGCCTGCTGCCTTGTCTGCTTTTTGGTTTTAGCCAAACAGGCGGTCAAGGCGCTGATGTACAGACCGAAAAATCAGGCTGCGGCCTGATTTTTCTTTTCCCGAACTAAAAAATCCGTACTGCGGAGCGTATGTTGAAATCGAACCCGTCCGACCGGGGCGCCATGTTGTTAATGGGCCTGACCGTTACCCTTTGGGGATTCAGCTGGATAATCATGAAGCACCTGTCCAGCTTCATCGGACCCTTCGACTTGGTCATGGTGCGCTACGCCATCGCTTTTCTCGTTCTGTTCGTCGCCTTGGTGGTCACGCGGCAGTCATTGAAATTCCCGCCGTTTTGGCTGACCGTGGGCATTGCCGTCTTCCAGACCACGGCCTTTCAGTGCCTGTGCCAGCTTGCGCTGGTCAGCGGCGGGGCGGGGCATGTGGTCATGCTGGCCTACACCATGCCATTCTGGGTGGTGCTGTTCGCCTGGATATTGCTGGGCGACCGGCCCACCCGGCGCCATCTGTGGGCGTTTGGGTTGGCAGCTTTGGGCTTGGTCGCCATCATCGCGCCGTGGGAAGGGCTGGGTTCGATGACGGGATCGCTGCTGGCCCTGGCCGGAGGCGCATGCTGGGGCATCGGTACGGTGCTGGCTAAGATGATGTTCCAGCGCCATACGCCCAATGTGCTGAACCTGACCGCCTGGCAGATGCTGCTGGGCGCCATTCTGACCTGGCCGATCACTCTGGCGTTTCCCCAGCAGGATATCGTCTGGGAACCTGTGTTGTTCTGGGGAGTGGCCTATATGGCCATCATCGCTTCGGGCCTGGGCTGGTGGTTGTGGCTGTCGGTCGTGCGCCGTGTCAGCGCCACCGTGGCGGGCATGTCCAGCCTGGGCGTCCCGGTGCTGACCGTGATCCTGGCTTGGCTACTGCTGTCGGAACGCCCGACCGTGCTGGAGCTGATCGGCGTTGCCTTCATCATGGCGGGACTGGTGGCCGTGAACCTGCCCGGACCCAGGCGAAAGGCCTTGCGGCGCTGACGCCGCAAGGCCTTTCGGACTGTATTACATACCGTTGTAGACGGGGCCTTCGCCGCCTTGCGGGGCCACCCATACAATGTTCTGCGTGGGGTCCTTGATGTCGCAGGTCTTGCAGTGCACGCAGTTCTGCGCATTGATCTGCAGGCGGTCCTCGCCCGTGTCCGTCTTGACGAACTCATATACGCCGGCCGGGCAGTAGCGTGCTTCGGGGCCGCCGTATTTCGCCAGATTGACCGACACCGGGATCGACGCATCCTTTAGCGTCAGATGCACGGGCTCGTTCTCGTCATGATTGGTGTTGGAAATAAACACCGAGCTCAGGCGGTCGAAGGTGATCTTGCCGTCGGGCTTCGGGTAGTCGATGCGGGCGCATTCCGCCGCGGGTTGAAGGCAGGCGTGATCGGGCTTGCTGTGATGCAGCGTCCAGGGCATTTTCCCCTTGAGCAGCCATTGCTCCACACCGGTCATGAGGGTGGCGACGGTGCGACCCTTCTTGAACCACTGCTTGAAATTGCGGGCCTTGTTCAGCTCGGCGTGCAGCCAGGAATTCTCGAATGCGGCCGGGTAGGCCGTCAGTTC
This sequence comes from Pollutimonas rozaliensis, assembly GCF_048751585.1. Taxonomy (NCBI): domain Bacteria; kingdom Pseudomonadati; phylum Pseudomonadota; class Betaproteobacteria; order Burkholderiales; family Alcaligenaceae; genus Pollutimonas; species Pollutimonas rozaliensis. The sequence continues at coordinate 100,024 of NZ_JAZHOB010000011.1, read as the reverse complement.
GTCGTGGCGGCGGTCGGCCACGATGGCGTCGAAGGCGGCCTCGGCGGCCAGCGCGCCCGTCTTGATGGCGGAGTGGCTGCCCTTGATGCGCGATGCATTCAACACGCCGGCCTCGCAGCCCACCATGACGCCGCCGGGGAAGCAAAGTTTAGGCAGGGACAGCAGGCCGCCCGCCGTCAGCGAACGGGCGCCGTAGGCAATGCGCTTGCCGCCCTCGAAAGTGGGGCGGATGGCGGGATGGGTCTTGTAGCGCTGGAACTCCTCGAAGGGCGAGAGCCAGGGATTGGCGTAGTCCAGTCCCACCACAAGCCCCACCACCACGATATTGTTGGACAGGTGATAAAGAAAGGAGCCGCCGTAGGTATCGGAATCGAGCGGCCAGCCGGCGGTATGCACCACGAGCCCAGGCTGGGATTGCGATGGGTCAACTTCCCACATTTCCTTGATGCCTATGCCGTAGCTTTGCGGATCGCGCCCGGCATCGAGCTGATAGCGTTCGATCAACTGGCGGCCCAACTGGCCGCGCGAGCCTTCGGCGAAGACGGTGTAGCGGGCAAGCAGTTCCATGCCGGGCTGGTAGTGCTCGGTGTGCGTGCCGTCGCGGGCCACGCCCATGTCACCGGTGGCCACGCCCTTGACGGCGCCGCTGTCGGTATAAAGGATTTCCGCTGCGGCGAAGCCGGGGAACAGGTCCACGCCCAGGGCCTCGGCCTGCTCGCCCATCCAGCGCACGACATTGCCCAACTGAACAATGTAGTTGCCGTGGTTCTGGAAGCATTCGGGCAGCAGCCAGTTGGGCGTGGCGCGCGAACCCTTTTCGGTCAGGAACAGAAACTTGTCCTCGGTGACCTCGGTTTCCAGCGGAGCGCCTTTTTCTTTCCAGTCGGGAATGAGCTCGGTCAGTGCACGGGTATCCATGACGGCGCCGGACAGGATGTGCGCGCCCACTTCGGCGCCTTTTTCAAGCACGCAGACGCTGATTTCCTGCTCGCGCTGAGCGGCCAATTGCTTGAGCCTGATCGCGGCGGCGAGGCCGGCCGGCCCCGCACCGACCACGACGACGTCGTATTCCATTGATTCACGTTCAGCCATGTAGAGATCTCCCGTATGTTCTGTCTGGTGCAGCCTGCGGCCCTATGCGGGCATTCGATTTTCCGGCCTAATTGTATTGCAGTCTGGGACGGCGGGGCGGATGGACCGCGCCGTGCCTCATGCCGCCGCCACGTTATACTTGGTGCTGCGATACATTTGGCAAAAGGGGCGCAGGCCGATGCAAGATGTCGAATCGATTTCCGTGCCGCCGGTGGGCGGCGTCTTTCGTTGGTCCATGCCGGTGCGCTGGGGCGACCTGGACGCCCTGAATCACGTCAATAACGCGGTGTATTTCCGCTACCTCGAAGAGGCCCGGGTCCAGCTGTTCGCCCAGGCGGGCTCTGTGCTTGCGCCGAACAGGGTAACCGTGCTTGCCCATGTATCCTGCGATTTCCTGAAACCTGTTTTGTATCCTGCGACAGTCGTTGTCAGCCAGGTGCTTACCCGCGTGGGCCGCTCCAGCCTGGCCATGGATACCCTGATCGAACGCGAGGGCGAGCCGGGCGTAGCCTATGCCAAAGGCCGCCAAGTCATGGTTGGCGCGGCTGCGGAAACGGGTAAATCCATGCCCTGGACGCCGCAGGAACTGGAGCGGCTTTCCGCCTTGTTTGCTCGACAATGACACGGACGCGCCCGCTTTATGATTGATTTTTCGTTCTTTGCTTTTTTCGGTTCATCACTTACGGCACCAGCCCTTGCGGGCCGGCTGCCATCGCATGAAATATTGAATAAGGATAGGAGTAATGGATAAAGTCTATGCAAGCGCCGCAGAAGCGCTCAAAGGCGCCGTCGCCGACGGTCAGACCATCGCGGTCGGCGGTTTCGGCCTTTGCGGCATCCCCGAGGCCCTGATCGCCGCCTTGCGCGATTCGGGCGTCCAGGGCCTGACCTGCGTCAGCAACAACGCCGGCGTCGACGGCTTCGGCTTGGGGCAGTTGCTGTCCACCCGCCAGATCAAGAAGATGATCGCCTCGTATGTGGGCGAGAACAAAGAGTTCGAGCGTCAATTCCTGGCGGGCGAGCTGGAGCTTGAATTCACGCCCCAGGGCACGCTGGCCGAAAAGCTGCGCGCCGGCGGCGCAGGCATTCCCGCCTTCTTCACCCGCACCGGCGTGGGCACCATCGTGGCCGACGGCAAGGAAATTCGCGAATTCGACGGCGAGCAATACGTCATGGAACGCTCCATCGTTCCCGACGTTTCGCTGGTCAAGGCCTACAAGGCCGACCGCAGCGGCAACCTCCAGTTCCGTAAAACAGCGCGCAACTTCAATCCGAACGTGGCGATGGCCGGCAAGATCACCATCGTCGAGGTCGAGGAAATCGTCGACACCGGCACTTTCGATCCAGACCACGTTCATTTGCCGGGCATTTACGTGCACCGCATCGTGCTGAACGCCAGCCCGGAAAAACGCATAGAACAACGCACTGTCCGCAACGCGCAAGGAGCTAAATAATGGCCTGGAATCGTGACGAAATGGCGGCGCGCGCCGCCCGTGAGCTGCAAGACGGCTTTTATGTGAACCTGGGTATAGGCCTGCCCACGATGGTGGCCAACCATGTGCCCAAGGGCGTCGAGGTCTGGCTGCAGTCCGAGAACGGCCTGCTGGGCATCGGCCCCTTTCCGACGGAAGACGAAATCGACGCCGACCTGATCAACGCCGGCAAGCAGACCATCACCACGCTGCCGGGCTCGTCCATCTTCGCCTCGGCCGATTCCTTCGCCATGATACGCGGCGGCAAGATCAACCTGGCCATCCTGGGCGCCATGCAGGTGTCCGAAAAGGGCGACCTGGCCAACTGGATGATACCGGGCAAGATGATCAAGGGCATGGGCGGCGCCATGGATCTGGTGGCCGGCGTCGGCAAGGTCGTGGTGCTGATGGAACACGTGGCCCGCAAGAAAGACGGCACCGAAGACCTGAAGCTGCTGAAGGAATGCAACCTGCCGCTGACCGGCGTGGGCGTTGTCGACCTGATCATCACCGACTTGGGCGTCATGGAAGTCGGCGAGACTGGATTGAAGCTGATCGAACTGGCGCCCGGCGTCACCGTCGACGAAATCCAGGCCAAGACCGGCGCCACGCTGGATGTGTCGGCGCTCGCCTGATCTTCTCGATGCGCAAGAGGATGGCCTGAGCAATCCCGCACGGCGGGACTGCCAGGCCATTTTTCATATGAAATCTATCGGCGCTTGTGCCGGGAGTGTGGGCGGTAGGAGCCTTCGAGCTTTCTTTGCTTGAATTTTCTATACCGTTCCTCGCTCCAGCAGGCGTTTTTTTGAAGGAATTGCCGTGAATCCGTCCGTTTTTGTCCAACGCATCCAGGCCTTGCGCACCGCCATGCGGGGGCGCAAATTGGATGCCTGCGTGGCCCTGTCTTCCGACCCGCATTTGTCGGAATACCTGCCCGAGCATTGGCAGGCGCGGCAATGGCTTAGCGGCTTCGGCGGCTCCGCGGGCACGCTGGTCGTTACCGCCGACTTCGCCGGATTGTGGACCGACAGCCGTTATTGGGAACAGGCCGACAGCGACCTGGCCGGCACCGGCATACAGACCATGCGCGCCGGCGCGCCCGACGTACCCGGCCCCGCTCAATGGCTGGCAGATCATTTGGCGAAAGGCGCCCGCGTCAACATCGACGGCCAGGTGCTGGCCGTGCAGGCCCATCGGCAGTGGCAAACGGCATTGTCCGACAAAGGCATCAGCCTGGTCATCGATGCGGACGTCATCGCCGATATCTGGGAAGAACGACCCGCGCTTCCGCAGGGGACCGTGTTCGAGCACCTGCCGCCATTTGCCTGCCGCGGCAGGGCGGAGAATCTGGCGGCCGTGCGCGCCGCCATGCAGGACCACAAGGCCGCCTGGCACTGGCTGTCTTCACTGGACGACATCGCCTGGCTGTTCAACCTGCGCGGCAACGACGTTTCCTACAACCCCGTGTTTCTTTCGCATGCCCTGATAGGCAAGGACACCGCGAGCTTGTTCGTTGCGCCCGGCAAGATTCCCGACGCCTTGTGCGCAGCCTTGGCGGAAGACGGCGTAAGCGTCGAACCCTACGACCAGGCCGCCGGCGCGCTGGCCTGCCTGCCGGAAGGGCAGAGCCTGCTGGTCGACCCGGCCCGTACCACCGTGGGCACCCTGGCCGCTGCCGCCTTCGCCGACAATATCGAAGCCATCAATCCATCGCAACTGCTGAAGTCGCGCAAGAACGCCGCCGAGGCCGACAACGTGCGCCGCAGCATGGAGCAGGACGGCGCCGCCTTGTGCGAATTCTTTGCGTGGTTCGAGGCGGCTCAGGGCAAGGAACGCATCACCGAAATCACGGTGGACGAAAAGATTACCGCCGCCCGCGCGCGGCGGCCCCATTTCATCACGCCCAGCTTTGGCACCATCGCCGCCTACAACGCCAACGGTGCCATGCCGCATTACCACGCCACCGAAGAATCGCACGCCGTTATCGAAGGCGATGGCCTGCTGCTTATCGATTCAGGCGGCCAGTACCTGGGCGGCACCACCGACATCACCCGCGTCGTGCCTGTGGGCACGCCCAGCGTGGAACAGAAGCGCGACTACACCGCCGTGCTGAAAGGCATGATCGCCTTGTCGCAGGCCGTATTCCCGCGCGGCACCATGTCCCCCTTGCTGGACACCATCGCCCGCATGCCCATCTGGCAGACGGGTTCTGATTACGGCCACGGCACCGGGCATGGCGTGGGTTACTTCATGAACGTGCACGAAGGGCCGCAGTCGATTGCGTACAGGGCCGTCGTCAACCCGAACATGGCCATGGAGCCCGGGATGATTACGTCGAATGAACCGGGCTTGTACCGGCCGGGCCGGTGGGGCATACGTATCGAGAACCTGGTGCTGGCCGTGCCGGCGGTGGAGACGGAGTTCGGAGAGTTCCTGAAGTTCGAGACGCTGACTTTATGTCCGATCGATACGCGGTGCATTGAGCTGTCTTTACTGACGGAAGGGGAGCGGGCTTGGTTGAATCAGTATCACTCGGAGGTTAGGGCGAGGTTGCTGCCGCTGGTGGAGGGGCAGGCCAAGGATTGGTTGTTGGAGAGGACTGGGGCGGTTTAATTACGTTGCTAGCGCACCCAGCTTTGATACGCTGTTTAAGGTAATCCATATCATGGGATTCAAGCTTACGGTTGAGCCTTTGGCTACGGATGACTAATATCGCTGCGTCTGGAAACGGCCCAGAAACGGTCGTCCAGTAAATTTTCGTGGTCGACGGCTTTAGGCTAAAGTGGCTTGTTAATATTGATCGAGGAAGGATAGGGTATGTCCGACGTCAGCAAGTTTTTGGATGACAACGCAGTGTACAGAACCTTGCTGGAGTCCACCAAGGCGATTCCTTGGAAGATCGATTGGGCCACGATGAAATTCGCCTATATCGGTCCTCAGATTGAGGCGTTGCTGGGCTGGATCCCCGAAAGTTGGGTTAGCGTGGAAGACTGGGCCATGCGCATGCATCCCGAGGATCGCGAATATGTGGTGAATTTCTGCGTCACCCAATCCCAAGCCGGCATAGATCATGAGGCGGACTACCGAGCGCTGACCAAGGACAACGGCTATGTGTGGATTCGCGACGTTGTGCATGTGGTGCGCAATGACAGAGGCGAGGCCGAAGCGCTGGTCGGCTTCATGTTTGACATCACCGAACGCAAGAAGACCGAGCAGGAGCTGTTGAGCTTGCAAAAAGAATTGGAGGTCCTGTCATTCAAGGATGGCTTGACGAATATTGCCAACCGACGTCGCTTTGACAGTAGTTTCGAATTGGAGTGGGAGCGTGCGCGCAGCGAACGCCACCCGCTGTCTATGTTGTTGTTCGACGTGGATTTTTTCAAGCAGTACAACGATTTGTATGGCCACGCTCAGGGTGACCAGTGCTTGGTGGATATCGCCCAGACGCTGAATTTGGCACTGGATGGTCCTCGCGATCTTGTTGCGCGCTACGGCGGGGAAGAGTTTGTCGTGCTGCTGCCCGAAGCCGATGCGGGGGTGGCCCGGAAAGTCGCTGAACGCTGCCAGCGATTGCTCCAGAAGAAGTCTATCGTGCATGCACTGTCGCCGCATGGCAGGCGCGTCACTGTCAGCATAGGCGCGGGCACAGTGGTGCCAGATGGGCAGGTCGGGCCTGCTGGCTTCATCAAAGCCGTAGATCAGCAACTATATGCGGCCAAGAACAACGGACGGCACCGCATTGAGCATGTGCAGTTCAAGGCCAAAGCGCCCTAGTTTGCAGTTGAGAGCCCTGCGGGTACAGATATTTTCCCTGTCATTCTCGGAGAGTCGGTGAGCTTTCGCGCAGGGCCGCATGCCGACATAGATGATAGACTTCCTTTGGCCGATTTCCATACCGCCGCCGTGACGTTCTAAACTATCAACATGACAGATTTCCCCTTCGATGCAGTCCTCTTTGACTGCGATGGCGTCCTCGTGGACTCCGAACCCATCACCAACCGCATCCTGACCCAAATGCTCAACGAGTTGGGCTGGCCTATCACCCTTGAAGAATGCATGCGTATCTTCACCGGCAAAGCTGTCAGGGATGAAACCGCTTTAATCGAAGCCCGCACCGGATTCCGCATCGACGACAAGTGGACCAAGCAATTCCGCCAGCGCCGCAACGAAGCGCTGGACCGGGATCTGGTCGAGATCGCCGGCGCACCCGAAGCCGTGCGCGCCTTGCATGAGATATTGGATGGTCGCATTGCCGTTGCTTCCGGCGCCGACATAAAGAAAGTCGAACTGCAACTGACCAAAGTGGGGATTGCGGATTGCTTCACAGGACGGGTCTTCAGTGGCCAGGACCTGCCGCGCAGCAAGCCGTTTCCCGACGTGTACTTGGCCGCCGCACAAGCCGTAGGTGTGGCGCCATCTCGCTGCGCTATTGTTGAAGACACCGTTACAGGCGCCACCGCCGGCGTCGCGGCTGGAGCAACGGTATTCGGCTATAGCCCCGACACCGCGGGCCACAGCGCTGCGGAAGCGTTGCGGGCTGTGGGCGTGGCACAGGTCTTTACCAGCATGGCCGACTTGCCCAAGCTGCTGGCCGAATGGTCGCCAGCCGTCGTCTAGATGAAGTTGCACTGAAGGGACCGGCGGGCGCTCAGGCATGCCGCCGGGCTGTTGCCGGTGCAAGCGATACCGATCATAGCCATCCAATAGGAGCAGGGCACTACGCGGCAATCATCGCTGCAAGCCTGTCATTCAAATTGGGTATCCCCGAAGTCGATATCCGAAACTCATTCTCCAGCACGTCGATGATGTCTTCCACCGAATCAAGCGGCTTCTTTTCGACGCGGCCCTCCAAGTGGTAGAACGAATACTGCCTGTTTAGCAAAGCATGCCGGCCTTTTGGCGCGGGGCGGGCCGCGATCAGGTTGTTGACGAAGTGGGAGCTTGGATGCGTCGACGTATACCAGTTGAATACTTCATAATCCGGCGGGTAGTGCCGCATCAGATCAAAGATATACAGATCCTGCCATTCGCCCCTGGTCTTGGTTTGCAGGCAATAGGCATCGCCCCTGCCTAGCAGGCGATACGGTCCATGCGGGGTGTCCTGGACGATATCGGTCATAAACCGAATCGGCGCTGTCAGGGTCAGGCCGCCGAATCCGGTATCGGCAATAAACTGTTCGCCCTCTACCTCGACAAGCAGCAGCATATGGCTGCGCGGGGTAAGGACGCCGTCCTCGGCGTTCAGGCGGACACGCGCCGCAAGCCCATCCACGGTAAATCCCATATTCCGCAATACATGCTGGAATACCGAATTGTGCTCATAGCAATAGCCCCCGCGCTTTTGCTTAATGAACTTGTCCAGCAACGCATCGATGTCCAGGCTTACCGTCAAGCCGGTAAAAGGGGACAGGGCCTCGAAGGGAATGGCTTGGGTATGTTTGATGTGAAGTTCGTGAAGTACTTTCAAGCTGGCTTGGCGTTGCCCGTGGTACTGGATATGTTCAAGGTAGGCGGAAATATCAGTGTCCATTCGTGTGCTCTCACTAATTGAAAAAACTTCTACAACCAGTGTAAAACTTCAAGTCAACTTTAGGTCAAGAGTTGCAAAGTGCGTGCAGGCCTGCAAGTGCAACAGCCCCCATCAAGTTGTGCGAATGTAGGAGCCGGAAACATCATGCCAAATAAATATCCAGTCAAGATCACTCCAGACGGCGAAAGCTATATGGTGCAATTTCCGGATATGCCGGAAGCAATCACCTGTGGCGATACGCTGGAACACGCCCGCGAGATGGCTCACGATGCTCTGTTGACCGCACTCGAATTCTATTTCGAGGACTTGCGAGAGGTGCCTGCTCCATCCAGGGTAAAAAAGGGTGAACAGTATGTCGAGCTTCCCGCCAGCATCGCGGTCAAAGTTCAATTGCTTAATGAAATGGTCCGGCAGCGTGTCAAACAAGCAGAGCTGGCCAGGCGGATGGATGTCTCGCCAACGCAGATCAATCGCATTGTCAATGTGCGCCAAGCCACCAAGATCGATACGATCAACGAAGCCTTTAAGGCTTTAGGAAAACATCTCGAATTCGTCGTCGCATAAGTTGCAAAAACCACGGATGGGCAACGCTTGATCCTCTATAGCCCGGGTCCCCGGGCCCAGGTTCACCGCCCGGTGTGGAACCACAACACCGCCCAATCCAAAACAGCAATATTCTCCCCCGCCCGCCAACAAGCCGTCCCGTCCCGGCTATAATCCAAATTTCCTGCTCCTGTCCGGTAGCCCCGGGCATGTAAATTTACAATGACCAAATACGTATTTGTAACGGGAGGCGTCGTTTCCTCCCTGGGCAAGGGCATTGCCGCTGCTTCGCTTGCCGCCATCCTTGAATCCCGAGGGCTGCGCGTCACCCTCCTGAAGCTCGATCCCTACATCAACGTCGACCCGGGCACCATGAGCCCCTTCCAGCATGGGGAAGTCTTCGTGACCGAAGACGGGGCCGAGACGGATCTGGATCTGGGCCACTACGAGCGCTTCATTTCCACGCGCATGCGCAAGGTCAATAACTTCACGACCGGACAGATCTACGAATCCGTGCTGCGCAAAGAGCGCCGCGGCGACTATCTGGGCAAGACGGTACAGGTCATTCCGCATATCACCAACGAAATCCAGGATTTCGTGGCGCGCGGCGCAAAATCCGCATGGAATGGCGAAACCGATGTGGCTATCGTCGAGATCGGCGGCACGGTGGGCGACATCGAGTCGCTGCCTTTCCTGGAAGCCGCAAGGCAAATGAGCTTGCGCCTGGGGCGCAACAATGCCGCTTTCGTGCACCTGACGCTGGTGCCTTTCATTGCCTCGGCGGGCGAGCTCAAGACCAAGCCTACGCAGCATTCGGTCCAGAAGCTACGCGAAATCGGTATCTATCCCAATGCCTTGCTGTGCCGTGCCGACCGTCCGATTCCGGACGAAGAGCGGGCCAAGATTTCCCTGTTTTCGAACGTGCCGCTGGATGCCGTGATTTCCGTATGGGATTCGGACTCCATCTACAAGATTCCAGCCATGCTGCACAAGCAGGGCCTGGACAATCTGGTGTGCGATGCGCTGGCCCTGACGCCGCCGCCCGCCGACCTGACCGTGTGGGATCGCCTGGTGGACGCCATCGAGAATCCCCAGCACCAGGTGCGCATCGGCATGGTGGGCAAGTATGTCGACCTGACCGAGTCGTACAAGTCGCTAAGCGAAGCGCTGATTCATGCAGGGATACACACCAATTCGAAGGTGTCGATCGAATACCTGGATTCCGAGCAGATCGAATCCGAAGGCACTGATTGCCTGAAGGGCCTGGATGCCATTCTGGTGCCGGGCGGCTTCGGCAAGCGCGGCACGGAAGGCAAGATAGCCGCCATCCGCTATGCGCGCGAAAACGGCGTGCCTTACCTGGGTATTTGCCTGGGGATGCAGCTTGCCGTGGTCGAGTTCGCGCGTCATGTGGCCGGGCTGGGCGGCGCCAACAGCACGGAGTTCGATCCGTCCGCACCGCATCCGGTGGTGGCACTGATTACCGAATGGCAGGATCGCGAAGGCAAGATTGAAAAACGCGATCAGACTTCGGACCTGGGCGGCACGATGCGCAAGGGCGCGCAGCGCTGCCCGGTCAAGCCGGACACCCGCGCCAGCAAGATCTACGGCAACGAAGTCAACGAGCGGCACCGCCATCGCTATGAAGTGAACAATGTGTACGTGTCGCGCCTGGAAGAGGCCGGCCTGGTCATCAGTGCGCGCACGCCCACGGAAAACCTGCCCGAGATCATGGAGCTGCCCAACCATCCGTGGTTCATGGGTGTGCAATTCCATCCGGAATTCACCTCCACGCCGCGCGACGGGCATCCCCTTTTCTCCAGCTACATACGCGCCGCCATCGATTACCAGGCGACGCGCAAGGAAGCCCAGAGCAAGGAATAGCCATGAAACTATGCGGATTTGAAGCCGGCCTGACCCAGCCTTTTTTTCTGATCGCGGGGCCTTGCGTCATCGAGTCCCGCCAGATGGCCTTCGATACGGCGGGCATCCTGAAGGAAATGACCGGCAAGCTGGGCATACCCTTCATCTACAAAAGCTCGTTCGACAAGGCCAACCGCAGCTCGGACAAGTCCTATCGCGGTCCGGGCCGGGATGAGGGCTTGCAGATACTGGCCGACGTGCGCGCTCAGTTGAATGTGCCGGTGCTGACCGACGTGCATACGACCGAGCAGGTCGCCGATGTGGCGGCCGTGGTCGATGTCTTGCAGACGCCGGCCTTTCTATGCCGGCAGACCGACTTCATCCACGCCTGCGCGGCCACGCTGAAACCTGTCAATATCAAGAAGGGCCAGTTCCTGGCGCCTCACGATATGGCTCAGGTGGTGGCCAAGGCGCGCGCGGCGGCCATAGCCGCCGGGGGCGACGGGCACAACATCATGGTGTGCGAGCGCGGCGCTTCCTTCGGCTACAACAACCTGGTTTCCGATATGCGCTCACTGGCCATCATGCGCGAAACCAATTGCCCGGTGGTGTTCGACGCCACGCATTCGGTGCAGCTTCCGGGCGGGCAGGGCAGCAGCTCTGGCGGGCAGCGCGAGTTCGTGCCCATCCTGGCGCGCGCCGCCGTCGCGGTGGGCATTGCGGGCCTGTTCATGGAAACCCATCCCAATCCCGACCAGGCCCTGTCCGACGGCCCCAACGCGGTGCCGCTGCAGCAGATGGCGGCATTGCTGGAGTCGCTGGTGGCCCTTGATCGGGTGGTCAAGGCAAAGCCCGAGGCGCTGTAGCGCTTTCGGCCATTCCATCGTTGGAAAACCGTCGGGGCAGGCAGCCCCCGACACAGGCCGGCGCCCGAGCCGGCCTGTTTATTTATTGTTCCCGAGCCGCCAGCGCCACGGCTTCCACTTCCAGTTCCAGACCGTAGTGCAATGCCGCGACGCCCGCGATGATGCGGGCCGGCCGGTGTTCGCCCAGCCATTTTGCATAGTATTGATTGAAGCTGGGCCAGTTTTCCATGTCGGTCAGGTAAATGCGTACCTGGACCAGGTCCTGGGGTGTCAGGCGGACCGCTTGCAGGCAGGCCTCCAGGTTGGCCAGCACTTGTAGCGCCTGGGATTCGAAGGGCTGGCCAGTCATGGGCTTGCCCTGGGCGTCTATTGGAAGTTGGCCCGAAATATGGGCCAGGCCCGCCGCGGTGCAAACATGGGAATAGTGGCCTCCGGGAGCGGGAATGGCGGTGCTGTTGGCGCTGCGGATGGCGCGCTTGTCAATGCTTTGATTCATGCAACTCTTGAATTGAAGGTTGAGGGCTGGGGTTGCCAGCCCTCAATGAAGACTAGTCCAGGCTGATTCCTGAGCTTTTTATCACACTGTCGAAAAGCGTGAAGTTGGCATCGATCATCGAGGCGAAGTCCTGCGCTGTGCCGGGCAAGGGTTCTATGCCCATGCCGTTCAGGCGCTTGACTGTGTTTTCGTCGGCTAGTACCGCATTCAATTCCGCATTGAGCTTGTCGACGACGGCCTGCGGTGTTTTGGGCGGAGCCATCAGGCCGACCCAGGAACTGACGTTGAAATCAGCCACGCCGTTCTCCTGGAAGGTCTCGACCTTGGGATAGAAGGGGGAGCGCTTGGCGGTGGGCACGGCAATGGGCTTCAACTGGCCCATATTGATGTAGCCCTGGACCGAGGCGGCGGAGACGAAGGCCAGGGGGATGTGGCCGGCCACCACATCGTTGACGGCCGGCGCGCCGCCCTTGTAGGGCACATGTACCAGCTTGGCGCCGGTCTTCTGTGTCAGGAGCTCGCCCGCGATATGCACGATGCTGGCTGTGCCCGAGGTGCCGTAGGAAAGGCCTTCGGGCGTTTTCTTGGACAGCTCGATGACTTCCTTCAAGGTGTTTGCCTGCACACTGGGGTGGGCCACCAGAATGATGGTGGAATTGCCGATGTTGCCGACCGGCGTCAGGTTCTTGCTGGGATGGAAACCGGCCAGGCTCTTCATGACATGCGGATTGATGACCAGGCTGCCATCGAGCGCCAGCATCAGTGTGTAGCCATCGGGTGCGGCGGTCATGACGGCATTGGTGCCGATATTGCCGGAAGCGCCGGGCCGGTTCTCCGCGACGACCTGGGTGCCCAGCCGCTTGGACAGGTTCTCGGCGATGATCCGGCCGCTGGTATCGGTGACGCCGCCAGGCGCGAAGGGGATGATCAGGCGGATGCTTTTGCCGGGCTGGGGAAACTGGTCCTGCGCGCTGGCGGGGCTCAGGAAGGCCGCGCCCATGAGAGCGGTGGCAAACACTTTGGCGACAAAAGGTCGTAATGGGCTGTTTCTCATTTTTGATGGACACCGTAGGTTGGGGGAAAGTCGGCGGCGCGCAGCGCCATGCCGGCGGCAAGCCGGCTGAGCCAGCCCGAGGGCGACTCGAAATGCGTCATGATGGAATAGTGGTTGTCGTCGGGCAGTTCCCCATACAGGCAGTCCTGCCCCCCCTGTTTGCACAGGTTCGCAAAATCGCGACTCTGCGCCACCCAGGCCGGCGGCTCGGCCGAGCCGGCCACCATGGCCAGGTTGCAAGGGCGGCGGGGGGGATGGCGCAGCGGACTCAGGGCATCGACCGCTTCCGGCCGCAAGCGTATCTGCTCGTTCACCGAGATGTGCAGCACAGGCTCCAGTTCGTAGATGCCGCTGATCAGCAGTGCCGCGTGCGGCCCGGCGTCGTGGGCGGGATCGGACAGCGCGGCGGCGATCAGGTGCGCGCCGGCCGAGTGCCCGGATGCCGTCAGGTTCGAGGTCTGGCAGCCGAAAGCGCCGGCATTGTCCCGGATCCAGGAGAAGCCGTGTTTGACCTGTTCGACAATGGCGCCCACCTCGACTTCCGGACAGAGGTCGTAGTTCATGACGATGGTCGAAATGCCATGAGGCGCCAGCGCATCGGCAACGAAGCTGTAGTCCGCCTTGTCGCGGGCCCGCCAATAGCCGCCGTGCAGGAAGACATGAAGGGGCGCGCGGGGATCGGCGACGGGAAATATGTCCAGCGTTGCAAGCCTGGATTCCCCGTAAGGCACATCCAGACGGCATGCCTTGCGCTGCGACCACCGCTCGCGCGTGGCCAGGCTCAGCGCCGAAGCCCTTGCGGCGTAGCGGTCGACCTCGGCCGCGGATATCGAGACTCGTGGATTGAATTGCTGTTCGATGTCTGTTTGCGTCATGGCACGGTGGGGTAGGGTGGAAGGGAAGCGATCTCTATGAAAGCGGTGCGCGGCGGCCCGCGATCATTTGGCATCGCCGTAGACGGTCGCCCGCGAAACGCCAAGATGCTGGGCGACCACGGCGGCCGCGTTCCTGATCTCCAGGAAGCCTTGCTGCTTGAGCGTACGGACCAGGGTCTTCCTGTCCTTCTTGTTCAGTGCGCGCGGGGTGGTCGCGAGCGAGGCCGAGAATTCGTCGATCTTGGCCCGCAGCAACGCGGCATTGCCGGGATCCAGGGTGTCCCGCGCGCCCGTGGGGGTCGTGGAGACAAGCTTGTCCAGGAAGACCGACAGACTCTGGAACATGCTGATGTCCATGTTCAGGCAGAGCGCCGCCACATAGCGGCCATTGATGTCCTTGATGCCGATGGAGGAACTTTTGACTTGCCGTCCGTCCGAAAACTGATTCGGGTAGCTGGCCAGAACCTGCGGATACTCCTTGTCCAGGATGCGGGCCAGGCCCAGCTCGGTCGCGGGATCGCCGACCTGCCTGCCTGAAAGGTTGTTCTTCAGGCAGGCGATGGCGTGCTTCGGATCGGTCAGGTCATGCACCACGACTTCGCAGAAGGGTTCGAAGGTGGCGGCTATGCCCTCGGCGATTTTTTCCAGCTGGCTGAGCAGTAGGGCCTGTCCGGCGGTGTCTTGTGTTTCATCCATTTAGACATATTATCTAAAACTATACTAAACGTCAATTTGTTTTGACGATTTTGGGGAATACCCTGAAGCCGCCACGATGGATGAATAGCGGCCGCTGTGCAAAGGCGCGTCTGGCAGGGGGTAGAGCGCCGCATGCGGCGGTTCCAGGGCGAATTCTTTCTTGTATAGTGCTTGTTCGTTAGTTGCTTCAGCTTTGACAAGAGTTTGCCTATGACAGCCTATGTGATCGCCAATGTTTTTGTGACCAATCCCGAAAAATACGAGGAATATCGCCGCTTCTCCACCTTGGCCATGCGCGCGCACGATGTGAAGGTGCTGGTCCGGGGCGGCAAGACGGAAACCCTGGAGGGCCGCGATCCGGGCCGCACGGTGATTTTGCAGTTTCCCAGCATGGCGGCCGCGCGCGCCTTCTATAACTCCGCGCAGTACCGCCGGGCCCGCAATGCCCGCGAGCGCGCCGCCGTCATGAATATGTACATCGTGGAAGGGGCCTGAACCTTTAACGGTCAAGCCGGCTGTTACAGGCGCGGCACGAAACGCGCTTTGCCGTTCTTCGCGGCTGAAATCTTCCTTGCTTTACCTTGCTCCTTGGCAAGGCCTTTGCTAAAATCATTGACTTATCAATGATTGATAAGTCCAAGGTTAAGCATGCCAGCTACGCCCGCTCCACTATCCACCGAAACCGGACGGGTGCTGTCCGTGCGCCAGTCGCTTCTGGCCATGCTGGGGCTGTGTTTTGTGACCATGATGGTGGCCGTCGACCAGACCGTGGTGGGCACGGCGCTACCCACCATCGTGGCCGAGCTCAATGGCTTTGAACTGTATGCCTGGGTAGCCACGGCCTACCTGCTGACTTCCGTCATCACCATTCCCATCTTCGGCCGGCTGGGCGACTACTACGGCCGCAAGCCCTTTGTCGTCGCGTCCATCATCGTATTCATGCTGGCATCGGTCTTGTGCGGCATGGCCGACACCATGCTGCAACTGGCCCTGGCCAGGGCCTTGCAGGGCATAGGCGGCGGCATGCTGATAGGCACGGCCTTCGCCTGTGTGCCCGACCTGTTCCCGGATTCGCACGTGCGCCTGCGCTGGCAAATGCTGCTTAGCGCCGCATTTGGAATCGCCAACGCCTTCGGTCCGTCATTGGGCGGCTTCCTGACCCAATACACGGGTTGGCGCTCGGTATTCTTCGTGAACCTGCCCATAGGGATCGTCAGCCTGTATTTCGTCTGGCGCTTCCTGCCCCATATACGCCAGGCGCAATCGAAGGATATCCGCCTGGACTGGCAGGGGGCCGTGCTGATCGCGCTGGGCCTGGGCAGCCTGCAACTGTTCGTCGAGCTGCTGCCCACGCAAGGCGCCAGCCTGTCCATGGTGCTACTGGGCGTTTCGTCCTTGTTTGTATTCGCCGCGCTGCTGTACTGGGAAAAGCGCTGTCCGCAGCCTTTGCTGCCTTTGGATATGTTCCGCAACAAAAGCCTGGCCACGCTATTTTGCCTATCGCTGTTCGTCGGCTTCATCATGTTTGCCTTGCTGTTTTATATACCGCTGCTCCTGCAAGGCGGTTTCGGCATGACGCCGCAGCAGGTCGGGCTGCTGATCACGCCGCTGGTGGTATGCATTACGCTGGGCAGCGTCACCAATGCCCGCATCATTGTCCGACTCTCCAAGCCCAATCACATGCTTTATGCCGGTTTCGTCCTGCTGGTTCTGGCCTGTGTGGGCATTGTCCTGATGCAGCAGTCCACGCCGAAGCTGCTGGTCGTTCTGTACATGATCCTGGCCGGATTGGGCCTGGGCTTTGTCATGCCCAATCTGACCGTGTTCGCCCAGGAAACGGCGGGGCGCTCGCTATTGGGCATTTCCACCGCCATGCTGCAATCGGTGCGCATGATAGGCGGCATGCTGGGCACCACTATTGTCGGCACCCTGGTGACGAACTACTACGTCAGCGGCGTTCGCCAGGCGGTGCCGCAAGGCCAGGGCACGTCATGGCTGAGCATGCTTGAGGATCCGCAGGTGCTGGTCAACCATGCCATACAAAGCGATTTCATGGCGCATTTACAGCGCCAGGGCCTGCTGGGAGAATCCTTCATCGAAGTGGCGCGGGTGGCGCTGGTGTCGGCGGTCCATCATGGCCTGGCCACCGCCTTGCTGGTGGCGGTCATCGCTTTGGCATGGGTCTATCGCCTGCCGCTGATCCGTTTGTCGCGGACGGCGGGTGCGTCGCCGCCGGCAAGGCAGGAGGATGCTTCCAATGGCTGATATCCCCCAGTTGCAGGCCATACAGCAGCTGGGCCGTACTTATCGCGCACTGATGTCCGCTTTTGAAGCCGACATCGGGCACTCCATGCCCCGCTGGCGCATACTGCTGGCCTTGTACCGTTCGGGGGAGTGCTCGCAGAAGCAGCTTGCGCGCGATCTTCCGATGGATCCGGCGTCCTTGACACGCCAGATAAAGGCCATAGAACAGATGGGCTGGGTCGAGCGCCATACCGATCCAGGCGACAACCGCCTGACCAATGTGACGTTGACGCCCAGCGGCCGCAATGCCGTCCAGGATATGCTGCCGCGACGCACGGCGTTCATCGAAAATATATTCGAAGGCCTGTCGGCGGAGCAACTGGCCGACCTGAGCGCCATGCTGCACACGCTGGAAGAACGCTTGCGGCGGGAGCCGTAAAATTTCCCATCATTTAAACTTGATGTAACCCGCCAGCGCTCGGCACCGGGGTACAATCGGGCGTTCGCGCTTGTTCCAGTCGGATTCAGCTCTCGCAAGCGCCTTGGCCAGCCCTTTCAGCGTAACCTTATCTTCAAGCAGGACAGTCAAATCATGAGTGCAATCGTAGATATCATTGGTCGTGAAATTCTCGACTCTCGCGGCAATCCCACCGTCGAATGTGACGTTTTGCTGGAATCGGGCGCCATGGGGCGCGCTGCCGTGCCTTCAGGCGCATCCACGGGCGCGCGCGAAGCCATCGAGCTGCGCGACGGCGACGAAAAGCGCTACCTGGGCAAGGGCGTATTGCGCGCCGTCGAGAACCTGAACACTGAAATCTCCGAAGCGCTCATGGGCCTGGACGCCCAGGAACAAACCTTCGTCGACCGCACCCTTATCGACTTGGACGGAACCGAATCCAAAAGCCGCCTGGGCGCCAATGCCATCCTGGCGGCCAGCATGGCCGTGGCGCGCGCCGCGGCCGACGATTCGGGCCTGTCGCTATACCGTTATTTCGGCGGCAGCGGTCCCATGCAGATGCCGGTGCCCATGATGAACGTCATCAACGGCGGGGCTCACGCCAACAATACCCTGGATCTGCAAGAATTCATGATCCTGCCCATAGGGGCAAGCAGCTTTCGCGAATCGCTGCGCATGGGCGCCGAAGTTTTCCACGCCCTGAAGAAGCTGATCAACAAGCAGGGCATGTCCACCGCCGTGGGCGACGAGGGCGGTTTCGCGCCCAACGTGGCCAACCACGAGGCCGCCATCCAGCTTATCCTGCAAGCGATTTCCGAAGCCGGCTATGAAGCCGGTTCGCAGATCGCGCTGGGCCTGGATTGCGCCAGTTCCGAATTCTATCGCGACGGCAAATACCATCTGGCCGGCGAGGGCGGCGTGTCGCTGACGCCGCAGGACTTCTCCAACCTGCTGGCCTCCTGGTGCGATAAATACCCCATCATCTCGATCGAAGACGGCATGGCCGAAGACGACTGGGACGGCTGGAAGCTGCTGTCCGATCAATTGGGCAAGCGCGTTCAACTGGTGGGCGACGACTTGTTCGTGACCAACACCAAGATCCTGAAGCAAGGCATAGACCGGGGCATCGCCAACTCCATCCTTATCAAGATCAACCAGATCGGCACACTGACCGAAACCTTCGCCGCCATCGAGATGGCCAAGCGCGCCGGCTACACGGCCGTCATTTCCCATCGCTCGGGTGAAACCGAAGACTCCACCATTGCCGACATCGCCGTGGCTACCAATGCCATGCAAATCAAGACCGGCTCCTTGTCGCGTTCCGATCGCATGGCCAAGTACAACCAGTTGCTTCGCATCGAAGAAGAACTGGCCGAAGTGGCTTCCTATCCCGGCCGCGACGCTTTCTATAACCTGCGCTAATCGGCAGCCTGGCTCCGGCCGGGCTGTTTTTTTGTCCGATACATGCGACTTTTACTTATTATCCTGGTATTGCT
This sequence comes from Pollutimonas rozaliensis, assembly GCF_048751585.1. NCBI lineage: Bacteria > Pseudomonadati > Pseudomonadota > Betaproteobacteria > Burkholderiales > Alcaligenaceae > Pollutimonas > Pollutimonas rozaliensis. The sequence continues at coordinate 81,340 of NZ_JAZHOB010000011.1, read as the reverse complement.
GACCGCCATTACCCAATATCCATTGTGGTGGGGGAAGGGCGGTTGGCTGCGTGTGCAGGAACTGCAAAGAAAGGTCACCAGCCAGCAAGAGACCAACGATGCCCTGCTGGCGCGCAACAATGCCCTGCAGGCCGAGGTTCAGGACCTGAAGTCGGGCAAGGCCGCTATCGAAGAGCGCGCCCGGGCTGAGCTGGGCATGATCAAGCAAGGCGAGGTCTACGTGCAGATACTGGCCCCGCACGAGCGCGAGCCGCAAATAAAAACGCCGGCCATACCGCAACGGAAAGGCAATTAGGGCCGCAAGACACGGTTTCTTTGCATCTAGGCGTCCCGTCAGGCGGGCGCGCAACACAGCACGACCCCACAGGCCGGATCGTCCGGCGAGACCGCCAGATGTTCGCTGCCGGGCGGCGGGTCGTTGCCTGCGGGGATGTGCGCCGTGCCGCCGGGATCGGGCTGTATCGGAGCGAGCGGCAGGGATGGACTGGGGCCGGCATGCACAGGGCTTTCGGGGCCGCCGCACTGGATGCCCGCGCAGCCTGGTTGTGTGGGTGATTGCGCCAATGCCGCGCTTTGCCCCCTGACGATTTTTCCGCCAGGGGGCAGAGGCCAGTCCACCGGGTGCGACTGCATGCCCAGCGCGATTTCACGAACCAGGGGCAAATAGCCCCGCGCCAGCGCATGCTGGCGGTATGAGCCATTTTCGCTTCCCAGCATGCGTATCAGGCTTTTCATGCCAGGAAGCACCGGTTCGTGCAGATAGCTCAGGCGCAGCACCAGCGTGTTCGCCTGGAAAATCGAGGCCCCGGATGCGGGGCCCCGGCCCTGTTCCCAACCTTGTCCACGCCGCTTCAGGTCTTGTTCCTGCTGGTAACTATTGTTGATGGCGGCCAGCGCGCCCTGGCCCCGCACAGAAACGGAGCCGTCGGCGAAGTCGCGAAACGCATCGGGTGTGGGGGACAGGATCTCGATTTGCCAGGGCGGCCCGCCGGTTTCGACGCTGCGCTTGTGCAATGCGTTCTGCAATTTTTGCCGGCTGGCCTGGCTGGATGAGTCGGGAAAGAGCGGCAGCAGCGCCTGTTCGAAGGCCTGCACCATGGCATCGGGATGGGCGTGCCCGACGATGCCCGCGCGGCCGGCTTCAAGCAGCGCCAGGCTGGCCGCCTGCCGTGTGAAGAACCAGGCGGCGATGTCGACGCTGCCCAGCCCCACCAGCAGTATCGGTATGGCCACGATGGAGAATTCGATCAGGCTGGCGCCGGATTGGCGCGGCGCGCGGGCGCCGGGGATAAATGGGAAAGGACGCTTGGGGCACATGGACGCAATGTATCCATGCGCCGGTACGGCGTCGATTGTGGATAGTGCTTAAGGCCTGTCAAGGTGAACAGGTGCTAATGGACCGAATCGTCTCCGTCGTACGAGGTTCCCAGGTTGTCCACGAACAGGCTTGCGCAGTCGACCGCATCGAAGTGATAAGGCTTGCCGCAGAAATTGCAGACGATATCCACCTGCTCCTGTTCGGTCAGTATCTCTTCGATCTCTTCGCGCCCCAGCCCGCGCAGCATGTTGGCGACGCGCTCGCGTGTGCAGGGACAGTGCCAGCGGACGTCCTGCGGCTCGTAGGCGATCAGGTTCTCTTCCCAGAACAGGCGATGGATCAGGGTGTCGGTATCCAGTTCAAGCAACTCTTCCTGCTTGACCGTGGAGGCTAGGTGGCACACTCTTTTCCAGGTTTCGTCGGGCGAGTGCTCGACGATGGGTTCCGTTCCGCCCTGGGTGGGCAGGCGCTGCAGCAGCAAGCCGGCCGCATGGGTGGAGTCGGACGCCAGCCATAGCCGCGTGTCCAATTGCTCGGAATTGCGCATATACGATTCCAGCACATGCGCCACCGAGTCGCCTTCCAGCGGAATCACGCCCTGGTAGGGCTGCATGCCGGTGGTTTCGCGGTTGGGATCGAGCACGACAATGAAGCGCCCCTTGCCCTGGGTGTTCAGCAAGGCCTGCAAGGTGCCGTCGGCCGGCACGTCGTGGCCTTCGCGCAGGCTGACCGTGGCACGCACCGAAAGGTCGGCATTGCATTCCACCACGATCAGGGAAATCGGGCCATCGCCCTGCAACTGCAGGACTAGCGAACCATCGAATTTGATGTTGGAAGCCAGCAATATGGATGCGGCCAGCAGTTCGCCCAGCAGGCGCTGGACGCATTCGGGATAGGATTGGTGGGCAAGGCCGGTCTGCCAGGCTTCGGTCAGCCTTACCGCCTGGATCCGCGCACTGTGGTCGGGTAGCAGGTACTTCTTGAATTGATCTTTCATAGGCTGATTTTAGCCCATATCGTTTCACCGCCATGGAGGCGGGCGGGGCCTGGCGCCAGACTATTTGCCCGATTTTTCAGCCGCGGCGATGCGCTGCTGCTCACGCGCGCGCAGGACATGGCGGCGGATTTTGCCTGTGCTGGTCAGCGGCAGCTGGTCGACGAATTCGACTTCGCGAGGCATCTGGTAGGGTGCCAGGCGCTGCTTTACATGTTCTTGCAGTTCGGCCTGCAGAGCATCGCTGTCGTGCTGCCGCGCTTCAGGCTTCAGGACTACATAGGCCTTGATGACGGCGCCCCGGGTGGCATCGGGCTTGGGTACCACCGCAACGTTGGCGACGGCCGCATGGCGCAGCAGGCAGTCTTCGATTTCGCCGGGGCCTATGCGGTAGCCCGAGCTCTTGAATACGTCGTCGCTGCGGCCCGCGTACCAGTAATAGCCGTCCTTGTCGATGGAGGCCAGGTCGCCCGTCAGGCACCAGTCCCCGATGAACTTGGCCTGCGTGGCGGCCTCATTGCGCCAGTATCCAAGAAACAGGACGGGATCGGGATGGCCGTGGATATCGTAGCGATTCAGGGCTATTTCGCCCACGGTGTCCACGGGGCAAGGCTGTCCATGCGCATCGACCACGGCGACCTGATGGCCGGGATAGGGCCGGCCTATGCTGCCGGGCTTGGCCATCCATTTGCGGTGGCTATTGCCCACGAGGTAATTCATTTCCGTCTGCCCGAACATTTCGTTGGGCGTGACGCCCAGCGCCTGCTGGGACCATTCGAAAGCGACCTGGCCCACGCTTTCGCCGGCGGCCATCATGGCGCGCAGCGCCAGCCGGTAATGTTCGCGCGGCTGCGGGATCTCTTGCATCATCAGCTTGAGCGCAGTGGGAAACAGGAAGGTGTTGGTGACTTGGTAGCGTTCCATGATTTCGAAGGCGCGGGTGGGCGAGAACCGGCCCAGCGCGCCCACGATGGCATGGCCGAAATACAGGGTGGGCAGCAGCGCGTCCATCAGTCCGCCGGTCCAGGTCCAGTCGGCGGGACTCCAGAATATATCGCCCTTTTGCGGAAACCAGTTTTGCGACGCGACGAAGCCGGGCAGGTTGCCGATAAGTGCGCTGTGAGGCAACAATGCTCCTTTTGGGGCGCCTGTGGTTCCCGAGGTATACAGCAGCAACGCGGGGCTGCTGGATTTGGTGGGCACCAGGCGGAAGGCCGTAGGCTGGCGTGCCAGCAGCGAGCGCCAGGGAAGGATGGCCTCGTGCTGGAAGTCCACGCCTATGATCTGTGTAAGCGCCGGACATTGCAATTGCGCTTTAAGCAGTTCGGGTCCGGTCGAGGCATCGACGATGGCCACGCGGGCCTCGGCGTCTTTCAGGCGCACGGCCAGGCCGTCGGCGCCGAACAGCGGCGATAACGGCAGTACAACGGCACCCACACTGAAGGCGGCCATGTACGACGCCACGGTTTCGGGGCGCTGCCCCATGACGATGGCTACGCGGTCCCCGGGCATGACGCCCATCTTGACCAGGCCGCTGGCCAATTGGTTGGCCGTCTCGGACAGGCGTGAATAAGTCCAGACTTCGCGCTGTCCAAGCTCGTTTTCATGGAAAATGGCAATGCGCCGGCCTTCAACGGGATTTTCCGCCCACCGGTGTACGCACGCTTGCGCGATGTTGAATTGAGAAGGGACAAACCACTGGTAAGACGGGTACAGCTCCGAGTATTGGTCGTTCATTGTCTTTTGGATTCAACAGGGCGTGGGGAGGGCGCTAGCTCCTTTTACCCCGAAGCATGAACGACAAGCCGATTCTGTGCAATCCCTACGTTTCAGAAAGCGAATGACATTAGGGTTTCCACTGTGAAACGCTATGGCTTTTGGACATCTATCAGGCGGGTTCCCAAAATTCGGTCATGCAGGAATTGGCCGTCCCTGTCGATCCAGGTCCAGATGAACAGGGTAAAGGGGGTGAAGACGATGAACAGGTCGGTGGAACTGTAGCCGGTGGCGCGCGACGCGGCCAGCACCAGCAGGGCGGCCAGCAGCGGTATGGGCCACAGCAGCACGTAGCGCAAAACCAGCCTGCCTGCCGGCGGACTGGCCCCGTTGCGGTCGACCAGCCGGATATTCCAGGTTTTCATGGGCAGCGTCTGGCCGCGCTTGCGCCAGCACATGATGAAGTACACGCCTATGGCGATGAACAGGATGGCTTGCCGGCCATGCCTGAGCATGAGCGCGTTGCGGCTTTGCGTAAGCGTATCGAACAGATAGCCGGCCAGGAAGACCACGCCGAACAGCAGCACACCTTCATACATCATGCAGGCGAAACGGCGCCAGCGGCTGGGCGTCGAAAAATCGGAGCGGGAGGGGGAATTATGATGCATTGCAATAACAGCCGAGGGAAACAATGGCCGTTATTATCGTGCATTCCGGGCGCGCCATGTAAAACACCCCAAAATGCTGGAGCATATCCAGCTTTCGGGGTGCGGTACGGCGATTCGTCCTGCCTGCGGCGTGGGCCGAGATTCAGGCGGGACAGCGGCCGGAATTAGCCTGCGGAATGGGCCGTGGCAGTCGCGCGCGGCTGAGACTGTACGCTTTTTGATGCGGTAGACAGCTTGGCGAACAATTTTTTCAGGGCCGCGACCGGCTTGAAGCGGTATTGTTCTTCAATGGCGCGCATCATCAATTGACGCTCGAGTTCGTCGGTTAAACGGGTGTCTTTGCCTACGTTGATCATAGCTTGGCCTCTTACATGAAAATTGAACGTTTCGTTCAAGGGTTAACCCTATTATACGGGTTAACCCTAGTAAAAAGCAAGCGGCAATGTTGCGATGCAAAAAAACGTGGCGCGGCAGCGACTATTTTTCCTTCCGGTAGCTGGCTTCCACCATTTCGAAGCTGAACAGGCGGCAGTCCAGGCCGCCGTTATGCAGAGGATAGCGCCGCAAAGGTTTCAGACGCATTTGCTTGGGCAGGTCCAGATCGCTGGAAATGATATTGACGTGCCAGCCGCTGTAGCGCTGTTTCAGGTTCTGGGCCCAGGCGCGCCACAGGCCGGAATCGTCGTCGGGCAAGCGTTCGCCGTAAGGCGGGTTGGTTACCAGCCAGCCGGTGTCGGCGGGGGGCGGCGCCGTGCTGGCGTCGCCGATTTCAAAGCGTATGGAATCGGGCGTCAGCCAGGCGCGTTCCAGGTTGGCCCGGGCGGCATCGATGGCGCGCGAATCCAGGTCGTAGCCGACAATGGGGCTTTCCAGTTGCGTGGCAATGTGCGAGCGCGCTTCGTCCTTGATGTCGCGCCAGTGGCGCGCATCGTGATCGCGCAGCCTTTCGAAGCCGAAAGGCCGCCAGATGCCCGCCGGCACGCCCAGCGCTATCCAGGCGGCTTCGATAAGTATGGTGCCGCTGCCGCAGAATGGGTCCAGCAATGCCTGCGCAGGGTCCCAGCCGGAAAGGGCCAGCAGGCCGGCCGCCAGGTTTTCACGCAAAGGCGCTTCGCCTTTCTCAAGCCGCCATCCGCGCTTGAAGAGCGATTCGCCGGACGTGTCCAGGTAAAGGGTGGCGCTGTCCTCGTCCAGGAAAAGATGCACCCGCGCATCGGGCCTGACGGTATCGATGCTGGGCCGCTCGCCTTCGAGATCGCGCAGGCGGTCGCAAATGCCGTCCTTGGCGCGCAGATTGCAATATTGCAGGCTTTGCATGGGGCTGCGTATGGCCGAGGTATCGACCCGCAGGGTTTGTTCGGCGCCGAACCAGCGTTCCCATGGCGTGTCCTGCGCCAATTCCAGTATGTCGTCTTCGTGCCGGACGGGGCCATGAGCCACCTGGACCAGTATGCGCGTGGCCAGGCGTGAATACAGGTTGGCGCGCAATACGCCGGTCCAGTCGGCATGGAAGCGGCAGCCGGCGCGCGCGGGCTGGGCGTCGTCGAACCCCAGCGCCTGCATTTCCGCGGCCAGAGCCTCTTCCAGCCCCTGCGGGCAGGGGGCGAATATGGGAAAGATTTCGGCTTTGGCGGTGTGTCGGGGCCGGCGCGTGGCGCTGCGCTGGATGACGGGTTCGCGCTGTTCCGGCTCTTGCCGCTGCGTGGCAGGGGCTGGCCGGCCGGTCCTTGGGGCGGGGGCGTCATCGCGTGGCTTGCCGGGACGCCGGGCCGGGGCATCCGCTGGTTTGCCGGCGGCGGGGCGGGGCGCAGCCACCGGCGCCGCAACGCGTGCCTGCCGCTGCTTTTCGCGTTCCCGCTCCAGTTGTTCAACCTGGCGCGCGCGTGCGCCGCTGCGTTTGCGGCGTTCGCCGTCAGTGGCGGAGTCGGACGCGGCAGGCGTCTTTTTCTTCAGCGTAAGCGTTTTGCCGGGTTTGGTGTCAGTCATGGTTTAACTAGTTAAAAAGGCCGTAGGACTACCAATGCAATGACAATCAGCAGCAAAAGAACCGGAATTTCGTTGAACCAGCGGTAGAACCGATGGCTGTGCGTGTTCGCGCCGCGCTCGAATTTTTTCAGCATGCGGCCGCAAGACAGATGGTAGGCAAGCAGCAGGACGACGGCGGCCAGCTTGGCGTGCATCCAGCCTTGCCCCATGCCGATGCCGTAGCCGGCGAACAGCCACAAGCCGAACGCGATGGCCAGCACGGCCAGCGGCGTCATGAAGCGGTACAAGCGGCGCGCCATGCCCAGCAGGCAGGCCTGGACGGAAGCATCCTGGGCCTGCGCCAGGTTTACGTAGATGCGCGGCAGGTAGAACAGGCCGGCGAACCACGACGTGACGAACAGAATATGGAATGTCTTTATCCAGAGCATGGCTGGCCGACTACCCGCGCAACTGGCCGTCGCCGGTCAGCACCCACTTCAGGGTGGTCAGGCCGTCCAGCCCGACCGGCCCGCGCGCATGCAGGCGGTTGGTCGAAATGCCGATTTCAGCGCCCAGGCCATATTCGAAGCCATCGGCGAAACAGGTCGGCAGGTTGACGTAGACCGAACTGGAATCGACCTCGTGCTGGAATCGGTCGGCCGCGCGCAGGTCCTCGGTAATGATGGATTCCGTGTGTTCAGAGCTGTAGCGGGCGATGTGGTCCATGGCCTGGTCCAGGCTGTCGACGATGCGGATGGCCAATATGGGCGCCAGGTATTCGGTAAGCCAGTCTTCTTCGGTGGCGGCCAGCGCCTGCGGCAGCAGGGCGCGTGTACGTTCGCAGCCGCGCAGTTCCACGCCCTTGTCGGACAGGGTCTTGCCCAGGCGCGGCAGGATGCGCGGCGCGATGTCCGCATGGACCAGCAAGGTCTCCATGGCGCCGCATATGCCATAGCGGTAGGTCTTTGCGTTGACCGCGATGTCGTGTGCCTTGTCCAGGTCGGCGGCCGCGTCCAGGTAGAGGTGGCAATTGCCATCCAGGTGCTTGAGCAGCGGGACTTTGGCGTCGGCCGCCAGCCTTGCGATGAGCCCCTTGCCGCCGCGCGGAACAATGACGTCGATGTAATCGGTCAGGGTGATCAATTGCCCGACGGCGGCGCGATCGGTGGTGCCCACCACTTGCACCGCCTGGGCCGGCAGGCCGGCATCGGCCAGGCCCTGGCCGATGATGGCGCCCAGCGCGACGTTGGAATGCAGGGCTTCGCTGCCGCCGCGCAGTATCGTCGCGTTGCCCGACTTCAGGCAAAGCGCGGCGGCGTCGATGGTGACGTTGGGCCGTGATTCGTAAATGATGCCGATGACGCCCAGCGGGACGCGCATCTGGGCGACCCGCATGCCGTTGGGCCGGATGGTGGTCGCGCCCAGGCTGCCGATGGGATCGGGCATGTCGGCAATCTGCAGCAGGCCGGCGGCCATGGTGTCGATGGCCTTGTCCGACAGCGTCAGGCGGTCAAGCAGGGCCGGGGCCAACTGATTCTTCTTGGCGGCGGCCAGGTCGCGGGCGTTCTCCGCTTGCAGGGCGGTTTTGTTTTGCCGCAGGCGCTCGGCCATGGCGCGCAGCGCCTGCGCCTTGGCCTGCCCCGGGGCGTTACGCATCAGCCGGGCCGCCTGGCGGGCTTGCCGGCCAAGAATGCTCATGTCGGTGATGGCGTCTTCGGCCGCGAAGGAGGTGTCGGTATGGTGTGTCATGGCAGTGTATTGTTTGCGTGCTTTTAGGGATTATCCCAGTATTTTGGATGCGTGGCATGGCGCCTCGCGCAGGATCAGCGCGGCCCGGTCTGCCGGACGACGGCGATGCGCAGGGCCAGGCGTCCCAGCTCTTCCCAAGGGTCGTCCAGCCGGCCGGCAACTTTCAAGCCCTTGATCAGGCGGTCGATGTCGTGCGCATGCTGCACAGCCGCGGGCCAGGCGCGTTGCGGCACCCTGGACAGTGTCTGGCGCAAAAGCTGTTCGCGCGGCCCGAATACCCGTTGCCGGCGCAGTTCCGCCTGGAAATCCTGGCCGGCGGCCTGCACGGCCGCCAGGCGTGCCAGCACACGGACCTCTTCGCCTATGGCCCACAATACCAGGGGCAAGGCTTCGCCTTCCGCCCTAAGGCCGGCCAGCATGGCCAGCGCCTTGGAGGCATTGCCGGCCAGCATGGCATCGCGCAAGCCGAATACGTCGTAGCGGGCCACATTCAACACCGCCCGTTCAACATCCGGCGCGCTGATCTTCCCGGGCGGGTATAAAAGCGCCAGCTTCTGCACTTCTTGAAAGGCGGCCAGCAAGTTGCCTTCGACTTTATCGGCCATCCAGTCCAGCGTCGCCGCGTCCAGTTGCTGGTCCTGGCGGGCCAGGCGCTGCGCGATCCAGCGCGGCAGCGCCGCGCGTTCGATCGTCGCGACCTCGATGGAGGTGGCCACGTCGAACAGAGCCGACGCCCATTTGGCGTTGCGCGTGGCCTTGTCCAGGCGGGGCAGATTGACGAGCACCAGTGTGTCGGCCAAGGCGCGGCTTTCCACCATGGCGGCAAGCTTCTGCAAGGTTTCGCCGCCCGTTTTGCCCGGCTTGCCTGTGGGTATGGCAACATCGACCAGGCGCTGATCGCCGAACAGCGACACATTCTGGGTGGCGCCGATCAGGGCGGACCAATCGCTGCGCGCATCGAGCACCAGGCTGACGCGTTCGCGGTATCCGGCCTGCGTTGCGGCAGCACGGATGGCGTCGCAGGTTTCTATGGCCAGCAGCGGCTCGTCGCCCGACACGACATACAGCGCATCCAGGTTGGGCGTAGGCGTCTTTTTAAACTGATTTAAAAGACTGTCTGCGTCGAGGCGGCGTCCCATGGCCTAGAACAAGCCGGCATCCGGCACGATACGGGGAGCGCCCCAGGGCGTGGGGGCCTGCATGGCGGGAGCGGCCGGTGTCGCGGCGCCGGGAGTTTCGTCCACGGGCTGAGATTCGGCGTTGGCGAAAGCATGGGCGACGTCCGGCGAGGATAGCCTGCGCACCACGCGGTCTATAAGGGATTGCTGCATTTCCTTGAACACGATGCCGATTTCCCCTTGCTTGGCCTGGACCACGGAGTCGTCGTAAGGAATTTCACGCGTAGACCGCAAGGTGGTCGGCGGCAGAATGATGTGTCCCTTGTCGTCGGTAAGCTGGAACACGAATTCCAGATTCAGTTCGTATTCTTCCACCCGCCCCTGGGCATCAAGGGAAAGCTCGCGCAGCGATTGCGTGTTGGCCAACTGGGTCAGCCGGGCTTGCGCCTGGGCGGGCTCGGACACGAAGCGCGTGGCGGGCGAGCTGGCGACGATGGCCCGCCGTATGCCCGAACCGAACTCGGAATTTTCTTCGATATTGGTGTAGATCGTGCTGAACGGCAAGGGCACAGCGCCTTTCAGGTGAAAGCCGCAAGCCGCAAGAAACAGGCATAGCGCCATGCAGGCCAGCCCCCGCAAGTACCGCTGCGAGGTCGGGACGAAGTGCTGGGACGTGAGCATAGGGCTGTGCATGCCTGATTTTATCCGACTATGTTGACGAGTTTGCCTGGAACGACGATTACCCGTTTGGCCGGACGGCCTTCCAGGTAGCGGTCGGCGGCTTCATGCCCGCGAGCGGCCTGTTCGATATCATCTTTGCTGGCCCCATTGGGAACCGTGATGGATCCGCGCAGCTTGCCATTGACTTGCAGCACCAGTTCGATTTGGTCCGCGATCAGCGCGGCTTCGTCGACGGCCGGCCAGGGTGCGTCCAGCAGGTCGCCATAAGCCTGGTCGTAGCCCAGGTCCCGCCACAATTGCCAGGTAATGTGCGGGACGACGGGATACAGGACACGCAGCAGTATGGACAGGGTCTCGGCCAGCGCGCGGCGGGCCACCGCCGTATCGGCAAGCGTGGCCGATTCGAGCGCGTTGAGCATTTTCATGCAGGTGGACACGACGGTGTTGTACTGGATGCGCTGGTAATCGTAGTCGGCCAGTTTGAGCAGCGTATGGATTTCGCGGCGCAGGTCCTTGGAGGCTTCGTCGGCATCCGCCCAATCGGCGGCCCCGGTGTTGCCGTTGCGGATGTCGGCCTGCCGCGCGTGGCAGAACGACCAGAGCCGGCGTAAATAGCGGTTGGCGCCCTCGACGCCCGAGTCCGACCATTCCAGCGTCTGTTCGGGCGGGCTGGCGAACATTACGAACAGGCGGGCGGTATCCGCGCCCATGGAATCGATCAGCGATTGCGGATCGACCCCGTTGTTCTTGGATTTCGACATCGTGCCTATGCCGCCGTACTGAACCGCCGAGCCGTCCGAAATACGCTTGGCGCCGGTTATGGCGCCTTTGGCGTCGTAGATATTTTCCACTTCCTCGGGCCAGAAGTATTCGATGCCGCCGTTTTCGTTCTTGCGCGAATAGATATGATTGAGCACCATGCCCTGGCACAGCAGGCGGGTGAACGGCTCGTCGAACTTGAGCAGGCCCAGGTCGCGCATGACGCGCGTCCAGAAGCGCGCATACAGCAGGTGCAGGACCGCATGCTCGATGCCGCCGATGTACTGGTCCATCGGCATCCAGTAATCGTTGCGCTCATCAACCATGGCGTTGTCGTTGTCGGGCGAGGTATAGCGCATGAAATACCAGGACGAATCCACGAAGGTGTCCATGGTGTCGGTTTCGCGCCGGGCCGCCGCGCCGCATTTAGGGCAGTGGCAGGACAGAAAGCCTTCGTGCTTGGCCAGCGGGTTGCCGCTGCCGTCCGGAATCAAATCGTCGGGCAGCACGACCGGCAGGTCCTTCTCGGGCACCGGCACGGGGCCGCAGTCCGGGCAGTGGATGATGGGTATGGGGGTGCCCCAATAGCGCTGGCGCGAAATGCCCCAGTCGCGCAGGCGCCAGGTGGTCTGCTTTTCGCCCAGGCCTTTTTGCGCCAGGTCGGCGGCTACGGCATCGACGGCTTGCGCCTGGGCAAGGCCATCGTACTTTCCGGAGTTGATGCAGCGGCCCTGCTGCTTGTCGCCATACCAATCCCGCCACTGATCGGTGGAGTAGGTCTTGCCTTCGACGGCAACTACGTCCTTGATAGGCAGGGAGTACTTCTTGGCGAAAGCGAAATCGCGTTCGTCGTGTGCAGGCACGCCCATGACCGCGCCGTCGCCATAGCTCATCAGCACATAGTTGCCCACCCATACCTGGACAGGTTCGCCGGTAAGGGGATGGGTGACTGACAGGCCTGTGGGCATGCCTTCTTTTTCGCGCGTGGCCAGTTCGGCTTCGGTGGTGCCGCCCTGTTTGCATGATTCGATGAAGGCAGCCAGTTCCGCATTCTTGCTTGCCGCGTGCGTGGCCAGTGGATGCTCGGGGGCCACAGCGCAGAAGGTGACGCCCATGATGGTGTCGGCACGCGTCGTAAAGACGTACATGCGTCCGTCCTGTATAAGCCGGCCTGCATCGTCCTTGATGTCGTGCGTGAAGGCGAAGCGCACGCCTTCGCTTTTGCCTATCCAGTTTTCCTGCATCAGGCGCACGCGCTCGGGCCAGCCGGGCAGGCCGTTCTTTACCTGATCGATGAGCTCTTCCGCGTAATCGGTGATGCGCAGGTAGTAGCCCGGAATCTCGCGTTTCTCGACCAGCGCGCCGGAGCGCCAGCCCCGGCCGTCGATGACCTGCTCGTTGGCCAGTACAGTCTGGTCGACCGGATCCCAGTTCACGACTTGGGTCTTGCGATAAGCAATGCCTTTTTCAAGCATCTTCAGGAACAGCCACTGGTTCCATTTGTAATACTTGGGATCGCAGGCGCACATTTCACGCGACCAGTCTATGGCCAGCCCCATCGCCTGCATCTGCTTCTTCATGTAGGCGATATTGTCGTAGGTCCACTTGGCGGGCGGTACCTGCGACTTGATGGCGGCATTTTCGGCCGGCATGCCGAAGGCGTCCCAGCCCATGGGCATCAGGACGTTATAGCCGCGCATGCGCAACTGGCGCGTCATCATGTCGTTAATGGTGTAGTTGCGCACATGGCCCATGTGCAGCTTGCCGCTGGGATAGGGCAGCATCGAACATGCATAGAACTTGGGCTTGGGCGAGCCGTCGGCGGCTTTGGCGTTTTCGGTGACACGATAAGCGTCGCGCGACTCCCAATTCTGGTGGGAGGTTTTTTCGACGTCGTTGGGGCTGTAGCGTTCCTGCATGGGATCCGGGAAGTTCGTGAGAGGTTGTGTGCAAACCATGCATTATAGGATGCTTCGCACACGCTCATTTGCGGCGTGTTTGGATTGCGTCCGGCGGCCGGGCGATAAAAAACCCCGCCGAGGCGGGGTTCGCAAGGAATCCGGGCAAAGCGCCAACTGCAAGAACCGGCCGGGGTGAACCGGTGCGGACAGCGCGCAAGCGCCGCAGGCAAGCTCTTTATTTGAGCTTGGTTTCCTTGTAGTCAACGTGCTTGCGAGCAACGGGATCAAATTTCTTGATCAGCATTTTCTCGGGCATGTTGCGCTTGTTCTTGGTGGTCGTGTAGAAATGACCGGTGCCGGCTGTGGATTCGAGCTTGATTTTCTCGCGGATACCTTTTGCCATGTTGAGCTCCTGAAGGTTAGATCGCTAGCGTCTTGAACCGGCTTGATTAAGCCAGTTCGCCGCGGGCACGCAGATCGGCCAGAACGGAATCGATGCCGTTCTTGTCGATGGTGCGCAGCGCATTGGTCGAAACACGCAGGCGAACCCAGCGGTTCTCGCTTTCAACCCAGAAACGGCGCGATTGCAAGTTAGGTAAAAAGCGACGCTTGGTTTTATTGTTTGCGTGCGAAACATTGTTGCCCACCATTGGGCCTTTGCCGGTAACTTGGCATACGCGTGCCATGGTAATACCCCTTAAAATTTGCTTGGATACGATTAATCTGCTTCGGTCTTGTGCCCAACCCTTGGGGGTTCTACCCCCTGTGGTATGTGCCGGCAACCAGGCTGTTGTATCTGTAAAGCCTAGCATTCTAATACGAAAATGGTTGTTTTATCAAGTTGCCTTTAGTGCAATGCGTCCAAATAGCCACGAAAGGCAGGCGCACAAGGCCAGTAGACCGGTCAGCGGCAGCGCCGTGGTCGATTGCCAGGCGCTGATGGCCAGACCGGCGCTTGCTCCGCACAGCATTTGCAGTGTGCCCATAAGCGCCGATGCCACGCCCAGGCGGTTGCCCTGTTCGCGCAGCGCCAGCGCGGCGGCGTTCGGGTTGACGAAGCCTTGACTGGCCATGAAACCGGCCAGGCAGATCATGAGCAGCGTCAGATTGATGACGCCGGCCAAGGTCAGAATCAGTCCAAGCAGCGTCATGATCACCAGGCTGCGCTGCGCGATCCGCAACAGCGCTTCCGGAGTGTGGCGGTTGAGCAGGCGGGCGCTGACTTGCGAGGCGATGATGAGCGAGGCCGCGTTGACGGCGAACAGCAGCCCGAAATACCGGGGCTCGACCTGGAAAATCTCGATGAATACGCGGGGCGATCCCGATATATAGGCGAACATGCCTGCCGAGCCGAAGCCGCCCGCCAGGGTGTAGCACATGAAGCGCCGGTGGCGCAGCAGGGCCAGATAGTTTCTGGCAATGATGTCCAGGCCCAGCGGAATGACTTTTTCGGGATTCAGCGTTTCCCGCATGGTCCATACCACTCCCACCAGCAGCAGGCCTCCGCAGGCCGCCATGATGGCGAAGATTCCGCGCCAGCTTCCGAAGGCCAGCACTTGGCCGCCCAGGATGGGAGCCAGGATGGGTGTGACGCCCATGACCAGCATAAGCAGGGAAAGCGCCTTGGAGGCATCCCGCGTATCGAAATTATCGCGTATGACGGCGCGCGGTATGACGATGCCGGCGGCGCCGCCGAAAGCCTGGGCGATGCGCCAGAAGGTCAGGTGTTCGATGTCATGGGTGAAGCCGCAAGCGATCGATGCGGCAATGAAAATGACCAGCCCAAGGATCAGGGGCGGCTTGCGGCCGTAGCGGTCGGCGAAGGGGCCATAGAATATCTGGGCCAGCGCCAGGCCGAACAGATAGCTGGCCAGCGTGCGTTCGACGTGTCCCTGCGTGGTCCCCAAACCCTGGACGATGGCGGGAAACGCCGGCAGGTACATGTCGATGGCCAGGGGCCCCAGGGCAGTCAGCAGGCCCATCAGGATGAGCCAGCGAGGGATGACGGTCAGGGAGCTTTGTACAGGAGGCATCAAGAGAGGGGGCGCATCGCGCGATCCGCCACGGCGGAGCGGTGGATGTGCCTGGGTGATATCGGCTGCCATCTTAGCACGCTTGTATAGACCGAATTCCCTTCCGCGGGAATATGTGGCACTATTTTCACCACGCTAATTTCACATGGGGAGTCGGCCTTGAGTTCGGTCTTGTCTGTTGTTGAAACTAAGTTGGCATCTTTGCCTTTGCCCGTCCAGGTCATCATGCCGGATGGCCAGAAAGTGGGTTCGCCCGATGCGGAAATCCGCCTTACCGTCAAGGATCGCTCCACGCTGGCGCATCTATCCACGGGACAGGTGGGCATGCTGGGCGAGGATTACGTCGAAGGCAAGTTCGACATCGACGGTTCGATGCGTGATCTGATGCGGCTGGCAGCGGCCATCTTGCCGGGCTCGCCGATCGAGGCGGCGCGCGTGGGCCGCTTGACCGAACTCATCCGGCGCCTGGTGTCGGTATGGCGCCACTCCATCGACCGCGATGCGCGCCAGATTCAGTTCCACTACGACTTATCCGATGATTTCTATGCGCTGTGGCTGGACCCGCGCCGCGTGTACTCATGCGCCTATTTCCGCTCGCCCGACATGACCGTGGCGCAAGCCCAGGAAGCCAAGCTCGATCACATCTGCCGCAAGCTCAAGCTGAGCCAGGGCGAGCGTTTTCTGGACGTGGGCGCCGGCTGGGGCGGCCTGCTGTTGTGGGCGGCCGAGAATTACGGTGTCGATGCCACCGGCATCACGCTGTCCAAGAACCAGCACGCCCACGTAAACCGCCTGATCCAGGAAAAGGGCCTGGAGGGGCGGGTGCGCATGGAATTGCTGGACTACCGCAAGCTGGACGAGAGCCGGCCCTACGACAAGATCGCCTCGGTGGGCATGTTCGAACACGTGGGCCGCGCCCAACTGGAAGGCTATTTTTCCAAGCTCAGGAGGCTGGTCCGTCCGGGGGGGCTGGTCATGAACCACGGCATTACCGCCGGCGGAGTGGACAATGCCGAACTGGGCGCCGGAATGGGCGAATTCATCGAAAAGTATATTTTTCCCGGCGGCGAGCTTACCCATATCAGCCATGTGCTGGAAAGCCTGACCGAAGGCGGCCTTGAAGACCTGGATATCGAAAACCTGCGTCCGCATTACGCCCGCACCCTTTGGGCCTGGAGCGATGCGCTGGAAGCCTGCCTGCCGGAGGCGCGCAAGGCCTTGCCGGGCGAGCAGGGCGAACGCTCGTTGCGCGCCTACCGCATGTATCTTGCCGGCTGCGCCATGGGTTTCGAGCATGGCTGGATCGCCCTGCATCAGGTGCTGGCGCAGCCGCGCACCCATGGCCGCCACGACGAGCTTGACCATCCGGCCGACCTGTCCTACCCCTGGCGGCGGGACTACATTTACAAATGATGAAAAGCGCGGTTCGCCGCGCTTTTTTTGGTCGTCGCCTAGGGTGGCGGAAACGGTCGTTTTCGGCAAGAGGGTTATTACTGGTTTACATTTAACGGCAATTTCTCTTAAAATGCTGCAAACTTCATAGTTTTTTTCAATCTGGCGTATGGTGGGTCCCCACGACCCCATTACCTGTCAACGAGTACCCCGTACTCTTCACGCTAGTGTCGGTATGTATCGGCGGCCTTCCGTCTTCCGCACACCCCCTTAGCCTTGGCGCACGCTGCTGCATCGCTGCGTCCACGTTACTTAAGGAGGCAAACAGCCATGTCTTTCAATGTGAACCCTTCACATCGCGCGTTCTCGTCGAACGCCTCGTCGCGCTTCTCGCGGCTTGCCCTGGGCCTAGGCCTGGCGGCGCTTTTCGGCTTTTATGGCTTGGGCAATGCCGCTCACGCCGCCGAGACCCCCCAATGCGAAATCGATCGTCCCGTCAAATTCGGCGGCATGAACTGGGAATCCAACCTGGTCCTGGTCGAGGTCGAGCGCTTTATCGCCGAAAAAGGCTATGGGTGCAAATCCGAAGTCCTGCCCACCGAAACCTTGCCGGCGCTTGCCGCCCTGGAGCGCGGCGACCTGGACATCAACACAGAAATCTGGCTTAACAGCGTATCCGAGCCCTGGGCCAAGGCCGAGGCCACCGGCAAGGTCAAGCGCATAGGCGATATCTATATGGGCGGCGAAGCCTGGTTCATACCGCGCTATACGGCCGAACGCTTGCCCGAACTGAAGAAAGCCGCCGACCTGCCCAAATTCAAGGACCAATTCAAAGACCCCGAGGAACCCACCAAAGGCCGCTTCTACGGCTGCCCGGCGGGCTGGGGTTGCGAGGTGGTCAGCGGCAACTTGTTCAAGGCGCTGGGCCTGGGCGATACCTTCACCCTGTTTTCCCCCGGAACCGGGGCTACCCAGAAAGCGGCCCTGACCGCCGCCTACAAGCGCAAGGAAAACATCGTTTTCTACTA
Source organism: Pollutimonas rozaliensis (assembly GCF_048751585.1). Classification (NCBI taxonomy): domain Bacteria; kingdom Pseudomonadati; phylum Pseudomonadota; class Betaproteobacteria; order Burkholderiales; family Alcaligenaceae; genus Pollutimonas; species Pollutimonas rozaliensis. The sequence continues at coordinate 64,018 of NZ_JAZHOB010000011.1, read as the reverse complement.
CTGGTACCCCACTCCGCTGGTGGGCTCCATGGACCTGGTCAAGCTGGACCTGCCGGCCTACGACAAATCCAGGCACGCCTGCTTGACCGACCCGAATTGCGCCAATCCCGAGCCCAGCGCCTACCCCGAAAATCCGGTCTTTACCGCGGTAAGCACCCGGTTCAGCCAGGATGCGCCCAAGCTGACCGAATTCCTGTCCAAGGTGTCGGTGCCTCTGCCGCTCATGGACAAGGTCATGGCCTACATGGAAGAGAACGAAGCCGAGCCCGTCGACGTGGCCAAGTGGTTTTTGCAGAACCAGGGCGAAGTCTGGGGCAAATGGCTGCCAACCGATGTGGCGGGACGCGTAAAAGCCGCTCTTTAGCATTCGTGAATCCGGCCCCGCAAGGGGCGGCCGGTCGTGCGCCGGCGGTTTTCCAGGCGGTCGATCCACATGGGTCGCCGCCTTCACGAGTTTTACGGAGTTGATTTTATGTTTCCCGAATTCATTTCCCCGCGTGCTCTGCGGGCGCCGATCGACGATTTCGTCGGCAATATCGTTTCCAATTATTCCGACCTGCTGCGTGCCTTGACCCAGCCTTTGCTGGACGTGCTGATCTGGATGGACCAGGTCGTGCGCTACTCGCCGTGGTGGGCCGTGGTCTTGGCCATCATGGCGCTGGCCTGGTTTGCCAGCCGCCGTGTCGGCTTCTCCCTGATCATCGGCGCCATGCTGTGCCTGATCGGCTTCATTGGCTTGTGGGACGCGGCCATGCAAACGCTGTCATTGATGATCGTGGCCGTGGCCATATCGGTGGCGATAGGGATACCGATGGGCATCCTGATGGCCAGCTTCAAGTGGCTGCGCGCCATCATGCTTCCCATTCTGGACGTGATGCAGACCATGCCCAGTTTTGTGTACCTGATTCCGGTCGTCATGCTGTTCAACCTGGGCAAGATCGCCGCTATTATCGCCACCATCATCTATGCCGTGCCGCCCGTCATACGCCTGACCGACCTGGGCATACGGCTGGTCGACAGCGAGGTGCTCGAGGCCTCGCGGGCCTTTGGCGCGAACCGGGTCAAGCAATTGTTCGGCGTGCAGCTGCCGCTGGCCATGCCCAATATCATGGCCGGCATCAACCAGACCACGATGATGGCCTTGGCCATGGTGGTTATCGCATCCATGATAGGTGTTCGGGGCCTGGGCTACGAGGTCTTGCAAGGCATCAATCGCTTGCAGGTGGGCCGCGGCGTGCTGGCCGGCCTGGGCATCGTGATCATCGCCATCGTCTTCGACCGGATTACGCAGCAGTTCGGGCGTCGCCAGCAAAGGGGAGCCTGACATGAGCAAGATCGAAGTACGAAATATCTTCAAGGTATTCGGCCCGCGCCCCGAGCGCTGGCTGGAGGCGGCGCAGGGCGGCATCAGCAAGGAAGAATTGCTGGCCAAAAGCGGCCATACGCTGGGCCTGCGCGACATCAGCCTGTCCATCGAAGAGGGCAGCATCTATGTGATCATGGGTTTGTCCGGTTCGGGCAAGTCCACCCTTATCCGCCATTTCAATCGCCTTATCGAACCCAGCGCGGGACAGATACTGGTCGACGGCGTCGACGTGGTCACGTTGGGCAAGTCCGCCCTGGAGAAATTCCGCCAGCAAAAAATGAGCATGGTGTTCCAGCGTTTTGGCTTGTTTCCCCACCGCAGCGTCATCGAGAACGTGGCCTACGGCCTTAGGGTGCAGGGCATGGGCAAGAAGGAGCGCCGCGAGCGGGCGCGGCACTGGCTGGAGCAGGTCGGCCTGGCCGGCTTTGAGAACCAGTATCCGCATCAGCTTTCGGGCGGCATGCAGCAGCGGGTGGGCCTGGCCCGCGCTCTGGCCACTGATGCCGAAATCCTCCTGATGGACGAGGCTTTTTCAGCGCTGGACCCGCTTATACGCCGGGAGATGCAGGACCAGTTGCTGCAATTGCAGGCGCAGTTGAACAAGACTATCGTTTTCATCACCCACGATCTGGACGAGGCGCTGCGCCTGGGCAACCGCATCGCCATTCTGAAGGATGGCGAGTTGGTGCAGGAAGGCACGCCCGAAGACATCTTGCTGGCGCCCGCCGACGATTACGTCCAGGCCTTTTTGCAGGACGTCAATCGCGGCAAGGTGCTCAATGCCGCCCATGCCTGCAACGAGCCTTCGCTGACGCTGACGATGCGCTCGCGCCCTGTCCACGCCCTGGAGCGCATGGCGGCCATGGAGTTCGAGTACACCGTGGTGCTGGACGGCAAGCGGCTGGCCGGAGTCCTGAGCAGGACGGCTGCCGAACAGGCGGTGCGCGACGGCGCCCGGGACGTGGCGCGCTATGTCGAGGACATGGCATCGGTGCCGGCCACGGCGGGCCTGGATGAAGTCCTTGGCCGCATGCTGCGCAGCACCGAGCCTTTGGCCGTCACCGGCGACAACGATGAGTTTCTTGGCATGCTGTCACGCAGCAAGGTCGTGGAACTGGTGACACCGGTCATCGAAGCCGGCGATGCGGCTTGAGAACTAGGACTTAAGCAGACGCGCCTGCACCCTGACCACATGTCCGTACCATGCAAACAGCAAGGCGGCGGACAGGCCAAGTCCTGACAGGGCCATCAGCCACATGGTGCCGGCGCCCAAGGGGGCGCCTGGCGCGATGGCCTGGACGACCGGACGCAGCATGCCCGCCGCGGGACCGAAACCCAGCCACCAGCCGCCGATCAGGCCCAAGCCGGTCAGGGCCACCACCTGCAGGATCAGCGGCACGACGGCCACTTTGTAGGCGCGTAGCAGGTACGAGCCTATGCATTGCATGGCGTCGCATAAGTGAAACCATGGCAATATCTGCAGCAAGGCGGCCGCCACGGCCGCGACCTTCAGATCGTCGGTGTAGGCGCCCAGGATCGGCGTACGGGCAAGGATGAGCAGGGTGGCGGTCAAGGCGGCGCCGACGACGACGATGCCTATGCCCGCCGCGCCTGTGGCGCGGGCCTTTTGCGCGTCCCGGGCGCCGATGGCCTGGGCTGTCAGCGACGCCGTCGCAATGCCCACGGCCATGGGCATCATGTAGCTGAGCGCCGCCAGGTTGGCCATGATCTGGTGGCCGCCGGTTACATACATGCCTTCACGCGCCACCAGAAGGGCCATGAAACTGAAGGCGCAGATTTCAATCAGGTAGGAGCCGCCCATGGGCAGCCCCAGCCGCAGCAGTTCTTTCTGGCTGGCCCAATCGGGCCTGCCCAGGCGCGGCTTGAAGCGCAAGTAGTAAGGGTCGTGGTAGATGGCCCATAGCCCGGCTGCAAAGGTCATCCATCCGACCAGCGCGGTCGAAAGACCGGCACCCGCAGCGCCCATCGCCGGCATGCCCAGCTTGCCGAACATGAATACCCAATTGAAGAAGAACTTGAACGCCACGCTGCCCAGGTTGATGACCATGACGGTCTTGGGGCGCGAAACGGCGGTGCCCAGCGCATAGATCGTGCGGAATATCAAGGTCGCCGGCAGAGCCAGGATAAGGGCCCGCAGGTACCAGGTGATACTGTTGCGCACGTCGGGATCGACGTTTCCCGACAGTGATAGCCAAGTGTCGGGAAAGAGCATTGCGGCCGCGCCCGCCAGCGACAGGCCCAGGGCCAGCCAGACGCCCTGACCCCAGGCCCGGCCCACTTCAAGATAGCGCTGGCCGCCGTAATGTTGCGCAATGATGGGTATCAGTGCGTGGATCACGCCCATCAGGCCGACGAACACGGTAATGTAGATGGACGCGGCCAGCGCCATGGCTTGCAGATCCGCGGCGCTGACGTGGCCCGCCATGGCGGTGTCCAGGACGCCGAATATCAGGCTGGCCCAGGAACTGACCAGCACGGGCCAGGCCTGGCGCAGGATTTCCTTGACGTACGAAGCGGGCTTGTTTTTCTGGGTGACGGAGGTGTTCACGGACGGCTAATGCGCAAAAGACGGAACATTTCATGTCGATCCGCACCGCGCTTGCCTACCCACAATACCGTTGCCGCGTCGGAGTAGGCCGCGGTGCCGTCCTCGATGCTTTGCGGCGAGGTCTGCTGCACGACCAGGGAGCAAGCCGAGTCGTAGTTGAAATCGATGCCGTTGAAGACCAGGAAGGACGCGCGCTGGCCTGTGCCCACGCCCTGGGCGCGCACGCATTCTCCGGCTTGGCCATAGGTGCTCAAGGCGGCGGCCAACTGGGCTGAAACGCTGCGGTAGCTGCGCACATAGTCCAGCGCGGGCATCCACAAGGTCACCAGCAGCAGCCAGGTGACGATGAGCCCGCCGGCGGACAATACCGTGCCGCGCCACAGGCCCGCGGGCTTGGTGTGCAGGCGCCAGCGCACCAGCGACAGCCATGCCACTGTGCCCAGGGCGGCCACAAACACGGCGGGCCATGAAATATAGACGTCGTAGCCTCGGGTCTGGCGCGCAATGTTGTGCGCAATCTGCCGCGGCCATCCGGTTTGCAGGGCGATCCAGCCCAGCCATACGGTGGCGGTGGTCAATGAAAAGCACATCACGGCGAACCAGTCCAGGGAATTGACCACGCCCCGGCGCAGCGTGGGCAGGGAAAACGCCGCCAGAACGGCGGCCGGCAGGGCCAGCAGGCTGTATTCCGGCTCGAAGGCATCGACCTGGAACAGCATGGAGGCCAGCGGCAATGCGGCGAACATCAGCGGTATCCAGATGTGCGGAGATGTCAGCCATGAGCGCCAGCGCCATACCGCCAGCAAGGCGAAGGGCCAGGTCGGCCACAGAAACCACGGCAGATCGCGCAGGGTGCTCAAGACTTCCTGGTAGCGCGGCCAGCCAAAGGCGCTGGTATTCCACAGCAGCCAGTTGTGCACCCAGTAATCGCCGGCGTCGCGGGCGGGTATCCACCACATCAGGATGAGGCCGACACAGATTGCGGTTGTTGCGATCAGCCATTTTTTCTGGCGCCACAAGGCGCTGCGCGGCATGAAGATGAACGGGACAGCCAGCATGATGGGCAGGGCGCCTATCCAGCCGCGTGTCAGGAAAGCGGCGGCCAGCGCAATGCCCAGGGTAATGGAGCCGGAGGCGGGATGGTCCAGCATGCGGGCGACCGAATAGTAGGCCAAGGCCTGGAAGGCGATCAGGGCCGGCACTTCGGAGGTCTCGTGCATGCGCCATACGATGCCTACGGTTGCCACGATCAGCAGCAGGGCCGCATCGGCGATCATGCGGCCGTAGTCCTGCACCGTGGGTTCGCCGCCGAAGGGCAAGGCCAGCGGCTGCGGTTCGGGCCGGCGGCCCAGCAAATAGGTGCCGTACCATATTGAACTGGTCAGCAGGCCGAACCACAAGAAGTTGGGCAGACGCGAGGCAATGATGGCGGCGTCCAGCGGGGTGGTGAACAGTTCGAAGAAGGGCGAAAACGCCCAGATGCAGAAAGCCCCCACCCACATGGTCAGCGGACCGTCCTGGGCATGGGCCAGGGTGCCGATCTGGGGCAGCAGCCAGGCGTGGCCGCCTTCGTTCAGCGCGGTCATCATTGTCGCCAGGCCGACGACGTCGTCGGTTTTCCAGGGGTCCCTGAAGAACAGCCCAGCCAGGATGTAAATTACACCGACGACCAGCAGAAAAAGCCGGGGGAGCTTCACGGTTGCCGTAGCGGTCAGGCGGGCTGGGGTGGAAAGGGAGTTGCTGGGTGACACAGGCGGCGCGCTCAGGATGAGGATGGGCGTATCTTAAATTAAAAAGGCAGCCAAGAGGCTGCCTTGCATACGCTGGACTGGAAACCGAAAAGCTTACGAAGCCTTGCGCGTGGTGCCAGTGGTGCGTGCGAAACGGGCGCGGAATTTTTCGACGCGGCCGGTTTCAACGATGCGCGTTTGCGCGCCGGTGTAGAACGGATGCGATTCCGAGGTCACGTCGCATTTGAACAAAGGGTAGGTTTTACCGTCAAGTTCAACGGTTTCGCGGCTGTGTAGCGTAGAACGCGAAACGAATTTCGTGCCTGTCTGCTGATCCAGAAACACCACTTCGCGGTATTCGGGGTGGATGCCTTCTTTCATGATCGATTCCTGTTTTTCCAATAAGGGCGGGTCGCCAGCTAGCATAAAAGGGTAGCCACGTATCCAAGGTAACTAAGAATTCTAGCGCACTATAAATCGGTGCGCAACTTCCAAAGCTCGGGAAACAGCACGACATCCAGCATTTTACGCAGATAGGACACCCCTGAAGTGCCGCCGGTGCCCCGTTTGAAGCCGATGATGCGCTCGACGGTGGTGACGTGGCGAAATCGCCACAGGCGGAACGCATCTTCCAGGTCGGTCAGCTTCTCGCCCAATTGGTACAGGTCCCAGTATTGCTCGGGGTGGCGGTAAACCGTCAGCCACGCCTTTTCGACTTCGGCGCTGGCGGCGTAGGCCTGCGTCCAGTCGCGGTCAAGATAGTCGGCCGGCACGGCCAGGCCCTGGCGGTGCAGGGCCCGCAGGGCCTCGTCGTACAGCGACGGTGCTTCGTAGGCGCGTTGCACCTGCGCCAGCAGGTCGGCCCGGTGCGCATGCGGCCGGAGCATGGCGGCATTCTTGTTGCCCAGGGCGAACTCGATCTGCCGGTACTGATAGCTTTGGAATCCGCTGGACTGGGCCAGGTAGGGCCGCAGCGCGGAGTATTCCGGCGGCGTCATGGTGGCCAGGACGTCCCAGGCGTGCACCAGTTGCTCCATGATCTTGCTGACCCGGGCCAGCATCTTGAAACAGGGCTGCAGGCGGTCGGCAGCCAGGTTCTGCATGGCGGCGCGCAACTCGTGCAGCATGAGCTTCATCCACAGCTCGCTGGTCTGATGCTGGACGATGAACAGCATTTCATTGTGTTCCGGCGACAAGGGATGCTGGGCGCTCAATAGGGCGTCCAGGTGCAGGTAGTCGCCGTAGCTCATGTCCTTGGAGAAATCGAGCTGGGCTTTTTCCTGCCGGATGATGGCCTGCCCATCGGGTTCGCTATGAAATTTGCTCATGTCTTGAAGGCTCAATAAGTTGGCGGCAGGCTGCGCAGGACGGCCCGCACCGGACTGGCGTCGGCGTCCGCCAGGGCCAATGGAAGGGCGATCAGCTCGTAGTCGCCAGCGGAAACCTGGTCCAGGACCAGGTTCTCCAGCACACGGATGTCGTGCTTCAGTATGGTCTGGTGGCTGTCCAGCGTCTTGCTGTCGGCCGGATCGATGCTGGGCGTGTCCAGGCCGATGAGCAGGACGCCGCGGCGGGCCAGGAATTCGATGGTCTCGGGGGCAAAAGCGGCAAAGTCGTCGCTCCAGGCGGAGATGTTGGCTTGTTCACAGGTGCGCACCAGTATGCGTGGCGGGGCCTGTTCCAGGAAAGGCAGCAGGTCCTCGATGGCGATCAAGGCCCGTCCATGCAAGGCGTGGATGACGCGGCAGGGTCCAAGAAAGGGCTCCAACCCCAGTTGGCCAACGGCGGCGCCCTGGTTGCTGTAGTGCAGGGGGGCGTCGGCATGGGCGCCTACATGCGGCGACAGCGATATCTGGCTGACATTGACCGGGCATTTGGGGCCGATGGTGGCGTTCCAGATCCGGCTATACGGCGTGTCTCCGGGAAAGACCGGGGATTGCGCCGAAACCGGCGGAGAGATATCCCATAGTTGTTGCATGGCGCTTGGCGTGACGTGATTTGGCGCGCCGCTTAGGAAGGCGCGCCCTGGCTGAAGAGTTAATTGAAGCTTATACGATTTGTTTTTTTAATGTCAGCCCTTTTTGCGCTGCCGGGAAGGATGAAGCTGTTGACACGCGTAAAAAGGTTTGTATAGAATATTCTCTCAGAAAGAATAAATGTTCTGCCTACAAGAACCGTAAAGATAAAGAAACAGGAGGCGAGATGGCTGTCATGTCCGATGAAGAAAGCAATCCCACGGCCCCGCTTGCGGATAATCCAAGCGATTCCGAGCTTGCGCACAGATTCAGCAGCCGCGCTCCGTCCCTGCGGAGCCATCGCCAAGTTGATCTCACGCTGCTGGTCCAGTTTGGCCGTGTCGGCCTGCTGACCCATATACGGCAAGGCAAGGTTGCCCAGGTCGTCGACATTGCCGGCTTGCCCCCGCTGGCGAGCTTTGATTTTTCCATCAAGGCCGGCGCCGATGCATGGAATCGTTTTTGGCAGGCCGTGCCAAGGGCCGGTAGCCACGACATCTTTGCGCTTGCGCGCAATGGCGACATGACCATCGAGGGAAACCTGCACCCTTTCATGGCCAATCTTCAATACGTCAAGGATTTGCTGGCTGTCGGACGCCGGGAGCGGATATGAGCACAACATTCGAGCCTATAGTCGGGCGCTATCTTTCCTTTGAGATTGCCGGACGCAACTGCCGCGTCTACGTCGAAGAGGCCGGGTCGGGTATTCCGCTGGTTTGCCTGCATACGGCTGGCGCCGACAGCCGGCAGTATCGGCACATGCTTTGCGATCCGGAAATCACATCGCGTTATCGCGTGCTGGCATTCGACATGCCTTGGCATGGCAAGTCCTATCCGCCCGAGGGGTGGCAGGGCGGCGAGTATCGCCTGACGACGGAGCTTTATGCCGAAACCATCCTGGCCTTTTGCAAAGCGCTTGAGCTGGACAAGCCCGCCTTGATCGGCTGCTCCATCGGCGGACGCATCGTGCTGCACCTGGCCAACAAGCATTCGGATAAATTCCGCGCGCTGATCGGCGTGGAAGGGGCGGATTACCAAAAGCCCTGGTATGACACCTCGTGGCTGCATCGCGGCGATGTGCATGGCGGCGAAGTCTGCGCGGCGCTGGTGTCCGGACTGATTGCTCCACAGTCTCCCGACCTTTATCGCCACGAGACGCTTTGGCAGTACATGCAAAGCGGTCCGGGCGTCTTCAAGGGAGATCTGTATTTCTATCGCGTCGACAGCGACTTGCGCGGACGCTTGAATGATATTCGCACAGAGGTTTGCCCCTTGTATCTGCTGACGGGCGAATACGATTTTTCGTGTTCACCCGAAGATACCCTGCGCACCGCCGCATCCATTCCGGGTGCAAAAGTGGCGGTAATGCAAGAGCTGGGCCATTTCCCCATGAGCGAGAATCCCGCGCAATTCCGTAAGTACATCATGCCGGTGCTGAATGAGATCCATAAAAACGGATGACGGCCCGGCCTGCCGATCCATATCAATAATTTCCGGCAACCTTGCCGGGTATGCCGCAGCATAAATCCTTGAGGAGACTTCCATGAAACTTACCCCTGTCATTACCCTGTTGGCGACCTTGGCGGCGCCGTTGTCCGTTACCGCGCAAGAGGCGCAAACCTTGAAGATCGGCGCTCTTGTCACCTTGTCGGGAGCCGGCGCGGCTTGGGGGCAAGGGATGAAGAACGCCGCCGAGATCGCCGCGGCCCAGGTAAACAAGAACGGCGGGCTTGAGGTGGCCGGCAAGAAATACAAAGTCGAAGTCATCCCTTATGACGACAAGTATCAAGCCAATGAGGCGGTAACGGTTGCCAACCGGCTGGTGTTCGAAGACAAGGTGCAGTACATCATCGGTCCGGTGGGTTCCGCGCCCGTCCTGGCCATACAGCCCATCACCGAGAAGAACAAGGTCATCGTCATTACCCTGGGCTTTACCACCAAGGCGCTGGAAAAAGACAAGCCCTACACGTTCCGCCCCAATGTGACGACAGTCGAGGTCGCGGACCCTCAAATCCAATGGCTGGTCAAGAGCCAAGGCATCAAGAAGGTAGGGGCATTGTTCCCCAATGACGAAACCGGCCAGCAGATCGCCAAGGATCTGGCGGGTGCCTATAAACGGGCCGGCGCCGACTTGGCGGCGACCGAGTTCTTCGAACGCGATCGTGTCGACTTTGTGCCTTTGCTGACACGCATGGCGGCGCGCGGCATCGATGCGATCGAGCTGGACGGGAATTCTCCCACCACGGCGGGACTGATCGTCAAGCAGGCCCGCGAAATCGGCTTTACCGGCAAGATCATCCGTACCGGAGGCCCGGCGACGCAGGAAATCGTCAACGTTGCCGGTGTGGAAGCGGCGGAGGGCATGTTCGTCCATACGCCCATCAATCCCGAGCTGGCCTCCACCAAAGCCTATGCCGATCTGTATGCCGCCAGCTACAAGCATGCAATGAACGGCTTCAGCCCCGCCTTCTACGACGGCACCAATATGCTGTTTGAAGCGATGAAACGCGCCGGCACGGTGACCGATACGGACGCGGTGCGCAAGGCGATGGAAGAGATCAAGGACTTCCCGGGCGCCCTGGGTACTTTGAACTGGACGGGCCAAGAGGTCTATGGCATCAATCACCAGTTGAATGCGCCTTTCTATGTCGCGGAAGTGATCGGCGGCAAGGAAGTCATACGAGCAACCTGCAACGTGTCCAGTTGCAACTGACCCTGGGGAGCGCTTGTGGACTGGAGCATTCTGCTTGCACAGGCGACGGTCAATGGTTTGATCGTCGGCCTGCTGTATTTATTGATGGCGGTGGGGTTCACGCTGGTGTTCGGTGTGATGCGCATGGTCAACTTCGCCCATGGCGAGTTCTATATGCTCGGTGCATTCGGCGCCTACTTCCTTACAGCGACGTTGGGCCTGCCGTTTTTACCGGCATTGGCCATCACCTTTGCCGGAGCGGTTTTGTTCGGCGCCGCCCTGGAATGGGCTGTGCTGAAGCCGTTCAGGCATGATGAACTCAATGGCATGATCGCCACCATCGGCCTTGCCATGATTCTTCAAAACCTCGCCTTGATGTTCTTCGGCCCCGATCCCCATTCCATGCCCGCTGTGGTGAAAGGGGCGACACGGCTGGGCCAGATCGCCATTCCGACTTCACGGATCTACGTGGTGATCTTCGCCTTGGTGGTGCTGTGCCTGTTGTATGTTTTCCTCAAGCATTCCAAGCCTGGCCGCGCACTGCGCGCGGTGGTCGAGGATTTTGAAATTGCCTCGATACAAGGCATACGGTCGCGCGTCTATTACCCCTTGGGCTTCGGCATCGGGGTTGGCCTGGCCGCCGTAGCCGGCGCCTTGATGGCCCCCTTGTTTTCGGTATCGCCTTTTGTGGGAGCCGCGCCATTGCTCAAGGCTTTCATCGTGGTGATTCTTGGTGGACTGGGAAGCATACCCGGCGCCGCGGTCGCGGGCCTTGCGCTGGGCCTGATAGAAAGCTACAGCAGTCTGTTTTTCAGCACCAGCACAGCCGATATGTTGATATTCCTGATTGTGATCGTGATGCTGGTGGTTCGCCCGAAAGGCTTGCTTGGACAAGGGGAGGCCTGATATGAGCGCCGCAAATTCCGTTGCAATGTCGCCCACGCGCAGGCGATGGCTGATTCCATGTCTCATGGTTCTTTTATTGGCTGTTGCCGCGCCCTGGGTTTCCAGTCCCTTTGTCCTGCACCTTGCCGTGCTGACCATGCTCAACATCATCATCGTCAATGGCCTGGCGCTGGTCAGCCGCTCGGGGCAGCTGTCGCTTGGCCACGCGGCTTTCATGGCCATCGGCGCCTATGCCGCCGTGCTGATCGGCAAACTGGCGGGCCTGTCCTTCCTGTCTTCGGCCGCTGTGGGCATAGCCGCCACCATGCTGGTGGCTTTGATCCTGGGCTGGATCATTCTGCGCCTGCGCGGCGTGTACTTCGTACTGGTGACATTCGCCTTTGGCGAGCTGGTGCGCCTGGTGCTGCTGGATTTCTCCAATCTGACCGGCGGCGCCAATGGCATTACAGGGATAGCACCGGTCGAAATACTGGGATTTGTCTTTGATACCCGCAGCCGCGTCTATGGCCTGACGCTGGTCGTCGCGCTGGCCTCGACGCTGTTCATGCATCGCCTGTTCCAGCGCCCGATCGGACGCGCCATCGATTCGGTGGCCGATAACCCGGCATTGGCCGAGTCGACCGGGCTGGGCGTGCATCGCCTGCAGGTGTTTTCCTTTGTGCTGGGCTGCGGCCTGGCGGCTTTGGGCGGCATATTGCAGGCTCACTACATTGGCTATATCTCGCCGGAGTCCTACAACAGCGGCATCTCGATCGGATTGATCGTCATGCTGGTCATTGGCGGGCGAAGCTCGACATGGGGGCCTTTGGTCGGCGCCGCCGTGCTGACCCCATTGCCCGAGCTGTTCCGCGGCGCGGTGCAGACTCAGCATATTTTCTACGGGGCGGCATTGATCCTGATTCTGCGCTTCCTGCCCGGCGGCTTGGCGGCCATTCCCCGCATCATCGGCAAGATCGGCCGCAAGGAGGCAGCATGAGCCAGGACTTATTGCGCGTACGGGGGTTGACCCGCAAGTTCGGCGGCTTGGTGGCTGTCCGTAACTTGTCATTCAATGTCCGGCAGGGCGAAATTGTCGGTTTGATCGGCCCAAACGGGGCGGGCAAGACCACGGCCTTCAACCTGATCACAGGCACTATCCGCCCTTCGTCGGGAAGTGTCGTGTTCCAGGACAGGGACATTTCCGGCGGACCGCCCAGCAGGGTTGTGGTGGCCGGGCTGGCGCGCACCTTCCAGTCCACGTCCACCTATCCCCGGGAGACCGTGGCGGAGAACGTGTATCGGGGCCTGCTTTCGCGGATTTCCGGCTCTATCGTCGGCCTGCTCGCGGGGCGCCGCGAACGCAGCCTGTCCGAAGCCGGGATCTCCGCCGAAATCGACGAGATCCTGAAGATGACCGACCTGACATCCTGGCGCGATACCGCGGCGGGCAGCCTGCCTTACGGCTTGCAGAAAATCCTGGGGATTGCGGTGGCGATGGCGACGCGGCCGACCATGCTGCTGCTCGACGAGCCGGCGGCGGGCCTGAATCATGAGGAATGCAACGACCTGGCCAAGCTGTTGCATCGCCTGCGCGACGAGCACGGATTGACGCTGTTGCTGGTCGAGCACCATATGGCTCTGGTCATGCAGCTGTGCCAGCGGATCGTTGTGCTGGTGCAGGGCGAGAAAATCGCCGAAGGCTCACCCGAGGAAATCCGCCAAAATCCGGCCGTCATCGAGGCTTACCTGGGAGCTCCCGATTATGCCCATGCTTGAAGCGCAAGACCTTACCGTATCGTATGGCCGCCTGGAGGCCGTGCGAAAGATCAATTTCTCTGTCGAAGCAGGCCAGATCGTGGCCCTGGTCGGCTCCAACGGCGCGGGCAAAAGCACGACCCTGAAGTCGATCATCGGTCTTATGATGCCGGCATCGGGCACCCTGCGTTTCGAGGGACGGGACATCACGACGATGGGACCGGCCGCGAGAGTCCAGGCCGGTATAGCCTTGTCGCCCGAGGGACGGCGCCTGTTCGGACGCATGACCGTACTGGACAACCTGCTGGCTGGCGCGCATGGTGTGGCCTCCAGGCAGGTGGTCGCCCGCATGCTCGATGAAATCTATACCTTGTTTCCAAGGGTGCAGGAGCGCCGCAGGCAATTGGCCGGCTCCTTATCGGGCGGTGAGCAGCAAATGGTGGCCATAGGCCGCGCCTTGATGGCCAACCCCAAGCTGCTGATGCTGGATGAGCCTTCGCTGGGTATCGCACCCAAGATCGTGTTTGAGATCGCTGAAGCCATCAAGCGCATCAACCGCGAGAAAAACATGTCTATCGTCCTGGTCGAGCAGAATGCGCGACTGGCATTGCGCCTGGCGCACAACGCCTATGCGCTGGAGAACGGCGAGATCATCCGGGCCGGGAAGGGGGCGGAACTGTTGGCCGATCCATTCATTCAAAAATCGTATCTTGGAATTTAATGCAATGAGCGGCCTGACTGAATTGCCGGAGTATGAAGTCTTTGCCCTGCGCTATGCGCACATGCCGCGCGTGCGGCGGGACAATTTCATCGGAGGCGATCCGCATGATGGTCCCATGCCCATGGATTTTTTCGTATGGCTATTGCGAGCGCCGGAGCGATTGATATTGGTGGACACCGGTTTTAACGCGGACACCGCGAAGAAGCGTAACCGGGACCTCCTGCGCTGCCCGATAGGCGCATTGGAGCGTATCGGCGCCCGCCCGGAAGACGTGAGCGACGTCATCATTACCCATCTTCACTACGATCATGCGGGCAACCTGGACAGGCTGCCGCACGCGCGATTCCACATACAAGACGCGGAAGTCGAGTATGCGACCGGCCGCTGCATGTGTTTCGAACCGATGCGGCACGCCTACTCGGTCGACGATGTCGTAACCCTGGTTCGCAATGTCTATGAAGACCGTGTCGTCTTCCACGATGGCAACGCCGACCTGGCGCCGGGGGTGAGCCTGCTGAAAATCGGAGGCCATACGAAGGGCCTGCAAGCGGTCCGTGTGCATACGCGGCGCGGCTGGCTGGTTCTGGCCTCCGATGCTTCGCATTACTACGAAAACATGGAACGCCAACGGCCGTTTCCCATTGTGCATAACGTTGCCGACATGTTGTCGGGCTATGCGCGCCTTGAGTCTGCGGCGGCAAGCCCGGAACACATCATACCGGGGCACGATCCTATGGTCATGGCACGGTACCCGGCCCACGAGAATGATCCGGATACCGTATTGCTGCATGTCCCGCCCCGGAAAATCTATCCTGAAAAATAGGTTTCTCGACAGCAGAACAAGCGGTACGCCGGAAGAACGACAGTTCGCTTCCGGCGAATATAGGGCGATTTAGTTTCTTACGGAGTCAATACACCATGTCGCAGCAATCGGGTTCAGGCCCCAAACCATTTTTGATCAATGGCCAATGGGTTTCCAACAGCCGGGAATTCTTCGAATCAGTCAACCCGGCCACAGGCGAGCTCAATTACCATGTGTCCATTGCCTTGCCGGAGCACGTCGATGCCGCGGTGGCGTCCGCCCGGGCGGCATCGAGACAGCCCGCATGGAGAGACATGTTGCCGCATGTGCGCGCCCAGATTCTGTTGCGCATGGCTTCCCTGATCACCGAGCGCGCGGAAGAGTTTGCTCGGGCGCAGATGCTGGAAAATGGCAAGGTATGGAGCGAATGCAAGGCGCAGGCCGGCAGCGCCGCCGCGACCTTCCGCTATTTCGCGGCGGTATGTGAGACCCAGGGAGCGGAAGTTACACCGCCTCGCGGCAATTATCTTTCCATGACAGCCTATGAGCCCTATGGCGTCGTTGCGGCGATCACGCCCTGGAATTCACCCCTGACCATGGAGGCGCAAAAGGTCGCGCCGGCCCTGGCCGCCGGCAATGCGGTCATCCTGAAGCCGTCTGAAGTCACGCCTTCCGCGGCCCTGCTGTTGGGCGAGGTCGCTTTGCAGGCTGGCTTGCCTGCGGGCATACTGAATGTTCTGACCGGCGATGGGCGGATAACCGGCAAGGCGCTGGTCGAGCATCCCGGCGTTCGCATGGTGTCGTTCACGGGCGGTACGGCCAGCGGCCGCGCCATAGGCATGGTCGCGGCGCAGCGCCTGATTCCGGCGGCGCTGGAGCTGGGCGGAAAATCGCCGCACATTGTGTTCGACGATGCGAATCTCGATGCGGCCGTGGAAAACATCATGGGCGGTATTTTCGAAGGCAGCGGGCAGTCTTGCGTGGCCGGTTCGCGTCTGTTCGTCCAGCGAGGCGTGCATGACCGATTGGTCGGTTTGCTGGCTGAACGCGCCGGCAAGATCAAGCTGGGCTTGCCGATGACGCAAGGCGCCGAAATGGGACCCGTCGCCAGCTTTGGGCACCGCGACCGCATCGAGAAATTCGTCGAGTCGGCCATAGCCGAAGGCGGCCGTATCCTGCTGGGTGGAAAGCGGCCGGAGGCTGCGGAATTCGAAAAAGGCGCTTTCTTCCTGCCCACCATCATTGGCGGCCTGGACAACAGGGCGACCGCCGTGCGCGAGGAAATCTTCGGGCCGGTTCTTTGCGTGCTGCCTTTCGACGACGAAGAAGACCTGATTGCCCAGGCCAACGACAGCGCATACGGCCTGGCTTCGGGTATATGGACGGGCAATTACCAGCGCGCTTGGCGGGTGGCCCGCGCACTCGAAACCGGCCTGGTCTGGATCAACACCTACAAGCAGCTTTCCATATCGACCCCGTTCGGTGGTTACAAGGACAGCGGCATCGGGCGTGAAAAGGGTGTCTCCGGCATGCGCCTGTATCAGCAAAGCAAGGGCATCTACTGGAGCATGGATCCGCGCAATATGGCGTGATGCCTCTATTTTCAAGGCGCGGCGCCCACCTGCTTAGGCGGGCGGCCGCCGCGAGTACGGTTTTATCTGAAGGAATCATTTCAATGCCTACATTCAATACCCTGGGTTTTATCGGCGTCGGCGTCATGGGCGAGCCAATTTGCCGGCATCTGGCCACCAAAAGCGGCGTGCGCGTCATGGCCAACGACCGTAATGCCGAACCCTTGCAGCGCTTGGCCGGCCATGGGGTGGTTTCGGCCACCATCGAAGAAATCGCCGAGCACGCCGATGTGATCTTCATGTCGCTGCCATCCGGCGAGATCGTGCGCAGCGTGGTCGAAGGGCATGGCGGCAATGGCCTGTTGCAACTGTGCCGTAGCGGCCAGGTCATCGTGGATCTGAGCACATCGCCCGTTGATCTGACCCGTGCCATGGCGGCCAAGATGGCCGAGCGCGGCATCCTGTTTGCCGATGCGCCCGTCATGCGCACGCGGGCCGCGGCTGAAGCGGGTACGCTGGCCGTGCCTGTGGGCGCCGACGATGCTGTGTTTGCGGACATCCAGGCGTTCATTGCCATGTTTGCATCGGACGTCAACCATGTGGGCGGTATCGGCGCGGGCCAGGTCGTCAAGATACTGAACAATATGGTTCTTTATGAAACCGTGCTGGCTTTGGCCGAGGCGCGCGCGATCGGCGTACGCGCGGGCGTGGATCCGGATCGTCTGTTTCAGGCCTTGTCGCAGGGCTCGGCCGACAGTTTTGCCTTGCGCAATCATGGCATGAAGGCTATTGCACCACAGAATTTCCCGGAGAAAGCCTTCCCGGTCACCTATGCCAAGAAGGATCTGGCTTACGCCGTTGCCTTGGCCGAGCAAGTGGGTGTCGACGCGACGGGTGCCCGCAATCTGATTGCGTGTTTCGACGAGGCGATAGCGGCCGGGCATGGCGAAAAATATGCGCCGGCCATCAGCCTGGTATTTGAGGGCCGATAGTCCGGCCGGCGCTTTTGCGTTAAGGCATTTGCCGCCGGGCATGGCATAATCGTCCGTCACATTCAACCGTCCACCCGACGCACCATGAGCTCAACACCCGTATCGGAAACCGAAGGTGGCGTAGCTGCCGTAGACCGCGCCCTGGCCATTGTCGGGGCGATTGCCCAGCAGGCGGAGCCCATCACGCTGGCCGATCTCTCGCGCGCGACCGGTTTTTATAAAAGCACGCTCCTGCGCTTGATCAGGTCGCTTGAAAGGGCGTCGCTGGTCGTGCGGCGCGGCGATGGCCGCTATGCCTTGGGTTCATACGCCCATGAGCTCGGCCGCCGCTACGAAGCCACCTATCGCTTGACCGAAGTGTTGTTGCCCCTGCTCAGGGAAATGGTGGGCCGCGGCAGCGAAAGCGCGTCTTTCCATGTGTACCACGACAGCAGTTCCCGGATATGCGTATTGCGTGTCGATTCCAACCATTCGACCCTGGATCGCATACGCGAAGGCGACTTGCTGCCGCTGAATCGCGGCGCAGCGGGCAGGCTGATAACGGCGTTTTACGGCACGGGTGTGGCGCCATCGCGGGACAATGTATTGGCCCTGTCCATGGGCGAACGCGATCCCAATTGCGCCGCCGTGGCCTGTGCGGTGTTTGGCGCGGACAATGAGTTTTGCGGCGCGATCTCGTTGTCGGGGCCGAAAGAACGGTTCAGCGACGCGGCAATACAGAACATGAACGGCATGGTTGTGGACGCGGCCCGGTCCGCCACGGAGGCGCTGGGCGGACGCTTTCCCCGCTGACCGGCCGGTCGGGGGAGCTTCAGATCTGCCCGCGTTCGGCCAGCGAGACGGAGCCGCCGGGGGTGACGATAAGGTGATCCAGCAGGCGGATGTCCACCAGGGCCAGGGCGTTTTTCAAGTGCCGGGTAAGCGCCAGGTCGGCTTCGCTGGGTTCGGCGATGCCGGACGGATGATTATGTGCCAGTATGAGCGCCGCCGCATGATGCCGCAGGCCCGCCTTGATGATTTCGCGCGGATAGACCGACGCCTGCGTCAGGGTGCCGCGCGAGATTTCCTCGGCGATGATCAGCCGGAATTGGCTATCCAGGTACAGGGCCATGCAATGCTCGACCCGCAGGTGGCCCAGTGTGGCTGTGCAATAGTGCTTGACGCGCTGAGGCTGGTCCAGAGCCTGGCCGGCCTTCAGGTCTTCTTCCAGGGCCCGGCGGTTCAGTTCATTGATGGCAAGGAGCTCGCAGGTCTTGGCCATGCCCAGCCCGGGTATGGACAGCAGCGTCTGGGCGTCGGCCGAAAGCAGGCCTCGCAGGCCGTTGAACCGCTCTATAAGGCCGCGCCCCAGGCTGACGGCGTCGCAGCCCTTGATTCCGGTGCGCAAGATGATGGCCAGCAGCTCGGGCGAGGTCAGGACGTGGGCGCCGTGGGCCAGCAAGCGCTCGCGCGGACGCTCGGGTTTCGCGCCTGGAATGTGTGTGGGCATAAGAGGCTCTAAAATAGGGCAATGGCAACAATCCTCTACGGTGACAGATTTTGACTTCTACCTCCGATCCAGTGAAAGCTTTTGTCCGCCCGGACTCCTACCTGACCCTGCATTACCGCATCGAGCTCCGGTCCGGCCCGGCGGCGGGATCCGTATTCGCCAACACGTTCGACGGCCGGCCGGCCACTTTGCAGATGGGTGCGGGACAATGGGCGCCCGGCATGGAAGAATGCCTGCTGGGGCGTGAAGAGGGTGTGCGTTTCGCCTTCGATCTGCCGGCTTCGGGAGCTTATGGCGACCGCAATCCGGACCTGCTGCAATGGGTGTCGCGCGGCATGATGGCCCAGCATGCCGATCCCGACCATCAGTTCCAGCCCGGCGACATGGTTGAGTTCACGGCGCCCAATGGCGGGCGCTACTCGGGCGTTCTGAAGCAGTTCGGCGACGATGCCGTCTTGTTCGATTTCAACCACCCTCTGGCGGGGGCGGATCTGCATATCGAAGTTTCCTTGTTGGGGGTTTTGTAATGTCGGGACACAGTCCGGAAAGCGGCATGGAAGTCGTGCTTGCGCAGCCCAGAGGCTTTTGCGCCGGCGTCGATCGCGCCATCGATATCGTCGAGCGTGCGCTGGAACTGCATGGCGCACCCATCTACGTGCGGCATGAAATCGTCCATAACCGCTACGTGGTTCAGGACCTGAAGCAAAAGGGCGCCATCTTCATCGACGAACTGCACGAGGCGCCGGCTGGCGCCATCGTGGTGTTTTCGGCGCATGGCGTCGCCAAGGCCGTGCGGGCCGAGGCCGAAACCATGGGCCTGAAGGTTTTCGACGCCACCTGCCCCTTGGTGACCAAAGTGCATATCGAAGTGGCCCGCATGCGCGCGGCGGGACGCGAGATCATCATGATAGGCCACCGCGGCCATCCCGAAGTCGAAGGCACGCTGGGACAGGCCGATGCCGGCATGTATCTGGTGGAAACGCCGGAAGACGTGGCCGCCCTGCAAGTGCGCGACCCGGGCAATCTGGCTTTCGTAACCCAGACCACCCTGTCGGTGGACGATGCGGCGGTGGTCGCCCAGGCTTTGCGCACGCGGTTTCCGAGCATCGTGGAGCCCAAGAAAAGCGATATCTGCTATGCCACCCAGAATCGCCAGGACGCCGTCAAGATCATGGCCCCCGAGTGCGACCTGGTGCTGGTCGTGGGCAGCCCCAACAGTTCCAATTCCAATCGCTTGCGCGAAGTGGCCGAACGCAAGGGTGCGGCGGCCTATCTGATCGACACGCCCGACATGATCGATCCGGCCTGGCTGGCGCAAGCCAGGCGTGTCGGGGTCACGGCAGGGGCGTCGGCGCCCGATGTCCTGGTCCATCAGGTCATTGCGCGCTTGAAAGAGCTGGGCGCCATTTCCGTGCGCACCCTGGACGGCACGCCGGAAAATGTCTCTTTCCCCCTGCCCAAAGAGCTATCCCGAAAGATCAAGGACACGCCATGAAGCTGTACAGCTACTTCCGCAGCTCCGCCGCCTACCGCGTGCGCATAGCCCTGAACCTGAAAGGCCTGGCCTACGAAACAGTGCCTGTCCATCTGATGAAAGATGGCGGACAGCAATTGTCGGATAGCTACCGTTCGCTGAATCCAACGGCCCTGGTGCCCACGCTGGTCGATGGCGACCTGGCGGTGGGCCAGTCCATGGCTATCCTGGAATACCTGGAAGAAACCCATCCGTCGCCGGCGCTGCTGCCCGGCGATGCCAAAGGGCGGGCCCGCGTGCGCGCGATTGCGCAAACCATTGCCTGCGATATTCATCCCTTGAACAATCTGCGCGTGCTCAAATACCTGAAGCACCAGATGGGCGTGGACGAAGAAGCCAAGAACGCCTGGTACCGGCACTGGATCGCGCAGGGCCTGGCAGCCGTGGAAGCCATGCTGGCCGCCAGTTCTGAAACCGGCCGCTACTGCCATGGCGATCAAGTCACTTTCGCCGATCTGTGCCTGGTTCCGCAGCTTTTCAATGCGCGCCGCTTCGGCTGCGATGAAAGCGCTTTTCCGAACATAGTTCGCATCGATGCGGCCTGTGCCGAGCTTGCCGCCTTCCAGCAGGCGGCCCCGTCCAACCAGCCAGACAGCGAATAATCGTTTGGTGACTGGTTTTTAATCGGTTTAACGGGCTGGGGGCGGATCTTGCCCCCAGCCCGTTGTTACCGCCACGTTTTTAGGAACGGTTGCGCAACCACTTCCGGATATGGTCGAAGCGGTCGAAACCCCAGAACGGCTCGCCGTCGGCAAAGACGAATGGCGAGCCGAATACGCCGCGCTCCATCGCGTCCGAAACGGCTTTTTTCAGCAGGTTCTTGGTTTCTTCCTGGGCGATGCCGTTAGCCAGTTCCGCTGTGTCGATGCCTTCTTCCGCCGCCAGGGCCAGCATTGTTTCGGACTCGCCGATATTCCGTCCTTCCACAAAATAGGCGCGGTACAGCCGTTTGATGAAATCCACAGCCTTTTCAGGTGCGCTGCGCTGCAAATACAGGACGGCACGCGCGGCCGCCACCGTGCCTATCGGAAAATCCTTGGGCTGCGAATAGGGAATGCCGAACAGCCGGGCGCTGCGCTCGAAGTCGTGCAAGGCATATTTGCCTTTCAGGGGAATATCGGTGAGCGGCGCCGAGCCCATGGTCTTGAACAGGGGGCCCAGCAAGATGGGATGCCAATTCACCTGCCGACCGAACTCGGCGGCCAGCGCCTCGATTTGCGTACTGGCCAAGTAGCCGTAGGGCGAGGAAAAATCAAAATAAAAATCGAAATTCTTGGTCATGGACGGTTTTTCTCTTGTGCTGTTTCGCTGTGGATCGGTCAGCGTTGTATGGTAGGCAGGTTTCGGCCGGCATGCAATGCGAACGCCATTTCGCCGTTGCGCTTTCATGTTTAAATGACAGTGTGGATTCGGTTTCAGCATACAAGGTAAAAATGAAAAAAAGTACAGGGGTGATCGGCGTTGTGGTGGTCCTGGGCGTCGCCTATCTGGGCGCCACATGGTATGTGGGAAAAGAAGCCCAGAAAACCATAGAACACGCTGTGGCGCAGGCCAATACGCGCTTGGCCAGATACCTGGGTCCGGATACGGACGGCGGCGTGAAAATCGGCATCGCCGACTACCAGCGCGGTTTTTTCTCCTCCGATGTGGTCTATACCGTGCATATGAAAGATCCGGACGGCAAGCCGCTCGACCTCGCGCTGCACGATCACCTGCAGCATGGTCCTTTCCCCTTGAGCGCCTTGCAGGCGGGCTATGTGGCGCCGTTGCTGGCCTACAGCCGAGCGCGGCTTGCGGCCACGCCTGCCACTCAGGCCTGGATGGATAGCCAAAAGGGCGAATCGCCCCTTAATGTGGAAACCCGTGTCGGCTTCGGCGGCAGCGGCCACTCCGTCTGGACATTCTCGCCCACTGAACTTGCCGAGGATGGCGATACCCTCAGTTTCAGCGGCGGGGCGATAAGCATTGATTTCGGCAAGGATTTCAACAGCAGCTCGGCGACGGGGCAATTCGATTCTTTCTCCCTGGCCAACACGCAAACCGGCGAAAGCCTGCGAATAGAAAATATCCGCCTGGACAGCAAGACGGACATCGGCGACGAAAGCAGCATGCAAGTGCATAGCAGCGCCACCGCCGATACCCTGACCATGGATAATGCCAAGGACGAGGCGGTCGCCATCGAAAAGCTGGCCATCAAGCTGGACAATGTTCAGACCGGCGACATTCTGGATGGTGCGCTACGCTACGATTTCGGCCGTATTGCCGTTGGTCCCATGGATTTGGGCAGCTTGTCTCTGGGTGTCAGGGCCAATCGCCTGGATGTGGCCGCGCTGTCGGCCCTGGCCGGCGAATACGACGCCATCCAGCTCAGGCACGGCGGGCAGGACGATCAGGATCTGGTGCTCAGCGACGACGAAGAGCGTGTGCTGCGTGAAAAATTGATGGCCGTCCTGGCCAGCGACCCGTCGGTCGCCATCGAGCAGCTCGTCTGGAAGAACGTCGACGGCCAGAGCAAGGCCAGCCTGCGGGTCGACCTGACCCGTCCCGCCGACACCGACGAGAAGAATGCCGATGTGCTGCTTACACAGGCACTCAAGCAGGTCCAACTGGATTTCAGCCTGCTCAAGCCTATGTTCATCGGGGTGTTCGGGCAGGCGCAAGCAGACCCGCAACAGCGCTTGCAGATGGAAATGATGGGCGCCATGATCTACGATCAATATATGGCGCGGTTGCAGGGTGCCGGACTGGTCCGGGTCGATGGCGATACGGCAGCATCCTCCGTCTTGTATGAAAACAACGGTGTCACGGTCAATGGGCAGGCCATGTCCGTGACCGAGTTCATGCAGCGTGTCCTGAGCGTGGCCATGTAGGCTTCCCAGCCCATTCCCCGCCTTTAGCAGCGGCTCCGAAGACTGGATTTTCCTCCTGTTTTCGGGGCCGCTGCGTTTTAATGCGACGTAAGCCCCAGCTATACGTAAATACCGATGCGCATTTTCTTGAAATATGCATAATGTAAATGAATGCATCTTTTTGGGCTTTCTTGTATCGGCCGGATGATCCACGCGATTTACGGGAAATCACCTAAGCCTGGGCCCGTAAAGATTTGTCCTGCCAAGACGTTAAGCTATTTATAAGAAGCATAGGCTTACAAAAAAGGGGCCATGATGGAGACAACAACACGCGTTCATTCCAAAGACGCATCGATGAGCAGCGGATGGCTGGCTCGACGTTCCCTGGCTGTCAAACTGTTCTTGGCCACATCGGCTGTAACCGTCGTCGTCATGGCTGCCATAGCGGCGGTCATGGCCTGGCAAAGTCGCAGCACCGCCATTGAAACGGTACAGCGCGAGATGACCTCGGCCTTGCACGGGGTCGAGCAATCTCTGCAATTGGTTTTCGACAACGCCAGCGATAAGGGCAGGCAGCTCATACCGGTCCTGGAGCGCGAACTGGGTGGAGTTCCGGTATTGGACGGCAATACCACCGATACCGAAGAAGGAGGGGCCGTGCCGCTGCTGGTGGTCGAAGATCATATTGTCAACGGCGACATCGACACCTTGATGCGCATGAACGAAAATACCGGTGCAGATCCGGCAGTCATCGTGCGGTCGGGCGATAAATGGGTCCGCGCCGCGACGCTGTTGCGCGATGCGCAAGGCAATGTGCGCTTGGGCAGCACGGTCGATGCCAACGATTTGCTGGCCAAGACTCTGGATTCGGGCCAGCCCTATAGCGGCGTGGTCCAGCGCAACGGCAAATGGTATGCCATGAGCATCCAGCCGCTTAAGGATGAATCTGGCGCGGTCTATGGCGGTTTCTCCGTACGCGTCGACGTGGACCAGCAGGTGGGTGCCTTGCTTGAATGGGTCTCAAAAACCCGGGTGGCCGACCACGGCATTCTGGGCGTCCTGCGCCGTAGCGCCGACGGCAAGGGCTGGGTGCGGATCGCAGGAGCCCAAGGTAAGGCTGGCGCCCCTCTCAGCACCGAAATGTCGGCGGAAGATGTCGCCACGCTGGAAGCCTTATACAAGAACCAGACCGGCTTCGCGCAGGTGGCCTTGGGCCAAGGCGAGAGTGCCGGTTCCAAGTTTGTCGCCTGGGATACGGCCAAAGGCTGGGACTGGCTTATATATGGCATGGGTGATCAAGACGAATTCCTGATGCAAAGCTACATATACTTGGCCTATCAATTGGGCTTGATGCTGATCGGAACCTTGCTGATCTCTTTGCTGGTGGGCTGGCTGGCGGCCATGACCTTGCGCCCCGTGCGCCAAGTCATTGAAGGCATGGAAAAACTTGGCCAGGGCGACCTGACTGCTCGCATTCCCCAGGTTCCGGCGCAAAGCAAGAACGAAGTCCATGTGCTGTTCAACTATGTCCGGCGAACGCAACAGGCGCTCTCGCGCACCATCGCCGCAGTGCGGGCCGGCGTGGATGAAATCAATATCGGCTCCGCTGAAATTGCCGCCGGCAATACCGACTTGTCCAGCCGCACCGAAGAGCAGGCGGCGTCTTTGCAGGAAACCGCCGCCAGCATGGAACAGCTTGCCGCGACGGTAAAGCAGAATACGGAACATGCGCGCCAGGCCAACACGCTGGCCACGAGCGCCTCCGTGGTTGCGCAGCGCGGGGAACAGGCCGTTACCGATGTTGTGAGCACCATGCAGCGTATTTCAGGCAGTTCCGGCAAGATCGGCGAGATCGTCGGCGTTATCGACAGCATTGCTTTCCAGACCAACATCCTGGCATTGAATGCGGCCGTCGAGGCGGCGCGGGCGGGCGAGCAGGGCCGCGGCTTCGCCGTGGTGGCGTCCGAGGTCCGATCGTTGGCGCAACGCAGCGCCGAAGCGGCCAAAGAGATCAAGAAGCTTATCGAGGCATCGATCACCGAGGTCTCCGACGGCTCGAAACAAGTCGAAGGCGCGGGCGACACCATGCAAGAGCTGCTTGCTTCGGTCCAGCGCGTCACCGAGATCATGAAGGAAATATCCGCCGCCTCCGAAGAGCAGTCCACCGGCATCGATCAGGTCAACCTGGCTGTTTCGCAAATGGATGAAGTCACCCAGCAAAACGCCGCCCTGGTCGAGCAGGCCGCCGCCGCCGCGGGATCCCTGCAAGATCAGGCCCGGCAGTTGGCTGACGCCGTGTCGGTCTTCAAAATCGCCAACAGCCCCAATGTGGTGCTCGATATGCAAGAGCCCGAGCAGCAGATGCTGGCTTCGGATCATCGCGAGCAAGAGGCATCCTCGGTTGATATCCCCGCGGGAGCGAAGCTGCGCCTGGCTTGATTTCTTATAAGCACGCTGCAAAGGTTCATCAACAGCAACAACAAGGCTTATCGATAAGCCGTAGGGGGAAGTATGACCAAAGCTCGTATCGCCGCTGTCATGGCCGGCGCTGTCATCATGGCCGGTCTTGGCGGCTGCGCTACCACATCATCGTCCAGTGTGGCTTCGAACGGAATGGGGATCGTCATCATGCATGGCAAAGGCGGGTCGCCCACGCGCCATGTTTCTTGATTGGCCTCATCCTTGCAGGGAAAAGGCTATGCCGTCGCCAATCTTCAGATGCCCTGGTCGGGTAATCGGGATTACGACGTGGATGTCGCAGGCGCCGAAAAGGAAATCGACGCGGCGCTCGAAGATTTGCGCAACCGGGGCGCGAAAACGCTTTTTGTGGCGGGCCACAGTCAGGGCGGCCTGTTTGCGCTGCATTACGGCAACAAGCATCGGGTCGATGGAATCATCGCCATAGCGCCCGGAGGCGACGCTGGATCACAAACCTTCGTCGGCAAGCTGGGCCCATCGGTCCAACTGGCCAAGAAGATGATTGCGGAAGGGCAGGGGGCCGCCAAAGAAAAGTTCTTCGATTATGAAGGCAGCAAAGGGCTGACGCCGGTTACCACCACCGCCGCCATCTACTTTGGCTGGTTCGAGCCCGACGGTGCCATGAACTACGGTATCGCCGCAAGAAACATGGACCCCAAAACGCCAGTCCTGTATGTGGGGCCCACGGGCGACTATAAAGGCTTGCTGCGAAACAAGACAGCCATGTTCCACTCGCTGCCTCGCAACCCGCTGACCAAGCTCTACGAGCCGAACGCTTCCCATCTGGGCGCGCCGTCCGCCTCCATTGATGAAATCGTGCGCTGGACCACGGCCGTCGCAAGCAAGAGTGGAAGCTAGTTCTTACTTCACCATGTTCTGAATGCGCTGCACCAGCTTGGGATCCTGTTGCAGCGCCTGATTGATCCCGTTGAACTGGTCGACGGTCATGCCTTCGTCATGAACGGCCTTGACCATTTTTCCGTCGGCTTCTTCAAATACTTTTTTCTTCGTCGCTTCGTCCTGCGTGGCCTGCAGCTTGGGCGTGTATTCCTGGGAAATCATTGCCACCTTTTGCGAGGCGCTTACAAAGCGTTCGAGCTGGGCGTCGGAGTAATTGGGTGTGGGCACGGTCATGCCCGGCCTTGGGGCGGGTGCTTGTTGCTGTTGCGCCATGGCGGCCCCACTGAGAGCCAGCAGGCCTGCAGAAATGGCGATGGTGATGCGTTTATGCATGCGATCTCCTTCAAATTGCGGTCTGTGAGCTTTCATCATGACAACAACTGACGAGATTTCAAGCGTATCCTGTGGAAAGACATATCCAGGGGAAACCTGACGTTACCGAGGTGTGGGTAGTCTCTGACCAACCGTCGGAATTCGGCGTATTTATTACGTTTCAGCAACATGCCCACGAGTTGTACGCAGGCTTATTCACAGTCTGTGTGGATAAGTCAGGAGCTCTCCGGCCAGGCTGTCCGGTTTTGCCGATCCAGCGCTTCAATCCGCGCCCGGGTGTTTTTCCAGAGCCAGCAATCCTTCGTTTTCGATGAAGGCGACGATCTCGTCCAGGCCGTTTCCGTCCTTGATGCTGCCCATCACAAAAGGGCGGTTGCCGCGCATGCGCTTAGCGTCGGCTTGCATGACCTCCAGCGACGCGCCGACATAAGGCGCCAGATCAGTCTTGTTGATCAGCAGCAGGTCGGATTTGGTGATGCCCGGTCCGCCTTTGCGCGGGATCTTTTCTCCGGCGGCCACATCGATCACATACAGGGTCAGATCGGAAAGTTCGGGACTGAATGTGGCGGCCAGGTTGTCTCCGCCCGATTCCACGAACACAATGTCCGCATCGGGAAACTTCCGCAGCATCCGGTCTATGGCTTCGAGATTGATCGAGGCGTCTTCCCGTATGGCTGTATGCGGGCATCCTCCGGTTTCGACTCCCATGATGCGCTCGGCCGGCAAGGCTCCGGAAATCGTCAGAAGACGCTGGTCCTCCTTGGTATAGATGTCGTTGGTGATGGCGATCAGATCATACTTGGCCGACATTCTCTTGCACAGCATTTCAAGCAGGGTGGTCTTGCCGGAGCCGACGGGACCGCCGACTCCGACGCGCAAGGGAGGCATGGACTTGCTGCGCAGTGGGGCGGTAGATGTGTCATGTTGGGTTGAACGCATGAGGAGCCTCTCAGGAGCGGAACAATCTGGAATACTGCGTTTCGTGGCGCGCCGACACGATGGCCAGTTGCGGAGCCAGGGTAGCAAGGCGGGGCGGCGCATGGGCGGCGCGGGAAAAAGCTTCGTCGCACACCGCCGGAATGTGCGAGCGCACATCATTTAATATACGCTGGCCCGCCATCTCCCCCAAAGGAACGGTTTTGATGGCGGCCATGACCTGGTTTTCCAGCCAGGTGAACAAGTAGGCGGCCAGCCCGGCGGGTTTGGCGATATCCAGGGCATGGACGCAATAAGCGTGCGCGGCCGGATAGACGATATTGGCTTGGCTGAGCAATTGCTGCCTGGCCGGTGCCTCGCCCCAGTTCAACTGATCCGCCAGCTTGACCAGCGACCATCCCATTTGCTCGGTTTCCTGGCGCAGTTCCTGCGATTCGCGTGTTGTGTGAAACCAGTCGTTCCAGTGCGCGACCTGCGTCCAATCGCGGTCCGACCAGGCATCGAACAACAGTATCCATGCCGGGGCTTCGCCTTGCGCCATCACCCAATTCAGTTGTTGGGCTATCCATCGGCCCGCACTGTCTTCGTTGTTGACCAGGCCATGGTCGACCGCGGCTTCGAAACCTTGCGAATAGCTGTATCCGCCGATCGGAAGGGCTGGCGACGACAACTGGAGCAAGGCGGCGAGCTGGCTTGCTTGCATGTCGCTCATCTATTTTCTTTCGGGCGGTGGTGGGCGCCATGATTGCAATCCTGGCCATGAACGTGTTCATGATCAGGGTCCTCCATGTGCTCGTGTCCGTGTGTATGGGGATGGTCATGGGCCGCATAGGCGGCCTGGGCGAGCGCGTAGTCTTCGCTGAAGGTTTCGTCGTGGCCATGTTTGTGGCCTCCGCCGTAAGCGCCGCTTTCAGGTTCGAAGGGCGCATCCAGCCGGCGGACGGACACGTCGCCCAATCGCCGCAGCATATCCCGCAGCACCGGATCGTATTCCAGCTGCAAATAGCCCTCGCCCACTTCCAGCGCAACGTGGCGGTTGCCCAGGTGGTAGGCGGCTCGCGTCAACTGTCTATCGCTCTCGGCGGTAATGCGCAATACGTCGTCCGGGGCAGCCTGCACCAGAATAAGCCGCCCGTCTTCGGCCAGCAGCGCGTCTCCATGCCGCAGGATGGTTCCCTGCTCCAGAACCAGCCCGATCTGCTCGCCGTCGTTCAGGGTTATTGTCTGGCGGCTGCGGCGCCGCAAGCTGTAAGGCAGTGCGGCTGTCGGGGCGCTGCGCAACAGGGCTTTGGCGATGCTCGTGCCGCTAAGGTGCTTTTTTACGATACGCATGGCTTAGAACAGGAAATAACGTTGGGCCATGGGCAATATCGAGGCCGGCTCGCACGTCAGCAGCTTGCCGTCGGCCATGACTTGGTAGGTTTGCGGATCCACCGAAATATGAGGCAGCCAGTTGTTGCGCACCATGTCCTTCTTGCCCAGGTCGCGGCATCCATGCACAGCCTCCAGCGTTTTACCCAGGCCCAGCTGATGCAAGGCGGGATTGGCCATTGCGGCTTGCGACACGAAGGTCAGCGAGGTCTTGAGCGCGTTGCCGAAGCTGCCGAACATGGGCCGAAAATGAACCGGCTGAGGTGTGGCGATCGATGCGCCAGGGTCGCCGACGACGGCTGCGGCGATCATTCCGCCTTTAAGCACCATATGGGCCTTTACACCGAAGAAGGCGGGGCGCCACAGCACCAGGTCGGCAAGCTTGCCCGCTTCGATGGAGCCCACTTTGTGGGCAATGCCGTGGGCCAGTGCGGGGTTGATGGTGTACTTGGCAATATAGCGCTTGATGCGTTCGTTATCGGAGCGAGCGCTGTCGCCTTCAAGCGTGCCTAGCTGCGCTTTCATTTTGTCGGCCGTCTGCCAGGTGCGCAAGACCACTTCGCCCACGCGCCCCATGGCTTGCGAATCGGAGCTCATGATCGAAAATGCCCCCAAGTCGTGCAGGACGTCTTCGGCGGCGATGGTTTCGCGGCGTATGCGGCTTTCGGCAAACGCCAGGTCTTCCGCAATGGACGGGTTCAGGTGATGGCACACCATGAGCATATCCAGATGCTCGTCGATGGTGTTGATGGTGAACGGCATGGTGGGATTGGTCGAGGCCGGCAATACGTTGGGCATCCCGGCCGCCTTGATGATGTCGGGAGCGTGGCCGCCGCCGGCGCCTTCGGTATGGAAGGAGTGGATGCAGCGGCCTTTGAAGGCCTTGAAGGTGTCCTCGACAAAACCCGATTCGTTCAAGGTATCGCTATGGATGGCGACCTGCACGTCGGTTTGGTCGGCCACCGATAGGCAGTTGTCGATGGCGGCCGGCGTGGATCCCCAGTCTTCGTGAAGCTTCAGGCCAATGGCGCCTGCTTCGATCTGCTCGAACAGCGGACTCGGTACGCTGGCGTTTCCCTTGCCCAGCAGGCCGATATTGATCGGGAAGGCGTCCAGCGCCGATAGCATCGAATGGATATGCCAGGGCCCCGGCGTGCAGGTGGTGGCGAACGAACCCGCGCTCGGGCCGGTGCCGCCGCCTATCAGCGTGGTGGTGCCGGTGGCCAGCGCTTCGTCGAACTGCTGGGGGCAAATGAAATGGATGTGGGTGTCGATGGCGCCGGCCGTGACGATCATGCCTTCGCCCGCGATGATTTCGGTGGACGGCCCCGCAATGATGGTGACGGCGGGCTGGATATCGGGATTTCCGGCCTTTCCTATGCCGGAAATCAGGCCGTTCTTGATGCCTATGTCGGCCTTGACGATGCCGCTTATCGCATCGATGATCAGGGCGTTGGTAATGATGGTATCGGCGCAGTCGACGCTGTCGCGCTGGCTTTGGCCCATTCCATCGCGTATGACCTTGCCTCCGCCGAATTTCACCTCTTCGCCAAAGAGCGTGTAGTCCTTTTCGACCTCAGCCAGCAATTGCGTATCGGCCAGGCGGATGCGGTCGCCCACTCCGCCGACGATGGTGGGTCCAAACATTTCCGTGTAGGCGAGGCGTGATATGACAGGCATTACAGTGCTCCCATGATGTCGCCGTTGAAACCGTAAACCTTGCGTTCGCCGGCCAGCGCCACCAGCTCGACGGTTTTTTTCTGGCCCGGCTCGAAGCGAACGGCCGTTCCGGCCGCAATGTTCAAACGAAAGCCGCGGGCGGCTTTTCGATCGAACTTGAGCGCCGCGTTGACTTCGGCGAAATGGTAGTGGGAACCGACCTGTACGGGGCGGTCGCCGGTATTGACGACATCGACCGCGCAGGTGGGCCGCCCCGCGTTCAGTTCGATGTCGCCGTCTTCAACAAGAATTTCTCCGGGTATCATGGCGTGCGTCCTGGCGAGATATTGATGATCGTGGATCAGCTTGCAATGGTGTACAGGGCCGCGCCGTATGCGGCGATGCCGGCGCCGGCCGCGCGTGCCAACCAGGCGGCGCGCCCTTTCAGAGCCAGGCCCGCGGTCAGGCCGGCGGCATGCAGCATCAGCGTAGCCAGCATGAAGCCGGCTATGTAGGCGGCCACGCCATTTCCGGCAGGCAGTTCGGCGCCATGCGCCAGGCCGTGGAACAGGGCGAAGAAGCCGACCAGTGCGCCGCCCGCCCAGCCGGGTAGGGCGATCCGGCTTGCGGTCAGCAGGCCAAGCACCAGCAAAGACGCCATGATGATGGGTTCGACGGCCGGCAGGCTCATGCCCGCAATGCCCGCCAGCGCGCCCACCAGCAATAGGCAAAGAAAGCTTATGGGCGTCCAGATGGCCTCTCGAAGGCTCTTGTGAGCCAGGGCAGCCCATAAGCCCACCGCCAGCATGGCAAGCAGATGGTCGGTTCCCGTCAAGGGGTGAAGCATGCCCGCCGCGAACATGCTGCCGCCCATGACCGACTCATGCCCCGGATGCGCGAGGGTGGCGCTCGATGGCAGGGCAAGAGCGACAATGCGGACGGCATGCAGGCCCGCTGTTTGCAAGGTGGAACGAGTAGTCATCTGAGGCTCCTGATGAAAGTGGCTTCGTAGGGCTTGGAATACATTTAGACGATGGGATTGTGCACGGTCACCAACTTTGTGCCGTCCGGAAATGTGGCTTCGACTTGTATATCGGTGATCATTTCCGGGACCCCTGGCATGACGTCCCCGCGCGTCAGGATGGTGGTGCCGTAATGCATCAGGTCGGCCACGCTGCGGCCGTCGCGTGCTCCTTCCATCAGTTCGGCGGTGATCAGGGCAACCGACTCGGGATAGTTGAGCTTTACACCACGCGCCTTGCGGCGCTCTGCCAGCAGAGCCGCGGTGAAAATCAACAACTTGTCTTTTTCCCTTGGGGTCAGGTTCATGATGCGATCCTCGCGCAGGTAAGGTTATCGGGTTTTTTTCAGGTATTCCACAGTCGCAGATGGCGGCCTTGGACGCCCAGCAGCAAGGGGCGCATTTGCATCCATAGCGCGATGAGCAGCCCCTTCACGTCTTGCGCATGCGTGCCAAGAACACGCAGCAGGCTAAGGCCTTGCCCGTCGGACAGCGGCATATGGGTCAAGCCGGCCCGCAGTTCTTCCTGCCATGGCAGATCCATG
Source organism: Pollutimonas rozaliensis (assembly GCF_048751585.1). NCBI lineage: Bacteria > Pseudomonadati > Pseudomonadota > Betaproteobacteria > Burkholderiales > Alcaligenaceae > Pollutimonas > Pollutimonas rozaliensis. The sequence continues at coordinate 31,805 of NZ_JAZHOB010000011.1, read as the reverse complement.
GAAAGGCGGTCGGCCTCGTCGCGGCCGATGGCGGGGCCGAAAGCCCATAAGGTGGCCAGTACCGGGAAGCCGGCCAAGCCGTTCACGTTGTGGCGCACGGCGCTATCCGCATGCAGCTCTCCGATTTCCTGCCACAGGGGGCATTCATCCAGGGTCAGCACGGTGTTCAGCAAGATCCGGCCTTCATCCCAATGCGAAGATTTTTCTATGCTGCCCAGTTGGACGATTTCCCATCCTATTGCGCGCGCCCCTGTGTGCAGATGGACCTGTGTGCTGGTGTGGGCATCGGCCTGTTCGAAAAAAATATTCTCTTGCGGCAGCCAGTCCAGGCAGGCTCCGGCCTTCACGACAATGTTCGTGTTCTGGGTAGCGCTTTTGCCGTTCGCCTTGTACCAACGCGTGGCTCCCGGAGTGTTCAGCAAGGCATGGGCTCCCGATTGCACCGTAATGTCGATTGATAATAAATCTCCGCCCGCAATACCGGAAGGGGGGTGAAGTATGGTTACATGGCAGATCTCGGGGCCTTCGGGGTACAGGGCTTTTTGTACAAGCAGGGGGCCTTCGTGCCGGCGCTCCGAAAGGACGGTGCCGCGCGAATTCGGATACGAGAAAGCAAGCGTCAGCTTGCCGTGCCATTCACGCATGTTCATACCGATAGATGCCTGCGCACGTCATCGCCGTCCATTTCAGTTCGGTCTCCCTGCGCCACCACTTCGCCGCGCGAAAGAACGATGAAGCGATCCGCCAGCCCGCGGGCGAAATCGAAGTATTGCTCGCACAGCAAAATGCCGATATCGCCGCGTTCGCGCAGCAAGCGTATGACCTTGGCGATATCCTTGATGATGGAAGGCTGTATGCCTTCCGTGGGTTCGTCAAGGATGATGAGCCTGGGTTCCTGCACCAGGGCCCGCGCAATAGCCAATTGCTGCTGCTGTCCGCCCGAAAGGTCTCCGCCACGGCGTGCCAGCATGGTTTTAAGCACGGGGAAGAGCTCGAAGACATCTTCTTTGATTCGTCGCGCGGAGGACGCCGGCTTGCCGGCCATGCCCATCAGGATGTTTTCTTCAACGGTCAGCCGCGCAAAGATTTCGCGGCCCTGGGGAACATAGGCGATACCGAGCGCGGCTCGTTGATGCGGGGCCATTCGGGTAATGTCGGCGCCCGCAAGCTCAATGCCGCCCGATGCAACCGGCAGAACACCCATGAGGCACTTGAGCAAGGTCGTCTTTCCGACGCCATTGCGGCCCAGCAAAGCCAGGCATTCGCCTTGCCGCACGCTTAGCGAAATCCCGCGCAGCGTATGGCTGCCGCCATAGTACTGATTGATGTTATGGACGTTAAGCATGTCAGCGCCCCAGGTAGACATCGACGACGCGCGGATCGGCCTGCACCTGCGCCATGGAACCCTCGGCCAGCACCGATCCTTCGTGCAGCACGGTGACTTTGCCTTCGCCGGCAATATTGGCGACGAAATCCATATCGTGCTCGACGACGACCAGCGAGTGGCGGCCTTTCAATTCGTTGAGCAGTTCTCCGGTGCGTTCGGTCTCAGCGTCGGTCATGCCGGCGACGGGTTCGTCCAGCAGCAAAAGCAAAGGTTTCTGCATCAGCAGCATTCCGATCTCCAGCCATTGCTTTTGTCCGTGCGAAAGCAGCCCGGCCGGACGCCGGGCTTCGGACTTGAGCCGTATGAGTTCGAGGGTGGCGTGAATATCATCCGTTTGCTGGGCGGTAATCCGGGAAAACAGCGTGGGCCGAACGCCTTTGTCGGTCTTCAGGGCCAGTTCCAGGTTTTCGAAGACTGTATGATTTTCAAAGACGGTGGGGCGCTGGAATTTCCGGCCGATGCCGGCGCGCGCAATCTGGGACTCGTCCAGCTTGGTCAAGTCGATGTTCTGCCCGAAAAAAGCGCTGCCCGCCGTCGGCGCGGTCTTGCCGGTTATTACGTCCATCATCGTGGTCTTGCCCGCCCCGTTGGGTCCAATGATGCAGCGCAATTCGCCTGTACTGATGTCCAGGTCGAGCTTGTTCAGCGCCTTGAATCCATCGAAGCTGACCGTAATGCCCTCTAGATAAAGGATGACCCCGTGGCGCAGGTCCACGTCGCGCTGCGCCACATGACCGTAGGCGGCATCGGAGCCAGGCCCGTCCGTGGGCGCCGGCGCCGGTTTATTTCCACTAAGCAGTTTCATATAGCGCTTCTCTTAAGATACCGGACGCGCAGTTGGCGCGCAAGCCCCACCAGGCCTTGAGGCAGGAACAGTGTCGTCAGTACAAAAATAAGGCCCAGGGCATAGAGCCAGAATTCCGGCAGCACGCTGGTGAACCAGGTTTTCAGGCCATTGACCGCGCCGGCGCCGATGATCGGACCTATCAGAGTGCCGCGGCCGCCGGTCGCCACCCATATCACCATTTCAATCGACGTTTCGGTGGACATTTCGCTGGGATTGATGATGCCGACCTGTGGGACGTACAAAGCGCCCGCGATACCGCACATGACCGCTGATACCGTCCAGATGAATAGCTTGAATCCCAGGGGTTCATAGCCGATGAAGCGCAAGCGGCTTTCGGAGTCCCGTATGGCGGTAAGGACTCGCCCAAGCTTGGATTGGGTGAGCGCGCGCGCAAATATCAGAGAAGCCGCCAGCAGCGCCAAGGTGATCCAGTACAGCGCGGCGCGTGTGCCGGATGCCGTAATGTCATAGCCCAGAATGCGCTTGAAATCGGTAAAGCCGTTATTGCCGCCAAAGCCGGTTTCGTTGCGGAAAAAGAGCAGCATGGCGGCAAAGGTCAAGGCCTGCGTGATGATGGAAAAGTAGACCCCCTTGATTCTCGAGCGGAAGGCGAAATAGCCGAAGACAAAGGCAAGGATGCCCGGGACCAGGACCACCAGCAGCATGGCGTACAGGAAATGATCGGTAAACGCCCAGTACCAGGGGTAGTCGTTCCAGTCCAGGAAGACCATGAAGTCCGGCACGTGGCTCTTGTAGACGCCATCGCCGCCGATGGAGCGCATCAGGTACATGCCGTGAGCATAGCCCCCCAGCGCGAAGAACAGGCCGTGCCCCAACGACAGGATGCCGGTGTATCCCCAGACCAGATCCAGCGCCAGCGCCGCCATGGCATAGCACATGAATTTCCCCATCAAGGCCACGGCGTAGGACGAGATGTGCAAGGGATGGCCGGGCGGAAAGACCAGGTTAAGCAAGGGCAGCAGCGCCAGGAAGACCATCGCGGCGATCAGGCCTGTCCATATGCGCGGCGAAAACAGGCGCCGCCGCGCCGCGGGAAGGGAATGCGGCGGCGGGAAGGCTGGCAGGGCGCTCATTCCACGCTCCTGCCGCGCGGAGCGAATAGCCCTTGCGGGCGTTTTTGAACGAACAGCACGATAAGCACCAATATGGTAATTTTTGCCAGGACGGCACCCGTCCAGGGCTCCAGGAATTTATTCACGCTTCCCAGGCCCAGCGCGGCGATCACGGTGCCCGCAAGCTGGCCGACACCGCCCAGGACGACCACCATGAAGGAATCCACGATGTAGCTGCGCCCCAGGTCGGGGCCGACATTTCCGAGCTGCGATAACGCTACGCCGCCCAGCCCGGCTATGCCTGATCCCAGGCCGAAGGCAAGCATGTCGATACGGCCGGTAGGCACGCCCACGCAATCGGCCATCCGGCGGTTCTGGGTAATGGCCCTGACGAAAAGGCCCAGGCGGGTGTGATTGAGCAGCAGCCATATCAGGAACACGACCAGCAAGGCGAAGACAATGATGGCGATGCGGTTGTAGGTCAGCACCAGCCCGCCCAGCACTGTCACGCCGCCCGACATCCATGAAGGATTTCCGACTTCCACATTCTGCGCGCCGAACAGGGTCCGGACCGCTTGCATCAGGATCAGGCTGATGCCCCATGTGGCCAGCAGCGTTTCCAGCGGGCGGCCGTACAGCCAGCGGATCACGGTCCGTTCCAGCGCCATCCCGACCAGCGCGGTAATGAAGAAGGCGACAGGGAGCGCGGCAAGAACATACCAGTCCATCCATGCGGGAGCCATCTGCCGGAACAAGACCTGAACGGCATAAGTGCTGTAGGCGCCTATCATCAGCAGCTCGCCATGCGCCATGTTGATGACCCCCATCAGGCCAAAGGTGATGGCCAGCCCCAGCGCGGCAAGCAGGAGCACGCTGCCCAGGCTGATGCCGTAGAAAAGATTTCCTGCCCATTCGATTTTTTTCAGGCGGCTGTCGATACGCTCGATCGCGGCGGCCGCCGCGGCGCGTACGGCCTCGCTGCTTTCGGTGTAGGCGCCGGCATCCTGGCGGGCCAGCAGGTTGGCCATGATGGGGCGAAACTCGGCATTGCCGGTATTTCCCAACGTTTGCACGGCATGCAGGCGTACCTCCGCCTCGGGGCTCTTCAGCTCAAGGCTGGCCAGTGCGACTAGCAGCGCCTTCTTCACTTCGCCGTCGGCTTCCTTGTCCATCGCCTGCGTTATAAGGCCTATATTCGACGGGTCGCCGCCATGCTGCATGCGGCGCGCCGCGGACAGGCGTACTTGCGGATCGGCCGCGAATAAGTGCGCAAGGGCCAGGGCCTGGCTGATGGCGCGCCTTAAACGATTGTTGACGATGACGGCGTTGGCGTCGGCGGGCAGTTCCGTCCTCCGGCCGGTTTCCGGGTCCGTTGCCAGCTTGTCGGCGTCCAGCACCAGAAACCGGCCTTGGGGATCGGCGTAGGCCATGCCGCCGCCCAGCGCTTCCAGTACCTGGGCCGCCATGGGCAGGGGCGACTGGCCAAGCCGGGAAATGATCTCCAGCCTGGCTGCGGTATCGCCGTCGATCAGCGGGGCAAGCACCGCCTGGTCGATCGAACCGGCATCAAGCGCAAGCGCGGCGGGCGCCGGAATCAGCATCAGCAGCGCCAGGGCCAGGCGCAGCCCGACCATGCGCAGTGTTTCCATACCTCCGGAGAGCCCGCGCATTCAGAGCCCTTGTTTGCTTTCGTTGCCCGCGATATACGGACTCCACGGCTGCGCCCTGATGGGGCCCTTCGTCTTCCACACGATATTGAACTGGCCATCGCCGTTGATCTCGCCGATATAGACAGGTTTGTGCAAATGGTGGTTGGTCTTGTCCATCTGGATGGTAAAGCCGTCGGGGGCAACGAATGTCTGGCCGCCCATGGCGTTTATGACTTTGTCCACGTCGGTCGACTTTGCCTGCTCGACGGCCTGCTTCCACAGGTGGATGCCGATGTAGGTCGCTTCCATCGGATCGTTGGTGACCACAGTGTCGGAATTGGGCAGGTTCTTGGCTTTGGCGTAGGCTTTCCATTTGGCGATGAAGTCCGCGTTCACCGGGTTCCTGACCGACTGGAAGTAATTCCAGGCGGCCAGGTGGCCGACCAGCGGCTTGGTATCCACACCGCGCAACTCTTCTTCGCCGACGGAGAAGGCAACGACCGGCACGTCGGTCGCCTTCAGTCCGGCATTGCCCAGCTCTTTGTAGAAGGGCACATTGGAGTCCCCGTTGATGGTGGATATGACGGCCGTCTTTCCGCCGGTGGCGAATTTCTTGATGTTGGCCACGATTGTTTGATAATCGGAATGGCCGAAAGGGGTGTAGACCTCGTCGATATCGCTGTCTTTTACGCCTTTGGAGTGCAGAAAGGCGCGCAGGATCTTGTTGGTGGTGCGCGGGTAGACGTAATCGGTGCCCAGCAGGACGAAGCGCTTCGCGCCGCCGCCGTCTTCGCTCATCAAATACTCCACCGCCGGTATGGCCTGCTGGTTAGGCGCCGCGCCGGTGTAGAACACATTCCTCTCCAGCTCTTCACCCTCGTATTGCACGGGATAGAACAGCAATCCGTTCAGTTCCTTGAAGACCGGAAGCACCGACTTGCGCGATACCGATGTCCAGGCCCCGAAAACGACCGACACCTTGTCCTGCGCAAGCAGTTGCCGGGCTTTTTCGGCGAACAGGGGCCAGTTGGATGCGGGATCGACAACGACGGGCTCCAGTTGCCGGCCCATGACCCCGCCCTTGGCATTGATTTCCTCGATGGTCATCAGGGCCACGTCCTTCAGCGACGTTTCGGATATGGCCATCGTTCCGGACAGGGAATGGAGTATGCCCACCTTGATCGTGTCGGCGGCGAGCGCCTGGGGCACCCAGCCCGAGGCGGCAAGCAGGCTGGCGGCGGCGATTTGCTTAAGGATGAATCTGCGTTTCATTTTGGCTCCGGATAGGAAAAGGGATCGGTGGTGTTCCCCAAGGCTTAAAGCAAAAGCCGTGCCAATTTTTTATTTGCTGTGATACGGAGCCGGAGCTTGGTTTGCGTGGACATTGCGGCATCGAGCCGCGCCGCGTTATGCGTCGTGGTGGTGCAAAACAGGGAGAAGGGACATCAGGCGCGCGCCGGAACGGTGCGTGGCGGGGAGCATGGACCCGCTGCGCGGTGCAGCGGGTCGGTGTCGCGTTGGAGCCGCTACGTCAGAAGTTCTGCTTGACGATGGTGTCGAAGGCATTTTCCGCCGACATTCCGCCCCGCATCAGCTCGCTGATTTGCTGCGAGTATTGGGTGATGCCTTCGGGAAGGTACTCGCGGTTCGTCTTGAAGTAAGCGTACTTGCCGCGTTCGATTTCGTCCGCCGCCGCGGCGGCGGCCGTAACCGGCGCAGCGCGGGAGGCGCCGCCGCTTGCGGCGGGCCGCCGGGCAACGGCTGAGGTCCGGCTGCTTGCCGGCTTCCTGCCGGCGCCGCTGATCGCCGCCTTTATGGCTTCCAATGTGAATTCGGACGAGAGATGTTCGCCCACATTGCCCTCTTCATTCAGGCGCAGCAAGAGATGCTTGGCGTCGAATCCCATCTTTCGGTTCGATGGATTGATGACCTGATAATTGGGGCGGGGTGATTTGTTCGGCTGCTCGAACTGTACGCGATCGCCGTAGGCTTCCATTTTGCCCAGAACCTCTTTCAGGAACTCCGGTGCCAGCGAGTCCAGTTCGCCGTTCCAGCGTTTACTTCGTTTTGTGCTCAAAATGCATTGCTTCCAAAAATGTTGTCTGAATCCGGCGGGCCAAACAAGACGAAGACGCACCGGAATCCAGAATTGTACGCGCGAAAACCAGGGTTAATACGGGGTGCCGTTCTCGGGAATCGGTAAGCCGGACTGGCAAGCTCCGCAGCCGGGACGGCTCCAAAAGCCGCCACGCTGGCCTACAATGCCCCGGCATCCATAAACAACCGGAAAGGGAGACAACATGGCCACCGCTTTCATGCGAACCGTCGACCGATGCAGCGCCCAGGCGCGTGCCGAGGGCGCGCTGCAGCCCATCGATGCGCAAGAAATACTGATGCACGATCGGGACCTGCCTTTTACCTTGCGGTGGGTGTCTTCGCTGTCGGCCAAGGATGCGGCAAAAGTCGCCATGCCCGGCGGCCCGCGCGACCCGGATTTCAATCCTTTCCTGTCGCCTGAACCGGCCCTGACCGTCGGGCCTGTCGGGGAATATCATCTGGCCATCTTGAACAAGTTCCCTGTTTGCGAACGCCACTTGGTGCTGGCCCGACGCGAATTCGAAGAGCAGCGCCTGCCCTTGACCCTGGACGACTTCAAGGCGCTTGCGACGGTCATGTCGGATTCCGGCGGGCTGGGTTTCTATAACGGCGGCCCCGAGGCGGGTGCAAGCCAGCGTCACAAGCATGTTCAGTGGATACCTTCCGCGCCAGGCAATGCCAGCCTGCATTACCTGACGCGTGATTTGCCGCAAGCAGCGGAGCGGTTGGCGACGGCCATGCAGTCCGAGCTGCGGGCCAGGCATCTTTTTGTGCGTACGCTTTGCGGGGCCGGCAGGGATGTCGAAGAATCCGCCGCCAGCATGCATGCGGCATTTGACAAGGCATGTCGTAAGCTTGATCTGCTGCCGGACAAGGCCGGCCTGCTGCCGCCCTGCAATATGCTGGCCGAGGACGATTGGCTGCTGATTGTGCCGCGTAGCCGCGAACACGCCTACGACGTTTCAGTCAATGCCTTGTCGTATGGCGGAACGCTTTACGTCCGCCATCCGGAGCAAGTCGAGCCCATCCGATCAGTCGGACCGCTGGCGGTGCTGGCGTTGGCGGGCCATGCGCCGATCCCGGGGTCATAACCCTGCTGGCTTCATGCAGCCAGCGTTGATGGCTATGCCGCTACGTCGCCGCGGCGCGGAGGCGTGTTGGTAGGATTCTGGTCGTCATCGTCCGAGCGATGCGGCAGCGGCGGCAAGCCTATGGCTTTGCGCAGCCGCTGGCAATCCGGATTGGGCGAACCGTCTTCCATCCAGGCGGGGAATTCCCGGCAGGGTGATGGGCGCTGTTCGTAGATGGCGCAATGGATGCCTTCCTGACCCAGTTCTCCGCGCAGGGCGACGCAGCGCTGTCCGCCGTATTCGGTTCCTTTCATGCAGGCGCGCAAGGGCCCGACCTGGCTGACCAGTTCGGGCGGCACGGTGCCGCCGCTTTCGCCGGCGACTTCGCCGCAATAGAAAGAGACACGGAAGTGCGCGCAGCAGGCGCCGCAGCTCAGGCAGGGGTTGGCCGCGGACGTATCGTTCGCCGCCGCGCGCCGCCGCGAGGCGATTCTGGAAGGAAGGGGATGTGCCTGAACTCCGGATGCGGCCGTGATGGTCGTGCCGGCCAGGCTGATCCGGGCATCGTCGATGCCGGTAACAGTCAGTTGCGCAGGGCGTTTGCGCTTATCGGTCATGGTCGGGCAATGTGCAAGTGCAAGCGTGATCAATTCACGCAATATGCATGCCGTGACTATACCGGAATTTCGGTAAATCAGCCCCGCTTGCCGGTATGCGAATGTTCTAGTCCTGGGCGGCGTGCTCCTTGAAAGCCCGGTCCAGTATCATTGGCATGACGCCTCCGATACGCAGGAAATCCCGTTCCAGCATGGTTTCAATGGCGGCGGTCGCCTTGATCGTTTCCGTGGTGCCATTGACGCGCCGAATCAGGACTTGCAGGGCGCAGCGCGGCTTGAGCGTCGCGGGATCCAGATCCAGCTCCACGGTATCGCCGGGCATCATCCGCAACGGTCCTTCGGACAAGGACTTGGGCAGCTTGATGGGGACGACGCCCATGCCGATCAGATTGGAGCGGTGTATGCGTTCGAAACTAAGGGCCAGCACCGCGCGCACCCCCAGCAAGCGCAGAACCTTGGCGGCCCAATCGCGCGAGGATCCTGTGCCATAGCGTTCGCCGGCAATCAGCACCGTCGATTGCTTATCCTGCTTGTAGAGATCAGCCACCTCGTGCAGGGGGCGGATTTTCCCGCTGGGAATATGCAGCGTATGGCCGACCGGGCATTCCGGACATAATAGGTTCTTCAGGGCGCGGCTATGGAAGGCGCCGCGCAGCATGACTTTCCAGTTGCCCCGCCGCGCCGCGAACACATTGAGGTCTGCGCGGTTTTCCCCGCGCTCCACCAGGTAGTCGGCCACGAAGCTCTTGGACGGTATGGCGCTGGCCGGCGAAATATGATCCGTGGTCACATCGTCGCCCACCATCATCAAGGGGTAGGCCGTATAGCGGCCCAGCAAGCTTTGCCCGCGCATTGCCGCAAAGGGAGGAGGCTGCAGATAGTTCGAGTCATCGCTCCAGGGGAAAAGCTGGCCTTCAGGCGCTTCCAGGCCATCCCACAAGGGGTTGTGCGAAGCTTGCCGGAATGCGGATGCGTAATCGCCGGGATCTTGCGAAAGCCGCAGCGCCTCGGACACCTCTTGCTCAGAGGGCCATATATCCTTCAGATAAATCTCCCGCCCTTCATCGGTGATTTGCACAGGCTGTTCGCGCAGATTGACCTTGGCATCGCCATGCAGCGCGAAGGCCACCACCAGTGCCGGAGACATCAGGAAGCCCAGATCCAGGTCCGGATGGACCCGCCCCGGGAAATTCCGGTTGCCCGACAGGATGGCGACGGGCCTGGCCTGGTTCAGATCCATCGCCTGCTGCACGCTGGGCAGCAACTGTCCCGAGTTTCCAATACAGGTGGTGCAGCCGTAGCCGACGATGTCAAAGCACAGCGCATGCAGGTCAGGCAAGAGGCCGGCGCGCTCCAGATACCTGGCGGCGGCGGGCGAGCCGGGCGCCAGCGATGTCTTTACCCAGCCAGGCACCTTCAGGCCAAGCTGCCGCGCCTTTCTGGCAAGCAGGCCGGCGGCGATCAGCAGGCGCGGATCCGACGTGTTGGTGCAGCTGGTGATGGCCGCCAATCCCACCGGGTATCTGGGCAGTTCTTTCGCCTGGTCCGGAGCGAAGTCATGCGCAATCTCTGCCAGGGCCTGCGCGGTTTCGGAGTAATCGCGGCGATCCTGCGGGCGTCGGGGACCGGCCACCGATATGCCGATGGCGCTCAGGTCGATCTCAATGGTTTGGGTGTATGTGGGCCGGCGGTCTGGGTCGAACCATAGTCCCATTTGCCGGATATAGCTTTCCACTTGCCGAATGTGCGTTTCGCTGCGCCCGGTTGTTCGCAGATAGTCCAGCGTGTGCCGGTCCACGGGAAAAAATCCGGTGGTCGCTCCGTATTCGGGCGCCATGTTGGCGATCACGGCGCGGTCCCCCGCGGACAAGGTGGAGACACCCGGCCCATGGAACTCGACGAATTCGCCGGCCACGCCCAGTTTGCGCAGCCGCTCCGTCACCGCCAAGGCGATGTCGGTGGCTTGCGCCACGTCGTTCTTCGCGCCAATCAGGCGCACCCCAATGACATCGGGGATGCGCAGCATGGTCGGCATGCCGAACATCACGGTCTGTGCTTCCAGACCACCCACACCCCAGCCCAGCACGCCTATGCCATTGATCATGGGCGTATGGCTGTCGGTGCCTAGCAGCATATCGGGGAAAATCCATGTGCCGTCTTCCCGTTGCTGCGTTGTCACCACGGTGGCCAACTGCTCCAGGTTGATGGTGTGCATGATTCCGGTGCCGGGCGGATTGATGCGCACCGTGGGCAAGGCCGATGATGCCCAGCGCAGGAAACGGTAGCGTTCCGAGTTGCGCCGGATTTCATGCCCCATGTTCAATTCCGCCGCATCGGTCTGGCCGAATGCCTCGACCGCCAGCGAATGGTCGATGGATACATCGACCGGCAGGGTAGGCGTCAGTGCGGACGGATCGCCGCCTTCGCGCGCCAGGTAGTCTCGCATGGCTGCGATATCGACCAGCGCCGGTGTGCTCGTCGTATCGTGCATCAACACCCGGTTCGGCAGAAAGGGAACCTCTGCAACGCTGCTGCCCTGATCGAGCCAGGCCAGTATCGCGGAGACGGCCTGGTCGCGATCCTCGCCCTGCGTATTGCGCAACACATTTTCGAGCAGCAGCAGAAGGACAGTGGGCAAGCGCGCAAGCGATGCCGGGTCGATTCCACGGAAGTCGACGGCGGTGTAGGCGTCTCCCTCAATGTCGATCTGTTGTCGATAGCGAGCGGGTGTTGTATGCATGATGAGACTACGGCGTGGATGATAGGGCGGCGTGGGTGGTGGTGCTTATTCGATCTTGATGCCGGCATCCTTGATGATCCGGCCAAAAAGCTCCGACTGCTCCGCGCGGAATTTGCCGAACTCGGCGGGAGTCATCGGTGCCGGTTGCGCGCCCTGGTTCTCCAGCGTCTTCACGACTTCTGGATCGTTAAGAGCCTTTACCGTGGCGGCATTCAGCTTGGCGATGATCGCATCCGAAGTACCGGCTGTGGTGAACAAGCCGAACCAGTTGACCAATACGAAATCCTGCAGCCCCGGGATGCTGCTGATGGGTGGGACATTCGGAAACGCGCTCATGGGTTTGTCCGAAGAAACACCCACGGCCTTGACCTTGCCGGCCTGTATGAACGGCAGCAATGCGGCTCCGCTGGCGAACGTGGCGCTGATCTGCCCGCCCGCGACATCGGCCACGGCTTGCGCAGAGCCTTTGTAGGGAACGTGAAGAATCTGGGTGCCGGCCAGCTTGTTGAACAATTCTCCGGAGATGTTCTGGATATTGCCCATGCCGCTGGACGAGTAGGACAGGTCCTGGCTGTTCTTCTTTGCGTAATCGACGAACTCGGCCAGATTGTCGACCGGCAGCTTGTTGCTGATAGCCAGAATGTTCGGGATCTTGGCAACCAGGGTAACGGGGGCCAAATTGGTCGCCGGGTCGTAGGACATCTTCTTGTATAGATGCGGGTTGATGGCGACCTCGCCGGAGCTGGCCAGGAGCAGCGTCTGTCCGTTCGGTTTCGCGCTGGACGCGTAGCCGGCGCCTATCATGCCGCTGGCGCCGGGTTTGTTTTCGACGACGACCGATTGCTTCAGTTCGGCTGCCAGGCTTTTGGCAAGGATGCGTCCGACCACATCCACACCGCCACCAGCGGGGAAGGGCACGATGAGCGTGATGGGGCCGTCCGGATACGAGCCCTGGGCCGAAGCCAGGCCGGGCGCCGCGGCCAACAGGCAGCCGGCCATGGCGGCTGCCAGGAGTTTGCGTTTGGCAATGAGTGTGGAATGTTTCATATTGGATGTCCTGAAATCTAAGGCGATTCGATATGGAATGAGGTGTGAAATTAACTTAGCGCGTAGGTTTTCCTGCCTGGAACATCCAGGTCGACGGCAAGTATCGACGCGGTTTCCGAATCGGTGATGAACAAGGTCTTGTTGTCCTTCCCGCCGAAGGCGCAATTGCTGGTAAGAATGCCCTTGGGTGATCGGATGCGCAGCACGGGCTCGCCCAGGCGGCTGAACTTCCAGATGCTGCCCATGCCCATATGGCAGACCAGCAGGTTGTCCTGTTCGTCCAGCGCCAGCCCGTCCGGTCCGGCCAATCCGCCCGACATCTGGATGAAGGTTCCCGATTTTGAAACGTTGCCATCGGGGAAGAAGCGCACGCGCCAGATGGCGTTGGCCCGGGTAACGGCCAGCAGCAGATCGGTTTCGGCGGCGTTGAAGGTCAGGCCGTTGGGGCTGGGAATGTTGTTCAACAGGCAGTCCAGCTTGCCGCCGGCGCTTAGCCGGAACAGGCGGCCGTTGGGAGACTGCAGTCCGCTCTGGCCCTGGTCGGTAAAGTAGAGATCGCCGTTGGACGTGAAATGAAGGTCGTTCACGCCACGGAACCGTTCGAACATCGGGCGTGTGAAGTAAGGCTCTATGCGCCCGTTATGCGGATCGAGCACCATGATTCCATGCCGGTAGTCGGCGATGAAAATACGGCCGTCCTGATGGATTTTCAGGCCGTTGGGTTCGCCGTCGTATTGAACGACTTGGTGGAACTGGCCTTGCGGGTTTATGCGGAAGACGCGTCCATAGGCCACATCGACGCAGTAAAGATTGCCTTCCCTGTCGAAGGACGGGCCTTCGAAAAAGGCGGGAAGCTGGCGGCCCTTGTGCTGTTGTTGCAGCCAATACGACTGGCGTGCGTCGCCTTCGAGCTCTTTGGGTAAGGTGGCAAAAACGCGCGCGGTGGTTTCAGGAGGAGCAGCGAACATAGGTGTGCCTTGATTCGGTTTGAATGTTTCTGGTTGAAGGCCTTGCAGATGTCAGTTCCCGGCGGGAGCCACTGTGGCCTCTCCCTGGCCGCTTTCCTGTAGCGCCTGCGCCACGAAGCCGCTGGCCTTCATTTCTTCGATGAAGGATTGCAGGTAGGCATGCGCCGCCTTGTTCTTGACGGGGGTGGCCATGGCTTGGCGGATGGCTGTGAAGTAGCCGGGCAGCACCTTCAGCCCTGCGTGCTCCCGCGCCGCGGCCTCCAGCGGCTGGCGGACGCCTGCGGCGGCGTCCAGCCCTTGCGCCAGGAATAAATCCACGGCGCCCGCCGAGGTTTCCGCGCGCTCGATGCCGGCGTGTTTCAGTTCGCGGCTAAGAAACAAATCGTAGGCCGCGCCTTTACCGACCGCGATGCGCAGGCCGACCGCATCCACATCTTCCAGCGCATTCAGTCCGCTGTCTTGCTTGACCAGGTAAGTGCCTTCGATGATGACGTAGGGCGATGTGAACATGACCTCTTCGGCCCGCAGCGGGTCGATGGCCAGGAAGCCGATATCCCAGACGTCGTCCTTGGCGGCATCAACCACCTTGCCCGCTGCGGGGAAGGCGACGATTTCCAGTTCGGCATCCAGCCGCTGCGCCAGGGCCTTGGCTAGAGCGACCGAAACGCCTTGAGGCTGGCCGGCGGCGTTTTTCTGGGCCAGCACCGGATTGCCGTAATTGATGGCGGCTCTGAGTTTGCCGGTAGGCAGCAATACGGCGCGGGCGTCGGATAGATTGGTGTTCATGGAATGGTTCCTGGCTGGAAAGTTAATGTTTGTATGTCAGCCGCCGGCGGGGGTTGACCGTTGCTGTTTCAGGCGGGCCAGCAGAGCCTGCCTGATATGGCTGCGCGCTTCTTGTTCGGCATGGTCCGCATCGCGTGCCGCAATGGCGTTAAACAGCGTCATGTGCTCCTGGTAGGCGAGCGCCGGCCGACCGGTATGCGCCAGCGTGCTCTGGCCGAGCAGCGCGGTGGAATCGATCAGGTTGTTGATGGCTTTGATCAGGAACTGGTTATGCGACGCGGCATAAATGGCCTGATGAAAATCGTAGTTCGATTTGATCGGATCCGCGCCGTTCTTGCTGTCTTCCAGTATGGCGCGCATATTGTCGATTTCGATGTCGTCGGCATGCTTGGCGGCGAAGCGCGCCGCGCCGCCTTCGAGGATTTCCCGCAAGGAATACAGCTGTGTGATGGACTGCTGGTCCAGCGTTGTGATCAGCAGTCCCTTGCGGGGCTGGTGCGTAAGCAGGCCCTCGTCCTCCAGGCGCTTGAGCGCCTCGCGGACGGGGGTCCGGCTCATGCCCAGGCGCTCGGACAGTTCGACTTCACGCAGCCTGTCCTCGGGACCGAATTCGCCCGACACGATGCGCTGCTTCAGTTCGATGTAGGCCTGGCCGGCCTGCGTGTTGCTTTTCTTTATAGGCATGGAATTGGTCGCTTGAAGATTGAGTCGCCCCAATTATCACGCCACTCGCTTTAAAAGGTGTTCCATAGAGGCCTTCTCGACTTCGACGCCGCTGGTTTGCGCCAGTCGATATTTGTTCAGCTCCAGCTCGCCGGGGACGATGACGGGCATGGCCGGATCGGCTGCGGGCGTGTCGTGCAGAATGCCGCGAAAATCCTCCATCCTTTCCCTCAACCAATCGGCGCCGCCCAGGCGCGCGGTGTCGATCAGCAGGAAGAAGTGGCCCAGATCTTGCGGCGCCTCGGGGTTGTCGACCCATGACTGGATGCGGGTCAGATAGGAGGCGCCCGACAACAGGCCCGCCAGCAGATCGACGACCAGGGCCAGGCCGTAGCCCTTGTGGCCGCCGATAGCCATCAGGAAACCGCTAAGCGCCGCTTTGGGGTCGGTGGTGGGGCGGCCTTCCTTGTCGGTTGCCCAGGTGGATGGGATGGAGGCGCCTTGCTGCAAGGCCTGCCGGATCTTGGCCCTGGCCACGACGCTTAGCGCCATGTCGAGCAGGAAAGGGTCGCCGCCGGGATTGGGTATGCCGAAACCCAGCGGACTGTTGCCCAGCCGCGCCTCGCGGCCGCCCCATGGCGCAATGGTGGTCGTGGCGTTGCTGCAGATGAATGAGGCATAGCCTTGCTGGGCCGCCAGGAAGGCGTAGGGGGAAATCGGCCCGAAATGATTGCTGCCGCGCGCAAAAACCACGCCCACGCCGGTCTGCTGAGCCAATGCCATCGCTTCTTTCAAGGCGGTTTGGCCAACCAGGGGGCCGATGCCGTTGTCCCCGTCGACCTTGCTGATGGCGAGGGCCGACTTTTCAATCTTCATTTCCGCCGATGCCTTGATGCCGCCCAAATCCAGGCGCTCGCCGTACGACTCCACGCGGCTGACCCCGTGGGTATGCAAGCCGAACATGTCGGCCAGCACCAGGATTTCGGCGGTACTGCGGGCATCCGGCTCGCTGAGCCCATAGGTTTGCAGGGCTTTGACCGTGATATCGGTCAGGCGGCTTTGTTCTACTCGTTCCAGCGTCATCAATAGCTCTTCTTCAAGTTGAAAATAGGTATGTGAAATCCGTATTCTTATTTTGTGTGTGGATGAATTCTTTTGTATACATAAACGAATGAAATTATGCCCCGGATTTTTCCCGAATTCAAGTTGCTCTCGAAATCCGGGAAAGCCGGGGCGGGAAATCAGGGGATTAGAACGATGGCGCCACTGGTCCGGCGCGCTTGGGCGGCTTCATGGGCCTGCACCACATCGTCAAGGCGATAACGGGCGCCGATGCCGGCCTGCACAGCGCCCGAAGACATCGCGTCGAACAGCACCCTGGCATTCGCCCGAAACGTCGCCGGATCGGCGTTATGGGGAAAAACCGACGGACGGGTCAGAAAGAGACATCCTTTCTTGTTGAGCAATTCGGGAGAAATTTCGGGGGCCGGTCCTGACGCCGCACCGTACAAAACGACCAGGCCGAAGGGCGCCGCGCAATCGAGCGAGTGCAGGAAGGTATCGCGGCCCACCGAGTCGTAGACGACGCGCGCCTTGCGGCCGCCCGTTTCGGCCAATAGCGTTGCAGGCCAGTCGGGCAAGCTGTAGTCGATGGCGATGTCGCAGCCGGCCTCGCGCGCCAGTCGGCACTTTTCCGCGGAGCCGGCCGTTCCCACGACGAAGGCGCCCAGATGCTTGGCCCAGCGGCACAGTATCTGGCCGACCCCGCCGGCGGCCGCGTGCACAAGCACCATATCGCCAGGCTGGACTCGGTGGGTCTTGTGCAGCAGATACTGAGCCGTCATGCCCTTGAAAAGCACGGCCACCGCATCCTCGCCGGAGATATCGTCCGGCAGGGCCAGCAGCTTGTCAGCCGGCACATTGCGCAGGCTGGCGTAGGCGCCCACGCCGGCGTTCATATAGGCCACGCGATCGCCCGCCTTGAAATCGGATACGCCCGGGCCGGCCGCCACGACCACGCCGGCGGCTTCGTGGCCGAGACCGGTAGGCAGAGGCAGCGGATAGACGCCCTGGCGTTGATAGATATCGATGTAGTTGAAGCCGATGGCTTCCTGGCGAACCTGAACCTGGCCCGCCGCGGGCGCAGCCAGGTCTTCCTCTAGCACCTGCATGACCGACTCGGGACCGAAGTCCTGGATTCTGACTACTCTTGTTTTGGACACTGTCTACGCTCCATTGTTGTTATCGAAAAGAAAGGCCGATGCTTTCGACGGCATCGGCCAACTTTACCGCTTTTTACTTGAAACACAGAGATAGATCGGTCAGAAGCCGGCCCGCGCCAGTGTCCCGGCGCGGGGCTTCGATCAAGCTATTTCCAGCACTTTCGCGCCTTTCTCGCCCGACTTTTTTGGCAGCGTCAGCTCCAGTACACCGTCCTGATACCGAGCGCTGGCCTGGGCATCGTCTATGTCCTGCGCCAGCACGAAGCTGCGCGATTGCACGCCGTAATAGCGTTCGCTGTGCAGGACGGTTTCACCGTCTTTTTGCTCGCTTTCCTTTCGCGTCTCGACGCGGATCGAGACCGTGTTTCCGTCCAGCGTGACCTTTACATCTTCCTTCCGGGCTCCGGGCACTTCGGCTTTCACGCTGTAAGCCTGCTCGCTTTCGGAAACGTCCAGGTTTATGCGTGGAGCCGCCTGCTCGCCTAGCGGGCCGCTCAGGCGGAAATTCTTGAACATCTCGTCAAAGTCGCGGAATGCGTCGAAACGGGAAAGTTCGCCGAATGGATTGAAGCGCATCAGATTGTTTGCCATTTTCAACCTCGCTATAAGATGACTTACCTTTGATATCCACAGAGCACGGGCCCGATTCCAGGGAACGCAGCCTTGCTCCGCAGGGCGGGAAAGACATCCCGCCTCCTGTTGTGATATATAAGATCGGCCGCAAAAATTTCAAGAGGAAAAAACAGGATGGCAATGGTCGACGTGGCGGGCGCGCGAGTCGCATACCGGGTGGATGGGGAAGGACCCACGCTGGTGCTGGTGCATGGAACCGGCGCGGATTCGCAGACCAACTGGGGGCACCTGGTGGGCCAGTTTGCCGGGCAATGGACGGTCGTCCGCCCCGATTATTCCGGCTCGGGCGAAACGCGGGACGGCGACGGCGTCCTGACGCTGCCAATGCTGGCCGATCAGGTGTTGGGGGCGGCCAACGCGGGCGGAAAGGCGCCCTTCGATCTGGTGGGGTATTCGCTGGGGGCTTGCATCGCGGCATACATCGCGGCCGAGCATCCCGAGCAGGTCCGGTCGGTGGTCTTGCTGGCCGGCCTGGCGGCGGGCGCCGACAGCCGGCTGAAGCTGCAATTCGAACTGTGGCGCGACCTTATCGCCACGGATCGTCGGGCCCTGGCCCGCATGGTGCTTCTAACGGGCTTCAGTCCCGATTTTCTGGCCGGCTGGAGCCGGCAGCAGGTCGATGAAACGCTGGAGATGATCATGGCCACCAACTGGTGGGAAGGCATGCTGCGCCAGGTCGAGCTGGACCTGACATTGGATATGAGCGCTTACGTCGGGCGCATCGTCGCGCCCACCCTGGTAATAGGCTGCACGCACGACCACATGGTGCCGCCGTCTCATGCGCGGGCGCTGGCCGCCGCCGTGCCGGGCGCGCGCTACGCCGAAATGCCAACCGGACATCTGGCGCCGCTGGAGCGGCCCGATGAATTCGTGCGTTTGGTAAAGGAGTTCTTGGCGCGGTAGCGCCATACTGCCGGCTTTGTTTCAGTCTCCGTTGCAGCGGCCCGTGTCGTTATTTGAGGCTATCGAGTGTTGAGATTCGTCAAGTGGAACGGTTGCGGATTCCAGCAGCCAGTCGGCGGCTCGCTCGGCTATCATCAATACCGTCGCATTGGTGTTGGTTGATGTAATTGTCGGCATGATTGAGCCGTCGATGATGCGTAATCGCTTGATGCCTCTTACACGCAATTTTTCATCCACTACTGAATCTGGATCGCCACCCATGCGGCAAGTTCCTACACCGTGGTACACGGTGGAGCCATTCTCGCGCACATACTCCAGAAGTTCAGCATCGCTTGTTGCGTGCTTACCGGGCACTGTTTCGTTGATGACATAGCGGCTTATGGACGATTGTTCGAATAGTTTCCGACCTATTTGCAAGCCTGCCACCAGGCTACGACCGTCGATTTCATTGTCAAGATAATTGGCCATAATCACCGGAGCGGCGGAGTGATGCTTGCTTCCTATATGGACGGTTCCGCGGCTCTCCGGTCTCATCTGCCATACGCCGCAGGAAATACCGGGTTCTTTCTCCAGTTCGCCGATTCGCCCGCTTTGGAAACTGCCAGGAGCAATAACGTATTGCACATCGGGACGGTTGGAAAAGCCGGTGGAAGCAAAAGCGCCGACCACGGCTGCGCTATAGGTCAGGATTCCTTGTCCTGACAGCACGTATTTGCCTAACTCCTTTAGTAGCGCCATACCATGTGATCGCTCGTTGGCTGTACTCGTGTCTTTAAGGCGGAAGCATAGTCTCGCGACGTAATGATCCTGGAAGTTTTTTCCAACCTCTCGCGAAACGTGATGTGTGCGAATGCCTGCATTGTCCAACACATCGGGATCGCCGATGCCGGATAATTCCAATAATTTTGGGGTACCGATAACGCCCGCACAGATGATGACCTCGCGCGTTGCTTTCGCTTCTATTTGTTTTCCGTCGTGTTGAAGACATAAAGCACCTATTGCAGTCTTGTCTTCGAGAATGAGCTGTTTGACGTAAGCATTGGTCAGTATCCGCAGATTGCGGCGACCCTTGGCCGGTTTTAGGTATCCGCGTGCGGCGCTCGATCTGCGGCGGCCATCGCGCGTTTGCTGGTAGTACCAGATTGATGGGCCACGGGTATCCGCATTGGGGTCATCGATTTTCTCCAGCCCCATTTCTTGGCCTGCCGACATGACATAATCACATACCTGTGGCGGCGCTGATACGCGGGCAACTTGTATCGGCCCATTGCTGCCACGGTTTATATGTTGATCTTCGGTCCATGTCTCCGATCGACTGTAATACGGCAGGCATTCGGAAAAACTCCATCCTTTAGCCCCGGATTTTTCCCATGCATCGATATCTTCAGCAAAGGGTCTTACATAGAGCAGGCCGTTAATCGAGCTGGAGCCTCCCAATCCCCTGCCACGTGGAAAAACAATTTCTCGCCCTGCCGCATGACGTTCAGGCGCCGTCCTGTATTTCCAGGTGATACTGGGATGATCCAGCAGGCGTAGAAAGCCCGCTGGAATATGTATTAACGGATGAAGGTCACGCGCACCTGCTTCGATCAGCAAGACATGATAGCGCCCATTTTCAGACAAGCGGTTGGCCAGTACACAGCCTGCTGTACCTGCTCCGATAATCACGTAGTCTGCGCTAATGACCTCCCCAGGTTCTTCGGTACGATCGTTCATTTAGTTATTCGCTCCTTTAGCCACTTCTATACGCGAGCCTTGCACAATGCCTGTATGCAATAGTTCCGAAATTTCGTCCGTATTAAAGCCATGCTCCTGGAGGACCTCCTCGGTGTGCTGACCCAGGATCGGGGGAGGGCGGTAAACGGTGGCCGGGCTGGCATGCAGATTCACCGGATTGGCTAGATTGGTCATATCGCCGGCGACTGGGTGGTGAAAATGCATGACTGCTCCGCTGTGGCAAACCTGCGGATCCGAGGTCAGGGCTGTGTGGTAGTCCTGGACTTGAGCGCACGGTACATCGCGTTCCGAAAGGAGTTGCACCCACTGAGCAGCGGGAGCCTGGATAAAGATACCTTCTAGGATGCCGTCCAACGCTTCTCGATTTGTCGTGCGGGCTGTATTGCTTGCAAATCGGGCATCCTCAAGCAAGTCCGGCCGTGAGATGGCCTTGCACAGATTTATCCAGAATTTTTCCGTAAAAGCTGCGGCGAAGAAATACCTTCCATCGGACCCCTGATAATTGCGATAGGGCGCCATAGTGGGATGCCCGCTACCCAAACGTGCCGGCGGCTTGCCGCTGCGGATGGCCTCGCCATCGCGCGGTATAGTGCTAAATAGCGATGCGCCGAGTAGCGATGTATCCAGTCGCTGGCCTACTCCGTGGCGTTCGCGATGGAGCAGGGCGGCGCTGATGCCGAAGGCCAGCATGGCTGCGGCACCGAAATCTGGTAAAGGCGCGCCTACCCGGGTTGGCCTCCCATCGGCTTCGCCGGTCATGTCCATCAAACCAGACACGGCCTGTACGATCGGGTCGTTCGCAGGCCACCCTGAATAAGGTCCGGTTTGGCCAAAAGCCGAGACACTCGCATAGATAATCTGCGGATTGATGGCTTTGACTGCGTCGTACCCGATGCCCAGGCGATCTACCGTTCCAGGCCGGAAATTCTCGACGATGACATCGACGTTCTTTGCGAGCCGCAAGAAGACCTCCTTGCCGGCTTCGCATTTCAAATTCAGGCGTATGCTGCGCTTATTGCGATTCTGGGCAAGAAACTGCACGCTCTCGCCGTTGACGAACTGTGTGCCCAGATCGCGAGCCAAGTCGCCGTGCGTGGGTTCTTCGACTTTGATGATGTCGGCGCCAAGATCGCCCAATAGCATTGTTCCGACCGGGCCGGCCGTCATGACGGTCAGGTCCAGAATACGTATTCCGCCCATCGGGCTGGGTTTCGCTGGGTTGTTCAAGTGTATCTCCTGGTCTCTTCAGGTGTGCGCTGGGTATGCAATAGCGCTAAAAGTGAACGTATTGTCTAAGCGTTTTAAGGAGAGGGCATGGCCGAACTTGGTATCGTCGCGTTCCGGGTAGTCGGTACGATAATGTCCGCTGCGGGTTTCGCGCCGCTCCAGGCAAGCCCGCAGGATTATTTGAGCGGTCGTCGCCATGTTGTCTAGAGTAAGAACCTGCTGCAGTTGGTTTGTTGAGGCGTTGCCGCCTATGCTGAGCGTGTGCTCGATCCGTTCTGCGAGATCGAGTGTTTTTTGTAGGCCCGATTCATTTTTCTCGACCAGCGCATGGCGCTGCATTGCAGTTTGCAAATCACGAACTGCATGCTCCGCATCGAAGCCGGCATTCTTTTTCAATGCGCGATGCAGCCTGTCGGCAATGCCATCGGCGACAGGTACCCGCGGCGGCCCGGATTCGAGCGCATCTCTTGCGGCTGCACTACCCGCCCGGTGGCCGAATACCTGTCCTTCGGCTAGCGAATTGCCACCAGGCCTATCTGGTCCGCGAATCCCGCCCGCCAACTCGCCGATAACATGCACACCGGCAAGCGATGTGCGAGCGTCGGCATCCATCATGCGCACCCCGCCATTCAGGCATTGGAAGGCGATGCCGACATCCAAGAGGTCATTCTGGGGATCCAGTCCGCGTTCGTTCATCCAGCGGCTAGTGTTAGGCATCGTCTTTTCCAGTCGCTCGGTATCTACATGAGAGAAAGAAAAGTGCACGCCTCCCCGGGCGGTTCCTCGCCCCTCAGCTATTTCCCGTGCTATGGAGATGTCTATCCATCGGGATGCATTGCTGACCGTGAACGGGAATACTTTCTCGTCATGCACCTCATTGATACTCGTGCCAGAAGGCAGATAGCCGGCTAGGAACTCGTCGCCCAAGGCGTTGGTCATCTTGGGATGGAGGACGAAACAAGCCTTACTGAATAACTGGATATAGGGATATATAAGGGCAGGACCAAATTGATGGAACTCCATATTGACGAGCTCAGCACCGGCGCGCCAACAAGCGGCCTGGCCATCGCCCGTCATTTCCGAGGTGGAAACCTGCTGCGAGAACAGGCCATGGGCACCGCCGGTACCCAGCACTACTGAACGTGCATGTACAACCAGCCAGCGGTTTTTTTCACTGTCGAATGCCAGGACTCCTGCAGCATGGCCCTGCGTATCGAACAATAGATCGATCAGCGCCGCCGGTGTCCGGACAACGACGCCTCGCATCAGGGCCTGTTCCGCCAGAGCAGTCACGAACGCTTTCCCGGTCTTTCCAGAAACGCCCATTGCTCTCGCGTAGCTGCCGAAGTCGCTTCGGATTAACTTGTAATCCCGCTCTTCGCCGGGTTGTGCGCCGTGGATGGCTCCGTAGCCGGCCTTATCGAATGCAACGCCATAATCAATTAGGTCTTTTATTCGGGCTGGTGCATCTTCGGCCAGAACCCGGACCAGATTGGGGTCTATAAAACCGGCAGCAGCGGACATGGTATCGCGATAATGGATTTCGGGGCTATCGTTTTTGCTACCGTAGCCCGAAGCTCCCATGCTCATGATTTCGCTTGCCCCGTGCACAGTGCTACCCCCCACTCCTAAAGGAGCTTTGGCTAGCAGCAGCACATTAGCTCCCGCAAGCCTAGCGGAGAGCGCCGCACGCGAGGCTGCGCCTCCACCGCCGACGATTACGACATCTGTGTGCAATTCTTCGGTTTCCAGGCCCAGGCTGTTCAATTCTTGAACCAGGCTCATGCTCGTTCCTTTAATGTGCGCGCAATGATGTTGCGTTGAATCTGATTGGTGCCGCCGAATATCTGAAATAATTTGGACTCGCGGTAGTGGCGTTGCATTGGATATTCCATGGCGTAGCCGTTGGCTCCCATGATCTGCAAGCCGTCGGTCGCTACTTTGACGTAAACATCTGAAGCAAAGTACTTTGCCTGTGAGGATTCGCTGTCGCAGGGGAGGCCATCGGCCAGCATCTTGGCGGCTCGATAGGCCATCATCCGCGCAGCATCCACCTGTGTCTGCATATCGACAAGCATATGGGAGACGGCCTGGAAATCGATGATGGATTGACTGAATTGCTTGCGATCATTGGCGTACCAGCGTGCCAGGTCGACGGCCGCCTGTGCCGCGCCTGCACACATGGCGGCTAAAGCGACCCGCTCTTTGGCAAGCACGGCGGTCAATCGCCTCCAGCCATAATGCAGCTCGCCGACCATTAATCGGCGGGGTACTCGAACGCCTACATAATTGACTTCGCAGGTGCGTATCGCGCTGCCGCCTAATAAGTCTATCGGGCGAATCTCCAGTCCTGCAGCGTCGGTAGGCACGAGTAAGAGGCTGATGCCATCATGTTTCGTGGCGTCTTTGTCTGTACGTACTGCGGTCAAGATGTATTTGGCTTGCAGCGCGCCGGTTATCCACATTTTGGTTCCATCGATAATGAAGTCATCTCCGCTTTCGACGGCGCGGGTGGTCAGCGATGCCGCGTCGGAGCCCGACCCATTCTCGCTCAGGGCAAAGGCCAGCCAGCCTCGACCCGTTGCGAGGTCGGGCAGGATTTCGCTTTTGATATCTTCATTTGCGAAGCGGGCGACGGCACCGCCCACCATGTTGATATTGGCGTTCCAAAAGCGGCTAAGTGCGATGCTGTGATAGGCGGCGACTTCCAGGAATGCCGTCATATCCAGGTAGTCTCCGATTCCGCCATACTCCTCGGGAAGGGTCAGCGCAAACCAGCCTTGTTCGACGCCGACGCGTATGAGTTCTTCTGGAAAGCGCTTTTGCTCATCGCATTCGCGGATGTAATCGGCGTTTGCATGTTTGCTGAGTACGCGCGCCACGCTACGGCGAAACTCAAAATGCTCGTCGTTAAGATAGGGACGCAAATCAGCGCGGTCCACCATAGCGAGGATGTATTGCGGGTTCATGAATATATTTCCTTGGTCGGGGAAGGTTGTTAATCAGGCGACCTTGCACTCGGCTTGCATTGTCGATTCGATAGACCGCAGTGCGGCAGACCGCATTTTGGCACCGGCCATCATAAATGCCAGATCGGAGCCGGAAAGAATTAGTCTGGCTCCTTTATTTACGTATTCGGCCATCAGGGCCTCGTCGTATACGCCGCCGACTCCGGCTATTTTGCCGTGGCTCTGGCAGGCTTTGTTGACGGCGTCAATTGCATTGCGAAGCGAGGCGTGACCCAATTGCCCGGTGACGCCGAGTTCCGCTGCCATGTCCGTGCAACCGACTAAGAGCGCATCGACACCGGGGACGGCGGCAATTTCATCGACATTCTTCAGGCCTTCTAGGGTTTCTATCATGACCACCACTAAGGTTTCGTCATTGATGAGCCTAACCGTTTCCGTGACCGGCAGCGTCGCAAAATAGGTTTGTGGCAAGCCGCCTGGAATG
Organism: Pollutimonas rozaliensis; assembly: GCF_048751585.1. NCBI lineage: Bacteria > Pseudomonadati > Pseudomonadota > Betaproteobacteria > Burkholderiales > Alcaligenaceae > Pollutimonas > Pollutimonas rozaliensis. The sequence continues at coordinate 6,686 of NZ_JAZHOB010000011.1, read as the reverse complement.
GATCGATGGCCTAAAGGAGGGAAACGGCAAAAATCAGCGACGAGCCTGGCTTCCTTGGCATTGTTCACATGCGGGATGACAATCCCTTGGGCTCCTGTATCGAGCAAGCGTGTCGAGTGGAATGATTCATGCGAAGGTACGCGAATGAGAGGGGCGATGCCGACTGCCAATGCGCCAGCGCAAATCTGCGCGGCGGTATCCATGCTCATCGAATTATGCTCCATGTCAATGAATAGCCAGTCGAAATCGCAGCTTTTGGCTATCTGGGCGATATCTACCGTGCGCGCCTGGCGCAAGCCCATTCCTAGCGCCAGCTTGCCTTGGGCCAATTTTTGTTTTGCATAGTTTTGGACAACTTTCATTGCGATGCTTCCTTAATGTGTTTTAGTCAGGCTCTTTCGGCTGGCAGGGACAGATTGATGAATTTGGTGTTGAGATAATCGCGAATAGCTGTGGGGCCACCCTCGCGCCCGAACCCGCTATCTTTGTTGCCACCGAACGGCGTTTCCGCATTTGATGCAACAAAGGTGTTGACTCCAATTACGCCGGCTTCGACTCTTTCATTTGTAAGGTGTGCAAGGCGAAGAGACTGGGTGAAAACGTATGCGGCTAGAGCAAACGGCAGGCGATTCGCTTGTTCGACCACCTCGTCGAGTGACGAAAAAGGGGTAAGGGTGCCTACTGGCCCAAATGGCTCTTCGTTCATGATGCGTAGCGTTTCAGAGGGCCGGAGCAGCCAGGTAGGTTCGTAGTAAAAGCCTTTCTTGATTTGGGATGGCCGTGCACCGCCGCATAGAACCTTTGCGCCGCCGTCACGCGCCTCGTCGATCAAGCATTCGATGGCGTCGCGGCGACGATTGGTGGTTAGAGGGCCTATATCAGTACCACTGTCCAAGGGGGTACCTATGCGCAGGGCACGAGTGGCATCCGTTAATCGTTGGCCGATGTCTTCAATAATGGATTCATGTACATAGAAACGTGTAGGAGAGGCGCAGACCTGCCCTGCATTGCGGAACTTTCCAGATGCGGCCATGGCGACGAATGCTTCGACATCCGCATCCGAATGCACGATGACCGGCGCATGTCCTCCGAGCTCCATGCTTACTTTTTTCAATGTTCGGGCTGAGGCTGCGACAATCTGGCGTCCGATCGACACCGAGCCGGTAAAGCTTACTTTTGCGACGCGAGCATCATCCATGATGGTTGGTGTAATGTCGGCGGGATTGCCAATGACTAAATTAATAGCTCCTGGTGGAAAGCCTGCATCGACAAAGCATTGCACCAATGCCATGGTCGCACCGGCGGCTTCGCTGGACGGACGTATTACCACTGTATTGCCGGCGGCTAGGGCAGGTGCAAGTTTGCGTGCCAGCAGAACGAGCGGGAAGTTCCACGGCACAAATGCCGCCACTACTCCCAATGGCTCGTAATGGATTAGATAACGGTCGCCTTTCACGCGGCTTTCATAACTTAGGCCAAATATTCGGCGCGCTTCGTCGGCGAACCAATCCACTGATTCCGATGCAACCTTGGCTTCTCCTATTGCTTGACTGATCGGCTTGCCCGTTTCCAGAGCAACTAGGCGACCTATGGCGGGTGCACGCTGATGAATCAAGGTGGCGGCATGGCGCAGTAGAGTTGAGCGATCCCAGGCGGTAAGGGCCCGCATCGCATTGCGCGCATTGTCCGCAGCCGCAACCGCCTCTTGGACTTGAGCGACTGAAGCTTGCTTCAGATTACCCAGACTTTCCTCAGTGGCCGGATCTTGGTTCTGTGCTGTTTCACCGCAGCCTTGCACCCAATGGCCACCAATCAATTGGCCTTGGTTGGTGTAAATATCCTGAAGCTCCATGCTCATCCTCCATATGTTTTGAGTGGCCCGTTAAGGCGTCTAATTTATTCTTGCATTGTTCCTGAATTTCGTTAAAGTGTAAACAATCGCCATATTTAATCAAGATAATTTTAGTGTATGTTGTAAACATTCATTGATTTATATTTTATTTAAATCTAAAATTTGTCCACAAATAAGAAATACAGGTCATTTTAGAAAGGAGACACTATGAAGCAGGATTTGATGTCGGCAGGCGTGGCGGTGGCGCTAGGAAGCGCCTTCCTGATTGGAGCGGTCAGCATGCCATTGACACCAGGGCAATCTTACGGAGCGGGATTTTTACCGGCTTTGGTAGCGGGCGTATTGATCGTTGCCGGAATGGCATTGGCGTTGCGTACTTTTTACCGAACCGGCGAGCAAGCGTTGCGTCCGGCGCCGTTACATTGGTTGGGAGGAGTATTGATCGTCGCCATGCTGGTGGCTTATATAACCCTGGCTGACATAGTTGGGTTTCACCTGACGGCTGGCGTAGGCACAGCGATATTGATTTATGCATTTTCACGACGCATAACGTCGTCTCTGCTTACCGCAGTAGTTGCCGTGATCGTGACTCATTTGACGTTCTACAACCTGTTTAAAGTGCCGCTTCCCTGGGGCATTCTTCGCACCGTTAGCTGGTAGGAAAGAGCCATGAATCCGTTAATAGATGCTCTTCCAATCGTGTTTCAGACTCAAACGCTTATTGTTCTTGTGCTGGCCTCGGTGTTTGGCCTGCTTATAGGCGCCATCCCTGGCCTGACTGCAACCATGGCCATGGCCTTGCTTGTTCCTGTTACTTTTTTTCTTGAGCCTATCGCGGCTGTGGGGGCCATGGTGGCTTGCTCGGCCATGGCCATTTTTGCCGGTGATGTGCCGGGAACCCTAATGCGCATGCCAGGCACCCCAGCTTCTGCCGCCTATACAGACGAAGCGTATGCAATGACACGCAATGGCCAAGCCAGCCTGGCGCTGGGCGCAAATGTCATTTTTTCGGCACTTGGGGGGATTTTTGGCACCATTGTGCTGATTTTTGCCGCTCCAGCTTTGGCGGAAGTGGCCATAAAATTCAGTTCTTTCGAGTATTTTTGGCTTGCCATGCTGGGCATAACGTGTGCTGCATTCATGGCTGGGGCGGACCCCATCAAGGGTCTCGTTAGTCTTTGCTTTGGCCTTCTGGTTGCAATGGTTGGCATTAATAATCCGGCCGGTACGCCTCGCTTTACGATGGGCAACACGGACTTGATTGCAGGTATTGAATTTATACCGGCCATGATAGGCATGTTCGCCGTTTCCGAGGTCTTGCGCTATGCCATGAGCGATCACAGCGCCCTTGCGCCTATTCAGCAGCATATCGGCAATATTTTTAAGAGCACATGGACTCTTGCGAAGACATATTGGCGTCAGCAGATCAGGGGCAACATAACAGGCACTCTCATTGGTGCACTGCCCGGAGCGGGTGCCGATGTGGCGGCGTGGGTGGCGTATGCCGTTAGCAAAAAATTCTCTAAAACTCCCGAGAAATTCGGTAAGGGACATGTGGAAGGGATTATAGAAAGCACATCGGCTAACAATGCAGCGTTGGGCGGCTCCTGGATTCCTGCCTTGGTGTTCGGCATCCCGGGTGATTCCATTACCGCCATCGTTATCGGCGTGCTCTTTATGAAGGGTTTGAATCCTGGGCCGACCTTGTTTATCAATCATCCAGAAAGTATGTATGCGATTTTCTTGATCTTCATACTTGCCAATCTATTGATGATTCCGCTTGGATGGCTGTTGATCAAGGCCGCGAGGCATATTCTTTCCGTCCCATACAGTGCGCTTATGCCATTGGTTTTGTTGTTCTGCATTGTCGGCGGCTACGCGTCCACCAACTCCAACTATGGCGTGGTTCTGATGCTGGTATTCGGTGTCATAGGCTTATGTATGGAGCGCTATGGTTTTCCGGTAGCGCCAGCCATCTTGGCCATGGTGTTAGGGCCGTTGTTAGAGCAGTCTTTCATCACGTCGATGATCAAGTCCGACAGCGTGCTCGGATTGGTCGAGCGACCGATTGCAGCGGCTCTTGCGGCCGTATGTGCGTTGATATGGCTTCTGCCTTTGCTAAAAGCCCTGCGCCAAGGTTTGTCCAAAGATTTTGCGCCGATAAGCTGATGTCGCAATTTGATGTAATTATTTCCAGACACATGTTGCCTGACGCGCAATGCCGGGCTGATTCGATGATTGCGCATATTCAACTTCAATAAAACTCAAGGAGACAAAAAATGAAACTACAGCATCTTCCAAGCCGACGTCGTTTCCTGCAGCAGGCAGGTTTTGCAGCAGCGCTTCCAGCAACACTCGCATGGTCCGGATCGGCTTATGCCGCCTGGCCAGATCGCCCCATCAGCATGATTGTTCCTTGGGGAGCCGGGGGGGCGACTGACGCTATTGCACGTGTAGTGGGTTTCGAGCTTGAGCGCGATTTGGATAGGCCTATTAATATTGTGAACCGCTCGGGGGGAGGGGGGATCGTCGGGCATACGGCAATCGTCAATGCGGCACCGGACGGTTATACGTTAGGCATGGCTACGTTGGAAATCACGCTCTACAAGTTCATGGGACTTGCGAACATAACGCCTGCCGACTTTACTCCTATTGCGCGCATGGGCTTTGTGCCCGGCGGTATTTCCGTTTCGTCGACCTCGCCTTATAAAACCATACAAGAACTGGTGACAGCGATTAAAAAGGCTCCGAAAGGCACGTTTACGGCATCCGGCGTAGGTGTCGGAGGCAGCTGGCATATAAACGCGGGAGGTTGGATGCGTTCGATAGGATTGGAACCCAACTACCTAAGATGGGTACCTAGCCAGGGAGCAGCCCCAGCCTATCAGGAGCTGATGGCCGGTAGTATCGATATTGTCACTGCATCTCCGGCCGAAGGCCGATCGCTAATCGAGGCTGGCCGTGTGCGTCCACTAGCGCTAACACATAGCGAACGTGTCGACATGTTTCCCAATGTGCCGACCTTGAAGGAAATATATGGAACAGATTGGGAGATGAGTAGTTGGATGGCCTTGGTCGGCCCTGCAGGCATGCCTAAGGATGTCACGGAAAGACTAATTGCATCAGCAAAAAAGGCCCAAGAGTCGAAGGCCTTTAGCGACTTCTTGAAAGAACGAGGCTTTATAAAAGTCTGGGAGGCTGGCGATGACCTTGCGCAGTACTTCAATGCATTTGGGACCAGAATGGAACCCGTGCTGCGTGGTCTGGATCTACTGAAGACATGATCGAAAACTCTACAACACTGAAGGTACGGAAAAACGGTGGCATATTGAGGTGCTCGATCAATAAACCACCGCTGAACCTTCTTACGCAAGTGATACGTGCAGAGCTGGGAACTCTTTTCAATGCTGTGAAGAGCGATGCTACTGTTCGCTGCGTTATTTGGGAAAGCGGAGAGCAGGCCTTCTGTGCGGGGGCTGACTTAAAAGAATTTTCTGATCGCTTTGACCCCAATGTAGCACTGGCTCATGGCAAGAACGCACATCGTATGATATTGGCTTTGATGGAGCTTGATACGCCCGTCATCGCCTCCTTGCGCGGGGCCTGCATGGGGGGAGGGCTTGAACTGGCACTAGCTTGTACCTATAGAATAGCAGGGAAGTCTGCCAGGTTGGGGCTTCCAGAAGTGAATCGAGGTGTATGGCCGGGAACGGGGGGAGTCGCCCTGCTCACCCGGCTGATTGGCCCATCGGCAAGCAAGCGTCTGCTGTATACAGGGGAAGTTTTGAATGCTCAGGAAGCTCTGGCCTTGGGCATTGTGGATGAAGTCGTGGAAGATGAGCTTCTCGATGCTCGGACGCAAGAGCTGGCTTTTCAAATTGCGCAACAGCCAGCTGCATCTATCCGTACTCTGACCGAGCTTGCCGATCACCGCTACAGAGACGAGTTTCGTGAGCATTTGAAATTCGAGCTTGAACGGTTTGTGCAGGCATATCAATTACCCGATGCGCACGAAGGATACCGTGCCTTCTTCGAAAAGCGCGTGCCTTGTTGGCAGCAAGACTATGATTAAGTTTTCTTCTTGTGGATAACGGGGATGCGGACAAAATCTCGGACTACTTTGGGAGTAGTTCATGTATTCATACGAGGATCGTCTGCGCGCCGTAATGCTCTACTTGAAGCTCGGCCGTCGGATAAATGCCACGTTGCGTCAACTGGGATATTCCAACAAGAATTCGCTCAAGGCCTGGTGTGCGGCGTTTGAACAGAATCGGGATCTTCGCAGAGGCTATCAACGGGTAATCACCGGTAGTAGTACGCCGCACAATATGCCTCGGCCTCGTGCCACGAAGCAGCAGGCCATTATCGCGTTGAATACACGCTTCGGCTCAGCAAAGGAGGTGGCTGATGCCCCGGTGTGACCCGGGAAACGTTATATAGTTGGCACCATCAGCTACTTGGCCATGCCTCTTTGAAGCCCATGCCAAACAAAACAAATACGGTTCCACTAGCACAACAGCGCGATGACCTGCTCAAGGAGTTAACTGATCTGGAAGCCCGAGTTCGCAAACTTCGCCTGGAGCACTACATTCTGGAGAAGGCTAGTGAACTCATAAAAAAGACATGGGTATCAACCTCCACGGGCTGACAAGCCGGGAAAAAACGATGGTGATTGATGCCCTCAAAGATCGCTATCCCCTTGCACAACTTCTGCAAGGTCTAAAGCCGGCATGCAGTACATATTTCTATCAGCGTCTGTGTAATGACCCAGCAGAATCTGCTCAGATTATGCGGCTAAAGCAAATGCCTCGGCCGGGGTTTTCATGGCCAACGC
>NZ_JAZHOB010000118.1:0-271 GCF_048751585.1 Pollutimonas rozaliensis | reverse complement strand
GCCAATTTGGGAGCATCCAAACTTCAACGACTGGGTGCGCTGGATGGCGGCGGCATTGGTAATTATCGTGGTTATCTTGGTGCTTATCCGCCCAGCCATGAAAAAGCTGTTGTACCCAGCGCTCGACGAAGATGGCAATACCGTGGGGCCCAATGGCGAGATCTTGGGACCCGATGGCTTACCCATCTCTCCTGACGGTGATGACATTGGCCTGATTGGCTCGGAGCTTGATGGCTCAAGTAACTTTGCGATGTCTTCATCGGATGTGTCC
>NZ_JAZHOB010000117.1:0-271 GCF_048751585.1 Pollutimonas rozaliensis | reverse complement strand
CCGTTGCGCTGAGTGGCGCGGTGCCTGTGCCTCTGCGTGAGGATGTGATGCGGCTGAACCTCGACGACATTGATGGTATTGCCCGCTGGGTGTTCGACTGGGCTGCCGAGCAGCGCCACTCTCTGATTGATAGCAAAGGGTGACACGATGCAGTTAACCCACCTCAATGCCCAAGGCGAAGCCAACATGGTCGATGTTGGCGACAAGGCTGAGACACGCCGAGAGGCCGTTGCCTCTGGACGAATCGTGATGAGCGCTCAGACGCTTCAGC
>NZ_JAZHOB010000116.1:0-272 GCF_048751585.1 Pollutimonas rozaliensis | reverse complement strand
CACGTCAAACACGTTGATTTCCTGCACCAACCGGCTCGACTCGCTGCGCAAGGCAGAAAGCAGGCTCTCGTGGCTCATCTCTTCGGGCATCACAAAAGCCAGGTCGCGACGGACGGGCTGGAATTTCGACACCGGCCGGTAAGCCGCTTTTTCTTTGGCGGCCACGGCGGCCATATCCACTTCAAACACCAGCGCCGCTTGCAGCAAATCGTATTTTTGCAACCATTGCGGGCGCAATTCGCCGATAAAGCCGATGGTTTGGCCATCGAGCA
>NZ_JAZHOB010000115.1:0-272 GCF_048751585.1 Pollutimonas rozaliensis | reverse complement strand
CAAAAAGCATCATGAAAAAGCCGCCGCCTACATTTCTTACAGCATATGGTGTTTCTACGCCTTGATTTGGATATGAACTGTTCAGTTTAAAGAACTTGGCTAACTTACTGCTATAATCTTGATTAACATGATCTACTTTTTTTCTTAGGGTCATGGCCGACGAAAAAATTAAAATCAGCCCGAATATTACAGCCACATAAGATGCATTTAAGTAAACCGCTATTACGGCTCCCAATATTGCGCCCATTGTAGTTGCAATTTCTAACAGCATA
>NZ_JAZHOB010000114.1:0-272 GCF_048751585.1 Pollutimonas rozaliensis | reverse complement strand
CAACCGCGTGGGGCTTGCCGACGTCAACGCCCGTGCTCGGGCCATGGTCGCGGCCAGCGGCGGGCACCCCGAGCAGTTGGGGCCCATCAGCCTGCTGGTGGGTGTGCGCCAGGGCGTGTACGGCCAGCTGCACCCGCAGGCCCGCCAGCTGGGCGGGCTCGATTTCATGGCGCTTCGCCAGCATGGGCTTGGCCAGCGACCCGCGGCGCTGGCCCGGACGCTCGGGGTATCGCCCAGCAGTTTCGCGCAGCCAGACTACGACAGCGCCTTCG
>NZ_JAZHOB010000113.1:0-272 GCF_048751585.1 Pollutimonas rozaliensis | reverse complement strand
CCGGCCCCCCACAGATCCGAGCGTGCGCGATTGACGCACTCGGCTCCTCAACCGTCAGGTTCACACGAAGGACGCTCGGTGCACGATTCTCGCTCGCGGTAACGGGAGTGTCAGCAACAGTTGCCTTGCCTTCTCCCACGGGAACCATCCTCTCTGCGATCGCCTCCTGAGCCACTTGATCCAGGTTGTCTGAACCCTGTATTGGAAGCGTTGCAGAGACTCGATGTTGTGGGTTATCCCGTAGTACGCATAGTGCCCCATAACCTTTCGAC
>NZ_JAZHOB010000112.1:0-272 GCF_048751585.1 Pollutimonas rozaliensis | reverse complement strand
AAATACAGTTTTATCAATGGATAATGACGTTCAATAGAGCGAATTGATTCAGTTAACGACCAAAAGCACAAATATATCCCTAGATTTATGCTTTAATAACTTGAATGCCGCTATCTATCACTAACAACAAACCGTTTACATTGTATTGCCAGTTTTAAAAGTTCTCTGTAGTCTCTCAATTAATGCGCAGCTGATTATTTCAGATTACGCAAACACCCATCGACAATAACAGCATAATATTCCAATAAATAACCGCATAGACCACAGGTAAA
>NZ_JAZHOB010000111.1:0-272 GCF_048751585.1 Pollutimonas rozaliensis | reverse complement strand
CTCTGTAAGGAAGACAAAAGCGCATATGCTAACGCGGCAGCGCGCGTCTTGTTGGCAATTGGCCAACCTGAATTGGTCGATACTGGCAAAGATCCTCGTTTAAGTCGGCTCTTTTCTAACCGAGTCATTTCTCGTTATAAACCGTTCCAAGACTTCTATGGCATGGAAGAAGCGATTGAACAAATTGTTTCTTATCTTAAACATGCCGCACAAGGCTTAGAAGAACGGAAACAGATTCTTTATCTACTCGGCCCTGTAGGCGGTGGTAAATC
>NZ_JAZHOB010000110.1:0-273 GCF_048751585.1 Pollutimonas rozaliensis | reverse complement strand
ACGTAATAACAGGTAGGTTTTAATGTCAGCGAAAAATGTTGGATGCTGATTCGGAACGCATAGAGTTCTAATCTGAACTAGACTGTGTTTACGCACAGAACTTAATTAATGAGCAGCCCGCACTTTGGTGCGGGTTGTTCGCATGGGAGGTGGACGTTGGCAACCAGGGATTCCGCGCAACACGGGCGGATGAAGGCGGCAACAAGAACATGGACGGCGGCACAGTTTACTCCTCGTGCCAGACTGATTGCTTTGTTGACCATAGTGCTGTTG
>NZ_JAZHOB010000109.1:0-273 GCF_048751585.1 Pollutimonas rozaliensis | reverse complement strand
CCAAGCACGGCATGACCGATGTGGAGGTTCTCAAGCAGTCCTCCTGGGGTACCACCCGAGACAACCTGGTACTGGGTTCCCAGCGTAACGGGATCGATGGCGCACACAACCTGACGCCCATGCCGTGCTTGGCAAAAAATCCTTTTTCATCGGCCACGAACAGCGGCGCTGCATCCGGCAGCGCAATGAAGCCGAGTTTGGCCGACGTGGTTTCCAAAGCGCCGTTGGCAAAAGCCCAGCTCATGGGCAGGCTGCTGAGCACGGCAGAGCCTC
>NZ_JAZHOB010000010.1:0-269126 GCF_048751585.1 Pollutimonas rozaliensis | reverse complement strand
GACTGGGGACATCGGCATTCGCTCCATTAAGCTCGTTCTTCGCAAAAACAAGTTTAATGAATGCCGCTTGTCCCCCGCTTATGATGGAGAGCCCAAATTTGTATGGTTTCGATGGATGAGGGAAAACTTGACGTGCCCGTCCATCCGCAGCATTTCAGCCCGCCAGTGCGGGCTTTTTTGTGCTAAAAACGCTGTACAAATAAACAGTAACCCTAGGGCACATCCATGACATACACCATATCCCTTCAAGACGCCCCCGCAGATATCACCGAACGCGCCAGGCGCGATGCCGAAGATCGGTTCCGACGAACACTGGAGCGCGCCCTGGGCGGCCCTGATGCCGTTCTGATTGCGCGCCGCGCATGGCAAGCCGCCGAAGACACAGCGGAAACGGAAATGATTGCTGAAGATATCGCGCTGGCCAAGCAATGGATTACGGCAGTTGCGCGAGCTCGAAATGACGGATTCCGGGAGATGGGCGAGACGGAAGCGTGGTTTGAAGTTAGGGTGGAGAAATAACGCCATGCTCAAAGTGATCGCCCAGGACTTTATCCGCCCGGACAGACTGGCAGAGGTTGTCCTTCTATATCGCGAACTGGTCGAGAAGACCAAGAAGGAGCCGCTCTGCATCTCATACGACTTGTTCGTCGACCAGAAAGATCCTGGCCACTTCGTGTTTGTCGAAGAGTGGCCGGACCGCGCAGCACTGGATGCCCACTGTGCATCCGAGCATTTCAAGCGGCTTGTCCCTCTTATTAACTCTCATCAGCGCAAGAATGGAACATTTCTGCTGATGGATTTATTCGAATGATCACCGCTCGCATTATCGCCTCATCACGTCGAGTCCGTTCGCGGAGCATCCAATACCAAAGGTCCGACGGGTTGGCGCAATGGCTCTCCGTTTGACAAACATCACGCCTCTAAGTACAAAGTCGCTGGCAGGCGGAAACCGTGGCACTGCGTGGACCTTATCTAAACTACCGGGACGGGCCGGCTCTTAAATTGCACAAGAGCTTGCATGCTCGACGGAGTTTCAGGTGTTTACATTAAGCCCGATTAAAAGACGCGTTGTTTACGTGTCAGTCTTTGAAATCATCGCCATCATTCTTTCCACTTTATTTTTAATGGCGCTAAGCGGAACAGACGCCAAAGGTTCAATGCCCGTTGCAGTCATGGTATCGGTCGCTGCCGTTGTCTGGAACTACCTATATAACGCTGCGTTTGAGTCGTGGGAGCAAAGAAATAGCATTAAAGCTCGAACCTTTTGGGTACGTAGTTTGCATGCCAGTGGTTTTGAAGGCGGACTCATCCTGATTTGCCTGCCGATTTACATGCTTTGGTACGACGTCGGGCCCTGGAAGGCTTTCAAAATGGAACTGGCCTTGCTTCTGTTCTTTCTAATTTATACCTTCGTCTTCACTTTGATTTTTGACAAAGTGTTCACTCTTCCCCGGCATTCGCCACAAGAAGAGGGCCCCGCATGACAAGCAAGCGAGCGGAAGCTCCGAACACGTGATTTTCGTCGTAACAAGCAAAGACCGCTCACACGCGACGACAAGGACGCTTCAACTTGCTCTTCAATTGCGCTATAAGGTTTATCTCAATACAAAGTGGGAACAATCATGGCTCTCCCGATCCCTCCAGCCGTCCTCAAATGGCTGCTCGTCCTGTTGCAGCCGCAAATCGAAGCATTAGTAAAGGAAATCGCGAATATAGTGGGCGGTAAGTTAAAAAATATGGTTGCTCGCACCAAGGACAGAGCTGCGCATACCCAAGAAAAAGCCGATGAAGCGAACGCCCTTGCAAACCGAGTAAAAGACAGCGATCCAATCGAGGCGGCCCGCCAACGGGGACGCCAAGAGGCATATGACGAAATGGCCAAGGCGCTCGACATTGACGCCAAAGACTTGGAATCCATAAGGACCAGCCTCCACCGTGAACTCGCCGACAGAGAGCGGCAATTTACCGAACGTCTTCGCCTGGCCGCCAAGAAATCTGATCGAACGGATGAGTGACGGGAGGGCTATGCATGCCATTCACAATAAAAAACCGCCCGGAGGCGGTAAATTGCTTATGGCTATGCTCAGTCGCGATCCGGGTGCAGGAATCGATAGATAATCGCACCGACAACTCCTCCCACCAAGGGAGCCAGCCAAAATAACCAGAGTTGTTCGATCGCCCAAGTTCCCTGGAACAGGGCCACACCCGTAGACCGCGCAGGGTTAACCGAAGTGTTTGTAATAGGTATGCTTATAAGGTGTATCAAGGTAAGCGAGAGGCCAATGGCAACTCCTGCCAAGCCGGCATGGCCACCCTTGTGAGTAGCACCCATAATGATGAATAGAAAGAAGGCCGTAAGGACAATCTCCGCTATCAACGCAGCGGTAAGGCTGTAGTTGTCGGGTGAGTGTTCCCCATAGCCATTTGAAGCAAACCCGCTGACCGGATCAAATCCTGCTTTGCCGGTTGCGATTAAATAAAGCACCGCGCCGGCCAAGATGCCGCCTACCACTTGCGCTACGACATAAGGCACTAGCTCACGGGCCGGAAAACGCCCGCCCGCAACCAGCCCGAGCGTGACTGCCGGATTAATGTGGCAACCGGAAACCTGCCCAATGGCGTAGCACATGGTCAGCAACGTTAAGCCGAAGGCCAGCGCCACACCTGCAAAGCCAATACCCAATTCGGGATATGCCGCCGCAAACAAGGCGCTTCCGCAGCCTCCAAATACCAACCAAAAAGTGCCCAGCGATTCTGCGGCGCACCGCCTTGCCAAAGACATGACATTGTCCTGTTAGTGTTTTCGATGCACATGAGTCTATAGACAAACGTCGACAACCACCACTGGGTAAACGCAAACAAGTGTCAAGCTATTATCCGCCCCCTTCCGGCACAACAGGGACCGTGGGCACGCAACTTGCCTCGTACCGGCACATACCGCTTGAACGCGGCCGGCCCCGATGCAAGGACACTTACCCCGGAGATATGCCATGACACAAGATCAGAAGCCCAAAACTCCTTCGCAGGATCCGGAGCAAGGCAACGAGATCGACCCTCGCCTGAAAGAGCCCGCCAGTCCCGGGCAGTATCGGTCGGGGATAGACGAACCCGGCAAACCTAGCAAGAAAAACCCCGGCCATGCCAACCCGGCTCACAACACGCCGGGGCACGCCCGCCAGGATGAGCCCGGACAGCAGGATCCGGGGCAGCCCAGCCAAGGCCGGACGCAAAGCTATCCCGGCATCAAGGGGCCCAAAGCGCGCGCCCTTGAAGAAGATAGCCCAATGAGCAAGGAACAAGCGGAAAGCGGGATCAAAAAGGACCCGCGCTCCGAGTTGGGATTGAAGTCTCCCATCAAGGAGTCAGAAGGTGCCAGTCAACGGATGAACCGGCAGGAATCCCAAGGGCGCAAAGCAACGCAGTTCAATGGCAACCCAAATCCGCAAGGAGCGCACTCTTCAGCCCTGAAACCCAAGGATGACACACCCGCAAAACTGGATAAATCCGAAGGGCCTCGCAACGATCAATAGCGGCTTCGCAAAGCAGGCCCCCCGGCGCCTTAAGATGCCAGCCCGTTTCCATAGGCCTTTAAGCGGTCAACGGAACATGGGCATGGCCCTTCACGGCACAGACTATTTTCGCTTGGGGTCCGATTGCGAAGCGCCTCCTTTTGAAGATCCGGTGCCGAATGGCGACACTGGAACAGCCGGTTTGGGCGGCTGTTTAGGTTTCTTGGCTTCTTTATTGCCGCGAACTTGGCCTTTTGCCATGGTGTGTACTCCCCGAATAACGTGTGGTGTATGCAAGGCGCATGGCATAGCATACGCGCATTCTGCTTCTTTACCAGCTCGTCCGGCCGATACCCACAGATTGTGCGGGATTGATCGCTTCGGTCAAACCAGTTCCAGAACCTCGGTTACCGGTTTCCGAGGTTTCTGGGGCCAATTTCCGGCCGTTGGATATCCTACGGTGACCACGATGGCGGGGACGTCGGCGGCTGTCAGATCAAACTCCTGCGCCAACCTGTCCATGTCGAATCCTATCATCGCCCCCGACGCCAGACCCATGCCTTCGGCGGCCAGCATCAGGGTCATGGCCGCCAGCGAAGCCGAGCGTATCGCTTCGTCGCGCTGCAGGCCAGGATTGGCGGCGTGTGCGCGAACCGCCTGTGCTTTCCAGTTATCCGCCGCTTGCCGGTCCATGATGCCGGCCTCCACCGAAGGCTCGAGGACGCGCGCCAATTTCTCGTGCGCCGCCAAGGTGCCGCAGATTATGAATGCCACCGATGCATCGGCGACTTTCTGCTGGCCATATGCCACGGCCTTCAGGCGCGCCTTGGCCTGCGCGGAACGCACGGCAATGAACCGCCAGTTCTGAAAGTTGTAGGCCGAAGGCGCGCGCGTGGCCTGGGCAACCAGCGACTGGATTACGTCGTCGGACAGTGTGCGGTCAGGGTCGTAGTAGTTAACGGAAACACGCGATTCGATCGCGCGTTGAATCGGATTAGGCATGGGAACACTCCATGGAAGCAGTTGAAAAATGCCGATGGCGCGCCATCACTTGGACCGGGCCATCGCCCACTGAACCGTCAGTACGCTGGCGAGCACCATAAGCAGGCCCGCCAGGGATGTTCCCCGCATGGACTGCCCCAACAAAGTCCATCCGAGTATCACGGCAGTCAGGGGGCTCAACAACCCCAGCGATGACGCCGCCACAGGCGATAACCGGGCGACTCCCCGGAACCACAGCGCGTAAGCCAGCAACGCACCGGCGATGCATAGATAGGAATACGCCATTACTTGCAGTCCAGACAAGACCCGAAGCGGCGCATCCGCCAGCAAGGCCACCGGCGCCAACATCAGGCCTCCAGCCAGCAGTTGCCAACCTGTCAGCGCCAATATCGGCATGCCCATCTTCCAGCGACGTGTGAGGTAAGTGCCGGCGGCCATACTCGCCGCAGCTGCCAGCGCCGCTGCAATGCCCACCGGCTCCCAGACCGTGGCGGGCGATAGCAGCAGAACCGCCATGCCGAAAACACCAAGAACGCTGGCCCACACGACCAACAGCGCAGGAGCGCGCCGTTCCACGCTCCAGGCCAGCGCCATCACGAGCAACGGCTGGACAGCCCCCACCACGGCCGCCAGACCGCCGGGCAAGCGATAGGCCGCCACAAAGAGCAGGGCCTGGAAGACGCCGATGTTCAACGCGGCAAGCGCAAGCAGACGCCTCCACTCCGTCCGGGCCGGACAGCGCCTGATCAAAAGAACCAACAGCAGGCCTGCGGGAAACACTCGGATAAAAGCCGCCGTGAAGGGACGATCAGGGGGCAGCAGTTCCGAGGTGACAATATAGGTGGACCCCCAGATAATGGGCGCCAAAGCGGTCAATAGGATGTCGCCCCACGCGATGTAAGAAGGATGCCTTGCCATGAAACTATCTTCAATTCAAGATAAAATTGAAGTGTGAATGCAAACTATCTTGAAGTCAAGACAAATAGGAATACACCATGCGAAAGCGACAGCCCGACGCGGTAGACACCATTCTTGAGCAATGGCGACAGGAACGCCCTGATCTGGATGCCAGCCCCATGGGTCCGATAGGACGCATCAAACGTTGCGCCGCGCTGCTTCAGCGTCGGCTGGACGATACGTTTGCGAAGTTCGGTATGACGGGCTGGGAGTTTGACGTCCTGGCGACGCTGCGGCGGTCTGGAAAGCCGTATTGCCTGGCGCCAACAGCATTGTTTTCGTCTCTGATGGTAACGTCCGGCACCATGACGCATCGGCTTCAACGGCTTGAGGCCAACGGATTGGTGCAACGGGTGCCCAATAGCAAGGACGCGCGCAGCATGCTGGTGCAGTTGACGCCAGCCGGACTGAAGCTGATTGATCGCGCCGTGAAGGCGCATATCGAAAATGAACGCAACATCCTGGGCTTGCTGCCGCCCACCACACTGGCCGGGCTGGACCATCATCTATCGGAGCTGCTATCGACATTGGAGGGTCCCGATGACAGTATTTCTTAGAACGGCCAAAGGCCCGCGACGCGCTGGACTGGATCGGCATGAACATTTCTGAACGGATCCGCTCGTGGGCGCGCCGCATCAAGCGCGATGGCGTAACGCTTTGGTTCGCTTGCAAGCATCCAGGCACTCCCCTGCTGGCCAAGGCGCTTTGCGCGATCATCGTCGCCTATGCGCTGAGCCCTATTGATCTGATCCCGGACTTCATACCGGTTCTGGGCTATCTGGACGATGTCATCATCCTGCCTGTCCTTATTTACCTGGCAATCAAGCTGGTGCCCGAACGCGTGCTGACCGAGTGCCGCGCCAAAGCCGCCGAGTGGTTGGAACGCGAGGGACGCGGACCACGAAGCAATTGGGGCATCCTGTTCGTGGTCGGGATGTGGGCCGCCGCCTGCTGGGCGCTGTGGCGCTATGCATGGCTGCCCTACTTATCCACATAAACTGTGCATAAGCCCAGGGATAACCCTAGGGCAATCTCTGAGCGCCCAATAAACACGCGGTCTCGAGGTTCCCTGGTCAAGAACTGCCAAGAAAGCCTTGGAACCCTTCCCCTCCTTCCCTACTCCTTGGGCAAAGCATAGGCGATGACATCGTCGCCCGCCTTGGTGCCCAGGGAGCCATGACCGCCCGCCACGACCAGCAAGAATTGCCGCCCATCGGCGCCGGTGTAAGTCATGGGCGTGGCCTGCCCCCCCGCCGGAAGCCTGCTCTGCCACAGCTGTTTTCCGTTGCTGAGATCATAGGCGCGTACATAGTAATCCAGCGTGCCCGACAGGAAGGCCACTCCCCCCGCGGTGATGATGGGTCCGCCCAGATTGGGCACGCCCATCTTGAAGGGCAAGGGCAGAGGCGAACTGTCGATGACGGTTCCATTCTTGTGCTTCCAGGCTATCTTCCCGTTGGTCAGATCCGCTCCAGCCACATATCCCCAGGGCGGTTCCTGGCAAGGCAGGCCAAGCGCGGAGGTGAAGGCGCTAAGCTGCACTGCATAGGGGGCGCCGAAGTTTTCGTTCAAGGCCGGCAGGCTGTCTTGCGGACGGCTTCCGCCCTGCACATACAAGGTTTTATCGTCCGCCCGCGGCACCAGACGCGATATGAAAGCCAGATAGGTCGGTGTCGTAAAGGCCACCTGGCGCTGCGGATCGACGGCGATGCCGCCCCAGTTGAATACACCGAAATTTCCCGGATACACCAAGGTGCCCTGGATCGACGGCGGCGTATAACGGCCTTCATAGCGCAGTGTCCCGAGCTCGATGCGGCAGGCCAATTGATCGAACATGGTCGCGCCCCACATGTCGGCTCCCGTCAATGGCGGCGGATCGTACGACAAGGCGGAAACGGGTTGCGTGGGCGCCAGGCGCTCTCCCTGCGTCGCGCCTTGCGGAGCCGGCGCCTCGGTAACGGGCAGCACGGGCTTTCCGGTAAGGCGGTCAAGCACATAGAGCTCGCCCTGCTTGGTGGGCTGCACCAGCGCGTGCACTGTTTTCCCGCCGACAGTCAGGTCAATCAGACTGGGCTGCGCCGGCACATCGTAATCCCACAGATCGTGATGCACCGTCTGGAATACCCAACGCACGCGCCCGGTGTCCAGATCCAACGCCACCACCGAGGACGAATAGCGTTCAACCGCCGGACTGCGCTCCGCGCCCCATTGATCGGGAGGTTGATTGCCCAACGGCACATAGACCATGCCCAGGGCTTCGTCCACACTGGAAATCGACCAGCTATTGGGAGAATTCGCGGTGTATGTTTCCCCCTCGCCGATCGGGGCGGTGTCATCCGGATTGCCGGAGTCCCAGTTCCATACCAGCTCGCCGGTATTGACGTCGAAAGCGCGTATTACGCCGGACGTTTCCTTCGTCGAGACGTTATCCAGCACTGTCCCGCCGACGATGAGCAGGGATTTGGTCACGACCACAGGCGAGGTTGAATAATATCCGCCCGGATTGACATTGGGCATGTTGCGCCACAAGTTTATCTGCCCCGTCCCGCCTCCGAAATCCCGGCAGACCGAGCCGCTCTCGGGATCAAGCGCAATGATGCGTCCATCGGCTGTCGGCATGAAGAGCTTGGCCGCACAATGATCGACGGCCGGTCCGGCTTGCGCCGCAACGGGCAGGCCGATATCCGGCCCCGCTGCGGCGCCGGCCGCCGGAGTCGCCGGCCGCGGCGTGGATGGCGCCGCCCCGCCGGCTTGCGCCGGATGGTAGGAAAGACCGCGGCAGGTCAAATGCTGCAAGGCCAGTTTGCCGCGTATTTGGGGATCGTATCGCCAGACTTCCTTGCCTGTGGTCGCATCCAGCGCAATCACCGACTGATGCGGCGTGCAGAAGAAAAGCCGGTTGCCGATTTTCAGCGGTGTCACCTCGAACGTGGTTTCCACCGGGTCGCCCGGCCGGCCCCGTACATCGCCCGTCTCGTAATGCCAGACCTCTTCCAGCCTGCCGACATTCTGTGGCGTGATCTGCGTCAAAGGCGAATAACGCTGGCCATGGCCTGTGCGCCCATAGGCATGCCACTCGCCCGCTGGAACACCTTCGGCATCGGCGGCAAGCTGCGCACGCGCGGCGGGCAGCTCGCCTTCGATCTTATGCGGGTCCACAAACCACGAGGCAATCGCGACAAGCAGGAACAATCCCAGGGACAGCACCAAGGGCCAGGCGGCGCGCCGCGCCGCCGCCTCATGCTGCATCTGTGCTTCATGATTGGCCCGCTTGCGGCGAACGAGAGACCGCGTAACCCATGGCGTCAATAGAAACAGGCCGAGCAGAAAGAGCACATCGCCGCGCGCGGCCAGGGGCCACCAGTCCAGGCCCGCTTCCCACAAGGCCCACGCCACCGTGGCCACGACAAGCAAGGCATAAAGCCAAAGCGCTTCAGGTATACGCTTTGCCAGCATGATGGCGATTGCAATCAGGACGGCTCCCGACAGCAAGTAATACCATGAGCCGCCAAGGGCCGCGAGCCATATGCCGCCTATCAGCAAGGCGATTCCAAAGAGCCCGTTAAGGCATACGGCTGCAATCAGGGCGGCGCTTCGTTGCGTGCTAGGCATGATCATTCCTCGTTAAGCTGGATGAAAGCTAAGTGGATATGATTCAGCAGCAAATTCAATGCCTGCAATCAGGCGCGCCTGCGCAACTCAGGCTGTTATGGCGGGCAAGTGTCCGCGCCCATGCGGGTCGTCAAGATTCAGCACCGGTCCCGCCGGCACGATGCCATTGGGATTAATAGTGCGATGGCTGCAATAGTAATGCTGCTTGATGTGCTGAAGGTTCAGCGTGGCGGCAACGCCCGGCCATTGATAAAGTTCGCGTGTATACGCCCACAAGTTGGGGTAATCGACCAGCCTTCCAAGATTGCATTTGAAGTGGCCGTGATACACGGCATCAAAGCGAATCAGCGTCGTGAACAGGCGCCAGTCCGCTTCGCTGATGCGCTGACCGAGCAAATAGCGTTGACCGGCAAGCAGGGACTCAAGCCCATCCATCGAGTCGAACAGCTTACGGACCTCGCGCTCGTAAACCCCCTGGTCTGTCGCAAAGCCGGCCTTGTATACCCCATTGTTGATCGTTTCATAAACGTGTGCGTTGATGGCATCGATGCGCGCAAGCATATCGGCCGGCGCATAATCGCCGGGCCTGGCGCCCAGTCCGTCGAAGGCGGAATTGAACATCCGGATGATTTCGGATGATTCATTGTTCACGATGGCATTCTGGTGAGAATCCCACAACACAGGCACGGTTACGCGGCCGGTGTAGTCTGGCCGGGCCCGCAGATAAACTTCGTACAGATAATCGGCCTGGCCGTATGGATCGGACACGACACCAGGCGCGGGCTCGAACGTCCAGCCGTTTTCACCCATATAGGGATGGACCGTCGAGACTCCTATCATGTCTTCCAGGCCTTTCAGGGCGCGAAAGATCAAGGTGCGATGCGCCCATGGACAGGCCAGCGATACATACAAATGATAACGCCCTGCCTGAGCGGGAAAACCGCCGTGGCCACTGGGACCGGGAGCGCCATCGGGGGTAATCCAATTGCGGAACTGCGTATCGCTACGCACGAAATTGCCCCCCGTGCTCGAGGTGTCGTACCACTGATCGGTCCACTTTCCGTCCACCAACAGACCCATGATGTTTCTCCCGATCGATTAAGCGCTCCGCCCTGCCATGCATTTGCATAATAGCAAGGCCGTGGAGCCATGGAGCGCGGGCCGCCAGGGCCCGACGCGGGATTAGCCGAACAGCTTGTTGGCCACCTGGGCGATATGCTCGCCCTGGAAGCGCGCGCCCGCCAATTCGTTTTCCGAAGGCTGGCGCGAACCGTCGCCGCCGGTCAGGGTGGTGGCGCCGTAGGGGCTTCCGCCGGTTATTTCGTCCAGGGTCATCTGGCCCTGGAAACTGTATGGCAAGCCGACGGTGATCAGGCCGAAGTGCATCAGGTTGGTCAGGATGGAGAACAAGGTGACTTCCTGGCCGCCGTGCTGCGTGGCGGTCGATGTAAAGGCGCCACCCACTTTACCGTTCAGCGCGCCGCGCGCCCAAAGGCCGCCGGCCTGGTCCAGAAAATTAGCCATCTGCGACGACATGCGGCCAAAGCGCGTACCGGTTCCAACAATGATGGCATCGTACTGTTCGAGCTCTTCGATTTTGGCAATGGGCGCTTCCTGATCCAGCTTGTAATGGGACGCCTTGGCGACCGCCTCGGGGACCAGCTCCGGAACGCGCTTGATATCGACCGTGGCGCCCGTGCCGCGCGCGCCTTCGGCCACCGCCTTGGCCATCGTTTCTATGTGCCCATACGCCGAATAATAAAGAACCAGTACTTTTGCCATTTGAATAATTCCAGTCGTGATTAAAGGTTGTTGAATCGCTTCCGGCTCCATCGAAGGTAGTACGGGGCCTAGCGCTTACCTATTCTATTAGAATGAAAATCAGACTAGAAGGGTCAACGGTGGATATAATAATTCCAATTATGGAACAATAAAGCGGAATATGAGCTTGAATGCCAACGACCTCATCCTGTTTGCCCGCATCGTCGAAGCGGGCAGTTTCTCGCGCGCGTCCGAGCGTACCGGGCTTCCCAGGTCCACTTTGTCGCGGCGCATTACCGCACTTGAAAGCCTGCTGGGCCAGCGCCTGCTGACACGCAGCACACGCAGGCTGGCAATTACCGAATTCGGGGAAAGCATGCTCAAGCATGCCAAGCGACTGGTGGATGAAACCGAAGCCGCCGCCGCGCTGGCCCTGCATCAACAGGAAACGCCGCAGGGCACCTTAAGGGTATCGCTGCCACCCGAATTCCATGAACTGGAACTCGTACCCTTCCTGACCCGGTTTGCGAAAACATACCCGCAGGTCCGGCTCGAATTGGATCTGTCATCGCGGCGCGTGGACCTTATCGCCGAACGTTTCGACGTTGCCATCCGCATTGCCAACCAGTTGCCCGACGACAGCACGCTGGTTGCCAGAAAGCTTACGACACTGCACAACGGCCTGTATGCAAGCCCAGGCTATCTGGCCGGGCGCGGCACCCCGACCGACCCTTCAGACCTGCTCCGTCATGCGGGGCTGGTGCTGATAACCAGCAACGGCGAACCGCAGCCGTGGAGGCTGTCCCGCGGAAACGAGCACAGGGAAGGCTTCCCGGACAGCACCGTGTCGGCAAATTCACTGGGACTGCAGCGCACGCTGGCCGTGGAGGGCATGGGTATAGTAGGCTTGTCCGAACGCTATGCAAGCCCTTTGGTGGAGCAAGGCCTTCTTACGCGCATATTGCCCGATTGGCAGCTACCCACCATGACCGTATGGTGCGCAACGCCCGGCCGGCGCCTGCTGCCCGCTCGCAGCAAGGCATTCATCGAGACGTTCACGGAAGTGCTGGAGAATGGCCAGGGCATCTGACGTCAGGCTCGGTGCGTACGCAGCCAGTCTCGCAGCGCATTGTTCATGCGTGTTTGCCAGCCCTCGCCTCCCGACTTGAACGCCGCAATGATATCAGCGTCATAACGTACTGTTAATGCCACTTTTGGAGATGAAAGGCGCGGCCGCCCCACCTTTCTCAACTTCCCGAATTCGGCTTCGGTCAACTCATAAGTATCCGGGTCGGCTGCAATACCCGTATCTATCGCGGCATCCTCCAATCTGCCGGGGACAGTCAGTTTATGTTTGCCGGACATAATTTCGCACCTCTCTGCTGTTTGCTTTACGCATGCTAATGATATGCATGGAACCGCTACGCTGCGTAAATACTACCGGATCGAATGTGATTTTCATGGCTCTATTTATTGTAGTTACAAAAATATGAAGAATCAATAAATACAAGAGATGTGAAAATCAAACGCTCTAAGGCACTGCCCACAGATCGCCTATTCGTATTACAACGCGGCGCCCGAGACCGTACTAGCGGTAACAGCCAACAGTGCTAGCATAGCCACCTTCACGTCTTCACTGACAATTCAAATAATAAGGGTCGGGCATCTGTGGGCAACTGGTTCAAGATTTCGCATATTTCCGCCGGCTTCATCGCCGTGCTGGTTGGCTATACCAGTTCGGTGGCGATTATCTTCCAGGCGGCCAGCGCCGCGGGCGCCACGCCCGCCGAACTGAACTCATGGATGTGGGCGCTGGGCATAGGCATGGGAGCCAGCTGCATAGGCCTGTCCTTGCGTTACCGCAGCCCGATTCTGACCGCCTGGTCCACACCGGGCGCGGCGTTGTTGGTCACCAGCCTATCGGGCCTGACCATGAGTCAGGCCATCGGCGTGTTTCTGTTTTCGTCTCTGCTGATCACGATCAGCGGCATTACGGGCTGGTTCCAGAAGATCATGCAGTATGTGCCCCGGCATATCGCCGCCGCCATGCTGGCCGGCATACTGATACGTTTCGGCATGGATCTGTTTACCGCCATGCAGACCCAATGGCTGATGGTGGGCCTGATGTTCATTGCCTTCCTGTTGGGCCGGGCCTGGCTGCCGCGCTACACCGTTCCCTTGTCGCTGGCGGTGGGCATGCTGTCCGCCGGCTCGCTGGGCCTGATCCACCTAGAAGCCTTGAGTTGGACGCCGGCAACGCCCTTGCTGATGCCGCCCGATTTCTCGGTATCGGCCCTGATCGGCGTGGGCATTCCCCTGTTCATTGTGACCATGACATCGCAGAACGTGCCGGGGCTGGCCGTGCTGCGGGCCAATGGCTACGAGACGCCCGCCTCACCGCTGATAGGCTGGACCGGCGCCGCCGGCTTGATCCTGGGACCCTTCGGCGGCTTCTCCTTCAACCTTGCCGCCATTACCGCCGCCATCTGCATGAGCAAAGACGCCGACCCCGATCCCTCCCGACGCTATCTGGCCTCGGTCTGGGCCGGTGTTTTCTATTTGTTCACGGGCGTCTTCGGCGCGACGGTGGTGGGCCTGTTCGCCGCCTTCCCGACCGAGCTGGTCGCGGCGATCGCCGGCCTGGCCTTGCTGGGCACCATAGGCGGCAGCCTGGCCGGCGCGCTGGCCGATGAGCATGGCCGCGAAGCCGCGCTGGTTACCTTCATATGCACGGCTTCGGGCATGGCCTTCATGGGTATAGGCAGCGCCTTCTGGGGCCTTGTGTTTGGACTGTGCGTCCACGCAATAGCGCGGCGCCGCAGCCAGGCCTCATGACTTGCCGAAACCGACCGTGATCCCTTCAGCCTCGAGCGCCTTGCGTATGGCCTTGGCAAATACCACGGCTCCGGGCTGATCGCCATGGATGCACAAGGTGTCGGCATCGACATCGATGTCCGCGCCCTGAACGGTACCGACCTTCCCATCCTTGATCATGCGCAGCACCTGGCGTATGGACGCATCGGGGTCTTCGATCATGGCATTGGGCTGCTTGCGCGGCGTCAGCGAGCCGTCGCTTTGGTAGGTACGGTCGGCGAACACTTCCTGCGCCACGGTCAGCCCCGCACTCCGGGCCGCGTCGACCTGCACGCTTGAGGCCAGCGCATAAAGCACCAGCGATGGGTCCACATCATGCACCGCCTGAGCGATGGCGGCCGCCAGCTCGGCGTTCCCGGCGGCCATGTTGTACAGCGCGCCATGGGCTTTTACGTGACGAAGCCGGCCGCCCTGGCTGGCGGCCACGCCGGCCAAGGCGCCCACCTGCACCACCACGATGTCGTAGGCGTGCTCGGGACTGATATCCATATTGCGGCGGCCGAAACCGGCCAGATCGGGCAAGCCCGGATGCGCGCCCAGCGCCACGCCGTGCCGGATGGCCGCGGCGACGGTCTTGCGCATGGTTGCGGGGTCTCCGGCATGAAAGCCGCAAGCGATATTGGCCGAGGTCACATAGGGAAGGATCTCTTCATCCTGGCCCATTTTCCAGGCGCCAAAGCTCTCGCCCATGTCACAGTTCAAATCGATGGACCAAGCCATGAGTCGCCTCCGTACGCGTATGACCGTTACTGTCGTTTATCGATGATAAAGCAAAAACAAAGGCCCGGAGCGCCGACCATGACCGATCGAAGCTCCGGGCCCGCGCTCGCCGAGGCTAGCGCGCCCTTGCGGTTTAGAAGAAGCCCAGTGCGTTCGGACTATAGCTGACCAGAAGGCACTTCGTTTGCTGGTATGCCGACAAGGCCATCTTGTGGTTTTCGCGGCCTATGCCCGACTTCTTGTAGCCGCCGAAAGCGGCATGAGCGGGATACAGGTTATAGCAGTTGGTCCATACTCTGCCCGCCTGGATCCCGCGGCCCATGCGATAGGCGCGCGTACCGTCGCGCGTCCATACGCCGGCGCCCAGGCCATAGAAGGTGTCGTTGGCCAGTTCCAGGGCGTGCTCTTCATCCTTGAAGGTCATGACCGATGCCACGGGACCGAAGATTTCCTCCTGGAATACGCGCATGCTGTTATTGCCGAACAAGAGCGTGGGCTTCACATAGAATCCGCCATCCAGGCCTTCGCCCGGCGCATTGCGCGCGCCTCCGGTCAGGCATTGCGCTCCCTCCTGCCGTCCGATATCGATGTAGGACAGTATCTTGTCCATTTGCACCTGCGATACCTGGGCTCCCACCATCGTCTTGCTATCCAGCGGATGGCCTGTCTTGATCGCCTCGACACGCTTGACCGCCCGTTCGATGAACTTGTCGTATATCGACTCTTGTATGAGTACGCGCGATGGGCAGGTACATACTTCGCCCTGGTTCAGCGAAAACATCGCCAGCCCTTCCAAAGCCTTGTCGAAAAATGCATCGTCGTGATCCATGACGTCGGCAAAGAAAATATTGGGACTCTTGCCACCCAGCTCGACGGTGGTGGGAATGAGGTTGTCGGCCGCGGCATGCAGGATATGCTTGCCGGTGGGCGTGGAGCCCGTGAAGGCCAGCTTGGCGATGCGATCGCTGCTTGCCAGCGCCTGGCCGGCCTCTTTGCCGAAACCGTTCACGATATTCAGCACGCCCGGCGGCAGCAGGTCGCCGATCAGCTCCGCCAGCACCAGTATGGATGCGGGGGTCTGTTCGGCCGGCTTGAGCACGACGCAGTTGCCAGCGGCCAGCGCCGGCGCAAGCTTCCATGCAGCCATCAGCAAGGGGAAATTCCATGGAATGATTTGCCCCACCACCCCCATGGGTTCATGGAAATGATAGGCCACGGTGTCGTTGTCGATCTCGGAGATGCCCCCTTCCTGCGCGCGTATGCAACCGGCGAAATAGCGCAGGTGATCGATGGCCAGGGGCACGTCGGCCGCCATGGTTTCACGCAGCGGCTTGCCATTGTCGATGGAGTCCGCCACGGCAAGCACCTTCAGATTCTGTTCCATCTTGTCGGCGATGCGCAGCAAAATGTTGGCGCGCTCCGTGGTCGAGGTTTCGCCCCACTTGCGGCGGGCGGCATGCGCGGCATCCAGCGCCAATTCGATGTCGGCCGCATCCGAACGCGGCACTTCGCAGAATGTTTCGCCGCTTATCGGCGAAACGTTGTCGAAGTAATTTCCCGCCACGGGCGGCACCCATTTGCCGCCGATATAGTTTTCATAGTGGCGCTTATAGGGGAATTCGACATCAATGCCGAAGTACTTCAATTGGGTCAGATCCATGCTTGTCTCCTGGTCATTAAAGGCGCCGTGCAGTACGGAGCCGTATTCCGGTCAAAGCAATATGCATGCCAGCGCTGCGCCGGATAGGCAAGGCGCGGCGAAAGGAGTATGGTTGAACTGTTCCCGCGACTCCGCTGACAGGAACAATCTTTTTCAAACAGACAGTTGTCGCACAACGCGACATCCGTTGACCGGGTTTGCGACAGCCCCGGCGCATAACGCGACACTCCGGAGACCTTACGGCATGAACTCGCTCACGCCCGCCGTATCACGATCCCTGCATGGACATGCCGCCGCTCATTGGGCCGCAGCCATTCAACGCTCATGGGAACGCTGTGCCGCCATCGACTCGACCCTGCATGCCGATCCCGACCCCATGCCGCGCGCCGACCTTCAGGCACGCCGCGAACAGCATGCGCCTGTCCTCCAGGCGGCCCAGCCCGAACTCGAAACTCTGGCGGCACTGGTCGCCAGCGCCAAAAGCGTCGTCCTGCTGGCCGACGCGGCCGGCGTCATCCTGCAGGAAGCC
The DNA here is from genome assembly GCF_048751585.1 of Pollutimonas rozaliensis. Lineage (NCBI taxonomy): Bacteria > Pseudomonadati > Pseudomonadota > Betaproteobacteria > Burkholderiales > Alcaligenaceae > Pollutimonas > Pollutimonas rozaliensis. The sequence continues at coordinate 252,502 of NZ_JAZHOB010000010.1, read as the reverse complement.
GGCAGCACCGAATTTCTGCGCAAGGCCGAGCGCGTCGCCTTGCGGCCGGGAGTCAGTTGGGCCGAGTCACTGCGGGGAACCAACGCCATCGGCACGGCGCTGATCGACGGGGCCGCCACACGCGTCCACGGCCGCGAGCATTTCCTTGAACTGAACAGCATACTCAGTTGCCATGCGGCGCCCATCCTTTCCCCGCGCGGCGAAATCCTGGGTGTGCTGGATATTTCCAGCGAAGCCACCACCTTGCACGCCTATGCCCTTGGACTGGCGCAGATGTGCGCCACCCAGATCAGCAACCGCTTGCTGGACAACACCGATGCACGCCTGCACAAGCTGGTTTTTCAGCGCCAATCGTCCTTGCTGGACTCCACCGAGCGCGCCATTTTGCTGCTCGAAGATGAATGCATAGTGGGCGCCAACGCCGCAGCCCTGCATTTGCTGGAAACCGACTGGAGCCTGCTGAACAGCTCGATCCATGCCTGGATGGAAGGCTGGTCCGGACTGGACGAAGCGCCAAAACCCGTCCATACCCGATCCGGCATGTCGCTGCTGGCTAGCTTGCGACACGGCAGAAATAGCATCGCCTCGGTCGGAAAAACACCCTTAGTCCAAATCAACCCGCGTCCGGCCCGCCCTGCCGCCGCAAGCCCGGCAAACAGGCAGGCTGAACTACCCGCGCTGGGCCGGGATGTGGACCAGATCCTGACTCACGCCCTAAGCGCCATGAGCGCGGGGCTGGCCATCTTGCTGCAAGGCGAAACGGGAGCCGGTAAAGAAATCTTCGCCCGTCATCTGCACGCACGCAGCGAATGGAGGGGCGGTCCCTTCGTGGCCGTCAATTGCGGCGCCCTGCCCGAGGGCCTGATTGAATCCGAATTGTTCGGCTACGAGGCGGGCGCATTCACCGGGGCGCGGCGCGAGGGCTCGCTGGGACGTCTGCGCGAGGCCCATGGCGGCATTCTTTTCCTGGATGAGATCGGCGATATGCCTTTGCTGCTGCAGACCCGCTTGCTGCGCGCATTGCAGGAACGCGAGGTGCAACCGCTGGGGTCGGACAAGCGTATTCCGGTTTCGTTCGGCGTCATCAGCGCAAGCAACCGGAATCTGGCAGCCATGATACGGGACGGCGCCTTCCGAGCCGATCTGTTTTATCGTCTTCAAGACTACAAGGCGACCTTGCCGCCCCTGCGCGAGCGCGGCGGACTGCGCCAGTTTCTATGCCGGGAATTTGCTCGCCTGGGCGGCGCCGAACGCGCCATGACGCTGGCCGATTCCGCGCTGGATGCGCTGGCGGACTACGCATGGCCCGGCAATTACCGCGAAATGCAAAGCACGCTGCGCAATGTGCTTTTCCTGAAGCCGGCCGGCAGTCTGGTCCAGGCCGCCGACCTGCCCCACGAGATCCGGGTAGGCGAATCGCCCAGGGTACAGCCGATGTCCGATGCCGATGCGCAAGCCAGGCACGGTATCCAATCCCTCGCCGCGGACTCGGCCGACGCAACCCTGCGCGACATCAACGAGCAAGCCATACAGCGCGTCCTCGATGAATGCCGACACAACATCAGCAAGGCCGCCGGCATACTGGGCGTGCATCGCAGCACGCTTTACCGCTATCTGGCTCGCTCTAGAAACGCGCCACCCACTGCGCATAAGCGTCCATAAACCGTTTGAGCAGGGCTTGTCCCGTTTCTGTCAGCTCGCCGGCAGGGTCGAACAGCTTGTCGGCCTGGCTAAGATAGGTCTCGGGATTGGGCATGCAATAGATGTTCAGGCAGGTCAGCGACTGGCGCAGGTGCTGGCTTGCTCCGTACGCGCCCTGCATCGACGGCGACGCGCTGATGATGGCGCCGGGCTTGCCGCTCCAGACGCTCTTGCCATAGGGCCTGGACCCGATATCCACGGCATTCTTCATGGCTGCGGGCATCGACCGGTTATGTTCGGGCGTGGCGAACAGCACGCCGTCCACCGCCGCTATCGCGTTCCGGAATTCGGTGTAAGGCGCGGGGGAATCCGCGTCGTAATCCTGGTTGTACAAGGGCAGATGCCCGATCTCGACGATCTCCATCGACAGGGTATCGGGCGCCAGCCCGATCAAGCCCTGCGCCACCTTGCGATTGATCGAATCCTTGCGCAAACTGCCGACGATGACGGCTATGCTTTTTACTTTGCTCACAATAATCCTTAAAAAAAATCGACTGCTAAACAAAGACCGGGCCAGATCAGGCTGAAGAGGCATCCAGTCCGATCTCGACCAGCCAACACTCAAAGCCCCAGAAATTTGAATGGCTCAGCCTGCTTGAATTGATCGTTGGCCATGCCGGAGTAGATGCTTGCCTGATTGGGACCCAAATCAAGCGTCAAGACCTTTCCCGTCTTCTCCGAAAAATCCAGTTTATCCAGATCGACCCAAAAAACATTCGGTGTCAACGCCGATTCAAAAAAATACCGTTTGCGCTTCTGGTCGGCGACCGTGCGCCAGCGCGTCGAAGAAATATTGGGCTGGTCAGGCGTAGTGAGGCCATAGGGGACGGAAACATTGCGGATCACCGAAAAGACGCTGGCGATGGATTCGATTTCGTTCGTACTTTTCGGAATTGCGTTCACGTAAAACATGGCGCGCGCATACCTGTCAGAGGCACGGTTCGTGCCGGGCAACATGACGGTTCCGCCAATCTGCTTCCAGTACTCCTCCATGGCAATCTGTTTTTCGAAGAGCGGCGAATTGGTCATGACTTGATAGCTGCGGCTATGGTGAATGACCTGATTGCCATCGATATATTCAATAATTGCACTGTCGCCCGAAGCATCCGAAAGCGAGAGATGTAAAGTGGCGAGCCGTTTTTCGCCAGGCACATTGTCCGTTACCAGGGTGAAAGGCTGCTTGCGCAGGACATCCACTGCAGCCTGAACGGTGGCAAAGTTATCAAGGACATACTGCGCCCAGGCGGCAATCGACAGACCGGGCGTCGTGCCGTCGTATTCCGGATAAGAGGATTCCACGAGCCACAGCACATTGGCGACCAGGCCGGCCTCGTTCAAGCCATCCGTGGTGGAGATATCGTAGCCCGACGCTATTACGCTGCCGTATTTCGACGTCCACTGAATCGAGTTTGGCCCCGCCTCTCCGGAACGCTGCATGCCGCGCGGAAATACCCACAGATTCGTTCCGACATCCGTTTTCCAGTCCATGGAACGCGCTGTGATGACCTCATCGCCCGCGCCATGGTAGACAAAGCGCGTGCAGGCCTGTGCCGATGCGGCAAGCATGCTTGCGGATGCCAGCGCGGCGGTGCAGAAAGCGGTGAACGAATGAGTCCTGAGCGGCATGCAGGCTTCCAAATAAAACATTATAGAAATGCGTTGAATTCAGTCTACGTGCAGTATACGTAAACTATGAACATAAGGCCGCGCGCAAAAAAAAGCGGCATGCCGAAGCATGCCGCTTTTTCGCCTAGCCTATTTAAGGCTTACTGCCCTTCAAGGAAGCTCTTGAGCTTGTCGGCGCGGCTGGGATGGCGCAGCTTGCGCAATGCCTTGGCCTCGATCTGACGAATACGCTCGCGCGTGACGTCGAACTGCTTGCCGACTTCTTCCAGGGTCTGGTCGGTGCTCATTTCGATGCCGAAACGCATGCGCAAAACCTTGGCTTCACGCGGCGTGAGCGAGTCCAGGACCTCTTTGACGACATCGCGCATGGAGCCATGCAAGGCCCATTCGGACGGCGACAAGGTGCCCGTGTCTTCGATGAAATCGCCCAGATGGGAATCATCGTCGTCGCCGATCGGGGTTTCCATCGAAATGGGTTCCTTGGCGATCTTCAGGATCTTGCGCACCTTGTCTTCGGGCATGTCCATTTTCTGGGCCAGGGTCGCGGGATCGGGCTCGGCGCCGGTCTCCTGCAGAATCTGGCGATTGATACGATTCATTTTATTGATCGTTTCAATCATGTGCACCGGAATACGGATGGTGCGGGCCTGGTCGGCGATCGAGCGCGTGATGGCCTGCCGTATCCACCATGTGGCGTAGGTGGAGAACTTGTAGCCGCGGCGATACTCGAACTTGTCCACCGCTTTCATCAAGCCGATATTGCCTTCCTGGATGAGATCCAGGAACTGCAAGCCGCGGTTGGTGTACTTCTTGGCAATGGAAATGACCAGTCGCAGATTGGCCTCGGTCATTTCGCGCTTGGCCTTGCGGGCCTTGGCCTCGCCGGTGGCCATACGCTTGTTGACGTCCTTGAGGTCTTTCAGCGGCAGCACCACGGCGGATTGCAGGTCGATCAGCTTTTGCTGGATTTCCTGGACGGCGGGAATATGGCGCTCGAGCGTTTCCGAATACGGATGGCCGGCCGCCACTTCGTCCAGCACCCAGTTCAGGTTGGTTTCGTTGCCCGGGAAGGCCTTGATGAAGTAGGCGCGCGGCATGCCGGCACGGTCCACGCAGGCGTGCAGCACGGCACGTTCGAGCTTGCGTACTTCAGCCACCTGCTCGCGCAGGGTATCGGCCAGCTTCTCGACCATCTTGGCCGTGAACCGCACACCCATCAGTTCGTTCAGTATCGCTTCCTGAGCCTGGATGTATTCCTGGGCCTGGTAGCCGTCGCGCTCGAACGCCTTGCGCATCTTGCTGAACCATTCGTTGATGACCTCGAACTTCTTCAACGCCTTGGTGCGCAGGTATTCCAGCTGCTTGCTGCTCATGCCGCCGGCCGGGCCGTCTTCGTTCTCGTCGTTGTCGACCGAAACGCCGGCACCGGCGTATTCCTCGCCTTCCTGGTCTATCAGGCCGTCGACGACTTCATCGATCTGGGCCGCGCCATCGCGGACGCGCTGCACGTACTGCAGGATCTCGTTGACCGTGGTCGGGCAGGCGGCAATGGCCATGACCATGTGCTTCAGGCCGTCTTCGATGCGCTTGGCGATTTCGATCTCGCCTTCGCGGGTCAGCAGCTCGACCGTCCCCATTTCACGCATGTACATGCGCACGGGATCGGTGGTGCGGCCGAAATCGGAATCGACCGTCGTCAATGCCGCTTCGGCTTCGTCCTCGACGTCGTCATCGCTGGATGCGACGGGCGCATTGTCGCTCATGAGCAGGGTTTCGGCGTCGGGAGCCTGGTCGTAGACCGAGATGCCCATGTCGCTGAATGTGCTGATGATGCCATCGATGGCTTCGGCGTCGACCAGGTCGTCGGGCAGGTGATCGTTGATCTCGCCGTACGTCAGGTAGCCGCGATCCTTGCCCAGCTTGATCAGGACCTTCAGGCGGTTGCGGCGCGCTTCCTGCTCTTCGGGCGTCATCTGGTTGCGCGCGGGAACGTCCTTGTCGCCCTTGCCGCGCTTGCTGCCGCGCTTGGGCAGGGGCTTGAGCTCGGGGATGACCTCGGCGTCGCCCGAATCGTCATCGTTGAAATCGGCTGAATCGTTGTTGGCGTTCTTGGCGGGGCGGCCGGGACGGCGCCCCGTAGGCACCTTGGCGGGGCCTTTGGCGGCCTTCTTCGCCACGGCGCCGTCCGCCGGCTTGGCAGCGGTTTTCGCGACCGGCTTCTTATCGGCGGCAGCCGTCGTGGGGGCCGCTTTCTTGGCGACCGTCTTGGATGCGACAGCCTTCTTGGCCGGCGCTTTCTTGGCCGCAGCCTTGACGGCGGTCGCTTTCTGGGCGGTGGCGCTTCCCCCAACCTTTACTGCTGTCTTGTCGGCACTTTTGCTGGCCGCCACAGTTTTTGTTGCTATCGCAGTCTTCTCGGACACCGGGGGGGTTTTACCAGTAACTTGGGTCATAGTCGCTTCCGTAGGCGCAAAAACACCCGATGGCCAAAGCCAGCGAGTGCTGCAGGGCAGAACTTACTCATCGTGAAGACTCAACATACCGCGTCGATAACATCCATATAAACCCATGCAGCCCAAATAAGATAATCCTTGACGCTTTAATGGTCGTTGCAAGGCGAAAGGGGCTAGCCGGTCAGTCTAAATGTTACGACGCTCTTCGTGCTTGGGGCAAGCATGTCGCGTCTTCGCGAAAACTCTCTATTTTACCGTACTTTAACGCGAAGATGCACCTTGCAACAGTGCTATTCGCCGCGTCAATTCTTGATACCTTTTACGTGAAAATTCATCTTTCATGCCATCTTCCACCAGTGCCGACTGTTCGGCTTTAATGGCTTCGAGCTCTATGCGTCGCAAAGCGTCGTTCCATTCGGCTTGTGGATCCGGCAAATCTTCCTGGGCAAGCAATTCAGGCGTCAGGGAATCCAGCACGGCCTGGAGATCGGATCCCGGGTCGGCCGCCTGTAATAAGGCTCCCGCGTGGCGCGCTCCGCTTAGATTGGCCAGGGTGATTAAATCGCGTACAAGTACAAGATGGGGGCCGTGTTCCAGAATTTCAAGCTGCTGATCCCCCAGGCTGGCGACCAGTTCGGGATGCGCCAGCAACAAACGCAACAGACGCTTGGCCATAGGCGTCACCGTCCGGACTTTGTGATTGCGTCGGGCCGCGCCCGGTCGGGCCGTATCAGGCTTGCGGCCGCCACCCCGACCCGGCGCCGGATGCTCCATGGGGTCGGATTCACCGGGATAAAAATGAGGCTCGCCGGGATCGAAACCCGGGCCATCCATGAAGCCCGGAGGCTCTTCCCCGCCGAAATGAGAGCTGTGATCCCCGCGAGCAGGCTCGGAGGCCTCCGAAGGCACCGGCGCGGCCGGCAAGTCCTGGATCATCTGGGCGAGCTCTTCGGGCGTGAGCTGAACCAGCTTGGCGAACTCTCGCTCGATCTGGACCCGCAAGGTGCTTTCGGGAAGCAAAGCCAGCAACGGCTTGGCCTCGTGTACGCAAGCGGCACGCCCTTCCGCTTCGTGCATGGCATGGCGAGAAGCCAGTTCGTCAAGCATGAAGCGCGACAGGGGCACAGCTTCGGATACCGTCGCCTTGAATGCCTCCGCGCCGTATTCCTTGATGTAGGAATCGGGATCATGTTCGGACGGAAGGAACAGGAAGCGCATCGATACATCGTCGCGCACCAGCGGCAGGCAGGTGTTCAGCGCGCGCCAGGCCGCCTTCCTGCCCGCTTTGTCGCCGTCGAAGCTGAACACGATCTTGCTGCTGGCGCGCAGCAGCTTCTGGATATGAAAAGGCGTGGTCGAGGTGCCGAGCGTTGCCACGGCATTGGCCAGGCCGTGCTGGGCCAGGCCCACCACGTCCATATAGCCCTCGACAACCAATACGTAGCCTTCGCTGCGGATGCCGGCTCGCCCCTCCCAAAGCCCGTACAGCTCATGGCCTTTGGAAAACAGATTGGTCTCGGGCGAATTCAGGTACTTGGGCTCGCCCTTGCCGATGATGCGCCCGCCGAATCCGATAATGCTCCCACGTGTGTTGCGTATGGGAAACATGATTCTTTCGCGAAAACGGTCGTAGCGCCGGCCGTCCTCCGACTCGATCACCAGGCCGGATTCGACCAGCACGGCGTCTTCATACTGCGGAAAAACGGTGGATAGCCCGCGCCGATCGGTTCCAGACCAGCCCAGGCCGAAGCGCGCCGCGATTTCGCCGGAAAGCCCACGCTGCTTCAGATAGCGTATGGCCGCCTGCGACTGCTTGAGCTCGCGCTGATAATGCGCCTGCGCCATGTCCAGCACCTGCTGGTGGCGCGAGACCTCTTCCTTGCGCCGCTTGTCGGCGGCGCGCTGCCTGGGGCTGCGCGATTCCTCGGGCACGGTCATGCCGGCGCTGGACGCCAGTGAGCGGACTGCTTCGGGAAAACTGGCCCCGGTATGCTCGATCAGGAAAGATATGGCGCTGCCATGGGCTCCACAACCAAAACAGTGATAGAACTGCTTGGTCGGGCTTACCGTGAACGAGGGGCTTTTTTCGTTGTGGAAGGGGCACAGGCCAAGTAAATTGGCCCCGCCCTTGCGCAACTGTACGTATCGCCCGACGACATCGACAACATCAACTCGGGCGAGAAGTTCCTGAACAAATGATTCAGGTATCAATCAATACAGACGCGGAGGCAGTTGTTGGCTGCGGATGCGTTTGTAGTGGCGCTTGACGGCGGCGGCATGCTTGCGTTTACGTTCTGCCGTGGGCTTTTCGTAAAATTCGCGCGAGCGCAGCTCGGTCAAAAGGCCGATTTTTTCGATGGTGCGCTTGAAGCGGCGAAGAGCGGCTTCAAAGGGCTCGTTTTCTTTCAGACGAACGATAGGCATGTAATCTTAAGCCTTGAAGGTTAAAAATTAGTTAGTGGACAAACGACAACCTGTGATTCTAGCATGAAAACAGCTTTTACGGCTGTCCGCCACCCTTGCAGGCCGCCGGAAGCGGCTTCAACTGCGAACGCCCTTGCGCACCCAGGCTTCCAATTGATGGGGACGTATGCTGTCGTAGTCCTCGAAAGGCTGATGTATCCAGGGGTTGGTCGGCAGTTTTTCAACAAAATAATCGGGCGACGCCTGCGAATGCCCCTTCCACCACAGTACGGCGGTCCGCAGTTCGGTAATGGCGGGGAACTGCGATTGCAGATGGTCGCGGACACGATTGAAGGTCATGCCGGTATCGACCATGTCGTCAACCAGCAACACCTTGCCGTCCAGGGTTCCACGGGTAATGGTGATGAACTGGGCGATATCGAGCTGTCCCTGCTGCGTGCCCGCGGCCTCGCGATAGCTGCTGGTGGCCAATATGCCCAGGGGCATATCGTAAATGCGGGACAGTATGTCGCCCACGCGCACTCCGCCCCGGGCCAGGCACACGATCTTGTCGAACTGCCATCCGGACTCATGGACATTCAAGGCCAATCGCTCGATGAGGGCATGGTATTGATCCCAACTGACCCAAAGGTCGCGATCCGTGTTCGGCGGCAGATTCATAAGACGGTAAATTCCCTATTCCGGGTTTATTTGCAAGGAGCGTAATAATAAACCCCTATTCCCGCTCGGGCAAAGCGTTTGCCGGCCCCAGCGCCCCATTCAGCCCGCACGCGCGGCGCCGCCGCTGCAAAAAAGCCGCAACCCGGCTATGGGCTGCGGCGCGTGCAGGCATATCCGCAATGGCGGTTATCCGTTGAAGGGGTGCCTTAACACGATGGTTTCCATGCGGTCCGGGCCGGTGGACACCATGTCGATGGCCACATCGCAGACCTCGGAAATGCGTTCCAGGTAGCGGCGCGCATTCACGGGCAGCTTGTCGTACTCGGTAATGCCCACGGTGGACTCGGTCCAGCCGGCCATTTCTTCCAGCACGGGCTCTGCTTCGGCGGCGGCATGCGCGCCGTAGGGCAGGACATCCAGGAATTCGCCCTTGTAGCGATAGCCCACGCCGATCTTGATCTGCTCGACCCCGTCCAGGACGTCGAGTTTGGTGATGCACAAGCCTGAAATGCCGTTGATCATGACCGAGCGTTTCATGGCGGCGCCGTCGAACCAGCCGCAGCGGCGAGGCCTGCCGGTTACCGAGCCGAATTCCTTACCGACGGTCGCCAGGCGGGCGCCGGTGTCGTCGAGCAGTTCGGTGGGGAACGGACCGGAACCGACACGCGTGGTGTAGGCCTTGGCAATACCCAATACATAATCCAGCGTCTGCGGACCGACGCCCGCGCCGGCCGACGCCGCACCGGCAATGCAATTGCTGCTGGTAACGAAGGGATAAGTGCCGTGATCGATATCGAGCAGCGCGCCCTGCGCGCCTTCGAACAGCAATTTGTGGCCTGCCTTCTTGGCGATATGCAGATTGCTTGAAACGTCGGCCACCATGGGCTTGATGGCGGGCGCCAAGGCCATGGCCTGGTCGCGCACCTCGTCGGCCGAAACGGCTTTGCCGCCCAGGTAGTTGGTCAATACGAAATTATGGAAGTCCAGGGTTTCGGCCAGCTTTTCGTCGAAAATTTCGGGATCGTACAGATCTTGCACCCGCAGGGCGCGACGCCCTATCTTGTCTTCGTAGGCCGGGCCTATGCCGCGGCCCGTGGTGCCGATCTTGCCCTCGCCCTTGCGCGCTTCGCGAGCCTGGTCGATGGCAATGTGGTAAGGCAGGATCAGTGGGCAGGCGGGCGAAATCTGCAGGCGCGAACGCACGTCCAGGCCGGCCTCTTCGAGCTCGCCGATTTCCTTCAGCAAGGCCTCGGGCGAGAGCACCACGCCGTTGCCTATGTAGCAGGTAACGTGAGGATGCATGATGCCGGAGGGAATCAGGCGAAGAATGGTCTTCTTGCCATTGATCCACAAAGTGTGCCCCGCATTATGGCCGCCCTGGAAGCGAACCACGCCCTGTGCCGATTCGGCCAGCCAGTCGACGATTTTTCCCTTGCCTTCGTCACCCCACTGGGTACCGATCACAACAATATTCTTGCTCATGTCACGTATCAAAAAAAGATTCGGCCCGAGAGACGCAAAGGCCAAAGTAGATTTAACTTATACGATATAACAGCCCGGCCAGCCGGGCTAGTGAATCGCTCTTACCTTCCATGCCCCGCCATCCAGAAGCAGTTCTCGATCAACGGTAAATTCATCCAGTTGATGCGGCTGGCCGGGCAGCATCTGCACCACGATTTCGCCCGCGTTGCGCAATTGCCGCAATGCGTCGACCAGAGCGGCATCGGTGCCCCAGGGAGCGCGTATGGCCGTGGCCCTCGGGGCCGGCGGCAAGCCCGAGGACAGTTTGCGCAAGTCCAGGCTGAAGCCGGTGGCGGGCCGCGAGCGGCCAAAGGCGCGCCCGACGCCATCGTAGCGGCCGCCCCGAACCAGCGCATCGTGCCAGCCCTGGGCGTAAATGGAAAACACCACGCCCGAATGGTAGCCGTAGCCGCTGCCCATATCGGCCAGATCGACGCTGAAATCGTGTTCGGGCAAAGCCCGGACCAGCGCCTCCAGTTCGTCGAGCGCTGTGCGCAAACCCGGCAAGGCCGGCAATTGCCGGCGGGCCTTGGCTATGACCTCGGTTCCGCCGTATAACGAAGCCAGTTTCAGCAAGGCCTGTATGCTTTCGGGTTGAACGTCGGGCAGGCGGGCGCCCAGCTCGGCCAGGCCCGGAATGTCTTTGGTGCTGAGTAAATCGAAGATGGCGCTGGCTTGATCGGCAAGCGCGGGATCGGATTCGATGATGGCCCGCAGCACGCCGGGGTGGTTCAGATCAAGGCGGGCCTGGACCAGTCCGGCGCGCTTGACGCTTTCCAGCGCCAGTTCGATGATCTGGATATCGGCCTCGAAGCCGGCATGGCCGAAAATTTCGGCGCCGATCTGCAGCAGCTCGCGATCGGACAATAGGCCCGCGGGGCGCGCGTGCAGCACCGTGCCGCAGTAGCACAGGCGTGTAACGCCCTCGCGATTGAGCAGGTGCGCGTCGATGCGCGACACTTGCGGCGTGATGTCGGCGCGTACGCCCAGGGTGCGGCCTGAAAGCTGGTCGATAAGCTTGCAGGTACGCAGGTTCAGGTCGCCACCCGTGCCGGACAACAGGGAATCCAGATATTCGACCAAGGGCGGCGCCACCAGTTCGAAACCGTATGCGCGATACAGATCCAGCAAGTCACGCCGCAATTCTTCAATGCGGCGCGCTTCGGCCGGCAAGATATCGGCCAGACTTTCCGGCAACAACCAGTTGGACATTATGCAGCCCTGAAAAGAACCTTGACAAAAAAAACCAAACAAAAAGCGACCTGGGGCGTAAGCCCGCCAAGTCGCTTGCGGTAAAGATAAACAAAACTTACGCGTTAGTATAAACGATAGGGGCGAATAAGTGAAACCGGGGCGGTCTCTCACATAGGAGAGCGGGGGTTTTTGTGGCGCTCACGCGTGCGATGAGGTTTGCGGTTTGCGTTGGATACCGATCGGGTCGTTGACGGCTCTCTCCACCTATTTCTGTGAGCGGTTTTCGTCTCGTTGACGCCGACGGGGCGGTTTGCTTGCTTGGCATTCTAGTTTGCTATGGCACTTACCCCCAAAATAGCTGTCGCGCGGATCGCCATCACGTCCATGGCGTCACGCTACCCCGGCCTGCCCGACGCAGCGCTTAAGAACACGAGGGAGGATTGCCCCAAGCAACAGCAGCACTCAAGCAAGCAAAAAGAAATCGGCCCGGCGAACCGGACCGATTAAAAAGCTAGCTTACCCAAGAACCGTGACCAAGCTACGCCAGGCCGGATTCATGAACGGTTAAGCGACGTTCAGGGCGTGGCCGGCTTGGTCCCCGACGCCGAATTCCAGTACTTGAAGAAGTCGGACTTGGGGCTCAGGACCAGGGCGTCGTCGCGACTGGAAAACGCCGAGGCATACCCTTCCAGACTCTTGTACAGGCTGTAGAACTCGGGGTTCTTGCCATAGGCTTCAGCATAAATGCCCGCCGCCTTGCCGTCGCCTTCGCCTCGGATCTGCTGAGCCTCGGCGTAGGCCTTGGCCAGCAATTCCTGACGCTCGCGATCGGCCTGGGCGCGTATGCGTTCGCTATCGGCGGCGCCGGTGGCACGCAACCGGTTAGCTTCCTGCTTGCGTTCGGCTTCCATGCGGCGGTATACCGACTCAGAGATCTCGGGCGCAAAGTCGATGCGGCGCAGGCGCACATCGACCACCTGGACGCCCAGCGGCTTGGCGCGCGCTTCGACGTTGCTGAGTACTTCGCGCATGATGGTGTCGCGTTCGTTCGACACCACTTCCTTGACGGTGCGCACGTTGACGGAGGCGTTCAAGGCATCGCGAATCTGAGCCTGAAGCCGCTCGACGGCCGCACGGTCATTGGCGCCGAAGGTAACGTAGAAAAGACGCGGATCGGCAATACGCCACTTGACGAAGGAATCGATAAGCAGATTCTTCTTCTCGGCGGTCTGGATGCGCTCAGGATCGCTGGTTTCGATGGTCTGCAGGCGCTTGTCAAGGCGCACCACGTTCTCGAACGGCGGAGGAAGCTTGAAATACAGGCCCGGTTCGGTGATGGTGTCGCGCACCTCGCCCAAGGCAAACACCAGTGCGGCGTCGCGCTCGCGCACCACGAACACGCAGGAAGAAAGAACCGCCAGGACTATGACCAGGCCGACTAAAGCAGGGAAAAAACGTTGCATCATGGCCTCCTAGCGAGAATACGGATTCACCGACAGCGACTTCGTCGCGGACCCGTTCGCGTCCGGCGTGCGGCTGCGTGCGGGTGCGGTCGACTTGTTCGGCAACGTCGTGCCGGCCGCTGCCGAGGACGTGCTTTCTACCGAACCGCTGAAGGTGGCGCGATCGCCGGCGGCCTGGCGCATGATCTTGTCCAGGGGCAGGTACAACATATTATTGCTGGCTTGCGAATCAACCATGATCTTGCTGGTGTTCTCCAGAATTTGCTGCATGGTCGACAAATACATGCGTTCGCGGGTGATGTCGGGAGCCTTCGCGTACTGGGCTTCCACGCTGGCAAAGCGCGACGTATCGCCCTGAGCGTCGCCTATCACCTTGGCCCGATAGCCTTCGGCTTCCTGCAGCATGCGGGCCACCTGGCCCTGCGCCTCGGGCAAGACCTTGTTCGAATAGGCATTGCCTTCGTTGATCTGGCGCTCTCGATCCTGGCCAGCCTTGACGGCATCGTCGAAGGCCGCTTGGACTTGTTCGGGCGGCTGGACGTTCTGAATGGCGACCGTGCTGATCTGGATGCCGGTTTCGTAACGGTCCAGTATGCTTTGCGCAAGCTTCTGCACTTCGGTGGCCACTTCGGTACGACCGGAATACAGGACGAAATCCATGGGCTTCTTGCCGACGATTTCGCGCATGGCGGTTTCGGATGCCTGGCGCACCGACTCGTCGGGCTGGCTGGTCTTGAACAGGTAATCGGGCGCGCCGGTGGAAATCAACCGGTACTGCACCACGAATTGCAGGTCGACGATGTTCTCGTCGGTCGTCAGCATGAGCGATTCAGGCAGAACCTTGTTGCGCGCCGTGCCGCGAAAGCCCACTTCAAAGGTGCGCAATTGCGAAATATTGACCGTTTGGTGGCTTTCGATGGGATACGGCAACCGCCATTGCAGGCCGGGCGGCAAGGTCTTGGTGTACTTGCCGAACTTGGTCACCACGGCAACCTGCCCTTCCTGGACGATGACAAAGCCGCTGGCCAGCCACAAGCCGATCAGGATGACAATGATCACCGCCACCATCTTGGGCGAGCCCTTGGGAAACTGCGCGGCGCCGCCGCCATTTCCCGGGCCGTTGTCGCCGCCGCCGAACGGGCTGCGTTTGGGCTTGCGCCCGAACAGGGAGCCGAGGCGGTTGTTGAAATCGCGCCAGACCTCATCCAGGTCCGGCGGGCCGTCGCCCTTGTTGGGCCGACGAGGCGGTTCGGAGCCGTTATTGTTGCCACGCCCCCAACCTGGGTCATTCAAATTAAACATTTTCGATATTAAACGCATTATGTCCCGCGATTTGACCAGATTCGACAATTGCCCCACGCAAACCATCTAAACCCAGGCGCCCCAAGGCGCTGACAAAAACTCGTGCAATCGTACCATGTTCGTTACGCTCCACCCGTGGCGCGTAACCGGCAGAATCGATTTTGTTGTACACCAATATCCGCGGGATTTCATCGGCCCCGATATCGGTCAGAACTTTGTTGACTTCCGCGATCTGTTCATCGCGCTGGGGACTGGACGCATCCACCACATGAAGCAGCAAGTCGGCCTGTACCGTTTCCTCGAGCGTGGCACGGAAAGCCGCGATAAGCGTGGGAGGCAGATCGCGGATGAAGCCGACAGTATCCGACACGACCACCTGCCCCGCCCCTTCTATCCACACACGCCGTGTGGTTGTGTCGAGCGTGGCGAACAACTGGTCGGCCGCATAGGCGCCGGCCCGGGTCAAGGCATTGAACAAGGTCGATTTGCCGGCGTTGGTGTATCCCACCAGCGATACCGACAGGATGCTGCCGCGCGAGCGCGAGCGGCGCTGGGTGGTGCGCTGGCGCTGCACGCGAGCCAGCCGTTCGCGCAGCAGGCGCACCTTGTCGCCTATCATGCGACGGTCCATTTCCAACTGGGCCTCGCCGGGCCCGCGCATGCCGATGCCGCCACGCTGGCGCTCAAGGTGGGACCACATGCGCGTCAGGCGTGTCGAAAGATGCTGCAGTTGGGCCAGCTCGACCTGGAGCTTGCCTTCGTGGCTTTTTGCGCGCAGCGCGAAGATGTCCAGGATCAATGCAACACGATCCACCACCCGGCGATTGAAGCCGCGTTCCAGGTTGCGCTGCTGGGCCGGCGTCAGGGGCTGATCGAACAGCACGATTTCAGCCCCGGCATCGTCGGCCACCAATATCGCCTCTTCGAGCTTGCCTGATCCGATGAAGTGCGCCGCATCGGGACGCGCCCTGCGCGCCACGACGGTTGCCACGATGTCGGCGCCCGCCCCCTTGGCGAGCATGACGAATTCTTCCGCATGCGCCTGGTAATCGGGCTCGCCCAGATCGACGCTGATGATAAGGACTTTCATGCCGGGAGCCCAAATGAAATACCCGCCGGCGCGAAGCGCTCGGCGGGCGTCCCGGCCAAGGCGGTCGGGAGGGAATTATTCAGAAGGCTCATCCACTTGAAATGCCACGGGGCGGGCGGGAACGACGGTGGAAATAGCGTGCTTGTACACCATTTGCGTAACGGTATTGCGTAACAGAACGACATATTGATCGAAAGATTCAACCTGCCCTTGCAGCTTGATTCCGTTGACCAGGTAAATCGATACGGGCACGTGATCCTTGCGCAGAGCGTTTAGAAATGGATCTTGTAGTGTTTGCCCTTTATTGCTCATTGGCTAGGCTCCAATTGTGTTGTTATTTAAAATAATTTTCGGCGAAACGCATACTTTACAGGGTTTTCCCTAAACTCGCATGGCGTAACGGCGATGATACGTAGTATGGCTTTAATTTTAATGTGTTTTCGTTAAGATTTCGGCCAAGGTATTACATAGACGCGCGCAATCGTCGGGAGTTCCCACGCTTATGCGCAGAAATTGATCGATGCGCGGCAGCTTGAAATGGCGGACCAGTATGCCTTGCGCCCGCAGGGCATGGCTTAGCGCCGCGCCGTCGAATTGGGGATGACGCGCAAAGACAAAATTGGCCTGGCTTGGTAAAACTTGGAATCCAAGCGTAGCCAATTGTTGCGCCAATCCGTCGCGCGTATCCATGACGGCGCGGCGCGTCCGATCGAAGTGGGCCGTATCCCGCAAGGCCGCCACGGCGCCTGCCTGCGCCAGGCTATCGAGCGGATAGGAGTTGAAGCTGTCCTTCACCCGATTCAGTCCATCGACGATTTCGGCGCTGGCCATGGCAAAGCCCACGCGCAGCCCCGCCAGGGACCGCGACTTGGACAAGGTATGCACAACCACGATGTTGTCGTGCCGGCCCAGCAGCGCCACCGCCGAATCCGCGCCGAAATCGACATAGGCCTCGTCCACCACCACCGGGATGTCGGGATTGGCGCCGGCAATGGCGCTTATATCGTCCAGAGACAGCGCCATGCCCGTTGGAGCATTCGGATTGGCGAATATGATGCCGGCCGGCGCGACGGCGTGCCTGGCGGTGTAATCCGCGACGCGGATCGAGTAATCGGCGGCCAGGGGCACGATATCCGGTTCTATCTTGTACAGCTTGCAATACGTGCGATAGAAGCTGTAAGAGATATCCGGCATGAGCAAGGGCCGGCCGGCGCGCCTGAACAGCGCGTTGAATATATGCGCCAGGACTTCATCGGAACCATTGCCGGCGAAGACCTGATCGGCCTGCAGGCCGTGCAGCGCGGCGATCGCCTCGCGCAGGGCCGTGCATTCGTTGTCGGGATACAGCCTCAGGCGATCCGTGGCGGCACCCTTGATCGCTTCCAGTACGCTGGGCGATGGGCCGTAGGGATGCTCGTTGGTATTCAGTTTCAGCAGATTGGCGACTTTAGGCTGTTCGCCGGCAACGTAAGGCGCCAGATCCGCCAGGTGATCGCTCCAGTAACGGCTCACTGCGCCCCCTGCAGGTAAGGATTATGGGAAGACTTGAACTCGATGCGCAACGGCGTGCCATCCAGCTTGAAGGCGGTGCGGAACCGGGTTTCCAGGTAACGCCTGTACGAATCCGGAATGGCGTCCAGCGCATTGCCGTGGATGACGATAAGCGGAGGGTTCTGTCCCCCTTGGTGCGCATAGCGCATCTTGGGGCGGAAAATCCCTTTGCGGGGCGGCTGCTGCTGCTCGACCGCCGCATGCAGCTCGCGGGTAAGCCGGGGCGTCGAAAGCTTGGCAAAGGCGGCGGCATGCGCCGCATTCACCGACTTGATCAGGGCGTTCACGCCCTGCCCGTTCAAGGCCGAGACCGTATGCATCTTGGCGAAGGACAGAAAACGCATCTTGCGTTCGAAGTCGCGCAGAACGCGGTCGCGCCGCTCGCCGTCCAGGCCGTCCCACTTATTGATGGCCACCACCAGCGCCCTGCCCGTTTCCAGCACGAAGCCCGCGATATGCGCGTCCTGGTCGGATATCTCGGTCTGGGCATCCAGCATCAGCAAGACCACATTGCAGGCTTCGATGGCCTGCAATGTCTTGATGACGGAGAATTTCTCGACCGCTTCGAAGACCTTGCCGCGCCGGCGCAGGCCGGCGGTATCGATCAGCGTGTAGGGAACGCCCCCGCGCTCGAAATCGATTTCTATGGCATCGCGGGTGGTGCCGGGCATGTCGAAGGCAATGACGCGCTCTTCGCCCAACAGCGTATTGATCAAGGTGGACTTGCCCACGTTGGGCCGGCCCACGATGGCAAGTTTGATGCGATGGACGACGGATTCCTCGGCGGCGCCATCATCGGCGTCTTCGGCTTGCGCGTCGGCCGCCGCATCGTGCGCCAGTTCGCCATCGGATGTATCCGCGCCCTCTTGGTCTAGATACGACAGGGCTTCTTCGATGAGGTCGACCACGCCGTCGCCGTGCGAGGCGGAAATCGGATGGGGCTCGCCCAGGCCCAACTCATGGAATTCGGCGGTGGCAGAGCCGTAGCGCATGCCTTCAGCCTTGTTCACCGCCAGCAGCACGCGCTGGCCGGTCTTGCGCAGCAGGCGCGCGATTTCGTGATCGTGCGCATTCACGCCGGCGCGCGCATCCACCAGGAAGATCACGACATCGGATTCGGCAATGGCCTGCTGAGTCTGGCGAGCCATTTCCAACAGGATGCCTTCCTTGGCCACCGGCTCGAACCCGCCCGTATCCACGGCCAGGAAGGGACGGTCGCCGACCCTGCCCTCGCCGTAGTGGCGATCCCGGGTCAGGCCCGAAAAATCGGCCACCAAAGCGGCGCGCGAGCGGGTAATCCGGTTAAACAACGTGGACTTGCCCACGTTGGCGCGCCCCACGAGCGCAACCACCGGCTTAAAGACAATACTGTTCAATTCACACCAACCAAAACCAGGTTCCCGCTGCTCGTTTGCACCAACACGCCGTGGCGCGTGGCGACCAGCGGCGAGACGAGAGGACCGCCGCCGACTTGCACCCGGCCCAGCAGGTGCCCATCGGAACGCGATAGAAAATGTACATAACCTTCGAAGTCGCCCAGCGCAACGGCTTGCGGCACGACGGCCGGCGAGGTAAGCCGGCGATTGCCCAGGGCCTCTTGCTTCCAGACTGCGTGGCCATCGTTCAGGCTATAGGCATGCACCGTGTCGCGCTGATCGGCGGCATAGGCATGTTGCGTATCGGTGGCCATGCCCGTCTTGCTGGAGAAGCGCTGTTCCCAGATGGGACGGCCGCCCTGCGATACATCGAAACATACCATGCGTCCCTGGTATGTGACACCGCACAGCAGCGGACCCTGGATCTGGGGCGTGCCCACGACATCGCTGATGCGCTCCAGGTCGGTGGCTCCCTGGGACACGGAAACCGTGCCTTCCCACTGAACGTTGCCGCTGCGGGCATCGATGGCCATCAATTTGCCGTTCGGCAGGCCGGAAATAAGCAGGCCGTCGACGATCAGCATTTGCATATTGGTCTTCAGGGCCAATGCCGGGCCGGGCCTCTGGATATTCCAGAGCAAATCGCCCGTCGCCGCGTCGAAGGCCTGGATGCGGTAGTCGCTGCTGCGCACCGCAACCACGCCGGATCCCACCGCGGGCGGGATGTTGACCGCGCTGGTCGCCTTGGCGCGCCATGCTTCGGCGCCCTGCTCATTGAAGGCGATAACGGTGCCGTCGGGCGCGGCCACCGCCGTGATCTGGCCGTCGCTGCCGACGCCGGCTGAAAGATCGGTATCGGCGCTGCCTTGCCACTGCACCCGGCCCGAGGCCAGGTCCAGCTTGCTGACCCGGCCATTGGGCGTGGCGGCGTAGACGGAATCGCCCACCACGACGGGCACGAAGCCATAGCCGCCGTCGCCGCCTATGGACACCGACCATGCGATGCTGGCCGAGACTCCCGCCGCGTACTCGGTCAAGGGCAGCGGGTCATAGCGTGGATTCTTGTTTGAAAACATGGAACATCCGGCCAGGACAGCGATGCCCAATGCCAGCACGGTGCTGCGCAAAACACGACGAGAGACGGCAATTTGCATGAATCAGGCTCCAGCTAAGGCATCGATCTTGAGTTGAACAATTTGCGCCACGGGGTCGGCGCCCAATTCTTTAAGAGCGCTTTCCCAGGCGCCGCGGGCTTCCGCAGCCTTGCCCTGCGCCAGCAATATGTCGCCGCGGCGGTCGGCATACAAGCCCGCGAAGGCCGCCGGAGCGTCATTCAATTGCGCCAGAGCCTGGTCGTACTGTTTCTGTTCCAGCAGCACGCCGGCCAGCCTTAACCTGGCCAGCGGAACCAACGCGGCATCGGAGCTGTTCTTGACCAGCCATTCGAGTTGCTCACGGGCGCCGTCCAGGTCGTTGCGGGACTCCAGCGCTTGGGCGGCAACCAGCACGCCGCGCGAGGTATAGCCCGATTTGGAGAAATCGCTGCGCAGGGTATGACTGGCCGCCTTGATGCGGGCGACCGCATCGTCGCCTTGTTGCCCGGCGGCGCCTTCCAGCGCCTCGAAATAACCCATGGCCTGGCTGGCCTGGTGTCCTTGATACCACTGCCAGCCGCGCCAGCCCACAATGGCCGCCACCACGACGAAAACCAAAACGGCGCACAAGGTGCCGTATCGATCCCACCAAGCACGCAGCGCGTCCAGTTTTTCCTGTTCTTCTAAATCGTATGCCATGCTTTAAACCTTTAATTTCAACTCTGTAACCAAGCGATCCAAGGGGATCGTTTCCTGCTGGGGTTGATCGCTGGCGGCCTGCCCGCGCAGCCATTTGACGCTGGCGGCTTGCGACGCCAGTTCATCATCCCCAAGAATAACCGCAACCAGCGCCCCGCTGGCATCGGCGCGCTTGAATTGCGACTTGAATCCCGACGATCCTGCATGGACGATGACGCGCAAGCCGGCATCGCGCAGGGATTCGGCCAGGGTCGAGGCCAGCCGCTGGGCTTGTCCGCCCTGATGGATCATGTACACCTGGCATTCCGGTGCCGCGGGTTGTTCGGCGCCTTGCGACCACAAGTCCAGGAGCCGCTCGACACCGATGGCAAAGCCCACAGCCGGCGCCGGCTTGCCGCCCAGCAATTCGATAAGGCCATCGTAGCGGCCGCCGCCGCAAACCGTGCCTTGGGCGCCCAGCCGATCGGTGACCCATTCGAAAACCGTCAGATTGTAATAGTCCAGGCCGCGCACCAGGCGCGGATTCAATCGGTACTCGATTCCCGCGTCCTGAAGGCGCTCGCATACGCCCTGGAAGTGGGCCAGCGATGCCTCGCCCAGAAAATCGAACAGGCGCGGCGCCTGGTCGGCCATGTCCTGCATGGCCGGATTCTTGGTATCCAGGACACGCAAGGGGTTGGTGTACATGCGGCGCCGGGCTTCTTCATCCAGCACGTCCTTGTGCTGCTCCAGATACTGGATGAGCGCCTGGCGATGCGCGGCGCGCTCATCGGCCTGGCCCAGCGAATTGAGTTCCAGCCGTATGTCGGACAGGCCGAGCCGCTTCCACAGCCGCCCCAGCATGACGATGAGTTCGGCGTCGATGTCCGGGCCCGCGAAGCCCAGCGCCTCGACGTCGATCTGGTGAAACTGGCGGTAGCGTCCGCGCTGCGGCTTCTCATGGCGGAACACCGGACCCATCGCGTAAACACGCTGCGGACGATCGTAGAGGATATTATGCTCGATCGTGGCGCGCACCATGCCGGCCGTGAATTCGGGGCGCATGGTCAGGTGCTCGTTGTTCAGGGCATCGGTGAAAGAATACATTTCCTTCTCGACGATGTCGGTGACTTCGCCTATGCCTCGCGTGAACAGCCGGGTGTGCTCCAGCACGGGCGTACGCATATTTCGGTAACCGTAGGCGGCCAGCCACTCGCGCACGACAGCCTCCAGGCTTTCCCATTGGGCGCTGCTATCGGGTAATACATCTTTCATGCCGGTCAGGGCATGGACTTTCTGAAACGACTGCGTCATGGATGATCTTGTTTTTCTTGCGCGGCCGGGCCGCGCGCTTGAAGGTCTTGCCCTGTGCCGTTGCCGTAGCGGCGTTCGACATAGTGCTCGACTATGGTCTTGAATTCTTGCGCAATGCTGTCGCCCTTCAGGGTAACGCTGCGCTCGCCGTCAATATAGACCGGCGCGGAGGGAATTTCGCCGGTGCCCGGCAGGCTGATGCCGATATCGGCATGGCGGCTTTCGCCCGGACCGTTGACCACGCAGCCCATGACCGCGACATTCATGGTTTCTACGCCGGGATAGCGCGTCTTCCAGACCGGCATCTGTTCGCGCAAATAGCTTTGTATGCTGTCGGCCAATTCCTGGAACACCGTGCTGCTGGTGCGTCCGCAGCCCGGGCAGGCCACCACCATGGGGGTGAAGGCGCGCAAGCCCATGGTCTGCAGGATTTCCTGAGCCACGACGACCTCGCGCCGCCGGTCGCCGCCGGGCTCGGGAGTGAGGGAAATACGTATGGTGTCGCCTATGCCCTGCTGCAGCAGCACGGACAAGGCCGCCGTCGAGGCCACGATGCCCTTGCTGCCCATGCCCGCTTCAGTCAGCCCCAGGTGCAGGGGATAATCGCAACGCGAGGACAAGTCCTGATAGACGGTGATCAGGTCCTGGACATGGCTGACTTTGCAGGACAGCACGATGGCGTTGGGCGACAGGCCCAGTTCTTCGGCACGCCGAGCATTGGTGATGGCCGAGACGACCAGCGCATCGCGCATGACCGCCTGCGCGGTCCAGGGCTGGGCCCGCCGGCTGTTTTCGTCCATCATGCGCGCCATGAGCTCATGGTCCAGACTGCCCCAGTTCACGCCTATGCGCACCGGCTTTTCGTAGCGGCAGGCGACTTCTATCATCTGGGCGAAGTTGTCGTCGCGCTTTTTGCCGCCGCCCATATTGCCCGGATTGATCCGGTACTTGGACAGGGCCTGGGCGCATTCGGGAAACTGCGCCAGCAGCTTGTGGCCGTTGTAATGGAAATCGCCCACCAGGGGAACCGCGATGTTCATGCGATCCAGCTGTTCGCGGATGGCGGGAACTTCCCGGGCGGCCTCGGGGGTATTGACGGTGATACGCACAAGCTCGGAGCCGGCCAGGGCCAGTTCCTTGACCTGCAGGGCCGTTGCAATGGCATCGGCCGTGTCGGTATTGGTCATGGACTGCACGACCACCGGAGCGTCGCCGCCCACCTGTACCGCGCGGTCGCCCCAGCGCACAATGGCCGGCCGCGTGGGCCGCCGCATGGCGGCGCCGACGGGCAAGGGGTTGCCGACCGGATTTCGGTCTGGATTGTGGATCATTTTTTCAGTGATTTGAGCCAGTCGAACACCAGCCATGAATCGGGCACCCAGCCGCGCTCGATGGCATAGAAACCGGCAACGAACAAAAGAATCAGGATGATGATCAGCCAGCCCCAGGGCCGATGCACGGGTTCGCCCTGTATGGGCAGATCGGCCGGACCCAGCGAGTTGGTGTTATTTACCGCGATGGGACGGGCGGACGTCGGCCCGACCTGGTTATCGAGCATGACCAGCACCGCATCGACGTCGGCTTCAACGTAACGGGCATAGTTCTTGACGAAACCACGCAGGGACATGCCCGAAGGCAGGCGGTCCCATTGCTCGGTTTCCAGGGCCTCGAGCTGCCTGCTGGAAAACTTGAGCCTGGCGGAGACTTCGGCGGGCGTAAGCCGCTTGGCCTCGCGCAGGCTGCGCAGTGTGGCACCGACTCCGGTGGGCTCTGCCTGGGCTTCGGCTTCGAACCGAGTCTCTTTCAATAATGGTTGATTCATCCACGCTCCTGTTTGATGGCGATGACCGCGCGATCGGGCAAACGCTCGTTGATGCGCGTGCGGTCTTTTACATCGCCCGCCAATTGCCCGCAAGCCGCGGCGATGTCGTCGCCGCGCGTTTTACGTACTGTTGTGACCACGCCCGCGTCCATGAGGCGCTGTGCGAACAGGCGGACACGGGATGCCGGCGAGCGCTTCAGGCCAGACTGCGGAAACGGATTAAAGGGAATCAAATTGAACTTGCAACGCACCTGATCGGCAATAGTAATCAATTCGCGGGCATGCTGGTCGGTATCGTTGACGCCGTCCAGCATAATGTATTCGAAAGTAATGAAATCGCGCGGAGCATGCTCCAGGTAGCGATTGCAGGCTGCCAGAAGCTCGGCCAGGGGGTGCTTGCGATTAAGCGGCACGAGTTTGTCGCGCAGGGCGTCGTTGGGCGCATGCAGGGATACGGCCAGGGCTACCGGGCAATCGCGGCCCAGGCGGTCCATCATGGGTACGACGCCCGAGGTCGATACTGTGACCCGCCGGCGCGACAGGCCGTAGGCATTGTCATCGAGCATGAGGCGCAATGCGCCCAGCACCTGATCGTAATTGAGCAGGGGCTCGCCCATGCCCATCATGACCACATTGCTGATGACGCGCGTGGGCTCGGGCGCGGCGGCGGCATCGTCGCCGATGCGGGCGCTTTTCAGGTCGGCCTGCAATGCCCGCTTGGCATACCAGAGCTGTCCGATGATCTCGGCCGTCGTCAGGTTGCGATTGAAGCCCTGGTAGCCGGTGGAGCAAAACGGGCACGCCACCGTACAGCCGGCCTGGCTGGAAATGCACAAGGTGCCGCGATCGTCTTCGGGTATGAAGACCGTTTCCACGGCGTTGTTCTTGCCCACGTCGAACAGCCACTTGCGGGTGCCGTCGGCGGAACGCTGTTCGATTGACACGTCGGGCGCATGAATCGAACAGTGCTCTGTCAATTGCTGGCGAAATTCTCGCGCCAGATCGGTCATTTCGTCGAACGAATCCGCGCCGCGCTGGTGCAACCAGCGCTGCAGCTGCTTGGCCCGGAATGGCTTGCCGCCCCACCGCCCGACCAGGTCGGTAAGGGCGGCGGTATCCAGGCCGAGAAGATTGATGGATTCGTTGGAGTTCATGTCGTTGGCGCGATGAATATCGCAGGCTTGCAAAAGATTAGCGGCTGTGGATGTTGCTTTCAGGGAAGAAGAAAGCGATTTCCACGGCAGCGGTTTCAGCGGCATCGGAGCCGTGCACGGCGTTGGCGTCGATGCTGTCGGCGAAATCGGCGCGGATGGTGCCGGGTTCAGCTTTCTTGGGATCGGTGGCGCCCATCAGGTCGCGATTGGTTTGAATGGCGTTCTCGCCTTCCAGGACCTGCACGAACACAGGACCCGAAATCATGAAATCGACCAGGTCCTTGAAGAAGGGACGCTCTTTGTGAACAGCATAGAAGCGCTCGGCGTCGGCGCGCGAGAGCTGCTTCAGGCTGGCGGCGATCACCTTGAGGTTCGCTTTCTCGAAGCGGGCAACGATCTGGCCGATCACGTTCTTGGCGACGGCATCGGGCTTGATAATGGAAAGAGTGCGTTCAATAGCCATGTAGAATCCAAAGAATATATATGACGGTTCGACCTTTCGGTGGCGCCGGGCAGCCCGTGGGCCTGGCATGCGCAACAGAAAAAGACAAACCGGTAGTTTGCGAAAACGGCTTCGTAAATCAAAACCGGAAGCTTTGCAAAAACAAAAACCGTCAATAAAAACAACAACTTTGGCAAAGTTTATGTTAACCGGGCATTTTAACACGCCAATGACAGGCAGCTCCATCATAAAATGACGATGTTCGCGCCCCGCCGATGGCGGCCGCCCGCGGGGCAAATCGCTGCCCGAGGCGGGACCACGCAAGCCTTGCACGTTTCATATATAGTCAGACTTTCGCCGCTACGCGGCTGTCCGCATTTACTTTTTACACCATGACAACAAATCCCGCATTGAACGACCCCGAACAACTCTCGAAAAGCTTTGAACCGCAAGAAATCGAATCGCGCTGGTATTCGGAGTGGGAGCGCCGCGGCTATTTCAAGGGCGGCCGTCATGTCGAACCGGCCAACAAGGGCGAAAGCCGGCCTTTCGCCATCCAGTTTCCCCCGCCCAATGTGACCGGCACGCTGCATATGGGGCACGCTTTCAACCAGACCGTCATGGACGGCCTGGTGCGCTACCACCGCATGCGCGGCGACGACACCGTGTTCATACCCGGCACCGACCATGCCGGCATTGCAACGCAGATTGTGGTGGAACGCCAGCTGGACGCGCAAAACGTGTCGCGCCACGACCTGGGCCGGGAAAAGTTCGTGGAAAAAGTCTGGGAATGGAAGCAAAAGTCGGGCAATGCCATTACCGAGCAGTTCCGCCGCCTGGGTTCGTCCTGTGATTGGGAACGCGAATACTTCACCATGGACGACAACCTTTCGCGCGGCGTGGTCGAGACTTTCGTACGCCTGCACGAGCAGGGACTGATCTATCGCGGCAAGCGCCTGGTCAACTGGGATCCGGTGCTGGGCACCGCCGTCTCCGACCTGGAAGTCGTCAGCGAGGAAGAAGACGGTTTCATGTGGGAAATACGCTACCCGCTGAGCACGCCGGTTGGCGGCATCGACCATCTGGTGGTGGCCACCACCCGCCCTGAAACCATGCTGGGCGACGTGGCCGTGATGGTGCACCCGGAGGACGAGCGCTATGCCCACCTGATCGGCGCCATGGCCACCCTGCCGCTGGTCGGCCGCCAGATTCCGGTC
Source organism: Pollutimonas rozaliensis (assembly GCF_048751585.1). NCBI lineage: Bacteria > Pseudomonadati > Pseudomonadota > Betaproteobacteria > Burkholderiales > Alcaligenaceae > Pollutimonas > Pollutimonas rozaliensis. Next base: position 226,420 of record NZ_JAZHOB010000010.1, on the reverse strand, counting down.
ATTGCCGACGACTACGTCGATCGGGAATTCGGCACCGGCGTGGTCAAGGTCACGCCCGCGCATGACTTCAACGACTATGCAGTGGGCCAGCGTCACGGCCTGGACATGATCAGCGTATTGACCCTGGACGCCAAGATCGGCGACGAGGCGCCGGCCGCCTACCAGGGCCTGGACCGCTTTGAGGCGCGCAAGCGGATCGTGGCGGACCTGGAAACACAAGGCGCATTGCAAAGCGTCAAGCCGCACAAGCTGATGGTGCCGCGCGGCGACCGCACGAACACCGTCATCGAGCCCATGCTGACCGACCAGTGGTTCGTCGCCATGAGCAAACCCGCGCCCGCCGACACCTTGCACCCCGGTAAAAGCATCACCGACGTGGCGCTCGAGGTGGTGGCCGACGGCCGCATCAAGTTCTACCCGGAAAACTGGACAACGACCTATAACCAATGGCTGGAAAAAATCCAGGACTGGTGCATCTCGCGCCAATTGTGGTGGGGCCACCAGATTCCCGCCTGGTATTCCGAAGACGGGCAAATCTTCGTTGCGCGCAACGAAGACGAAGCCCGGCGCAAAGCCGACGCCGCGGGCGTTACAGGCCCGCTGACGCGCGACCACGATGTGCTGGACACCTGGTTCTCTTCCGCCCTGGTGCCGTTCACCGACCTGGGCTGGCCGGACGAAACGCCCGACCTGGCGCGCTACCTGCCTTCCAGCGTGCTGGTCACGGGCTTCGACATCATCTTTTTCTGGGTTGCGCGCATGGTCATGATGAGCATGCACATGACCGGCAAGGTTCCCTTCCAGACGGTCTACGTGCATGGCCTGGTCTGCGACATGGACGGCAAGAAAATGAGCAAGTCCAAGGGGAACACCATAGACCCGGTGGATTTGATCGACGGCATCGCGCTGGAGGACCTGCTTGAAAAACGCAGCAGCGGGCTGATGAACCCCAAGCAGGCCGCCAGCATCCGCAAGAAGACCGCCAAAGACTACCCCAACGGCTTTCCGGCCTACGGCACCGATGCGCTGCGCTTCACGATGGCGGCCTACGCCACACTGGGGCGCAACATCAACTTCGACCTGAAACGCTGCGAAGGCTATCGCAACTTCTGCAACAAGCTCTGGAACGCCAGCCGTTTCGTGCTGATGAATACCGAAGGACATGCACTGGGCCTCCAGGCCGGCGAATCGGAACTGTCGTTTGCGGACCGCTGGATAGTCAGCCAGCTGCAACGCCTGGAAATCGAGGTGGAACGCGGCTTTGCCGACTACCGCTTCGATAATATCGCCAACGCCATCTATCATTTTGTATGGGATGAATACTGCGACTGGTATGTCGAGCTGGCCAAGGTGCAGATCCAAAGCGGCACGCCGGGCCAGCAGTTGGGCACGCGCCGCACACTGATCCGCGTACTGGAAACGGTGCTGCGCCTGGCGCACCCCGTCATTCCCTACATCACCGAAGAGCTTTGGCAAAAAGTCGCCGTGGTGGCGGGCAAGCGCGCGGCGGGCCAGGAAACCAGCCTGTGCGTCCAGCCCTACCCCGTGGCCAACACACAAGCCATCGATGAGCAGGCCGAAGCCCAGGTCGCCGAACTGAAAGCCCAGATTGAAGCCGTGCGCGCGCTACGGGGCGAAATGAACCTGTCGCCGGCCCAAAGAGTTCCCCTGGTGGCCCAGGGAAATTCCGGCGTGCTCGCGGCCAATGCCATGTACTTGACGGCCCTGGCCAAGCTTGAAGGAGTCGACATCGTCGACACGCTGCCCGATGTGGGCGCGCCGGTCCAGATCGTCGGCCAGACACAGCTTATGCTGCGCGTCGAGATCGACGTCGACGCCGAGCGCCTGCGCCTGGGCAAGGAAGTGCAACGCCTGGAAATGGAGATGGCAAAAGCCCAGGGCAAGCTGTCCAACGCAAGCTTTGTGGAGCGCGCGCCCGCGGCGGTTGTCGAACAGGAAAAAGCCAGGATGGCGCAGTTCGGCGAGACGCTGGCCAAGGTGCGGGAACAGCTGGCTAAGCTGGCTTGAGTTCCTTCAGGAACTTTTCATCGGCCTTGGACAGCAGGCCCGCCTGGCGGGCCGATTCGATAAGGTCGGGCCGGCGGGCGGCGGTCAGGGCCAGCGACTGACGCCGCCGCCACGCCGCGATATTTTCGTGATGGCCGGACATCAAGGTGTCGGGAACCGATAACCCGCAATACTCTTCAGGCCGCGTGTAATGCGGACTGTCCAGCAGGCCGGTCAGCGCGGTATTGAAGGAATCCTGCAAAGCCGATTCGGCATCGTTCAGCACACCGGGCAGCAGGCGCACGGCGCTGTCGATAATCGCCAGTGCGGCGATCTCGCCGCCGGAAAGCACGAAATCACCCATGGAGACCTCATGAGTGACGCAACGATCGATGAAGCGCTGATCGACGCCTTCGTAGCGCCCGCATATCAGTATTGCCCCATCGCCATGCGCGAACTCCTGGGCGCAAGCCTGGTCGAAACGCCTGCCGGTGGGACTCATGAGCACCACCGGAATATCGCGATCCGCATTTCGGCCGGCCAGGGCGGCCGCGGCCTGCGCCGCCGCCTTTGCCGCATTCACGGCCTGCTCCAGCGGTTCGGCCATCATCACCATGCCGGGTCCGCCTCCGTAGGGGCGGTCGTCCACCGTGCGATGGACGTCATGCGTGAAATCGCGGGGATTCCACACGGCAAGCGACCAGCGGTCCTGTTTATGGGCGCGCCCGGTCACGCCCATGTCGCGCACGACAGAGAACATGTCGGGAAACAGCGAAATCACATCGAAACGCATGGCGTGTGCCGCCCTTATAGTCTGCGCCGGAGAACGCGCAATACGGCGATGCGCCGCGGGCAAGCCTGCCCCGGCTAGAATTCAACCGGCCAATTGCTGTCCAGGCGTTTATTGGCGATATCGACGGTATGCACATGGGCGCCGACAAAAGGAATCAGCACTTCAAGCTGCCTTCCCTTGTCGCTCAGCATGGGGGCGTCGTTGCCGTGTTCGTCCTGCACCATCCGACCCACGCGCAAAACGGCATGGGCGCCGTTGTCGACGACTTCCAGTACCGTGCCGATAAGCGCGGCCCCGCCATCGCCTTCGCCGAACAGGCGGCAGCCGATCAGGTCGACCCAATAATATTCGTCGTCATCCGCGGCGGGGAACTGGGCGCGGGGCACCCATACGGTATGCCCTTTCATGGCCTCGGCGCTATCCCGATCCGGGACGCAGTCCAATTCAGCCACCACGGTTGAGCCTTGCGGCCGGCTATTTTTGACGCCGGCCTGAAATGCCGGCTTTGCAGCCGCCGTGCTGCCAGGCGTTACGGGTGCTTTCAGCCACCAGGTTTTTGCCGCAAGCAATACCTGGCTGTCCGAGGAATGAGGCTGAATCTTGACCCAGCCGCGCACACCGTAAGCCGATACGATGCGCCCAAGCTCTACCAGATCCGCAGGAGCTTCGGCTTGCAAAGTAACTGGCGTATTCACCTGAAAATATCGGAAGCTATCAAGCAGCCGCTTTTGCAGAGAATTCTTTAACCAGACGAGTTACCGCGGGCGACAGTTGCGCGCCGTTGTCGGTCCAGTACTGAACGCGATCCAGGGCAAGACGCAGGTTTTCCTGGCCTTCGTTGGCAACGGGGTTGTAAAAGCCCACGCGCTCAATAAAGCGGCCATCGCGGCGATTGCGCGAGTCGGCGGCTACAACGTTGTAAAACGGACGCTTCTTCGAGCCACCACGGGCTAGACGAATCACAACCATTGTTAATCCTTTGAAAATGTTGTGAAAAACAAAAGATTCTAGCACTTTTCGGCTTGTCTTCGCAAACCGAATCGCTATGAATCGCTTAAATACCAATGTAAAAGCAACAGCGGCGGAAAGGCCGCAAGGCAATCAAGATCAATAAGCCTTCGAGCCGCAGTCCCGACACCGCCGCTTCAGCGCCTGCGTAAAAAATGCAGCGCCGATTCTCCGGTCTCCAGTTGCGCTTCAAGCGTGTTGCCGGTCTGCTTGGCAAACGCCTGAAAATCGCGCAGCGCATGGGTATCGGTGGTGATAACTTTCAGTACCTGTCCGCTTTCAAGCTGCGCCAGGGCTTTCTTGGCGCGCAAGATGGGCAAGGGGCATTTCAAGCCGGAAGCATCCACTTCCATGTCGGCATCGGGAGGCGCACTGCGGGTATCGGTCATGATCCATTCCATGCGCGGACGGTATACGGAAAACCGTCCGCCGCAAACCCTGTCATCGTAGCGCTTTCGGATGGCTCATGCCAGCCGCTCGCGCACCCAGGCTTCGACGCTGGCCGTCGCGCCGGCCAAAGCCGAAACATCGCTGCCGCCGCCCATCGCCATGTCGGGTCGGCCGCCGCCCTTGCCGCCGACTTGCGAGGCCACCATGCCGACCAGATCGCCCGCCTTGACCTTGCCGGCCAGATCGGCGGTCACGCCGGCCACCAGGCTGATCTTGTCGTCGGCAACCGTCGCCAACAGCACCACGGCGGACTTCAACTTGTCTTTCAACTGATCCACCATGCCGCGCAAAGCCTTGGGATCGGTCCCGCTGACGTTGGCCACCAGCAGCTTGGCATTGCCATCGAGCGCGACCGCCTTGCCGGCCAGATCGTTGCCGGCCGACGCGGCCAGCTTGCTCTTGAGCTGATCCAGGTCGCGTTCCAGGTTTTTCATTTGCCCCTGCATGAGCGCAATGCGCTCGACCAGCTCGGCGGGCTGGGCCTTCAGCAAGCCGGCGGCGCGGGCCAGCGTGGCGTTGGTCTGTTGCGCCCAGGCCACCGCGTTCTCGCCGGTGATGGCCTCGACGCGGCGTACGCCCGCGGCGACGCCGCCCTCGGACGTGATCTTGAACAAGCCGATATCGCCGGTGCGCGCAACGTGCGTTCCGCCGCACAGCTCGCGCGAAAAGCCGATATCCAGCACACGCACCGTATCGCCGTATTTTTCGCCGAACAGAGCCATGGCTCCGCCCTTCACGGCTTCGTCATAGGCCATGACCTGCGCCTGCGTGGCATGGTTGGCCAGCACTTCGGCATTGACGATGCGCTCGACCTCGGCAATCTGTTTGTCGGTCATGGGCGCGTCGTGCGCAAAATCGAAACGTGTCTTGTCGGGATCCACCAGGGAACCGCGCTGCTGCACATGGCCGCCCAATACCTGGCGCAAAGCCTTGTGCATAAGATGGGTGGCGGAATGGTTGCGCACAGTACGCGCGCGGCGGGACACATCCACTTGCGCCTGTACCGTATCGCCCACTGCCAGGGCGCCTTCAAGCAATTGGCCGTGATGGCCGAATACGCCGCTCTGGATTTTTTGCGTATCGGCAACCTGGAACTGCGCGGCGCCGGAACCCAGAAAGCCGGCGTCGCCCACCTGGCCGCCCGACTCCGCATAGAAAGGCGTGGCGTCCAGAACGACGATGGCCTGCTGCCCCGCCGCTATCGATGGCACCGAGGTGCCGTCGACATACAGCGCGGTGATTTTTCCCTGGCCCTCGAGGCGATCGTAGCCCTCGAAGCGGGTTTCGACGCCGCTATAGGACAGCCCTTCCACGGCCTTGAACTTGCCGGCAGCGCGCGCCTGTTCGCGCTGATGGCCCATGGCCACTTCAAAGCCATCCAGGTCGACCTGGACATGGCGTTCGCGGCAGATGTCGGCGGTAAGGTCGACCGGAAAGCCGTAGGTATCGTAAAGCGTGAACAGTGTCTGCCCATCGAGCACGCCATTTTCCGGCACGGCCGCCAGGGCCGAATCCAGGATCTTCATGCCGTGTTCCAGCGTTTCCCTGAAACGTTCTTCTTCCTGGCGCAATACCTGTTCCACCCGAGCTTGCTGAGACGCCAGCTCGGAGTAGGCCTGGCCCATTTCAGCCACCAGGTCGCCCACCAGGCGATAGAAGAAAACGCCCGACTGGCCCAGCTTGTGGCCATGCCGCAAGGCGCGGCGCACGATGCGGCGCAGCACATAGCCGCGCCCTTCATTGCTGGGAATGACGCCATCGACGATCAGGAAGCTGCAGGCGCGAATATGGTCGGCAATGACCTTCAGCGAATTGTTGGCCAGATCCTGCACGCCCGTTTCGCGCGCGGCGGCCTTGATCAGCGACTGGAAAAGATCGATTTCGTAATTGGAATGCACATGCTGCAGTACGGCGGCGATGCGCTCCAGGCCCATGCCGGTATCCACGCAAGGCTTGGGCAGCAAGGGCATGTTTCCTTCGGCGTCGCGCTCGAATTGCATGAACACCAGGTTCCAGATCTCGATGTAGCGGTCGCCGTCTTCCTCGGGCGAGCCCGGAGGGCCTCCCCAGATTTCCGGACCGTGATCGTAGAAGATTTCGGAACAGGGTCCGCAAGGGCCGGTGTCGGCCATTTGCCAGAAATTATCCGACGCGTAGCGCGCGCCCTTGTTGTCGCCGATGCGCACGATGCGCTCGGCGGGAACGCCGATTTCCTTGGCCCAGACATCGTAGGCTTCGTCGTCCTCGTGATAGACCGTGACCCAGAGTTTTTCGGCGGGCAGCTTGTAGACCGTGGTCAGCAGTTCCCAGGCATTATGAATCGCCTCGCGCTTGAAGTAGTCGCCAAAGCTGAAATTGCCCAGCATCTCGAAAAACGTGTGGTGCCGGGCCGTATAGCCGACATTTTCCAGATCGTTGTGCTTGCCCCCGGCCCTTACGCAGCGCTGCGACGACGTGGCGCGCTTGTAAGGCCTGTTTTCCTTGCCCGTGAATACGTCCTTGAACTGCACCATGCCGGAGTTGGTGAACAGCAAGGTGGGGTCGTTGCCGGGAACCAGGGAGGACGAAGGCACGACCTGATGGCCTTTCGATTCAAAGAAAGACAGGAACTTTTGACGTATCTCGGAGGTTTTCATTGCAGAAAAACACTAATTTATTGGGTAACCAATGATTATAGAGGGAGTTTTGATGAAAGCGCCAAGCTGCGCCGCCGCCCTCCCCCCGTCCCGTGCCGGGCTGTTGCATGCCGGCACAGAAGCCCGCCCGGGCGCCTGCACCTTAATCCAGGCATAGATAGCCCACCGTGCGCCCTTCGGGAAATTCTTGCGGCCCGCTGTCCGATATCTGCACCATGGCCGCGCCCACGGGGCAGGAGCAGGCGCCTGTGATGGGGTTGGCGGTGGAAGTGCCCTTGCTGTTGTAGCAGCCCCGCAGATGGTTGGTGGAAAAGCCGCCGGCGCCGCCCCGGCTGGCTGTGCGCCAGTTTCCTTCGCGACAGATCAGCAAACCGCCCTGATCGGCCTCCCGCGCCACCGCGCCGTCCCGCCCGCAGGGCGCAAACCGCTCTTCTTGCGTTTCAAGGTGCAAGTAGCGCCCTATGAGCAGGTCAGAGCGGGCGACGAGATCGCCCCGGATGCTGGCCGGTCCCTGGAAATCCGGATCGCGCACATCGCCTACACGAAGAAAATGCGCGTTGTCCAGTTGTTCGCTGGTAACCGCCATGGCCACGGTCCCGGGTGGCAGCGCGGGACCCGGCCAGGGAGGGTTGGGGAACGCAAATGCCGGTCCGCGCACAAGCAGGGGCTGCGCGGGCATTACCCATCCGCCCATGCCCCGGGCGGCCATCAGGAAGCGCGCCACGCTTTGCGCATCGATCCGGTCCGTGCCCCCATAAACGAACGGAGCATTGCTGTGCACCAAGGCCTGGATGCGGCAGTCCGGGCCAGGGCAAAGGCCGTCACGCACAATGCGCAGCGTGGCGCCACCCATCGCGGCCCGCTCGGGAAAGCCGGGCGAGAGCAGCGCGTCGGCCTTGAGTTCCGCCAGGCTGGGCGCGGCCCAATCGGCATAGCTCTGGCTGCCCAGGGCTTGCGGATGCTCGGCATGGGCCAAAAGGTTTGCATAGCGCTCCAGATAGCCTTGCGCCGAATTTCTTAGGGACAGCATCCAGACCGCGCCATCCTGTGCTCTGGCGTCGTTCATTGCGTTGACCAGCGTATTGGCCCCCCATACCGCCACCAAGGTCGTCAGCAACGCGGCGACGATAAGTTCGAGCAGGGCAAAGCCCTGTTGCGCGTGCGTACCCATGAACCGTCAGCTTGCGGTAAAAACGAAGGTATTCACATTGCCCTTGGCGCATCTGGATTCCGCCGCCAGCGCGCTGTAATGGATGCTGCCGTCCTTGACGGTCGCCGCCGTCTGGCCTTCGGCCGCAACTGTAATGGTCTCGGACACCCGCTGCATGACGGAGGCGATCGAGGGGCATGCCGCATCGTGAACCTTGGACAAGGTAATGGAAAATGCCGATCCCGCGTTCTCTTCGGCCACGCTGACCTGCCCATCGGTTCCCAGTCCGTGCAACACCTTCACGGATGACTCGGTGCCCGACACCGAAAATACGCTGGAGTCGCGCACCAGGTTGGCGAAGTTGGAGGTATGGATGCCGGCATAAGGCGTCCCCGATCCATTGGGCGCATTGATCTTGGTCTGCAAAATGAAGCGCGCCAGCTCTTCGCCCACCTTGGGCACCTTGTTCTCGACCACGTAGCCGCCTATGGCTGGGACGCCGATAATGGCCAGCAGCAATACGATCGCGGTGACGATGGACACCTCGATAAGCGAAAACCCCTTCTGCGCGTGGTTGATACCTGTCGGCATGTCAGCTCCTTGAGAAATACGCCGGCCCTTATTGGCTTGCGTGAAAAAGCATTAACGAGCGGCGCAGTTCGTCGATGACGGCGTAATGCCACGCGCTCAGGCCCAGAAGACAGAGCAGGCTTGCCAGCAGCAGGCACCAGCGCAAGACCAGGGCCTGCCGCGCCACCGCTTGCAGCACATGAACCCGCAAGCGGTCGGCCGCGAGCGCCAGGCCGGCGTGCAGGCCGCGCGCCATGATCATGTCGCTCAAGAACCAGAACTGCTCGCGATCGAGCAAACCCGTGTTGAACGTTTCGGCTCCCGCCATGCCAGTATCGATGCGGGCCAGCATGCCGTCGACCTGCGCCTCCTGCCAGACCGAGGCGCCGCCCTTCAACAGGAAAAGCGCCGTCTTCAGCTGGACCGCGCCGGCTTCGCCGCGGCCCAGCAATATGGACAGCAGGCTTAACAGGCGCAAGGCCTGTACATAGCGATAGATGCGCCACACCGAGTAGCGATCCAGCCTCCGCCTGAACCGCCCGGACGCATTGGACAAGGACCACAGCATTAGCCCGCCGCTTCCCGCCGCCAGCACGGCGACAAATACCCAATGCGCTTGAATGAGCTCCGACCAGCGCAGCAGGCTGGAGGTAAGGCGGCCATGGTATTCCACGGGAACCGAAGAAAAGGTATGTAGCAAGCGGGGTACCGTGAACCCCGGAACAGCCAGCAGCATGGCAAAGACCGCCGCCACGGCCAAAGCGGCGGCCCATAAGGTGGATCCCAGAATGCTTCGTGTCTGCCGCAACAGGTGCAATACAGCGGACAATTCTCCCAGCGTCCTGACCAGCGCCGCATTGCCCAGCGCCTGGGCGGCCCGTATCAGACTGAGCTCGGTCTGGGGAAAACTGCCTGCCCAGGCGGCATACAGATCACCGCCCGCCGCCTGATAGGCGTGCAGCCAGCGCTGCGACAGGCGCCCGCGCACGGACCCGCTACCATAGCGGCGCGCGTCGGATTCAAAAATCTCTTTCAGCGTCCTGCCGCCCTGCATGCCTTGCAACAGAACGGAAAGATAATCGTAATAGTCGGCGCGCGCCGCCCTGAAACGCCAGCCGTCGGACATGGCCAGCAAGGATCTCAGCGGCCGTCCGCCGGAAAAATGGCGCAGCAGGAACATCATGGCACCACCCGCAGCCTGGGATTCTGGCCGCCTCGCCCGGCATGGGCATGGCGCTGCAAGCGCAGTGTTTCAAACGCCTGGAAGCGCGCTTCGACATCGCGCGGATCGATCGCACCATCCCCGGCCTTGCGCATGGCGCAATCCTGAGCCGAGCAAGTGGCTTCGTGCGCGATCCCGGGTTCGATGATTTCGGCGACCACCGTGCGCCCCGCATATCCATTCATCTGGGGCAAGCCCGCCTTCATGCAGGCTGGACAGCCTTGCGGATTGCGTATGCGCCACTTTTCGGCGCCGCCGGGGTACAGCTGCCGCAGGGATTCCAGCCATCCGCTCCATTGATCGCCTGTGCGATGGTCTGTGCTATCCAGGCGCAGCTTCGCATCAAGCAAATGCTCAACGGGTAGCGCGCACTGCCCGCAAAGGACAGGCAGCAGCGCCTGAAACACCAATAGCTTCAGCATGCCCGGCGTTGCCAGGAAATCGCGGGACACGCCGATGAAGTCGGAAGCAAGCCGTTGCGGAATCAACGCGGCCGATGGCGCGTGAACCGTGGTGTAGACATTGATGCCGGACCCCGCCAGGTCCATGAAAGCCCTGCCGGTTTCCGCATCCCGGATTTCCCCCAGCAGGACGTCGCTCATGGCGGATCGCTTGAGCGCCCTGAGCTTGGCGGCGTAGCTATCATGGGCGGTGATATCAAGATTGCGGACAACGGTATTCTGGATGGCGGCCGGAATCAGGTACTCGACCGGATCCTCTATGGTCACGACCTTGCGATGCGACGGGAGTCGCGCAATCAGCGCGGCGATGGTGGTGGATTTGCCCGATCCGACCGCGCCGGCGAATACGACAGCACCGCTTTCGGACAGCATCGCACGGTCGATCTGCTCGATTTGATCGGGCAGATAGCCCAAGGCATCCAGCGTCGGCAGGCGCGATGCGGGATCGCGCAGCAGCAGGCGCAAGCAGATGCTGGGACCCGCGTCCGCCGCAAGCGAGGACCAGCGCAGCATGACGGTCTTTCCATCAATCTGCCGGACCATCGCTCCTTGCTGCTCGATCGACGGGTCGAACACCGCCCCATTGCCGCCGCGTATGTCCATCCAGGCGACCGACAGCATGTCCACCAGGGTGCTAGTAGGCATGCGGCGAAAGCGCTCGGGCGTCAGGTAGCGCCCCGAAATCGTATATTTCACTTCGGATTCGGCTTCACGCAGCCGCACATTCAGATGGATATCGCTGGCTTCGTGCCGCACGCCCCACTCCAGCAAATCCTGGAAAGCATCGGCTAATGCGGTTTTTGATTGCGCCAGCCGGGTCGCAGGCGCGCTGGCCAGAGATTGCGCGGTGATCTGGCCGCGAGCGATGGCCAGCAGCAAAGGCGCCGCCAACACATAGCGGGCGGGGTCGGCCAGCCGGTAGCCTTGCTGCACAATGCGGCGGGCCAGTTCGTCGGCCTGATCGCCGCCCACATGCTCGGCCAGGGCAAACAGCGCCACCGTCTGGTCTTCAAGCAGGACCGGACTCAGGCGTCCCGCCAGGCCTTCGGCATCGAACTGTGCGCTCAATGAACAGGAGAAGCCAGGCACCATTCCTGCCAGTTGATCGGCATGCGAAATGACGACCGCGGCGGCGGCGTCGAAACGCGGGTGAGGCTCCCGCGCATGCAGCCGTAGCGGCGATCGCCGCCAGGACAAGAATGGCCTCATTGCCTTGCCGTCCATAAGCCAGGATGCAGGCACAAGGTATGAGCTTCCTGCTGGCGTTCCAGGTGTACGCAGGTCCCGGAAATACCGCGCAGCAGGTACTCGGACGGTCCCGCTTTTGCGCCAACCGCCAGCGCCTTGCCGCGCAGATAAATATAGGGCCGCAGGCCTATCATGACTTCGGCAAGCAGGTTCGGGCCTACGCCGTATATCGCCACCAGCCTCGGCGCACCGCTATTTGCCAGCCCCGCGCCGGCCTCGACGGCTTCCTTTCCCAGGTTCTCTTTGCGGATGCGGTTCTTCAGGTGCTTCAGAGCCAAATCCGCATCCAGGCGCATCAGTTCGCGCACCGACATCTGCAAGGAGTCGCTCTCGGCCGCCGCTAGGCCATGAGCCATGCACGGCGCCAGCCACAGGGCGCCCGCCAGAATGGCGGACTCAAGACGTGGCGGGGCTTTCGTTTTCATATAGGACTCCTTGTAGTGTCAGGGTCAGGCCGCTGTCTCTGGCGCTGGGCGCATTGATGTCACGCAAGGTCAGCGCGGCCTTGTTCCAGGCGATGAAGGACATATGGGGCAACAGCAGGCCAGCCGATCGCAATGGGCCGCTTAGCTGCACGGATCGGGAGGAATACGCGAGCAACTGCGCGGGGCGCGGGATCGGCCTGCCCTGCTCGTCCATCGGCACCGGTATCGGCAGGGGACGTGTTTTACCGACTTGCACATCCGCAAAGCCGGCCCGCAACCCTTGCAAGGCGCTGAAGAAGTGACGCTCGTTCGCCTTGCTGTCCGCCAGGCGCTGGTGGGCCAGCGGCACACCGCCCGAAGCGGTCCTCCAGATCGCCGAGGCATGATCAAGGGAGGTGAATTCGACCTTCCATTCGGGCCGGATTTTTTCCAGGAAGCTTCTATTGCTCGCGTCCGGTTCCTGCCTTTCGTAGCGGGCCTGGCATTGCCACTGAACCGCTTGCGGCACACACTCTGCCTGGCGCAACCGCCATCCGCGTATATTGACCGGCAAGGCGTAGAAAGTTTCGAGCAGCATGCGCGAGCCGCGCGCGCCATGAACGTAGCGCCCCTGAGCGGAATGGGCTATAGCGTCCCGCCAGGCCTGCGTGGGATCCTTCCTCAGATGAGCGCCTGCCTCGGCGCGATCCGGAAGCAGAACCCGCCATGCGGCGGGCAACAGCAACGCGAGCACAAGAACAAGAACAAAGCACTGCACCGGCCATGGAAGAAAAGGCCTCCAGCCGGAGATCCGGCGCAGTTGCGTAGACGCGGAGCAGGCAGCCTCGATAGCTGCCATGGTCGGGATGCCGGGCGCGTGGGGCGTACCCAGGACAAGCAATTGCGGGTAGGCCAGGCGCAATTCGGCCAGCACGTCGTCCGCCGCTTCGCGAGAGGGATAGAAACGGTCGGTGCGCGCCACCACGGCCCCTTCGTGTATGGCCACCAGCCAGTATCCGGCGCCGTCCAGCTCCATCAACAATACGATGGTGCCCGTGGCAAAAAGCACGGCCACATTCTGCGCGGCCGAATACAGATTCTTTTTCTGCGGCCGCCCGGATTTCAGGGCCAGTAAACCGACCGACCCGGCCCCCTCGCCGGCCAGGACACAATGCGTGGACCGGTGGCGCTTGGCAATGCGCATGCCCAGGCGTTCCGCCCGGGCGCCGATCAGGGGAAACCAATCCAGGCCGAACACCAGCGTCGCGGAATGGAAGGAAAGTATGAAAGGTTCCGTCATAGCAGCTCCTAGAACCCTTCTTCGAGCTGAGCCGTGACCACCATGACCGTGGTCAATTGCTGGCTGGAAGCGCGGTCGCTGCCGCCCAGCGCCAGCGGAATACCCGGGTTCAGGCGTCGGCCTTCGGTTTCTTCATGCGTGCGATCGAAGCCGGAAATGATCAGAGGCTGGCCCGGCTGCAGTACCACCTGCTGCACCGTCCCATTGCCGTCTATGGTGATCTGCTGCAGTTGCAAGGGGTTGTCCTTGCTTCCAAACATGACGGATTTCAGCGGCTGGGCGACCGTGTTGTCATAAGCCACCGACAACAGTATCTGGCCATCGTCCTGCGCATCGGGAACCAGCGTCAGCAAGGACCCCACCGTTTCCTCGCGCTGGCTGACCGAAACCGAAGGCAATGCAACGCCCGCGCTTTGACCCAGCGCCGTGGTCTGAACCTTGTCGATATAGGAGAAGGTTGTGCGCACCGCATGCGTAACCGGCCTGCGATTCAGCGTCAGCACTGGCAGGCTGCTGCGGCGCACGACCTTGCCGACCCGGCTCAAGGCCTTGATGACCGCCTCGGAACTCTTGAACGGCCCTTCGTTCAAGCCTATGCCCAGCGCGCCCGCCTCGGCCAGGCCGGAGCCCGGCATGCTCATGGCTGCCGCCACTTTTGCGCTGGAAAATACCAGGTTCCAATCCAGGCCCGCTTCGGCGCTGTCTTGCACGGCCACGGTAAGCTCTTCGAACACCAGGCGGACGCGCCGCGTCAGTGCGCGGTTTTCCTGCTCCAGGTACTGTGCAATCCGGCTCAGGACGTCGGGAGTGTCGGTCACAACGATGGAGGAGCTGGCACCCGATTCCGCCACCAGCACGCCGGCGCGCGACAGGAAAGGCTCTATGCGGGCGCGCACCACCGCGAACACATCATGCTCCGGACTGTTCAGGCTGGTCCGCGACGTACTGACGAAGCCTTCCGACTCGCTGCGGCCGCCCAGCCCCAACGACGCTTCCGCATTGGCATTAAGCGTCAGCGCGCGAACATTGAACACGCGGGTTTCGGTCCGATAGAACTCGATGCGCTCATTGTGATAACGCCAGGCCACACCCAGACGCGCGCCTATGCGGTCCAGGATGCGGGCCAACGGCTCGGGGCCTCCCGACAGCGCTACCGTTGCCGGCGCGGCAAGCGCCGCCCCCGCCCCAGCGGCGCTCAGCCGGGGAAGGAAGTGATCCAGCGCAAGCAAGGCATCGGGCCGGACATGCACCGGAATATTCGTCGCCGCCGTAATGCGCTGAGCCAAGGCGGGAAGATCCATTTCCCCTTGCGCAAACATCAAGGTCGTATTGACATTCGCCTGAAGCGCCATCGGCAGCGTCAGCTCGCGCGCCAAAGGTTGTGAACGGCCTGCCAGCCAGGGACGTGCAACGTCCTGAGCCTCGCGCCGCGCCTCGACGCTTCCCACGGAGCGCGAAAAGTGTTCGCGGCCGGCGTGAATGGCGGCTTGCGCATCGCCTATCGACCCCGCCAACTGACGCATGCGTTCACTTAGGGCGCAGCCGGACAGCAAGCCGCACAAAGCCGCAGCCAGGGCGCATCGAAGAATCCACGTCATGACGGCCTCGTTGCACCGACAGTACGGTCGCAAGGTTGCGCATACGGCACAATGCGCAATACCTGATTGGAATAAAAGCATGGCTGCGCCGGCCGGTCGGATAGCTCTGTCGAGGCCACGAGTTCGCGCACCGCCAGCTTGAAATCGGCTTCGAAACTGGCCGTGCCGACGATGGGTATATCCGCATCGATGGCCCAATGCTCCGGCTCGAATGTCCAGCCCCCCTGCCGCGCCCATCGAACCAGCGCCGATCTTAGTGTGACGTCTTGCGGGCTGACCTGATAGCCGCCGGCCGGCACAGCGTCCGACAGGTCGAAACTGGCCGCCGTAAGCGCAGTGGCCAGCGCCGGCGATGGCGCCTCGACCAAAACCCGACCCGCAGGCCCCGCGGCAAGGTCCTTTCTTTCAGCCTTGGCCGAATTTGGCGTCGCAGTCGGCACCGAAGCTGGTATTTCAGCCTGGCGTGCTGGACTCACTGAATTCGCTGGACTCACTGGCAGAGTCGAGACGGCCGGTGCAAGCGCGGCGCTTGGGACAACAGCCAGCGCATCGGCGCCCGGCTCCGGTCCGGCCGCCGCCTTCACCCTTTCTGGGCGCCGTATCGTGCTTTTAAGATGGCCGCCGCGCAAGATCAGGACCGGCCATACGCCTTGCAGCACCACATACGGCCCTTCGCGGGTATACGCCAGCGGCCTGCCGCCCTGGGCGCTGTCCGCGAAAATCGCCGGCACGGGCTGTTGCGGCGGAAATTGCAGCCAGGTCTTGCGGCCATCATCGAAAACCTGCACGGGCGCCACCGCCCTGTGGCCCGACAGTTCCCAATCGAAGTTGTACTGGACCGCCCCGGTCTTATCAGCCCGGATCGCTTGCACAAACGAGGGCCAATCATGTACGCCGGCGCAAGCCGGCAATAAACCAAGCAACAAAAACGCAGCAATCAATCTGGCCATCGTTCGCACCCAAAACAAGTCATCCCCGCCCAACATCGGCATTGCTGCTCATCTTGCTTGCGATCGGCCCAGGCCCGCCAGACCGAGATATACGGATAGAATTTTTTATCGCGCCATTGATCGCGAAAAAACCAATAAAAAACAATGATCTGCTTAAAAAAAAATCGGTTAAAGACACAGACACATCCAGGCTGTATTTACCCACCCATCAAGCCAACCACCGGCGATCAAACCCGTATGCAGCCGTGTTTATAGAGACCGTTACCACAACGGATCCATAGTCCTCCCACAGCCACCGCAAGGGCAAAAAAAACGCCGCCCCAAAAAGAGACGGCGCCTTCCAAACAATTAAAGCAGCGGCTACTTCCGCATCAGCTTCCCGGCCTCGACCGCCGCCGTGTTCAATGCCGTCGGCGCAGGCTGATTCCCGCTCAGGGCCTTCTCCAGCGTAGCGTGGAACATCGCCCGAATCTGGGGATAATTATCGATCCTGAAACCGCGGCTGTTGGCGCCGGGATTCTTGGCATTGGCCGCCACCAGTTGCTTCCAATCGCCCAGATCCTTGTAATACCCGTTATCCGTCTGTGCGAACGCCTGCTCCGTCAAAGGCAGGAAACCCGTGTTTTGATACCACTCGGCCGCCCGCTTCGGCTGCGCAAGCCAGGCCAAAAACTGCGCGCTGGCCGCATCGCTGTCCTTGGACTGCCCCGCCGTCACCCACAACGCCGAACCGCCCACGAAAGGATTGCCCGGTTTTTGCGTGACCTGCGGATAATAAGGCAGCCCGCTTATCGCAAAATCCAGCTTCTTCGAATTCTTGAAATAACCCAGATTGCCCGACGTCGAAAGAAGCACCGCGCATTCGCGGCCCGCAAAACGCTTGGTGGCCACCGAATCGAATTCCGGCTTCACCATCAGTTCGGAACGGACCCAGCTGATCATCAGCGAAAGATGCCGTATGTACATGGAGTCGAAGCTGAACGCCGGCTTGCTCTTTGCCTTCAAGCCATTATCGTTGCTGGCATAAAGCTGGTTATTCACCGCCGCCAGGTTTTCCAGATTGATCGACACCGGCTGGTCCGACGTCAACGGACAGTTGCGCGATCCATTGTTGGCCAGCGTAACCAACTGATCCTGCAGTCCATTCCAGGCCCGCTGAGGAACCGTCGGCTTGAGATCGGCCTTCTTGAAGGCATCGATGTTGTAGAACATGACAGGCACGTCCACCATATAAGGGAATGCCACCAGCCTGCCCTTGCTGTCGCGTGCAAATGTATTCTGCTCCGACAGGAACCACTTTGCGTCCTTGATGGGGTACTTGGCCAGCAAGGCGTGCAAGGGCTGGATATACGAACGGCCGGCTACCTCGTCGGGTGCGCGGTCATCGTCCAATTGCACCAATTGCGGCCTGTCGTCGCGCTTCTTGGCGGCGTCCAGCGCCGCTTCTATTTCTTCTTCACTACCGAAAGCTTTAAGCTTGACCGTGACCTCTTTCTGGTCGCGGTTGAAATCCTTGACCAGGCTCTCGAAGACTTCCTTGTTGTACGGGCTGAGCGAATGCCAGACTCGAACCTCGGTGGCGGCCGACGCTGCCATCGATGTCAGCAACATTGCGCCCGCACTTGCCCACGCAAGCTTGCGCCCGGAAAACAGGGCGCCGTAAAGCCAGTGTAATTTCATATTAAATTTAACCTAGGAAAGGAAATTCAGGTTCGGGCTTGCGGCCCGAGATAAGGTCCGCCAGCGCACGCCCCGACCCCACCCCCATGGTCCATCCCAAGGTACCGTGACCGGTATTCAGATACAGGTTCTGAATCTTGGTTCTGCCAATAAGCGGGACGTTTGAAGGTGTCGTGGGGCGCAGGCCCGACCAGTAGCACACATTATCAAAATCAAGCGCGCTTGGGAACAACTCCTTCGCAAGCCGCGTCATATTATCGCAACGGATTGTATTAAGCGCGCGCGAGTAGCCTGAAAGCTCCGCCGTCCCCGCCATGCGCAATTGATTGCCCAAGCGGCTGTAGACGACCTTATGCGCGCTGTCGGTCAGGCTGACCGTCGGGGCGGCCGCCGGATCCACGATATCGAATGTTGCCGAATAGCCCTTGGCCGGATACACATTGCACGGTACGCCCAGTGGCGACACAAACCAGGGCGTAAACGAGCCCAGCGCCGCCACATAAGCGTCGGCCCGCACGGTATCGTACAGGCCGTCGGGCCGAATCACTTCCGCCCCTTCTATCCGCCCCCCCACCGACACCAGGCGGCTCAATTGAGTGGAAAACCGGAATTCCACTCCCGCGCGCTCGGCTTTCTCGGCCAGCGCCTTGGTGAACAGATAGATGTCGCCGGTTTCGTCCTCGGCCGTGTAGTCGCCGCCCACAATGCTGTCGCGCACCGGCGCCAATGCGGGTTCCAGCTGAATGATTTCATCGGTCGTGACAATACGGCGGTCCACGCCGAAATCGCGCATCACGCCCGCCATCCTCTGGGAATCCTCGAACTCGGACTGATTGCGATAAAAATTGAGTATGCCGCGTTCCAGGTGGTTGTATTCGATGCCCAGTTCGCGCCGCATCGCCTGCAGCGTGCCGCGGCTGTATTCCGACATGCGCACCATCGCGCGGATATTCGGCGCCAGCCTGCCGGGCAGGCATTCGCGCAGAAATTGCAATCCCCACCACCATTGCCTTAGATCGAAGCTGGGCCGGAAGACAATGGGCGAATCGTCCTTGAACAGCCAGCGCGCAAGCTTGAGGGGGGCCTGCGGATTGGCCCACGGTTCGGAATACGACACGGAAATCTGGCAGCCATTGGCGCGGCTGGTTTCCTGGGCGGGGCCGCTTTCGCGATCGATGACAACCACATCATGGCCAGCCTGCTTCAGCCACCATGCCGTCGACGTTCCGATCACGCCGCTGCCCAGTACTGCTATCCTCATTGTCCTGTCCTTTAACGCTGATTGGACGGCATACCGCGAAGAGTCCGCCTCGCACCGGCGCCCTTACCGCTTGCCATAAGCCTACTCGGCGACATGGGCCTCGGTCGTGAACGCGTCAGCAAAGAATTCGTCTTCGGGCAAGCCGTTCAGTTGAATGAAATCCCGGCGCGCGCTATCGACCATGACCGGTGCGCCGCAGGCATACACCTGATGTCCCGACAAGTCGGGAATATCTTGCAGCACGGCCTGATGCACAAAGCCCTGGCGGCCCGTCCAGCCGTCCTCGGGCAATGCCTCGGATACCACGGGCACATAGCTGAAGTCGGGCAGGTCTTTCGTCCACTGTTGCGCCAGCTCGTGCATGTAAAGGTCAGCCGGACGTCGGCCACCCCAATACAAGACTGTCTTGCGCCGGTCGCCATTGACTATCATACGCTCGACGATGGCCTTGATCGGCGCAAAACCCGTGCCGCTGGCCAGGAATACCAGGGGCTTTGGGTTGTCTTCGCGCAGGAAGAACGAGCCGAACGGCCCTTCGACGCGCAGAATCTCGCGCACCTTCATTTGCGTTTCGCCCGCGCCGAACACATGGTCGGTGAACACACCGCCCGACGTATGCCGTATGTGCAATTCAACCAGATTGTTTTCATTGGGCGTCGTGGCCATGGAATAACTGCGCCGGCGCCCATCCTTCAGGATGAACTCGATGTACTGGCCGGCGTAGTACCGGAAAGGGTCCGCCGCGGGCAATTGCAGCTTGACGAGCATGACATCGTCGGTGGCCTTTTCCAATCCCATGACACGGGCCGGCATCTTGCGGATCTGGATGTCGCTGGCCATGCGGATTTCATGGGCCTCTATCGTCAGGTCGGAGCTGGGCCGGGCCTGGCAAAACAAGGTATAGCCATGCTCCAGGTCTTCAGGCGACAGGATTTGCGCCGGGCTTGCTCCGGCGTCGTACGACCCTTCAATCACCTTGCCCTTGCAGGTGGAGCACGCGCCGTTGCGGCAGCTGTATGGCAAGACAATGCCTGCGGCCAGGGCGCCATCCAAGACGGACTGCCCCTCTTCGACTGTGAACTCGTGCTGGCTGGGTTGAACTGTGACCTTGAAACTCATGACGCCCAATAATGAAAGATAAACGAAAATACCGCCATTTTAAGCCGGATGGCCTAGGCGGCGGAAAGTGTAGGTTGCTTCACCTTGATCGACAAGACTTTTCCCTTGCGAGCCCGCTTGCCCACATACTCGGCCAAGGCCTCACCGTCCAGCACCAGGGACGTTTCCTTGTTGCGGTAGACGCCGCTGGCCACCACGCCCGCCGGCCCGGCGGCCACCCACTGCTCCAGCGCATCGCCCGCATCCAGCGCCATCAGTATGGTGCCGCGCCCGCCTCCCGACAGCGTCTTCAGTTCGGCAAGTTCTATCACCAGGAATTTGCCCTTCCGGGACAGCAGAGCCAGTTGGCGATCTGTGTCGCGCAGCAGGATGGGTTTTTGCAGCACATCGCCCTTTTCCAGGGTAATGAACTGCTTGCCGGCGCGCTGGCGCGTCGTCAGGTCTTTGAGCGTCGTCATGAAACCGTAGCCCGATTGGGTGCCCAACACATAGCGCCGCCCCGGATTCCCCGCAATCATATGGACAATGCGGGCGCCATGTTCGGTCTCGACCATGGCCGTAATGGGCTGGCCGTCGCCCCGTGCCGAGGGCAGGCTGGAGACCGCAACGGTGTATACCCGGCCGGTATTGGAAAAGGCCACCAGTTCGTCGGTGCTGAGGCATTCGATGGCATCGTACAGGGCATCGCCCGCCTTGAAGCCGAATTGCGCGGCATCGTGGCCGTGGCCCTGCCGCGCGCGCAGCCATCCCTTTTGCGAGATGATGACCGTAACAGGCTCTTCGACGACGCGCGTCTCGAGCACCGCGCGCTCGGCCGCTTCGATCAGGGTGCGCCGATCGTCGCCATACTGCTTGGCATCGGCTTCGATCTCCTTGATCATCAGGCGCTTGAACGCGCTGGGGTTTTCCAGGAGCTCGCGCAGCGCGGCCTGTTCGTCCCGCTGGGCCGCCAGTTCTTTCTCGATCTTGAAGCCTTCCAGCCGCGCCAATTGCCGCAAGCGCATTTCCAGGATGTCCTCGGCCTGTCTTTCCGACAGGTCGAAGCGCTCCATCAGCGCGGCGCGCGGCTCGTCCGATTCGCGTATGGTCTGGATGACCTCGTCCACATTCAGGTAGACCACCATGCGCCCTTCCAGCACATGGATGCGATCGGTCACCTTGTCCAGGCGGAATTGGGTGCGCCGCGTCATGGTGTGCGCGCGGAATCCCAGCCACTCGGTCAATACCTGCCTCAAGGCGCGCTGGCCGGGACGCCCATCCGTGCCGATGCAGACCAGATTGCATGAAACGCTGCCTTCCATGCTGGTCTGGGCCAGCAGGGTATTGACGAACTCGTCACGATCGATGCGGCTGGTCTTGGGTTCGAAAACCAGCCGGACCGCCGCATCTTTACCGGATTCGTCGCGCACCGCATCCAGCAGGCCCAGGATCAGGGCCTTGGTCTGTTGCTGCTCGGTGCTCAGGCTTTTCTTGCCCGCCTTGACCTTGGGATTGCTGCGGTCCTCGATTTCCTCAAGAATCTTCTGCGAAGAGGTGCCCGGCGGCAACTCCGTTACCACCAGTTGCCATTGTCCGCGCGCCATTTCCTCGAATTGCCAGCGGGCCCGCGCCTTGATGGAGCCCCGGCCGCTGGCATAGACGTGGGCTATTTCCGCGGACGAGGAAATGATCTGTCCGCCGCCCGCGAAGTCGGGTCCCGGAATCAAGGTGTAGAGCTCTTCGTCCGGTAGCTTGGGATTGCGGATCAGCGCGACGCAAGCGCGGGCCACCTCGCGCAGATTGTGCGAGGGAATCTCGGTCGCCATGCCCACCGCGATGCCCGAAGCGCCGTTCAGCAGCATGACGGGCAGGCGCGCGGGCAGAAGCACCGGCTCCTTTTGGCTGCCATCGTAATTCGGCGCGAAATCGACCGTGCCCTCGTCCAGCTCGTCGAGCAGCACGCGTGCGAAAGGCGTCAGGCGCGCTTCGGTATAACGCATGGCGGCGGCATTGTCGCCGTCGCGCGACCCGAAATTGCCCTGGCCGTCGATAAGCGGATAGCGCAAGCTGAAGTCCTGCGCCATCCGGACCATGGCGTCATAGGCGGCCTGGTCGCCGTGGGGATGGTATTTGCCGAGTACGTCGCCGACCACGCGGGCGGACTTTACCGGCTTGGCCCCGGGGCCAAGCCCCATGGCCTGCATGGCATAAAGAATACGCCGCTGCACGGGCTTCTGGCCGTCCGCCACGTCGGGCAGGGCGCGGCCCCGAACCACCGACACCGCGTAATCCAGATAAGCCTGTTCGGCATAGTGCGCCAGGGTAATGCCGTCGCCGCCGCTTTCCGGGTCGAACAGGCCTGCTTGATTGCTATCCATTGTCTATCTCGATGTAAGGAGGGCGTGAATAAACCGCGACGGGCGCCGCAACCGCATAAAGCGAGAGCGCCCGCGCCGGTAGACCATCCATGGTTTAAACGTCGACCTCGGCCAGATTGCCTTTTTCTTCGAGCCAAGTGCGGCGCTGGGCCGACTCGCCCTTGCCCATCAGCATGTCGAACATCTGCGTGGTCGCGGCGATGCCCAGCTCGCCGTAGCTTATCGGCATCAGCCGCCGCGTATCAGGATTCATGGTGGTGTCCCATAGCTGCTCGGCGCTCATTTCGCCCAGTCCCTTGAAGCGGCTGATGCTCCATGAGCCTTCCCGGACACCTTCATTGCGCATCTTGTCCTGCACGGCATCCAGCTCGCCCTGGTCCAGGCAATACACTTTGCGCGCCGGGCGCTTGCCCGCCGCGGGCACATCCACACGGAACAGCGGGGGCCGCGCCACAAACACGTGGCCGGCCTCGACCAGTCGGGGGAAATGCCGGAAGAACAGCGTCAGCAGCAAAACCTGTATGTGCGACCCGTCGACGTCGGCGTCCGACAGGATGCAGATGCGCCCGTAGCGCAAGCCCGACAAGTCGGCCGTATCGTCCGGGCCATGCGGATCGACCCCGATGGCCACCGCAATATCGTGGATTTCGGTATTGGCGAACAGCCGGTCGCGATCGACCTCCCAGGAATTGAGCACTTTGCCGCGCAAAGGCAATATGGCCTGGAACTCCTTGTCGCGGCCCATTTTCGCGGAGCCGCCGGCCGAATCCCCTTCGACCAGGAACACTTCAGTGCGCGACGTATCGTTCGACTCGCAATCGGTCAGCTTACCCGGCAGGACGGCCACACCGGAACTCTTGCGCTTTTCCACCTTCTGCGACGAGCGCGCCCGTGCCTGAGCCTGGCGGATAGCGCTTTCAGCCAGCTTTTTACCGTAATCGACGTTCGCGCTCAGCCACAAATCCAGCGCGTTCTTGACGAAGCCGCTGACCAGTCGCACGGCGTCCCGGCTATTCAGGCGCTCCTTGATCTGCCCCTGGAACTGCGGATCCAGGACCTTGGCCGACAAGACGAAGCTGGCCCGCGCGAAGACGTCCTCGGACAGCAGCTTCACGCCCTTGGGCACCAGGGAATGAAGCTCCGCAAACGATTTGACGGCGTTGAACAGGCCGTCGCGCAGACCCGCCTCGTGGGTCCCTCCGGCCGTCGTGGAAATAAGGTTGACATAGGATTCGCGCACCACGGCGCCGTCGACCGTCCAGGCCACTACCCATTGGGCGCCCTCGCCCAGCGCAAAGGACTCGTCGTCCTGGGCCGCGTATTGCTTGCCCTCGAACACAGGAATGATCTTCTCGGCATCGCCCAGCGCCTCGTCCAGATAGCCGCGCAAGCCTTCCTGATATTGCCATTCGCGCGTTTCGCCGGTCTTCTCGACATGCAGCGTCACCTTGATACCGTTGAGCAATACCGCCTTGCTGCGCAGCGCATGCACCAGTTCAGCCATCGGTATGACGGCCGTATCGAAATATTTCGGATCCGGCCAAACCCGCACACGGGTCCCGGTCTTCCTGCGGCCAACGGGCTCCAGCGCCCGCAGGGGCGTGTGCACTTCGCCGCCGGCGAAGATCAGTTCGTGTGTCGCGCCATCGCGCCAGACCCGTACTTCCAGCCGCTTGGACAGCGCGTTGGTGACGGATACGCCCACCCCGTGCAGGCCGCCCGAGAAGGCGTAGGCTCCGCCATCCTTCTTGTCGAACTTCCCGCCCGCATGCAGGCGGGTAAAGACCAGTTCGACCACCGGGGCGTGCTCTTCGGCATGCATGCCCACTGGAATGCCGCGACCGTCATCCTCGATGGAAACACTGCTGTCGGCGTGCAAGGTAACCTGTATATGCTTGCCGAAGCCGGCCAGCGCTTCATCGGCGGCGTTGTCTATGACTTCCTGGAGTATGTGCAGGGGATTGTCGGTGCGGGTATACATGCCGGGCCGTTGCCGTACCGGCTCCAATCCCTTCAGAACGCGGATGGATGCTTCGTCGTAACGTGGTATAGCCAATTTATTCTCGAATTTTGCAAATTGAATTGGGGGGTATTTTACGGACAATGTGTTTTTCATGGCCGGCGCACACTGGACGGGCCGGTCAAACCGGGCCGTGCGCAGGGACGCCGACAGTGGTATGCTTGTTGAAATACCGCAACAAACTACACTGGACAGTCAATAGAATACATTGTGTTGTTGCCTAGCATTCCCGTATAGTTTTCCGATCCCGATCATTCTATTTCCCTTTCTATCATGAGCGAATCCATCAAACACGTCAGCGACGCCTCGTTCGAGGCCGACGTCATCAACTCCGACGTTCCCGTCCTGGTCGACTACTGGGCGGCTTGGTGCGGCCCCTGCAAAATGATCGCACCTTTGCTGGATGAAGCAGCCAATCAGTACAAAGGCCGTGTTATTATTGCCAAGGTCAATGTCGACGATAATCCCGAAACCGCCGCAAAGTTCGGCGTTCGCGGTATTCCCACACTTATGTTGTTCAAAGACGGCAAAGCCGCCGCAACCAAAGTGGGCGCATTGTCCAAATCCCAACTCAGCGCGTTCCTGGACGAATCCCTGTAAACCTGTTTTTTGCGCGCGAGCCTTTTCTGGGCTCGCCACCACTTTGCAAATACCCCCCTCTCTCCTCACATGCACCTCACCGAATTAAAAACGCAGCACGTTTCGAAGCTGCTGGAATTGGCCGCCGAGCTGGAAATCGACAACGCCAGCCGCCTGCGCAAACAAGAACTCATGTTTGCCATCATGAAGAAGCGGGCCAAGCAAGGCGAGCAGATTTTCGGCGACGGCGTGCTTGAAGTGTTGCCGGATGGCTTCGGTTTCCTGCGCTCGCCCGATACCTCTTATCTGGCCAGCACCGACGACATCTACATCTCGCCCTCGCAAATCCGGCGCTTCAATCTGCATACGGGCGACTCCATCGAGGGAGAGGTCCGTACACCCAAGGACGGAGAACGCTACTTCGCCCTGGTCAAGGTGGACAAGGTTAACGGCATGCAGCCCGAGGCCATCAAGCATCGCATCATGTTTGAGAACCTGACCCCTCTGCATCCCGACGACGTGATGACGCTGGAACGCGACATCAAAAGCGAAGAGAACATCACAGGCCGCATCCTGGACATCTTTGCCCCGCTGGGCAAGGGTCAGCGCGCCCTTATCGTTGCCAGCCCCAAGTCGGGCAAGACGGTGATGATGCAGCATATGGCGCACGCCATCAGCACGAACTACCCCGACGCGGTCATGATTGTGCTGCTGGTCGATGAACGCCCCGAGGAAGTCACCGAGATGCAGCGTACTGTACGCGGCGAAGTGGTCGCCTCCACTTTCGACGAGCCTGCCACGCGCCACGTGCAAGTGGCCGAGATGGTCATCGAAAAGGCCAAGCGCCTGGTCGAACTCAAGAAAGACGTCGTCATTCTGCTCGATTCCATCACCCGCCTGGCACGCGCCTACAACACCGTCGTTCCCGCCTCGGGCAAGGTGCTTACCGGCGGCGTGGACGCCAATGCCCTGCAGCGCCCCAAACGCTTCTTCGGCGCGGCCCGCAATGTCGAAGAAGGCGGCTCGCTGACCATCATCGGCACCGCCCTGGTCGAAACCGGCAGCCGCATGGACGAAGTGATTTACGAAGAATTCAAGGGCACAGGCAACTCCGAAGTCCATCTGGAGCGCCGCCTGGCCGAAAAACGGGTGTATCCGGCCATCAACCTGAACAAATCAGGCACGCGCCGAGAAGAGCTACTCATCAAGCCAGAGCTTCTACAAAAGATCTGGGTGCTCCGCAAGTTCATACACGATATGGACGAAATCGAAGCAATGGAGTTTATTTTGGACAAGATTCGCGCAACCAAAACAAACTCCGAATTTTTCGACATGATGAAAAAATAAGCGGCAAGCCACACCTGTAAGCCTCTCTAGCGAGAGGCTTACTTGCGCTATACACCCCAATATCTCTTCGGGGTGAACGTGTCGATCCCGAACTGAAATTATTTCTAATCTTTGCTGGGTCTTGTCCACTCAGCCGCATAACAGAGCACTTTTGATGAAACTACCAACACTAGATCAATTTCTTGACCAAATCCGTGCCCGCGACCCGAACCAACCCGAGTTCATGCAGGCAGTCAAAGAAGTGATGAATAGTTTATGGCCTTTCATTGAACGCAACCCGCGCTATGCCGAACATGGACTGCTTGAGCGCCTGGTGGAGCCCGAACGTGCCATTCAGTTCCGTATTTCCTGGGTCGACGATCAGGGGAAAGTCCAGATCAATCGCGGTTTCCGCATACAGCACAGTTCGGCCATAGGGCCGTTCAAGGGCGGCATGCGCTTCCACCCCTCGGTCAACCTGTCCATCCTTAAATTTCTGGCATTCGAGCAGACATTCAAGAACGCCCTGACCACCCTGCCCATGGGCGGCGGCAAGGGCGGTTCGGACTTCGACCCCAAAGGCAAGTCCGATGGCGAAGTCATGCGTTTCTGCCAGGCTCTCATTCTTGAGCTTCACCGTCACCTGGGTCCGGACACCGACGTCCCCGCCGGCGACATCGGCGTGGGCGCCCGCGAAGTCGGTTTCATGGCCGGCATGATGAAAAAACTGTCCAACTCGTCGGCCAGCGTCTTTACCGGAAAAGGCCTGAGCTTCGGCGGCAGCCTGATCCGCCCCGAGGCCACCGGCTACGGCACGGTGTACTTTGCCGAGGAGATGCTCAAGCATGCCAACCAGTCCATCGAAGGCCTGACCGTATCGGTGTCGGGTTCGGGCAATGTGGCCCAGTACGCGATCCAGAAATGCATGCAGTTGGGTGCCAAGGTCGTGACCGTTTCCGACTCGCACGGCACTGTCGTGGACAAGGCCGGCTTCACCCCCGAAAAGCTGGCCGAACTGATCCGCCTGAAAAATGAAGAACGCGGCCGTGTCGAAACCTATGCCAAGAAATTCAACCTGGTGTACGAAGCCGGCAAGCGCCCCTGGCACATCCCCGTCGATGTCGCGCTGCCCTGCGCCACCCAGAACGAACTGGAGTTGGACGATGCCAAGACGCTGATCGCCAATGGCGTGCGCTGCGTCGCCGAGGGCGCCAACATGCCCACCAGCCTGGATGCGGTCGATGCCTTCGTCCACGCCAAGATCCTGTATGCGCCGGGCAAGGCCAGCAACGCCGGCGGCGTGGCCGTATCGGGCCTGGAAATGAGCCAGAACGCCCAGCGCCTGCAATGGACGCGCGAACAGGTCGACACCAAGCTGCATGCCATCATGCGCGACATCCACGAAAATTGCGTGCGCCACGGCACAGAAGGACTATCGGTCAATTATGTGAACGGCGCCAACATCGCCGGCTTCGTGAAAGTGGCCGACGCCATGCTGCAGCAAGGCATCTACTAAATCGGCAAGCGCGGCCGGCCACCGGCCGCGCATCCCCCTGCCGCCCGCCTTACGGCGTGATGCTGCGCTGCTTGCTGTCCGTTCGAGGCGGCGCGGCGACCTCCTTGATTTGCGGTTCGTCCCAGTTCCCGCTGATCCGGTACTCGACCGTCATGGCCTTGGCCAACGGCGCCTGCAAAAACCATTGCGTCAGGAATGCCCCGATGCCCACGATGGGATTGATGGCAATGCCCGCCGCAATGGCCGCGCCGCTGACATCCAGATTGGGTATGACCACCGCCTGCAAATCCAGCGTGTCGTTCAACAGGTTGACGTCGCCGCCCAGGACAATGGTTCCGACCGGCCCGATGACGCGGTAATCGCTGGTGCTCATCAAGCCGTCCTTCAAGACGACGGTCCCGCGCAAGTCGTCATAGGGAAAGCCCTCTTTGGTCAGGCCGGCCGGATTGAAATCCAGGCGAGCAAGACGCTTTACCGATTGCAGCGACAATAATTCCAGCAAACGCGCCGAGTAGGAATTAAGCGTGATGAAGCGGCCCTTCTCCAGCTTGAACTCCACATTGCCGTTCAGATCGGCCTTGCTGAAATCCCAGGGCATGTTGCGCCATTCGAAGCTGCCCCGCACGGTCCCTGCGCCGCCTTTCATGACGTCCTTGAATCCGATCTGATCGAAATAGGCACCAAGGTCGCCGGCATCCATATGCGCATCCAGCTTCAGGCCGCGCCGAGGGCCGCTAAGCCGCCACATCCCATTACCTTCCAGCACCGCCGAAGAACTGCTGAGCTTGAGCTCGTCCAGCCGCCACAAGCGCCCGCGCTCCTGGTTGACTCCCACCACCGACAATTCGCCGACGTCCCGGCCGTAAAGTCGAAGGTTCTTCACATGAAGATTGACACCCGGGATATCCAGATCGTCATCGACCTGGAAGTCATCCTTGTCGTCATCCGTTTTCGCTTCTCCCCGGGATTTATCGCGCCCCAGCGACAGGCGATCGAAGTTCGCATCGATCCGGCCCGCTATCCTGCCCTTGGCCTCGCGCCAGAACAGGGTTCCGGCCGTCTGCGACGAGCTGATGTCCACACGCCACTGGGCGCTTTCGGGCCGGCGCGCGGTAAACGTCAGTTCATCCAAGGTCAGCCCCTGGACGTCGGCCTGCTTGGCCTGCAAGCGAAGCTCGCCGATGTCGGGCAGCAATGGCCGATCACGCGACTTGGCCGACTTTGATATCGAGGTGGAAAACTCAGTGGCGATGTCCTGCCATGCATCAATGTCGACAGATGGATAAAGGATATCCAGGCTCATGCCCGCCGCGGGAAGATTCGGCTTCTTGTTTACGCCGACAGTGCCCGCATAGAAATAGCTTCCGCCCTTCTGATTTTCGCGATGCAGCAGGCGTGCTTGCACCTGATCGCCCAGCATCACGTTCAGCGCCATGCTTTTACGGTCGGTGTGACGCTGCCAGTCGACTTGCAGCGGCAAGGCTTGCTCCGCAGGCTTGCCCAGGGGCGCAGGAAGGTCCAGCGCCAGCCCTTTCAGGTCGGAATGGGCCGACAGCATGAAATTCCTGTCCTTCCCGCGCCGCAAAGTGGCCTTATAGGACACACTGCCTGCCAGACGCTTCATGCCCTCCACGCCGACAAAACCTGTCAGCGCCTTGTCCGTGGCGCGGCCCTGCAACTGCAATCCTTTCAGGCCGCCACCCACCCCGCCGCCGGCGCTGACCGTCCCGCCCAGGAACTCGGCCTTCAGGTCCGAGGTGCTGATCGTGCTGTCGGTAAAATCCATCGTGCCGGTGAGCTTCTGGAAAGGCGGCATTTCGGGCATCAATCGCAAAGTGCTGCCCGAGAAACGGATGGCCCCCTGCACCGTGCTTTCGCGGCTATGCAGCAATGGAATGGACAAGGACAAGGGCACCTCCCAGACACCATCCGCGCTGGCCTCGTCGAAAATGCCATCCAGCAACTCGCCCAAGGGCGAATGCGTCATGAGGGCCAGATAGGCCTCGCCCTTGGCGGTGGTTTCGCCCTGTATGCCCAGAACCGAGTTCTCTTCGATATTGGGAATGTGCGCCTGTACGTTCTTTAACTGGATGGGCAGCCCCGTGGTCGGCCACATGGTTGCCTGGTCGGCAACCAGGCGCAAGTCCGCGCGGTTCAGCGCCACAGAGCCCCGCATGTCCGTCAAACGCGGCCAGCCCAGCGTTTTTCCTTCGGGCGGAAGGTAGTCGATGATGCCTCCGGTGTATTTCCCCTGCACCGAGAAGTCCCCTTTGGAGGGGTCCTCATTGAATGGGAAATACTCCAGGTCGCCGCGCAGGACCAGCTCCGCATCTTCGATCTGCCCGTTCACCAGCCCTTTGGCCATCCACTCCCGCGCATCCAGGTTGACGGTATTGGGCAGGTATTCATCTATCGCGGTAATCAAGGCCCGCTTGAAATGGCCGCGCAGGTCGACAAGACCGGGCGGTCCGTCCCCGCCCTGGCGCCAACCGCCCTGCAAGCGCGCCTCCATATCCTTGTTCGCGACATCCGCCTGCTCTGCCTGCACGCTGACCCGCCCACTGGCCAGATCCTGAACAGATCCCCGGGCGCCGATATGCTCGAAATCCAGCGGGTATTCGAAGATGCCGGGGGCCAGAACATCCAGCTCGCGCGCCTGCAGGCGAAATTCCAATGGCGGCGCATCGGCGGCCGAAGGCATGGCGGCGGAAGAATCAAACAGGGGAGGCTCGATAACGGGAGAGATGGCGAGCATGGAATCAGCGGCTCCCGGCTCTGTGGTCTCGCGTTGCCCCGGGCCAAACAGGCGCTCGTGACCCTTCCACGGCCCGGCCAGGTACAAGCGCACGAATCCCGCCTGTACTTGTGCCTGGTCGCCGAAATCCCAGCGGCCATGGCTTACGCTGACATCCGAAGTGAAATGCTGTATTTTCCCCGCGCCGAATCGCAGCCAACCCTGAGCCGAAAGCCGGCCCGATTTCAAGCTTTGCGGCAGGTCCACCCACGGCGACCAGCCCAGCGGCCGCATGTCCTCGACTCGTGCATAAAGCTGGCCTGTGCCGCCGGCGGGCGTGAACTCTCCGATTGGGACAGCCGCCGCTTGCCGAAATGTACCGCGCACATCCAGCGACTCGCCCAACTGGGATGGAGGAACGGCCGCCAGCGAAAACCGGTGGTCCCTACCCTGGTTGACCACATTCAAGGTTACACCGTTCAATACCAGCGCCGACGCATGGCGGGTTTCGTCGGTCCAACGAATGGTGGCCTCGCGCAGCACGATCTGCCGCTGGACGGCCAGCCAGTCCACGAATTTGCCCGACTCGCCTTCGATGGACGCGTCGATCGATTCCATGTCGAAAGATCGGCCAAGAAGATGAAGCCGCCCATCCCGGCTTCGCCGGATATCCAGATCGATGCCGCGCGCATCCAGGCTGACGAACAGCGGAGCCAATGAAAAAACGCTGCGCCAGCTTAGTACCGCCCGCAGTCGCGGCAGCGTCAGCAGCATTTGCCGTTGGTGGCCGGTAAAGACGACATCGCTGATTTCGATACGGGGATTCAGGCCGGTCCATTCGGCCTTGATTTTTCCAAGGCTTACATCGGTATCGAGCGCCGACGACAAGGCCTGGCTTATCTGCGGGCGCCAGTCATCGATATTGGGCAACACCCAATAGCGTATGCCGAGGAAACCGGCGGCAAGCAGGAAGTAGATCAGCAGCGCTATCTTGCCCAGAATTCCAAGGATGGCGGTAGAAAGTCGAAACACAGATTGATTAGGGCCTGTTACTGTAATATTTGCGGTATCTTCTTGGGTCTTATACCCAATTGCACGGTTATCGTCTTCCTGTTTTTTTAAGCCACGTCCCTCTTGCACGCCTTATGTCCGAAGCCATTATATTAGAGCCGGCGTTGCGCTGGTCCGGCGCATTGCGCCGCAAGATCGGCGCCAACCTTCCGTTTCAGGAATGGTTGACTGCGGCGGCCGCTCAAGCGCTTACGCCGAAATCCGTCCACGGCTGGTTCGAGGAGCTAAACGGCGGGCCTTCCGGCAAGGCGCTGCCCATTGACGATGTGCGGCGGGTGTTGCGTCAACTGCGCGAGCGGGTGTTCTTCACCGCGCTGGTGCGCGATATCAATGGCAGCGCGCCCTTGCAGGAAGTCGTCGCGGCGATGTCGGCGCTGGCCGACCTGGCCGTGGCGCAAGCCTATCGAAGCGTTGCGTCGAACCTGGCCGAAATCCATGGCGAACCCATGGACCCAAACACCGGCCTGCCCCAGGAACTGCTGATCGTGGGCATGGGAAAGCTGGGCGGCAAGGAATTGAATGTGTCGTCCGACATCGACCTTATCATGCTATACGGCGAAGAAGGCGAAACCACGGGACGACGCAAGATCAGCCATCACGAGTTCTATGGGCGCGTAACCCAGCGGATGATGCCCATCCTGTCTGAAATCGATCAATACGGCCAGGTTTTCCGCACCGATCTGCGCCTGCGGCCGGACGGCGACTCCGGGCCCTTGGCCTGGAGCCTGGACGCTCTGGAGAATTATCTGGTGGCCCAGGGCCGGGAATGGGAGCGCTATGCCTGGCTGAAAGGCCGGATCATTCCCTGCCAGGCCTTCGCCCAAAGCCGCCCCGCAAGCCAGCTGGAGCAGCTTGAAGCCCTTCGTACGCCTTTCGTCTATCGCAAGTATTTCGATTTCGACGCTCTGGCGGCATTGCGCGGCCTGCGCGAACGGATACGGCTGGACTGGCAGCGGCGCGCCCTGGCCCGCAACGGCGTCGATACCGTGCACAACATCAAGCTGGGCGAAGGGGGCATCCGGGAAATAGAGTTTGTCGTCCAGCTGAACCAACTGATACGCGGCGGCCGCATGCCGTCGCTGCAACAGCGCGGACTGCTGAATGCCTTGCGCAAGCAAAAAGAAGCGGGCGTGATCGCGGCCGAAGTGGCGGACAAGCTGGCCTTGGCCTACGACTTTCTTCGGCGCGTCGAACATTTGCTGCAATACCGGGAAGACGAACAAACCCACCTGCTGCCGCGCGACAAGGAAGGCTGCGCCGGCCTGGCTCAGGCCATGGGCATGCCCCAGCCGGAGTTCGAAGCGGCACTGTCGGAGCATCGCGCCTTCGTGGCGCAGACTTTCCGCGACGCGTTCCGCATTGCGGGCATGGGCGACAACGACGATGCGGGCGCCGCCGCGGACAGCCCGGCCGAAGCGCCCTGCGCCGATCTGGCCGAGCACATTCAGCAAACTATCGGCGAGCGCCCCGACACCATATGCGAACGGGTCGACTCGTTGCTGGACGGACACCGCATCCGCAGCTTGCCGTCCACCAGCCGCAAGCGTGTCGAGGCGCTTTTGCCAGCCATCGTCAGCGCCGCCGGAAAAACCGGCGATCCCCATGCCACGGCGGTACGGCTTCTGGACTTGGTGGAGCACATTGCCCAGCGCAGCGCCTACCTTGCCCTGCTGGCCGAATATCCCGAAACCCTGGCCCGGGTCGCGCGCATCGTCGGCGCCAGCCCCTGGGCTTCGCAATACCTTAGCCGCTACCCCATTTTGCTGGATAGCCTGATCGAATGGCGGTCCTTGCTGGAACCGCCCGCCTTCGAGCAGATCGCCCGCCAGATGCACAGCGAGCTGGACGCCTGCATCCTGCCCGATGGCCGGCCCGACGTCGAGCAGCAAATGAACCTGATGCGCGACATCCAGCATCAGATCACCTTCCAATTGCTGGCCCAGGACCTGGAAGGCGTCCTGACGGTGGAGCACCTGGCCGATCGGCTGTCGGCCCTTGCCGACATGATGCTGGCGGAGACCATCGCGCGGGTCTGGCCTCTGGTGCAGCCGCGCGGAAAGCCGGCCGGCGCCCTTTCCCCTCCCCATTTCGCCATCATCGCCTACGGCAGGCTGGGCGGCAAAGAGATCGGCTATGCATCCGATCTGGATTTGGTCTTCCTGTACGACGATCCCAACGACGAAGCCAGCGAGATCTACGCCAAGCTGGGGCGCCGCATGGCGTCCTGGCTGTCCACCATGACGTCTTCGGGCCGCCTGTACGAGATCGATCTGCGGCTGAGGCCCGATGGCGATGCGGGCCTGCTGGCCGTATCGGTGGATGCCTTCTCGCAATACCAGACGCAGCATGCCTGGGCCTGGGAGCATCAGGCGATTACCCGCGCGCGCTTCGTGGTGGGCGACGAAACCATAGGACGCCGGTTCGAAGACATCCGCCGGCAGGTGATGCTGCTTCCGCGCGATCCCGAAGCCCTGAAAAACGAAGTGCGGGCCATGCGCCAGAAAATCAGCGCCGGCCACCCCAACCCCAGCCAGGACTTCGACCTGAAGCATGATCGCGGCGGCATGGTCGATGTGGAGTTCATTACACAATACTTGGTGCTATGCCATTCGCACCGTCATCCCGAGCTGTTGGACAACCTGGGCAATATCGCCCTGCTGCGCCTGGCCTCTGAAGCGGGTCTGATCCCGGCCGATTTGGCCGGCCAAGCGGCCGACGCCTACCGGGAATTCCGCAAGCGGCAACATGCCTTGCGCCTGCAGGGAGCCGAGAAGGCGCGCGTGGGCAGCGATCAGTTCGAGAAGGAGCGCGTGGCGGTAAGGCAACTTTGGAATCTGGTGATAGGCGACTAAAATAGCCCTTTATCGATTTACTTCATGCGCCGCCGCGACGGCGCGCTATTGCCATGACCGACGTTCAACGCCCCAAACTCGTCCTGCCCGACCATCGCAAGAAGGTGCTGATGCATTCCTGCTGCGCGCCCTGCTCCGGCGAGGTCATGGAAGCCATGACGGCTTCAGGCATTGACTATTCCATTTATTTTTACAATCCGAACATCCATCCGGACCGCGAATACGAGATCCGCAAGAACGAGAATATCCGTTTCGCCGAACAGCACGGAATCGAATTCATCGATGCGGATTACGACCGCGACAATTGGTTCGAGCGGGTCAAGGGCCTGGAAAACGAGCCGGAACGCGGGCAGCGCTGCACGGTATGCTTCGATATGCGGTTCGAGCGCACGGCGCTGTATGCGCACGAGCATGGTTTCGACACGATTACCAGTTCGCTGGGGATTTCGCGCTGGAAGGACATGAATCAGATCAACGGTTGCGGGGAGCGGGCGGCGGCCCGGTATCCGGAGCTGGTCTATTGGACGTACAACTGGCGCAAGGGCGGCGGGTCGGCCCGGATGATAGAGATCAGCAAGCGCGAGGAGTTCTATCAGCAGGAATATTGCGGGTGTGTGTATTCGCTGCGCGATACGAATCGGCACCGCCGGGAGCAGGGGCGCGAGCGGATCAAGATCGGGATCAAGTTCTACGGGAAGGATGAGCTGGAGTTGAATCCGCCGCCTGGAGTGGAGTCTTGATGGCCGGATTATCTGTTGTCTGATGTCCTGATGGTTATTCTCTTTCACTGAACACGCCGGCGCCTGTGCGCCTGGGTGGTTCCGGCACGGCGTGCTTGCTTCCGCGCCTTCCTCGTCCACGCGGGCGGCGGGCGAACTCCCTGCGCGTCACTGCGTGCCGCTACGGTCAGACAGCGCCCGCCGACATCCCCCGCGTTCCCTACGGAAGCCCGCGGCGCACGCCTAAACGCCGGAACCACCCAGGCGCACAGGCGCCGGCTGCGTAAGAGTGCGGTATAAAAATGCGCTACAGCCTAGGTCGGATAAGTATCCCAGAATAGGCGCGACAATAAGATTCGCGGCTCTCCGTGCATGGCAGTCCGTCTATGCCTTCGCGCCATCGTAGTGCTGCAGTTCCAGCGCACTCAGATCTATCGACGGCACGCAGCGCAGATTTACGGCGCGCACTTCGGATCCGTCCGGATTCGCCCCGTAGGCGAAAGGCTGGGTGCCGCAGATCTGGCAAAAGCGGTGGGCGATCTTGTGGGTGTTGAATTTGTAGGAACGCAGCGCCTCTTCGCCCTGCATCAATGTGAATTGCTCCGCCGGAAAGAATGACAACAAGAATCCTTTGCGCAGGCAGTGAGAGCAATTGCAACTGATGGCTTGGGTGGGAACTTGGGCGTCGACCTTGAATTGAACGGCTCCGCAGTGACAGCTTCCTTCAAATGACATTGGGACTCCTTATCTGTGTTCAGAAAACGCTAGCGCATTTTCGGTTCAAGTGTTTACAAAGCTTTATGGCCGGTAAGCGTGTGGCTCTGCTCCAGCTTATCAAACCGGCGCGGCCGGTGGGCAGGGGCCGGGCTTGGATCGCTGCGCCCCTTCGGGGTTCCCTTGCAGCCGCTTTGCGCCGGGGTCGGGCGCGAACTCGCCAGCCATCAGCCGCCTGGGGGCTGATGGCTGGCTCAAACATGCGCGCCCTCTTACGCCCCCGCCGCAAAGCAACTGCGGCGGCTTGCCACCCGGCACGCGTCAGAGAGCACCGCACACGGATCTTGAGTCACCACTGAATATCGCGCCGCCAGAACCCGCAAGCACGTATGCACCTGAACCGAAAATGCTCTAGCGTTGCCTGCCGCGCGGTGCCTTCTTGACCGCCAGCGCGGAAGATCCTTCTTTACCCATCGGCGTTCCGCCATCGCTCAACTGCTCCATCCAGGACAGGGCGTCGACATAGGACAGGAAGTGGTGAAGGTACTCGGGGGACAGATCGCGCATCAGGGCAAGCGAGCGGTGGACCAGGTTGGTCGAATTAAGGGGGCCGGCGTTTTCGGGCACTTGCGCCTGCGACTGCCGCAGCAATTGCCGGGCGCCGACCCTGGACCAGACGTCTCTGAAATAATCGATGGCCGAGAGTTCGGAATGCGAGGCGTCCTGACTGCCGGGATCATGAATCTCAAGGGCCACGCCGCCCTTTGGCGCCTGGCTGGCGATGTAAGAGGCAAGTCCGGCCAGGGATCCGGAGTGTGCGCCGCAGTCCCTTACAGCTTTGTCCGTGGCCGCGCCGCTATCGTCTGTATGGCCCGCGCCGCGGTCCCGATAGGCTTGCAGCAGTTCGGACAGCCTCTGGTCCAGCAGCCGCCTTGCCTCGCCGTTGTGGGTGCCGGCCCGCCTGGCCAGGGCTTCGATGAAATGGTAGCGGACGGGATCCAGGCGATCGAAGCCGCGCTCGCGCCAAGCGGCGAGCAGCGTTTCCGCTTCGCTTACGACCTGGCTATCCATGTGGCACCGCTGTGGCGGACGGTTTGGCAATAGGCGCAATTTCAACACGCCGGTTGCGAGCGCGCCCTTCCTCGTCGGCGTTCGGCGCCACGGGTTGCTGGGCGCCGAACGCGGCCGCGAAAACCGACGAGGACGGGATGCCTTCATCGATCAGTGCACGCGTGACGGTCAGGGCGCGCTGGGCCGAGAGTTCCCAATTATCCGCAAACTTTCGATTGCCCTCGTGTACGGGTTGATCGTCGGTGAAGCCGCTGACCATCAGGACCTGATCGTGGGATCGCAGGTAATCGGACAGCGGCCCGACCAGGGACCGCAATACCTCGCGACCTTCGGATTGCAGGTCAGCCGAGTTCAGCGCAAACAGCACGCTGCCGCTGATCCCGATGCGCCCGTCCACCAAGGTCACCCTGCCCTCCGCCAGCGGTCTGGCGAGCGCCTGCTCCAAAGTCTTGCGGCGCTGGGTTTCCTCCTGGCGTTGCTGGATTTCATGGTCTAGCCTGGCCGAGAGCTCCAGTTGCACGCCGATAACGCCCACCAGGACGAGAACGAATGCGCCCAGCAGCACGGACATCAAATCGCCGAAGACGGCCCATACCGGCGCCGTCGGCTCGACGCCTGTGTCCAGTTCCCCGCTCATGCCGATACCGGGCCGGCGGATGCCTGCCGGCCGGCCATTTGCTGCAGTTCTTCGATAATCTGTTTTTGCGACATGATGCTCAGGTCTATGACCTCTTTCGCCTGCGC
Organism: Pollutimonas rozaliensis; assembly: GCF_048751585.1. Taxonomy (NCBI): domain Bacteria; kingdom Pseudomonadati; phylum Pseudomonadota; class Betaproteobacteria; order Burkholderiales; family Alcaligenaceae; genus Pollutimonas; species Pollutimonas rozaliensis. Next base: position 188,860 of record NZ_JAZHOB010000010.1, on the reverse strand, counting down.
CACGTAATAAGCCAGTTGTTCGTCGCTGCGCGCTATCGACTTGTCCAGCACCGCTTCGATGCGCTGCAGGTGCTCCATCAGGGCGGCATTCGACTGGCCGAACGATTGCACGGCGGCCCCGAAGGCTTCTCCCAGGCTCGCGACTTCGACGGCGCTGCCGGTAAGCTGCGCGGCGACGTTGCCGAGCCCATCGGCTTCGGCCCGCAGCTTCTCGGTGAATTGAGCGCCGACCCGATCCAGCATATCCGCCGAGCCGGCAAGCAAGGCATCGACCGCCCCGCGCTGCTCCGACGAGGCGTGGTTCACGGCGTCGAGCAGGGTGCCAAGCGTTTCGAGCAGACGGTTGCGCTCTTCGAGCATGGTGTTGTCGCGCGCCATGCTGTCGGAAAAGGCCAGGCGTACTTCAGCCACCAGACCGGCCGCGGCTTTGGGAGCCTCTTCAGCGGTTTGGATCAACCCCGCGATCTGCGCAAGGGTGCCGCTGGCCTGCGCCTGGGCCTGCGCTGCCACATTGTCCGCGGCTTGCACCCAGGATTCGCAAAGCTGCCGCTGGCGTTCCGCCGCCTGGCTACCCGCCTCGTCCCACTTGCGCAGCAGCGCTGCCGACGTAGCGTCCAGCGCGCTGTTCCATGCCGCCAGCCGCTGCTCATCCTGCGCCACCCATTGCGCGCGCAGCTCGCTCTGCGATTGGTCCACGGTACGCACGAGCGATGCGGAATGCTGTTCAAAAGCCGACACCGTAGACGCCAGGGCAAGCTGGTTGTCGCTTGCAAGCTTCCCGCTGGCACTCTCATGCCGGGACAGGGCCGTGTCCCATGCCTGCGACATCGAGCTTGCCGTTGCCTCCATGCGGGCGGAAACCTGGTCCAGCAGGCTGGCGGAGCGCTGTTCGAAAGTTTGCGAGTAGCCATCCAGCGACAAGCGCAGGTCGCCCGCCAGCGAGTCGCTGGCGCGCTGATGTTCGGCCAATGCGTTTTTCCAGATATCCGCCACCGTGGCCGACGAGGCTTCGAAACGAGTGGACAAGCCATCCAATTGCCGCTGCACAGCCTGCGTGACCGTATCATGCAACGTCGCGGTATCCCGGGCAAGGCCGGCCATCGTGGTTTCGACAATGGGCTGGACCGCCGTGGCAGCCGCGCGGGCCCCCTCTGCCACGCTTTCCCTTAAAGATTGTTCCACTGAGCCGGCCAGGCGCGTATAAGCGGCCTCGGCCTTGACATGGAAATCGTCCTGACGGGCCGCCAATCCTTCGCTCAATACCCGGTCCTGCCTTTCCATGGCCGTCATCATGGCTTGTAATTTGTCCACCACGGCAGCCATGCCTTGGGTCTGCTGCTGCAAAAGCGTGAAACTCTCATCGCGCTGATGAGCCGGTGAGTAAACCCGCAATGCCGTTGCGATTTTCGTATCGAGCATTTGAGCCGCCCGGATACGCTCGCGGCGGCACAAAGCGGACAACAGCCCAAGCATCGCCGACGTGGCGACGCCAGCGACCGATGTGCCGAATGCGAATCCCAGCCCCTTGACGGGCGCGGCCAGCGATGCGCGGATTGCCTGCAGGTCGGTTGCGCCCTCCAGTGCCAAGCCGGTACCCCGCAAGGTGGCGACCATGCCCAGGAAAGTACCCAGCATACCCAGCAAAACCAGCAATCCCACGAGATACGGGGTCAGTAGCGGCCCTGGCAAGCCGGCCCGGTCGCCCTGGACGCGCTGCCGCACCGATACACGCAAAGCGGGATGAATCCTGGAGAGCCAGTCGCTCAGGCTGGCTGGAGGCCCGGAAAGGTCCGCCAGCGCCGCGGTCAGCGTGGACGTGGACTGCTGATAGCGATATAGCTCCAGCGCGCCGACCAGGTAGACGGCGGCAATGAGCGCCGTGACCGCCAGCGCCAGCGGGTTCGAAGCCAGGTAGCCGGCGCCGATCCAGCAGACGCCGGCCAGGCCCACTGCAAATACAAGAAAATGAAGAAATCGATTCATAAGGTTTTGAGGTTAACAGGCCCGAAGGGCAGCCAGCATCCCTTCGACCGGTTGTAAACGAATATCCAATTCGGCCAGTAATACGCTTTGCATATCCTTGTGAAACACATCCAGCCAAGCGCCGGCGCCGCCGGCCGGAGACGCAGCAAGCTCATCGGCGGGCGCCTCCGCGCCGGCCCGGCGCAAGCGTTCGAAGCGCGTTTCGAGCAGCGCCGGCAAGCCAGCCAGCAGACGATACTCGCGCTCATTCAAGGCCTGCTCCATGGCGGCATCCACGCCCGCAAGGCCAGCCATGCCGGGCTGGCAAGCCAGCATGCCGCGCAGGCGCGAACGCAGATTGGCGACACTGGCCTCCATCGCCTGCTGAAGCGAAATGTAGCGCCGCCGATACGTCGCGAACTCCACAGGCTCCGCGGGCTTGGAATCGCCCTGCACAGGGGCGGCCCTATGGCCCCGCTGCCTGGCCGCCGGAGGCGCGTTGACGCCGACAATCGCGCCTTTCAGCTCTGTTTTCACACGGACATACAAGCTGCGCCCCGCACTGCCTGGATCCTCTTCGCTTGCCGTCGCAGCGGGCGAAGAGCCATTCAAAGCCGCCGCCAACGCGATAGCGTCCGTCCAGCCGAGCCACTGGCTCAGACGGTCCGGAAGCGATTGCCTAGGTTCGAGGATATCGGCATCGCTCAAGCGGGCAAGCAGGCGGATAAGCGCCGGCCCGCTGGAACTTGTGCGCCGCGGTAGTTCTTGCACCATACCACCTGGGACAAAAACCTAGGAGTTTACACTTTGATGGGGGATTCCCCAGCAACGGCCCCATGGCCCGGAAGACCGAAGCGGCGGCCAGGGGAAATGAACCGCCGGTCCCTGGCCCGCTTTTGTGCAAACCCGCTCAATCGGGAATCTCGGGTTCCACCAGCTTCGCCAATTGAGCAAGCGACTCCTGCCAGCCCAAATAGCACATCTCCACAGGAATGGCTTCGGGCACGCCCTCCTGTACGATATTCAGCTCCGTCCCGCAGGACACCTGCCGCAATGAAATGGTGTTGAGCATCCGGCCAGGCAAGTTCGGATCGTCGAACTGATCCGAGTAGCGGATCTTTTCGAACGGCACCAATTCAAGATACTCGCCGCTGAACGCATGGCTGGAGCCGCTGCTGAAGTTGCGAAACGACATCTTGTGAGTCCCGCCAACCTTGGCGTCCATGTGGTGGACCTGGCAAGTAAACCCGAAGGGCGGAAACCACTTGGCGATAGCGTCGGGTTCGAGGAAAGCGCGATAGACACGCTCGGGGCTTGCGCGCAAGACGCGATGAAGACGAACAGTTCCAGTAGTCATGATGTATGGCCTTTGGGCAGAAAAAGGTGGATGTTCTCCTACGGCCTGCGGCAATCGCGCTCGAACGGATGCGGAAAAAAACCGGCCGCCGGCCAGGCGAGGCAAGATCTGCTTTCCCGCCTATCGTCTTTTTACCACTATGTTATATTTTCCCTACTGGTCGCCATGGGAATTTGACGCCAGCGTTATGTTCTCAAGCACGACACCCTCATGACAGCAATTGCACGCGCCGAATCATTTGCCCTTGCCGCTAACTACGCGGCCGGCGGTGTGCGTGCCACGAACCCTCCTCCCTCTTCCGTCGCACCCCCGGCGATCATCGCCGCGGCAAGCCCGCCTCCGCCGCGCATCATCGCCCAGGGCTGATCCAGCCCGCTACGCGACCCGCCTCCACTCCGTATTTGCGCTGACGCCACTGCGTCCGCCGGACGGCCGGGCCTGTTTCTTATTCGACGGTTGAGTTCAACATGACTACAAAATCATCCACATGGACGGCCTATGCCGCCATGTCCGCTTTCGTGCTGCTCTGGGGCAGCGCGGCCATCTTCACCCGCTGGGGCCTGGACCATGGCTCTGTCTTTGCCCTGCTGATCCTGCGTTTTTCCGTGGCGCTGTGCGCGCTGCTGCTGATAGGGCTGCCCGGCAAGCGCTGGCTGCCCGCTCCCGGAACACGCCGGCAGGTCGCAGGGACGGGACTGCTGCTGATAGGCTGCTACTCCGTCTGCTACTTCCAGGCTATGGCGCATGGCATCACTCCCGGCCTGATCGCCACCTTGCTGGGCGTTCAGCCCATCCTTACGCTTTTGCTGACTGAACGGCGCTATTCCCCCTGGCGACTTGCCGGCCTGCTGCTGGCTCTGTCCGGCCTGACATTGGTGGTTTATCAGAGTCTGGCAAGAGCTCAGTTCTCCGGGCTGGGCATGGCCTTTGCATTGGGGGCCTTGCTGTGCATGACGCTGGGCGCCATGCTGCAAAAGCGCAGCCAGCAGGCGCCGGCGCAAGTGCTGCCATTGCAGTATGCCGCAACCCTGGTGCTGTGTTTGTTACTGGCCCCGTTCCAGCCCTTCCACTTCGAGTGGAACCCGGGATTCCTGATTCCCCTTTTATGGCTGGGACTGCTCATATCGGTGGCGGCCCAGTTGCTGCTGTACCGGATGATACGCAGCGGCAACGTGGTCAACGTCACCAGTCTGTTCTACCTGGTACCGGTGGTCACCGCCATCCTTGACTACCTGATCCTGGGCAACGCCATGCCGCCTTTGGCCCTGGCCGGGCTGGCGGCGATCCTGGCCGGCCTGGCCATGGCATTCCGGCAAACGGCGCAAGCGGCGAGCAGCGCATCGGCTCCGCAACGGCCGGAATAGCGACATAGCGGGCGGCCGGCGGCGCCATGCCGCCCGACCGCCCGCATTTGCCTACTGCAGCGTCCGCGAGAACACGAACTTGTCGCCCTGCCAATCCACAGGCACCACATCCTTCGGGCCGAATTTGCCCTCCAGTATCAGGCGCGCAATCGGGTTCTCGATATGCTGCTGAATCGCCCGCTTCAAAGGCCGCGCTCCGAAGACCGGGTCGAAGCCGGCCCGGGCCAACTGCGCCAACGCCGCATCCGACACTTCCAGCCGCATTTCCTTCTGCGCCAGTCGCTGCCCCAGCCGTTGCAGCTGTATGCGTGCAATCGACTCGATGTGCTTGGCCTCCAGGCCATGGAACACCACCACCTCATCGATCCGGTTCAGGAACTCGGGCCGGAACGACTGCTTGAGCTCGTCCCAGATAACCTCCTTGACCACATCGTAGGGCTGCCCCGCCATGCTCTGGATGTGCTGCGAGCCCAGGTTGGACGTCATGATGATGACCGTGTTGCGGAAATCCACCGTGCGCCCCTGCCCATCGGTCAGGCGGCCGTCGTCCAGCACCTGCAAAAGGATGTTGAACACATCCGGATGCGCCTTCTCGACCTCGTCCAGCAAAATGACGCTATACGGCTTGCGGCGCACGGCCTCGGTCAGGTAGCCGCCCTCTTCGTAGCCGACGTAGCCGGGAGGCGCTCCGATCAGGCGAGCCACCGAATGCTTCTCCATGAACTCGCTCATGTCGATGCGTATCATGTGATCGTCCGAATCGAACAGGAAGCTGGCCAGCGCCTTGGTCAATTCCGTCTTCCCCACCCCGGTGGGGCCCAGGAAGAGAAAAGAGCCATAAGGGCGGGATGGATCCGACAGACCCGCACGCGAGCGGCGGATGGCATCGGCCACCAGGCTGACGGCTTCGTTCTGGCCCACCACGCGCTGATGCAGAAAGTCTTCCATCTTCAGCAGCTTGTCGCGCTCGCCCTGCATCATCTTGGCCACAGGGATGCCCGTCGCCCGCGACACGACTTCCGCGATCTCTTCGGCGCCGACCTGAGTGCGCAAAAGGCGCGGTTGCTCGGACGCGGCGGCGGCCTGCTGCCCAGCCTCGGCGGCTTGCAGGCGGCCTTCCAGCTCGGGCAGCTTGCCGTATTGCAGCTCGGCCAATTTATCGAACTGGCCCTTGCGTTGCAGCTCGGCCATTTCAGCCCGGGTACGTTCGATTTCTTCCTTGATCGTCTGGGAGCCCTGCACCGCGGCCTTTTCGGCTTTCCAGACCTCTTCGTAGTCGTTGTACTCGCGCTGCAATTTCACGAGCTCGTCTTCAATGGCCTTCAGGCGGCGCTGCGAACTTTCGTCCGTATCCTTGTTGACCGCTTCGCGTTCGATCTTCAATTGAATGATGCGGCGATCCAGCTTGTCCATCACTTCGGGCTTGGAGTCGATCTCCATGCGGATGCGCGCCGCCGCCTCGTCAATCAGGTCTATGGCCTTGTCCGGCAGGAAGCGGTCGGTGATATAGCGGTTGGACAGCTCCGCAGCCGCCACAATGGCCGGATCGGTGATAGCAACGCCATGGTGCAGTTCGTAGCGTTCTTGCAATCCGCGCAGGATGGCGATGGTGGATTCGACATCGGGCTCGTTGATGAACACCTTCTGGAAGCGGCGCTCCAGCGCGGCATCCTTTTCAATGTACTTGCGGTACTCGTCCAGCGTGGTGGCGCCGATGCAATGCAGCTCGCCGCGCGACAAGGCGGGCTTGAGCATATTGCCCGCATCCATGGCGCCCTCGGCCTTGCCCGCGCCCACCATGGTGTGCAGCTCATCGATGAACACGATGGTCTGGCCATCGTCCTGGGACAGTTCCTTAAGGACGGCTTTCAGGCGCTCTTCGAACTCGCCGCGGTATTTGGCGCCGGCCAGCAAGGCGGCCATGTCCAGCGACAGCACCCGCTTGCCCTTCAGCGTCTCGGGAACCTCGTTGTTGACGATGCGTTGCGCCAAGCCTTCGACGATGGCCGTCTTGCCCACGCCGGGTTCGCCGATGAGCACGGGATTATTCTTGGTGCGGCGCTGCAGTATCTGAATGGACCGGCGGATTTCATCGTCCCGGCCGATCACGGGGTCCAGCTTGCCCTGCCGGGCGCGCTCGGTCAGATCGGTGGTGTACTTGGAGAGGGCCTCGCGGTTGGATTCACCTTCGGAATCCGATATCGACGCGCCGCCGCGCACGGCTTCGATGGCCGTTTCCAGCGCCTTTCGCTGCAAGCCCGATTCGCGCAGAAGCCGGCCAGTTTCGCCCTTGTCGTCGGACATTGCCAGCAAAAAGAGCTCGCTGGCAATGTAGGCGTCGCCCCGGTTGGAGGCTTCTTTGTCGGTGCGCGCCAGCGCCGCCTGCAGTTCGCGGCTGACCTGAATGTTGCCTTCGGCGCCCTGTACCTGGGGAAAGCCTTCTATCTGGGCATTCAGGGCCGGCCCCAGGCGATTTGCCGCCACGCCGGCACGCGCAAGAAGGCTGGCGGCGCCGCTGTCCGTGTCGGCCAGCAAAGCAGCCAGGACGTGGGCGGGTTCGATGTAAGGATTATCATGCTTCACAGCCAGGCTTTGCGCATCGGCAATGGCCTGCTGGAATTTCGTTGTCAATTTATCGAATCGCATAATATGGTTTTCACTGAAATGGGAGAGCATGTGCTCGAATAGTGAATATGTGCGGCCGAAACAGGCGATTTCAAGGGTATTTCAGCCCAACGGCTACACGCCCGCCATGCCGCCTTGCTGATACTATTGCACCTGGCAGGCCTTGCACCGGCCCGCCGCCCACCTATCGCCAGTATGGACAAATTCAAACAACTCGAAAGCTTTGTGGCCGTTGCCACACTGGGCAGTCTGTCGGCAGCCGCCCGCGCGGAAGGCATCGCCCCGGCCATGATGGGCCGGCGCATCAGCTCGCTTGAGGCGCGCCTGGGCATCAAGCTGCTGCTGCGCTCCACCCGCCGCCTGTCGCTGACCTCGGAAGGGAGCGAACTGTTCGAAGAGGCGCAGCGCATCCTGCGCGAGCTCAACGATGCGGAAACGCGCATTTCGCAAGGCAGCATCAAGCCCAGCGGACACCTGCGCATCAGCGCTCCGGCGGGATTCGGACGGCGCCATGTAGCTCCTCTGGTACCCGAATTCATCGCCGCTTATCCCGATGTCACCATTACTCTGGACTTGAGCGACCGTCTGGTCGATCTGATCGAGGAACGCTACGACTGCGCCATCCGTCTGGGCGAACTGGATGACTCCCAGATTGTCGGGCTGCGTCTGGCCGACAATAAACGAGTCATCGTCGCCGCCCCTTCCTACCTTCAGGAATACGGCCGGCCCAACACTCCCGACGACCTGGCGCAACACAATTGCCTGTCGTTCGGAAATCAGGGCAATCAAGCCCGGGGATGGCTATTGAAACAAGACGGGGAGCTGCGAGCCGTGCGCGTCAAGGGCAATATGGCCTGCAGCGACGGGTCGGTGCTGCATCAGTGGACTCTGGCCGGCATCGGCCTGGCCTGGCGCTCATTGTGGGAAGTCCAGGAAGACTTGGCCGAAGGCCGCCTGGTCAGTGTGCTGGATAGTTACGCGGCCCCGGCCAATGGCATTTTCGCCATGTTCCCCGAGCGCAAGCATCTGCCCCTGCGGGTGCGCCTGTTCATCGACATGCTCAAGGCCCGTTATGCCTCGCCCGACTACTGGAGCCCCGCTGGCGAAAAAACCACACTGGCGTCATAGCTGCTGGAATAAAACCCCGCTACCGTATACTTGATACATGCAGAAGAAAATTTCCGTTACACCCGAGTCGACACGCTGCTCCACATGCATGCTTAGTGAAATCTGCCTGCCACTGGGCATGCCGCGCAGCGAGGTCACCAAGCTGGACGAGCTGGTCAAAGAGCGCATCCGCATCCCCAAGGCAGGCGCGCTGTTCCGCCTTGGCGACAAGACCGAAGCGGTGTACGGCATCCGGTCGGGTTCGATCAAGACCCAGTTGGAAGACTCCTCCGGCCAGGTGCAGATCACCGGTTTTCTGCTGCCTGGCGAAATCCTGGGCATGGACGGATTGCTGGACAACACTCATGTATCGCACGCCATCGCGCTGGAAGACACCGAGGTCTGCGTCATACGCATAGACGAAATGGATCAGTTGTCGCAGCATCTGCCCATACTGCAGCAGCAATTCCGCCGTCTCATGAGCAAGGAAATCAGCCGTTCGCATCATTTGATCATGGCTTTGGGCGCCTTGCGGTCCGAACAACGGCTGGCCGCTTTTCTGGTCAACCTGTCGCAAAGGCTTGTCGTGCTGGGCTATTCGGCCAGTGAATTCATCTTGCGCATGAGCCGCGAGGAAATCGGCAATTACCTGGGCCTGACCCTGGAAACCGTCAGCCGCCTGTTTTCCCGTTTTGCGCGCGAGGGCCTGATCCGGGTCCAGCAACGCGAAGTTCACATCCTGGACATGCGCAATCTTCAGGCGCTGGCCGGCACCGACTGCGGCTGAATCCGCAACCGACTTGCATCGGCCGCCGGCCTCATTGTTCTATGGGGTCGCCGAATTCGTCAAACAAGCGGCCGCGGGGCGCCAGATGCAGGCTCAAGGCGCTGGACAAGGCCGCCATCAGCCAGAAAAGAAAAAAACCGCCCGCATACACTTGCTGCCGGCTGGCTTCCATATAGCCGAAAAAGGCGATATCCAGGGGATCGACCATGGCGAACACGGTTGCACTGGTGGCCGCGCCGACCAGGAACGAGGGCCATAAAATCCACATCAGTGAACGCCAACGCATAACAAGTCTCCTTTGTGCTTTTTTGATTGTCTAGGGCTTTTCGGACGGCGGCGGAGCCTGTACCTGCTTGCTTACCACCAGGCCGCGCTTGACGCCCCCATCGGTAATCGCCTGATCCCCGAAATTCTGCACGGCCAGCACGATGGTGATGATACAACCGACGATGGCCGCGGCCGGGCCGGCCATGAGTATCCAGGGCCAGGGTTCGCGCCACCACGGCTTGCCGCTTTCCGGTTCGGCCGCACTGCTGCGCTGCATGTCGGACATGGGATACCTCCTGAAATCATTTTGGCACAAAAAAACTGGAACGCTCGACCACGGTGGTTTCGCGTCCGTCGCCATACCTGCCTACCGTCGTGAGTTCGATATCGTACAGGCCCGGGCTTACCTTGCCTGCCGGAACCCGCAGCACGACAGGCACCAGCCGATTCGATGCCGGATCGACATTCAAGGTGGTCGCGCCATGATCGGCGGTCATGATGGATAGTTCAGGCAAGCCATTTGCGCTCAGGGTAAGACTGAGCGGCGATTCCGACGTATTGATGAACTGAAGGCGGTAAACGTTTTCCACCATGCCGCCGGCCACCTCGCGGCCCAGTACGCCCCGATCGCGAATGACATCCACGCGCAGAGTCGTGCGCGTGGCCAGCGACACGGCGAATCCGATGACGATCAGTCCCAATATCAAGGAATAAGCCAGAACCCGCGGACGCAACATGCGCTTGCGAACCTGGTTTTGCGTCAGGCCGTCGGTAATGGCCCGCCCGGACGTATAGCGGATAAGACCCTTGGCATAGTCCATTTTCTCCATGACCTGATCGCAGGCATCGACACAGGCGCCGCATCCTATGCACATGTACTGCAGGCCATCGCGGATATCGATGCCGGTGGGGCAAACTTGCACGCAAAGACTGCAATCGACGCAATCGCCCATGCCGGCTTCCTTATGGTCGATACGGCGCGAGCGCCCGCCCCTGGGTTCGCCGCGCGCGTGATCATAGGTGACGACGAAAGTGTCGTCATCGACCATCACGCTCTGGAAGCGCGCATAGGGGCACATGTACTTGCAGACAGCTTCCCGCATGAAGCCGGCGTTGCCCCAGGTCGCAAAGGCATAGAACACCATCCAGAACCACTGCCAGGGCCCGAGCGACCAGGTAAGCAGGCCCATGCCCAATTCGCGTATGGGCGCGAAATAGCCGATGAAGGTCGATCCCGTCCACCAGGCTATCAGTATCCAGATTATGTGCTTGGAGGCCTTCAGGCGGACCTTGCGCCATGTCCAGGGCTGCTCGTCCAGACGGATGCGGGCCAGCCTGTCGCCTTCGATGCGCCGCTCGACCCACATGAATATCTCGGTATAGACCGTCTGGGGGCAAGCGTATCCGCAGAACAGGCGCCCCGCCATCGCGGTGAACAGAAACAAGGCGAAAGCCGAAATGACCAGCAGGACGGCAAGGTAGATGACGTCCTGCGGCCACAGCACCATGCCGAAAATGTAGAACTTGCGCGCGGCCAGGTCGAACAGGACGGCCTGCCGGCCATTCCATTGCAGCCAGGGCAGGCCGTAGAAGATCAGTTGCGTGACGAACACCATGGCGATGCGCCAGCGCGCGAAGATACCCGACACCGAGCGCGGGTGTATCTTGCTGCGCACATCGGAAAGCGCCTTCTCGACCTGCGGAGAAACGCCACCCCCAACCTTCGATACACGCGGCGGTTGCCAGGCGGGCGCCGCCGCGGGCGCTTGCGTCGTGGGGTTGACAGGTGGTTCGCTGCTCATGTGTGGCCTTTATTTTGCTGCCGTGCTGATTCCCTGATTGGACAAGCCCCATACCCATGCGGCAAGCATGCGGATCTGGTCCTCGGTCAGGATGCCTTCCTGGGCCGGCATGCGGTTCTCGCGTCCGTTCAGGATGGTTTCCACGATAGAGGCCTCTGAACTGCCGTAAAGCCAGACGTTGTCGGTCAGGTTGGGCGCGCCCAACGCGGTGTTGCCCTTGCCTTCAACGCCGTGGCAGGCAACACAGAAAGTCTCGAAACCGCGCTTGCCCGGCACGACACGCAGCGGGTCGCTGGCCAGGCCGGACAGGGAACGCACATACTGGGCGATGTCGGCCGCCTCGGCCGGCTTGATCTGCGATTTCCAGGGCGGCATCATGCCATGCCGACCCTTGGTGATGGTTTGCAGTATCTGCTCCGGCGCGCCGCCATACAGCCAGTCGCCATCGGCCAGGTTGGGGAAATTGCCGCTGCCCCGGGCGTCGGAACCATGGCATTGCGCACAGTTGTTCAGGAACAGCCGCTGGCCGATCTCGCGCGCCTGATCATCGCGGGCGACCTCGGTGATCGGCATTTCCTTATACCGGGCGTATACCGGCCGGATCTGCTCGTTCAGGGCCTCTTGCTGAGCCTTGACCTGCTTGGCCGCCGTATAGCCCAGGCTGCCCTCGTAGCTGCCCAGGCCGGGATACAAAAACAGCATGCCCAGGGCGATGACGCAGAGTCCCACGTAGAACACCGTCCACCAGCGCGGGACGGGCGTGTTCAGTTCGGTCAGGTCGCCATCCCAGACGTGTCCCGTATCTTCGACCTGCGGAACGGTTTTCTTCAGCCAGGCTCGCTGGGTGAATAGCAGCCACAGACAGAAAATGATCCCGCCGATGGAGATGATGGCGATGAAGTAGCTCCAGAAGCCACTGACGAAATCACTCATTGGAGCCCCCTGCGTCTTTATCGGTCAAGCGTTCATCGGGCATGGCGAAAGGCAGAAGCGATGCTTCGCGGTTCGCGTCGGCCCGGCCGCGCGAGTAAGCCCACCATACGATGCCCAGAAAGGTCAGCATCGCAATGACGGTTGCAATTCCATTGACAATAGCCATCACAGCGCTCCTTCTGAAACCGCCTTGGCGGCCGCCTCTCGGCCGGCCACGCCCAGGCCTTGCAGATACGCCACTAGTGCGTCTTCTTCGGTCTTGCCCTTCAGTTGCTCGGGCGCCTTCTGGATCTGCTCGTCGGTATAGGGCACACCCACCTTGCGCAGCGCGCGCATGCGATCCTGGACATTCTCCTGGTCGATGCGGTTGCGCTGCAGCCATGGGTAGGCAGGCATATTGGATTCCTTCACGACGTCGCGCGGATTGCGCAAGTGCACGCGGTGCCAATCATCGGAATACCGCTGGCCGACCCGGGCCAGGTCGGGCCCGGTGCGCTTGGAGCCCCACAGGAAGGGATAGTCGTAGGTCGACTCGCCCGCCAGCGAATAAGGCCCGTAGCGCAGCACCTCGGAACTGAGCATGCGGATCTGCTGCGAATGGCAGCCCACGCAGCCCTCGCGTATGTAGACGTCCCGGCCGATAAGATTGAGCGGCTCGTAAGGCTGCACGCCAGCCGTCGGCACGGTTGTGGAGTGCTGGAAGAACAGCGGAACGATCTGCACCAGGCCGGCGAATGAAATCACCAATATGCTCAGGATGATGAGCAGGCCGACGTTGGTTTCAATCAGTTTGTGGGAAAAACCGGTAGTTTTCTTGCTCATGTCGGTTCTCCTTAAGCCGTGGCCGTGGCGGATGCCGGGCCAAGCAGCGCGGGATCAACAGGATCCGGACTACGCTTATACACAACGGGATTCGGCTTGGGCTGGCCCTTAACGGTGATCCAGGTGTTCCAGGCCATCAGGCACATGCCCGACAGGAAGCACAGGCCGCCCAGCAAGCGGATCACATAAAAGGGATAAGTGGCCTTGACCGCTTCGACGAAGCTGTAGGTCAGGGTGCCATCCACGCCGGTTGCCCGCCACATCAGGCCCTGCATGACGCCGGCGATCCACATGGAGCTGATGTACAGCACCACGCCCAAGGTGGCCAGCCAGAAGTGCAGCTCGACCATCTTCATGCTGGCCATGGAACTGCGTCCGTACAGGCGCGGAATCATGTAGTAGAAGGAGCCGAAAGTGATCATGGCAACCCAGCCCAGCGCGCCCGAATGCACGTGGCCCACCGTCCAGTCGGTGTAATGCGACAGCGCATTGACGGTACGGATGGACATCATCGAGCCCTCGAAGGTGGACATGCCGTAGAAGGACAGGGCCACGACCAGGAACTTCAGGATCGGGTCGGTGCGCAGCTTGTGCCAGGCGCCCGACAGGGTCATGATGCCGTTGATCATGCCGCCCCAGGAAGGCGCCAGCAGGATCAGTGACAGGGCCATCCCCAACGATTGGGTCCAGTCGGGCAAAGAGGTGTACAGCAAATGATGCGGACCCGCCCACATATAAGTGAAGGCCAGCGCCCAGAAGTGGACGATGGACAGGCGATAGGAATAGATGGGGCGTTCGGCCTGCTTGGGCACGAAGTAGTACATCATGCCCAGGAAGCTGGTGGTCAGGAAGAAGCCCACGGCGTTATGGCCGTACCACCACTGCACCATGGCATCCTGCACGCCGCCGTAGATGGAATACGATTTCCACCAAGAAACGGGCATTTCCAGGTTATTGAAAATATGCAGGACGGCGATGGTCAGGATGTAGGATCCAAAAAACCAGTTCGCCACATAGATGTGCCGGACACGGCGCTTGGCGATGGTGCCGAAGAACACCACCGCATAGGCGATCCAGACCAGGGCAATCAGAATATCCAGGGGCCACTCAAGCTCGGCGTACTCCTTGGTGCTGGTAAAGCCCATGGGCAGCGTGATGACCGCCCCCACCAAGACGGCCTGCCAACCCCAGAAGGTGAACGCGGCCAGTTTGTCGCTGAACAGGCGCGCCTGACAGGTGCGCTGCACCACGTAATAGGACGTGGCGAACAGCGCGCTGCCGCCGAAGGCGAAAATCACGCCGTTCGTGTGCAATGGGCGCAGACGGCCGTAGCTTAGCCACGGCGTGTTGAAATTGAGTTCTGGCCAGATGAGTTGCGCCGCGATCAGTACCCCGACCGCCATGCCGACCACTCCCCAGACTATGGTGGCAATCGTGAATTGCCTGACGACACCATAGTTGAAGGTTTCAGCCTGATTTCCGACAGTATCGGAAGTGCCCATGAGCTTCCCCTAAAACAAATAAAACAATACGAGACGCCAGCATGATGGCCCGGCAGGCCCAAGCCCTCTTTGATTTGCATCAAGATGGGTCCAGTCCTGCCGTTTCTGACGTTTTCGCGCCACACTTAATCGATAAAAAACATTCGGACCGCTGTGTCGCGATCCGGCTAGCTATCTTTTCCGGCCACCTGCTTCGTATCGGGATTATCGTCGTCCAGCAGGATGGATTGCGCCGCTTCGTTCGTGTCGTCGAACTGGCCGGCGAAAATGGCCCACCAGAAGGCCGCTCCGATGGCGATCACCAGCAGCAGCGAGATCGGAAGCAGCAGGAATAAAGAGGCCTCCATGGCTTAGGGCCTGTCCAGGCCAACCGTCCCCAGCCCCCTCGCCGCCGCACCCTCCCAGGCGGTGAGCGGCGGCCGGCGGGTCTGTTGCCGGAACAGGCGCCACGAATTTGCCGCAACCGCCAGCGAGGACAGCAGCATGCTGATGGCCGCCAGCCAAGGGGCCACCCATCCCGCCACGGCCAAGGGGACCATCAACAAATGCCAGGCCACGGAACCGTACAGGTTCTGCCTTGACACCACGCCAGCGGCCTGGATCAGGCGCAGCACATCGCCGTCCCCGCGATCGGGCGCGGCGGACAGGCTGGCATGGGCCGCCGCGACGGCGGTGGGAACGGACATCGCCATGGCGCAGGGGCAACTCATGACCAGCAAGGCCACCATGACGCCCACCGCATGCGCAGGCGCATACACATACCAAAATGCCCCGACGATAAAGGCCAGCGCTATTTGCACGGTCACGAACCAGAAGGCCAATTGATTGGCGCGAATGGAAACCGCGGCGCGGAACTGCTCGACAAGATGATGGGCCCCGCCCGCGGCGATGGACTGGCGCGCGCATAATTCAAGGTAGCGGGCCGTCAGCAGAAAAGCCACGAACATCGTGACGGAGTCGAAATAGACTTCGCCGTGGCCGACCCATGTGGCGTGGGCGCTGGGGATGAATGCCGCGACGATGCCCAGCGCAACCGGCACATCCATGCCGACCCGCCCGCGCAACAGCATGCGGACCGCCCCGCCCCAGACCGGCCAGGCGCAATACAGCATGACGGGCACCGTCAGCACCAAACTGATCCAGTTCATCATGAAAATGGCTTGGTCCAGCAGTTGCAGGTTGTCCGGCGCCATGCTTTCGGAACGCAGATAGCCCGGAAAGGCGAACATCATGACCTGCATCATGGCCAGCCACCCCAAGCCCAGGCGGGCGAGCATATGGCGGCGCTTTTGCCGATCATCGCCGGAAAGCCCGTTGGGGGTGGAAAAAATGGAAAAGGCGCGCATGGCCAGAGACTATACCAAAGGCGGGATTTACCGTATTGATATTAATCAAGTCCGCGCTTGCCCCCACAATGCGTGCGGCGCCCGAAGGCGCCGCAAAAGGCCCGCGCCCGCAACCGGCCAGGCCCCCGCGCGGGCCGGCTGCAGGCAAGGCGGCGGTCACGCCACCTTAAGGCCTTCCCCCGATGGGGTCTCGAATTGCGCTTCCTCCGTGGAGCCGGTCAGGGCGGTAGTCGAGGACTGGCCGCCTTCGATGGCTTGCGTGACCGCATCGAAGTAGCCCGTGCCGACTTCGCGCTGATGCTTCACGGCGGTGAATCCGATATCCGCGGCGGCGAACTCCTTTTGCTGCAACTCAACAAAAGCGCTCATCTGCCGGCGGGCATAGCCGTGGGCCAGCTCGAACATGCCGTAGTTGAGGGCGTGGAAGCCCGCCAGGGTGATGAACTGGAACTTGTAGCCCATGGCGCCCAGCTCGCGCTGGAACTTCGCCACCGTGGCGTCGTCCAGGTTCTTTTTCCAATTGAACGAGGGCGAGCAGTTATAAGCCAGCATCTTGCCTGGAAATTGGCGATGAATCGCTTCGGCGAATTTACGGGCGTAGTCCAGATTGGGAGTCGAGGTTTCGCACCACAGCAAATCGGCATAAGGCGCGTAGGCCAGGCCGCGCGCAATGCCCTGGTCAATACCGGCCCGCGTACGGAAAAAGCCCTCGGCGGTACGTTCGCCGGTAATGAAAGGACGGTCGTTATCGTCGATATCGCTGGTCAGCAGGTCGGCCGCATCGGCATCGGTGCGGGCCAGCAGCAGCGTGGGCACATTGAGCACATCGGCGGCCAGGCGGGCCGACACCAGCTTGGCGACGGCTTCGCGGGTGGGCACGAGCACCTTGCCGCCCATATGACCGCATTTCTTGACCGACGCCAGTTGATCTTCGAAGTGCACTCCGGCCGCGCCCGCTTCGATCATGGATTTCATCAATTCAAAAGCGTTCAGCACCCCGCCAAACCCCGCTTCGGCATCGGCCACGATGGGGGCGAAGTAATCCAGGTAATCGGGATCGCCGGGATTTTTACCTTCCATCCACTGGATCTGATCGCAGCGCGTCAGCGCATTATTGATGCGGCGCACGACTTGAGGAACCGAATTGGCGGGGTACAGGGATTGATCGGGGTACATTTCACCCGCGCCGTTGGCGTCGCCAGCCACCTGCCAGCCCGAAAGGTAGATGGCTTTGAGACCGGCCTTGACCTGCTGCATGGCCTGGTTGCCGGTCAGGGCGCCAAGCGAGTTGACGAAAGGCTCTGTATGCAACAGCCCCCACAGCTTTTCCGCGCCCCGGCGGGCCAGGGTATGCTCCACCGACACTGAACCGCGCAGCCTTACCACGTCTTCGGCGCCGTAGCCGCGCTTGATGCCTTGCCAGCGCGGATCTTCCGCCCAGGTCTTCTGCAGGCCGCGTATCTCGTTTTCTCGTGTGCTCATGATGCTTTCCTTGAAGTGAAAAAGAAGAAGAAAGAATGAAATCGATGAGAAAAGTCTACGCCCTTGCTGCGAGGCAAACCACACTTATGTCTTATATAAGACAAAAAATATTAATGTTTAAATACAATAGCTTATATTTTTTATTTCTTAATGCGAAACGTTATTTTCCCGTATGAAACATGAAATCATGCAGCGCAACATGAATTTTTCATAAGCTGGAATTCATTTTTCATAATGCGGGAATGCAGGTGGCCAAGAGTACAATAAGGGCAGTCCTTGAACTCGACGCCGCCTTTCCAGCATCGTCACGACCCTAGATCAGCCGCAATGCAAAATCCTTCCTTAGTCCAAGCGCCCCTGGGCCAGGACGTGTCCTACCCCAATTCCTATGATCCCGGCCTTCTGTTTCCCATCGACCGAGCCGCCAACCGGCGTTCGCTGGAAATTCCCGGCCCCTGGTACGGCGCCGATATCTGGAACGCCTATGAAGTCTCGTGGCTGAATCAAAAAGGCAAGCCCACGGCAGCCCTGGCTCGTTTCATCTTTCCGCAGGAAAGTCCCATGCTGGTCGAATCGAAGTCGTTCAAGCTTTACCTGAACTCCTTCAATGAAGAGCGTTTCGATAATGCCCAGGCCGTGCGCGATATCATGACACGCGACCTGAGCCAGGCCGCCGGCGCGCCGGTCCGGATCGCACTGAATGAACTTGGGCAGGCCGAGCGCTTAAGCTGCCAGGCCCTGGAAGGCGTGAACATCGATGGCGCCGACATTGAAATCACCGCCTACGAACCCACGCCGGGGCTGCTGCGCTGCCTGCCCAACGGGGAAGTCATCAGCGAAACACTGGTATCGGAACTACTGAAATCGAACTGTCCGGTAACCGGCCAGCCGGACTGGGGCAGCGTACAGGTCCGCTACACCGGTCCGCGCATCGACCGCGAGGCCTTGCTGGCGTATATCGTTTCCTTGCGCCGGCACACTGAATTCCACGAGCATTGCGTCGAGAAGATGTATTGCGACATCTGGCATGCCTGCAAGCCGCAATCCTTGTTGGTGTATGCCCGCTATACGCGCCGCGGCGGCCTGGACATCAATCCATGGCGCGGCAGCGAACCGGCCGAGGTAAGCCAGTACCGCGGTCTAAGGCAATAGGCGCCTTAGGCGCGTGCCGTGGCGGTGTGCGCGATGCTCCGGCCGGCCGATTTGGCAACCATCACGGCCAGCACCGCCGCCACCGTAAAGCCCGTGGCGGCTCCGAACCACGGTCCCTGACGCAGGCCGGCATCCAGCATCAGGCCGAAGCCCACCGGCGCCAGCGAAGAGCCCACGTCCATGCCCGAATACACCAGACCGTAGACCGTGCCGGTGGCGCCCTTGGGCGTTACCCGCCGTATGAGCATGTCGCGCGAGGGAGCTGAAACGCCCGAGCAAAAACCCGCCGCGGCCACCAGCACCATGGCGAAGGAAGGCGGAACCGATCCCAGAGCCAGCACGACCAGCAGCCCGCCCGCCAGGAGCAGCGAAATGGCCACGGTGCGCTCGGTGTTTGGCGTGGCGCCGACCAGGAAGCCCCCCGCCAGCATGCCCGCGGCGGCGGCGACCATATAGGCCGACAAGGTCGTGCCGGCCATGACCTTGTCGATGCCGTAGACATCGCCGAGCATCGGTATGGTGTAGTTCTGGACGGCCGACAGCGCCATGGACGTAAAGGCGAAGAATAGGAAGGCGCCCCACAGCGCGGGCTGCACCAATAGGATGGCCAGGGTCTGGCCGACCGTTTGTTGCGCCAGGTCGGCCGGCGCATCGGCGGCCGCGGCTTGCTCCGGTTCGAGCGCCGCATTCCGTCCGGCCAGAAGATCGCGGCCCAGCCAGGTCAGCAACAAGACAAACGCCACCAGCGCGGCCGCCGCATAAGCGGCAATCCGCCAGTTAGACACATGAATGATGCCCGCCATGAAAACCGGCGTAAGCGCCCACCCCAGATTGCCCGTCAACCCGTGCGTGCTGAAGGCATGGCCCAGCCGTCGCTGGCTGACTCGGTGATTGATGATGGAGTAATCCACAGGATGGAACACCGAATTTCCCAGACCGCCGATAATGGCCGCCAGCATCAGCATGGCATAGCCGTTGGAGGCGGCTATCAGGACGCCTGAAACCACGAAGCTGGCCAGGCCGAAGCGCAATACCGGCGCGGGACCGATACGGTCGACCACGAAACCGGACGAAGCCTGCCCCAGGCAGGACACCAGAAAAAACACCGAGGCCAGCATTCCCAGCTTGACGAAATCGTAGCCGTACTCGTGCGCCAGCGACAAGTACAAGGTGGGAAACACCAATTGGAAAAAGTGTGACGAAGCGTGCGCCGAGGCGATCAGGCCGATAATGCTCCAGTCCCGGCGTTTCAGGGCTGGCGTATCGGGGACTTGGGCTGGGCTTGCGGCGGTCATCGCGCTCTCGTGAAAAGCATCAACTGCGCCGGTCGGATCGATCTCGTATTTCGGGCCACGCGCGGCGCAAGTAATAGCACATGGACCAGACGGTCAGGATGGCGGCGATGACGATCAGGATCTGGCCGATCAGTTCCAGGGATACGCCATGGAACGGCCGCCAGTACAACAGGCAAGGAATGGCGATCATCTGCGCCGCGGTCTTGAACTTGCCCAGCCAATGCACCGCCACGCTGCCGCTGGCTCCTATTTTAGCCATCCATTCGCGCAGGGCTGAAATCGTGATTTCACGCCCGATGATAATCAGTGCAATGAAAGAGTCCACCCGGTTCAAATCCAGCAATATCAGCAGAGCCGCGCACACCATCAGCTTGTCGGCCACCGGGTCCAGGAAGGCGCCGAAGGACGAGGTCTGGTTCCAGCGCCTGGCCAGCCAGCCGTCGAACCAGTCCGTCAGGGCGGCAACGATGAACGCCAACGCGGCCACGGTGTCGCGCAGCGGCACCGAAATCCAGTCGGCCGGAATGTAGAACAGCGCCACGATCAGGGGAATCATGGCGATGCGCAGCCAGGTGAGTGCAATAGGTAGATTCATGGGCATAAGATGAATACTACCTTATCGGAGCGCCTGATAGATACGTTCGGCCAACTCGTCGGAAATCCCTTCCACGGATCTCAGGTCGTCGACGCTTGCATCGACCACGCCGGAAAAGCCGCCAAAACGCGCCAGCAGCTTCTGGCGGCGCCGCGCGCCTATGCCTTCGATCTCCTCCAGGCGCGACACATTCCTTGCCTTGGCCCGCTGCGCCCGCATGCCTGTAATCGCGAACCGGTGGGCCTCGTCGCGAATCTGCGCGACCAGCATCAGGGCCGCCGACTCTATTCCCAAAGCCACGGGGGCGCGGCCATCGACGAAGACCAGCGTCTCTAGGCCCACCTTGCGCCCCTCCCCTTTGGCCACTCCCACGATGGTCTGCGTATCCAGACCCAATTCCACGAAAACCTGCCGGGCGATCTCGACCTGCCCCTTACCCCCGTCGATCAGCACCACGGTGGGCATCTCGGCCTGTCCGTCGGCCACCCGGCTGAAACGGCGCGTCAGCACCTGGCGCATGGCGGCGTAATCGTCTCCGGGCGTGATGCCGGCAATGTTGTATCGGCGATACAGCGACGGCTGCATCGCATGGTGCTGATACACCACGCAAGACGCCTGCGTCGCCTCGCCGGCCGTATGGCTGATGTCGAAGCATTCGATGTGCAAGGCATCCAGGGCGGCCTCATCGGTATCCAGCTCCAGGACCGTCGCCAAAGCCAGGCTGCGCGCCGCGCGGGCGCTGGACTCGGTCAATAGGCGCGCCAGCGCCAGCTCGGCATTCTTCACCGCCTGCTCCAGCCAGGTCTTGCGCATGCCTTGCGGCTTGACCAGAACCCTGGCCTTGACGCCGGTCTGCTCGGCCAGCAAGCCGATAAGGTCCGGATCGGGCAGTGCATGCGAACAGACCAGCACCGGAGGCATGCCGCTGTCCATATAGTGCTGGGCGACGAAAGCCGCCAGCACCTCGCCCGGGCTGTCATCGTGGGTATGCGCCGGAAAAAACGGCTTGTCCCCCAAATGCCTGCCGCCGCGCACCATGGCCAGGTTGACGCAGATGCGCCCGCCGGCCGAAGCGACGGCGATCACATCCACATCGTCGTTGCCGACTTTCTCCATCGATTGCTGCTGCAATACCTTGGCCAGCGCGCCCATCTGGTCGCGCAGCAGCGCCGCGCGCTCGAACTCAAGCTCCTCGGACGCCTCGTGCATGCGCTTCTCGATATCGCGCAACACCTTGCTGGCGCGGCCGTCCAGGAACTGCACGGCGCGCTCCACATCGGCGCGATAGGCTTCGGCCGATATCAGGTCCACGCAGGGTGCCGAGCAGCGCCCTATCTGATGCAGCAGGCAAGGCCTGGAGCGATTGGCAAAGACACTGTCCTCGCAGGTGCGCAGGCGGAACACGCGCTGCAAAATCTGTATGGTTTCGCGCACGGCCCAGGCATTGGGATAGGGCCCGAAATACCTGCCCTTGCCGCTGGTGCTGCCGCGGTAGTAGGCGATGCGCGGTATATCGTGGCCGCTGAACATCAGGTAGGGATACGACTTGTCATCCCTGAACAGGATGTTGTAGCGCGGCTTCAGGCGCTTGATCAGGTTGTTTTCAAGCAGCAATGCCTCGGCTTCGGAGCGCGTGACAGTGACCTCAAGCCGCACGACCCGCGCCACCATATGGCTGATGCGCGGACTGCTGTGCGTCTTCTGGAAATACGAATTCACGCGCTTTTTCAGATCGCGCGCTTTGCCTACGTACAGCACCTCGCCCTGTGCATCGATATGGCGATACACGCCGGGCAGATGCGGCAGATCAGCCAGAAACGATTTGAGATTGAAGTCGTCGGGCATATTGATAGCGTTCATCGGCCTGCAAGGCATCCCACCCGGCCGCGGGCGTCCGGGGCATCAGGCGGCGTATGCGCTGGATAGCCGCGGCGCTGTGCTCCACTTTCAGGCGAGCCAGCAAATCGTCGGCCAGGTCGGGACGGTTGCATACCAGCACCATGTCGCATCCCGCCCCCAGCGCGGCCTGGGCACGGGCCAGGATGTCGCCGGCCACCGTCGCGCCTTCCATGGTCAGGTCATCTGAAAACACCACGCCGTCGTAGCCCAGGTCCTGGCGCAGCACCTGCTGTATCCAGTGCGCGGAAAAGCCGGCGGGATGCGGATCGACCTTGGGATAGATGACATGGGCCGGCATCACCGAAGGCAAGACCATGTCGCCCAGCCAGCCGTAGGGCGCCGCGTCCTCTTGCATGATTTGCTCGAAATCGCGTTGATCCACGGGAATCTCGTGATGCGAATCGGCCTCGACCGCCCCATGGCCTGGAAAATGCTTGCCGCAAGCGGCCATGCCCGCCAGCATCAGCCCTTGTATCAGTGCGCGCGCCAGCATGGCCACGACCCGGGGATCCCGGTGGAAGGCGCGATTGCCGATGACTTTGCTGACCCCGTAGTCCAGATCCAGGACAGGTGTAAAGCTCAGATCCACGCCGCAGGCGCGCAATTCCGCCCCCAGCACATAACCCGCTTCCGATGCCAGGCGCATGGCGGCCAGCGAGTCCTCGGACCAAAGCTCGCCGAACACGCTCATGGCCGGAATGGACGTAAAGCCATCGGTCCGGAAGCGCTGCACCCTTCCACCCTCGTGGTCGACCGCGATCAACAGGGGCTCGTCGCGCTCGTCATGGATGGCCTGGCACAAGGCGGCCAACTGTTCGCGATGATCGAAGTTGCGGGCGAAGAGAATCACCCCGCCCACCAGCGGATCGCGCAGACGGGCGCGCTCGTGCGCCGTCAGCACGGTTCCTTCAACATCCACCATGACCGGGCCGGGGGGCAGAGTCGCGCGCGTATTTTTGGCTACCATAATGCGTCTTCCATTCATTCCTTGATTTCGGGCTTGCGGGCTTCGACCACGACAAAGGCCGCGACCATATCGCTCTCATCCGTAATTGAAACATGCGCCGCGCCGAAACGGCGGCCGTACCAGCTTGCCAGAGGCTCGGACAGGTGCACGCATGGCTTGCCGCTGGCTTCGTTAAGGGTTTGCATCCGCGGCCAGGTCATGGGGCTGTGCATGCCCAGGCCTATGGCCTTGGAGAATGCCTCTTTGGCGGCAAAGCGCGAGGCCAGGAAACGCAGGCCGCGCTGCGGATCGCGCCGATAGCGGATATTGAATTTTTCCATTTCCCGCGGGCCCAGGATTCGGCGCGCGAAGCGCTCGCCGTGACGGGCGAATACGCGCTCGATGCGCTCCAGGCGCAACAAGTCGACCCCGATTCCGGCCACGGCGGCCCCGACAGCATGCGTAATCATCCATACGTCCGTTAACGTTTGCGAACCTAGAATGATACCTTCTTGGGGAATTGGCTGCGGCAAGGGGACGGCGCAATGCCTGCCCGCAAACAGCGCCCTATTTGGGCCGCTTGTCGATGACCCGCCTGGCCTTGCCCGTAAGCGTGCGTTCGACCAGCCCCGCCGTCTGCACGGTGACGCGCGCCGATACGCCAATATAGGTCTTGACCGCATGCTTGAGCTTGCCGGCCAGTTGGTCGCGTTCGGCAACGCTCAGATGGTCGAACTCGGGACGCACTTCCGTCAGGATCTCGAGCTCGTCCAGATTGCCGCTGCGCGTCAGCACCAACTGATATTGCGCCGCCAGCTCGGGCATCTTCAGCACGACTTCCTCGACCTGCGTCGGGAACAGATTGACGCCGCGGACAATAAGCATGTCGTCGCTGCGGCCCGTGATCTTGCCGATACGGCGCATGCTGCGCGACGTCGGCGGCAACAGCCGGGTCAAATCGCGGGTGCGGTAGCGTATCACCGGCATGGCTTCCTTCGTCAGCGAGGTGAACACCAGTTCGCCCTCTTCCCCATCGGCCACGGCTTCGCCCGTATCCGGATTGATAATCTCGGGATAGAAGTGGTCCTCCCACACCACCGGGCCATCCTTGGATTCGACGCACTCCATGGCCACGCCCGGGCCCATGACCTCGGACAGGCCGTAGATGTCCAGCGCATCGATGCCTGCCCGTTGTTCGATGTCCTTGCGCATCTGGCCCGTCCAGGGCTCCGCGCCGAATATGCCTATGCGCAGGGAGCTATCGCGCGGATCCATGCCCTGGCGCTCCATTTCCTCGATGATGTTGCAGAAATACGAAGGCGTGACCAGAATGATGCCCGGCTTGAAATCCTGGATCAGTTGCACCTGTTTCTCGGTTTGGCCGCCCGACATCGGGACCACCGAGCAACCCAGCTTCTCCGCCCCATAGTGCGCGCCCAGCCCGCCAGTGAACAGGCCATAGCCGTAGGCCACATGGGCAATGTCGCCGGGACGGCCGCCGGCCGCCCAGATCGAGCGGGCCACAAGATTGGCCCAGTTATCGATATCCTTGGCGGTATACCCCACGACGGTAGGCTTGCCGGTGGTGCCGCTGGAGGCGTGGATGCGGGAAACCTGTTCGCGCGGAACCGCGAACATCTTGAACGGATAGTTGTCGCGCAGGTCTTGCTTGGTCGTGAATGGAAAGCGCGAAATATCGGACAACTGCTTCAGGTCGTCAGGATGGACCCCCGCCTTGTCGAACGACGCCCGGTAATGGGGCACGTTGTCGTATGCGTGCTTGAGCGACCATTTCAGGCGTTCGAGCTGCAGGTTCTGCAATTCATCCCGGCTGACATGCTCAATGGCATCGCGCCCGGCATTCGACGATTTCGACTCAGACATTTTCCACTCCTACCCTATACCTGCGTTTCAAATGAATACGGGAGCCCGGGTCTGAAAAACCGGACATTCCGCTGTTTTTTAATGGCTATTCGCCGACCACCTGGCCTTTTATGCGGTACGAACGTCCGCGGAAAATGGCGATGCGCTTGCCGTCCTGGTTGGTGACCTGCACGTCGTATACGCCCGTGCGCCCGGCCAGCGAATATTCCGTCGCATGAGCGGTCAGCACATCGCCCTCGAAACCCGGAGCCAGATAATCGATCGTGCAGCCCGACGCCACCGTTGCCGCATTGCGCGAATTGCACGCGAAGGCGAAGGTACTGTCCGCCAGGGCGAAAATGAAGCCGCCGTGGCAGGTCTTGTGCCCGTTGAGCATGTCGGCCCGCACCGTCATCGACATGCTCGCCTGCCCCGGTCCGACCGAAACGACACGCGCTCCCAAGGCTTGCGACGCCGCATCGCCGTCGTACATGGTCTTGGCCGTCAGTTCGGCCAGCGCCTGCGGATCCTCGGGAATGGATGGGGAATCTTGCATGGGCTTGGATGCCAGGGAGCTCATTACTTCCCCTTGAATGCCGGCTGGCGCTTGCCCAGGAAGGCGGCCACGCCTTCGGCGTAATCGTGACTGGCGCCCAGTTCGCGCATCAGGTCGCGCTCCAGGTCCAGTTGATCGTCCAGGCTGTTGGCCAGGCTCTGGTTCAGCGCCCGCTTGGTATAGGCCAGGCCCTTGGTGGGCGCATCGGCGAAATGCCGGGCCAGCTCATCCAGGCGCGCATCGAAAGCATCGTCCGGCACGCATTGCCAGATCAGGCCCCACTGCTCGGCTTTCTCGGCACTGAGCTTATCGCCCAGCATGGACAATCCCATTGCGCGGGCCTGCCCCACCAAGCGCGGCAGAATGTAGGTGCCGCCCGTATCGGGCAAGAGCCCAAGGCGGCAGAACGGCTGGATGAAGCTGGCCGACTGCTTGGCAATGACGATATCGCCGGCCAGCGCCAGATTGGCGCCGGCGCCGGCCGCCACGCCATTGACTCCCACGACCACGGGCAAAGGCAGCGCGCGCAGGCGCCGCACCAGCGGCGCGTAATACTTTTCGATGGTGGAGCCCAGGTCGATCGGCGCCGAGCCGGCGCTCATTTCGCGCTCGGACAAATCCTGGCCCGCGCAGAAGCCGCGCCCATTTCCCGTCAGCACCAGGACGCGCGCCTGGCCGCCCTCGACCTTCGTCAGGGCGTCTGCGAATTCGCCATGCATCGCCGCGGTAAAGCTGTTCAGCTTGTCGGGGCGATTGAAGGTGATGCGGGCGATGCCGCCGTCCAGGTCAAAGACAATATTCTCGTAGCTCATGAAGTCTCCAGTTTTTTATGCATGCCAGCGTGTTTGCACGACGCGGAAACGATTGGCCACATAGGCGCTGTCGGACAAGGCCGCGTTGGCGGCCGGATTGGCGCCGGTGCCATGGAAATCGCTGAATGCCGCCGTCTGGTTCACGAAGACACCGCCGGTCAGGTTCAGCGACAGCGACACTCCGGCCCGTTCGGCGGCCTTTTCCACTTTCTTTGCCACGGCATCGTCGGTGGTGTAGGCGGCCAGGGTCAGGGCGCCATGCTCGACCACCGTATCTTGAGCCAGCCGGATGCTGCTGTCGGTGGAATCGGTAGCAACCACAAAAACTATGGGGCCGAACCATTCGCGCATGATGGCCGCGTCGGCGGCATCCGCCTTCAGCAGCAAGGGCGTCAGCACGCGGGCACCCTGGAACTGCGGGTGCTCCAGGGCACGGCTGTCGCACAGCACCGGCAGGCCCAGCGCCCGCGCTTCGTCTATGCGGCGGACAACGCCGGCGTTCTGTATGGCACCGGTGATTTCCACCGCGCGGGCCGGATCGGACACCAGCTTCTCGACGGCTTGTGCCAGGCCTGTGGCCACATCATCGAAACTCAAGTGGCCGTCGGCCGTCTTGATGCCGTCGCGCGGGACGTAGATGTTCTGCGGCGCCGTGCACATCTGTCCGGAATACAACGCAAACGAAAACGCCAGGTTGCGCGCCACGCTCTTGAAATCGTCGGTCGAATCGATGACGACCTGATTCACGCCGGCCTTTTCCGTGTACACCTGCGCCTGCCGCGCATTCTGCTCCAGCCAGTTGCCGTTGGCGCTGCTGCCGGTGAAATCGATCAGCTTGACCGCGGGATCCAGCGCCAGTTGCTGGGCCGTCTCGTCGCCTGCCGGGTGCGCCGCCAGCAACACCACATTGGGGTCGAAACCGGCCTCGGCCAGGACTTCGCGGGCGATCTTCACGGTGATGGCCAGCGGCAGGATCACGCTGGGATGCGGCTTGACGATCAGGGTATTGCCCGTTGCCAGGCTGGCAAAAATTCCCGGATAACCGTTCCAGGTCGGAAAGGTGGAGCAGCCGATCAGCAGGCTTATGCCGCGCGGCACGATGGTGAATCGCTTTTGCATCCTGATGGGGTCGTGCTTGCCTTGCGGCTTTTCCCAGGAAACCAGTCCAGGAATGCGCGCCATCTCCTGCCAGGCATAGGCCACAGCTTCAAGGCCGCGATCCTGCGCATGCGGGCCGCCCGCCTGGAACGCCATCATGAAACCCTGTCCCGTAGTGTGCTGGACCGCATGGGCGATCTCGAAGCTGCGCTGATTCAAGCGCTTCAGGATCTCCAACGATACGCCTACCCAGGCCTGCGGACCGGCTTCCCGCCACGATTCCAGCGCTTGCTTCGATTGCTCGATCAAGGCGGGAACGGATAGCCGCGGATAGCGGATCCCAAGCTCGAAACCGTAAGGCGAGACTTCGCCCGCCACACTGCCTTGCGCCCCCTGCAAGGCCAAAGGAAAATCCTTGTCCTTGTAGGCCTCGAAGGCGGCACGGCCTTCATCCGCGGCCGCCTCGCCGTATACGCGCGGGCTGGGCGACTCGGAAAATGGGCTCCAGTAGCCGCGCGTGGCGGCGGCCGCCACAGCCTGTTCCAGGACATCCTGATGAGCCTTGAAAAAATCGGTCGACACGGTGTTCACTCCTGTTGGCCGGCCAGCGCCTTTTGTGCGATGGCCAATATTGATTGCTGGGCCGGCAAGCGCCACGCGGCGCTCCGCCCTCGTATGAAAATCAGGTTTCCTGGTCGAAATCGATCACCAGCTTATCCGTAACCGGAAAACTCTGGCAACTAAGAACGAAACCGCGCGCAACCTCGTAGTCTTCGAGCGCGAAGTTCGCATCCATGTCGACTTCGCCTTCGATGACCTTGCAGCGGCAGGTCGAGCAGACTCCGCCCTTGCAGGAATACGGCAGTTCCACCCCTTGGGCCAGCGCGGAATCGAGCACGCTGTCCTTGTTCTTCTCTATGGTGAGCGTGCGGGTCAGGCCGTCCTGCACGACGGTCAATTCGCACAGTTCCCGGCCGGGAGCCTTGCGGGCCTCGTGTCCCGTGCGCAAGGCGCGCGGACCTTTGGGTGATCCAAACAACTCGAATTTGATCTGCGATTTTTCCAGGCCCTTGTCGCGCAAAGCCTGCGTCACCGACTCCGTCATGTCTTGCGGTCCGCAGACGAAGGCATAATCGATTTGCGAGGGCGGCATCCATAGGTCCAGCAGTTGCGCGACCTTGGGGCCGTCCAGGCGGCCGTTGAACAGGTCGATGTCCTGATGTTCGCGGCTCATTACATAGACCAGCGAAAAACGCTCCATATAGCGGTTCTTCAGGTCTTCGATCTCTTCGCGAAACAAGACGGCCGACGAGGCCCGATTGCCGAAAAACAGGGTGAAGCTGCTGCGCGGCTCAATGTCGAGCGCGCTCTTGACCAGCGACAGTATGGGGGTGATTCCGCTGCCCACCGCAAACGCGGCATAGCGGCGGGCATGCTGCGGCGCGAATTCCACGGTGAAATGGCCGTCCGGCGGCATGACTTCCAGCTCTTGGCCGGCCACCAGATGCTCGTTGGCCCATCCGGAAAAGGCGCCGTCGTTCAGGCGCTTGATCGCCACCCTTAACAACTTGTCGCCCGGGGACGCGCATATCGAATAGGAACGGCGCAGCTCTTCCCCATCGAGCTGCGCCCGCAGGGTCAGGTACTGGCCGGGCCGGAATGCGAAGGTATCGCGCAGTTCGACCGGTACGTCGAAGGTCACGACCACCGCATCCCGCGTATTCTTGGCCACCGAGGCCACTTTCAATGAATAAAACTGACTCATAGGAAAACTAATGTGCCTTGAAGTAGTCGAACGGCTCGCCGCAGTGCATGCAGCGATACAGCGCTTTGCAGGCTGTCGAGCCGAAATGGCTGATGGGGCGCGTATGCTCCGAGCCGCACAAGGGGCAAGGCACGACCACATCCGCCGCGCGCCTGGTGATGCCGGAAATATCGATGGCCTTTTCTCCTGGCGGCGCAATGCCGTAGCCCTGCAGGGCCTCGCGCCCCTTCTGGCTCATCCAGTCGGTCGTCCAGGCCGGCGACAGGCGCGTTTCGATGCGCAGTTGCTCTATGCCTTGCGCCAGCAAGGCGTCGCGTATCCCGGAGGAAATCTCCTGCATGGCCGGGCAGCCCGAATACGTGGGCGTGATCGTTACCACACAGGTGGGACCATCCCAGGAGATATCCCGGACCAGGCCAAGATCCACCACCGACAGCACGGGGATTTCCGGATCGGGCACCTTGGCCAGCCATTGCAGGATCTGCTGCGCCGGAACGGAAGCGACGGCGGTATTCACCACGAAGCTCCTGGATAGGCCCGTTGCAAATGCTGCATCTCGGCCAATATGTATCCCAGGGCTTCGGTGTGGCGGCCATGTATGCCGCCGCGATAAGCCAGGTGATTCGCCTGATCGGGATCCGGCATGACCAGCGTCGCCTCTTGCAGCGTGGCCTTCACATGATCCAGCCAGGCGGGCCATAGGCTGGCATGCGCCGGTACGACTTTGCGCTGCGCCAGATCCTGGCTGGTTTCGTCGTCGGTGAAGAGCTCGCCCACGAAACGCCAGGCATCGTCGACCGCCGCCTGCATCCTGGCGCGGCTTTCGGCCGTGCCGTCGCCCAGGCGCACAATGATGTCCGAGGAACGCCGCACATGATAGGTGACTTCCTTGATGGATTTTTCGGCAATGGCGGCCACGCGCTCGTCCGACGAAGCACAGAGTTCCTTGAGCAGGAAGTAATGCCATACATCGAAGAAAAACTGGCGCACTATGGTATCGCCGTAATGGCCGTTGTCGTGCTCGACCAGCAGGTAATTGCGGTATTCGGGCGCATCGCGCAAGTAGGCAAGCTGATCCTCGTCGCGCGCAAGACCCTCGACCTCGCCGGCCAGGGTCAGCCACAAGCGCGCCTGGCCCAGCAGGTCGAGCGCCACGTTCGTCATGGCCAGATCCTCTTCCAGCGCCGGACCGTGGCCGGTCCATTCGGAGACGCGATGCGAAAGAATCAGGGTGGTGTCGCCCATGCGCAGCAGGTACTGAAACAAAGCTTGATCCATGACGCCTCCTACATGTGCTTGACTTCGTCAGGCATGGGGAAGAAGGTCGGATGGCGATAGACCTTGTTGTTGGCCGGCTCGAACAGCGGCTCTTTATCGCCGGGGCTGCTGGCCACCACGTCGGCCGCCTTGACCACCCAGATGCTCAGGCCTTCGTTGCGGCGCGTATAGACGTCGCGCGCGTTATTGATCGCCATTTCGGCGTCCGGCGCATGCAGGCTGCCTACATGCTTGTGGGCCAGGCCATGCTGGCTGCGAATGAATACCTCCCACAGAGGCCATCCTTGTTCGCTCATTTTTTCACCCCCAAATACCGCGCATGTCGCCGGCAGTCAATCAGAAACGGGCCGGCACGCGTCCGGCCGCGATAAACAAAACGTCAAGCCGCCGCCTTCTTCGCGGCGCGCTTGTCGGCGTAAGCACTGAAAGCCTCGCGCACCCAGGCGCCGTCCTCATGCGCCTTGACGCGAGCCTGAAGGCGTTCGCGATTGCAAGGGCCGTTGCCCTTGATGACGGCGTAGAACTCGGACCAGTCGATTTCACCGAAATCGTAGTGTCCCCGCTCCTCGTTCCATTTCAAATCGGGATCGGGCACTTTCAGGCCCAGATATTCAGCCTGGGGCACGGTCTGGTCGACCATTTTCTGGCGCAGTTCGTCGTTGGAAAAAAGCTTGATGCGCCATTGCATGGACTGGGCGCTATTGGGAGATTCGGCATCGGAGGGGCCGAACATCATCAGCGCCGGCCACCACCAGCGATTGAACGCCTCCTGGCACATGTCTTTTTGCGCCTGGGTGCCGTGCAGGCACATCTGAATGAGCAAGTCATAGCCCTGGCGCTGATGGAAGGATTCTTCTTTGCAGACGCGCACCATGGCGCGCGCATAAGGCCCATACGAACATCGGCACAGGGGGATCTGGTTGATGATGGCCGAGCCGTCGACCAGCCAGCCTATCATGCCGATGTCGGCCCAAGTCAGGGTGGGGTAATTGAAGATGCTGGAATACTTGGCCTTGCCCGAATGCAGGTCGTCGACCAGATCGTCGCGCGAAACGCCCAGGGTCTCGGCCGCGCTGTACAGATACAGGCCATGGCCCGCCTCGTCCTGCACCTTGGCCAGCAAGATGGCCTTGCGTTTGAGCGAGGGCGCGCGAGTGATCCAGTTGCCCTCGGGCAGCATGCCGACAATCTCGGAATGCGCATGCTGGGAAATCTGGCGCACCAGGGTCTTGCGATAGGCTTCGGGCATCCAATCCTTGGCTTCGATCCGGATGCCTTCATCGATACGTTCCTGAAAAACCCGCTCGGCTCCCGCCAACTGGCTCACGGAACGAACGCTTTCGACTCCGGTTTCAACTAGCTGGGCATACATGGCGATCTCCTGTCTGTCTCATTCATGCTCATTCAGCGATGTTTCATTATTTAATACAAAAATATTGATGTCAATCAAATTTTAGTATCAAATAGGGTTAATCCCCGTTTCGTATAAGATGGCCTGTCCGTAAAAAATTCGACCCCATGCCCGATACGCATTCCACGCTGCAACGACTGGTTCACTCCCTGCTCGAACATGATCCGCCCCGGGCCAAGTCCCTGTGCGTCACGCTCCTGGGAGACGCCATCGAGCCTCACGGCGGCAGCATCTGGCTAAGCGATCTGATCGAACTCGTCACCCCTTTGGGCATCAATGAACGGCTCTTGCGCACCAGCGTATTCAGACTGGTCGCCCAGGATTGGCTGCAATCGGAACGGCATGGGCGTCGCAGCCTGTATCGCCTGAGCGAACAAGGCCTGGAGCTGACCCGTCAAGCATCGGGACGCATCTACGACGGCTCCCCCGCCGAATGGGAAGGCGACTGGACCCTGGTGATACTGCCGCGCTTCGGCAACGGCAGTCTGGACAAGCGCGGCGAAGTGCGGCGCGAATTGATCTGGGCCGGTTTCGGCGCCATTGCGCCCGGCGTTTTCGCCCTGCCTCGCAACCAGACCGCCGCCGCGCAAAAAGTGCTGAACAAGCTGAAGCTGGCTGGCCATGCCCTGGTGCTGGGCGCCCATGAAATGAATGAAGGGAACGGCCTGGTGATCAGCGCCCTGGTATCGCAGTGCTGGGATATGGAAGGGGTTGCTCGGCAGTATAGGAAATTTTCCGAAACCTTCGGCCCCATCCGGCAAGCCGCCAACCGGCACATGCGGCCGTCCCAGGCCTTTGCGATACGCGCCCTGACCTTGCACGAATGGCGGCGCATCGTCTTGCACGATCCGCAATTGCCGGGGCAGTTGCTGCCGCCGGACTGGCCCGGCCATGCCGCCCGCGCGCTTTGCGGCAAACTGTACTGGACGGTCTTCGACCTGGCCGAAGAGCACCTGGAACAGCTGCTGGGCCAGGACCCCGTACGCTACCAGGCCTTGAAGCCCTATGCGCTCGAACGGTTCGGAGGACGTGAAAAACAGGCCGAATCGCAGGCGGCATGAGCGGCAAACGGGTTCTTTACCGCTTTATGTGTGCATCGGGCGCGGCAAGGCCTACAGCTTTATGAAGTGTTCGCGGTAATGCTTCAGTTCTTCGATGGACTCATAGATGTCCGCCAGGGCTTCGTGCCGGCTTTTTTTCACAAAGCTCTTGTAGACCTCGGGCTTCCAGCGCAGGGACAGTTCTTTAAGCGTGCTGACATCAAGGTTGCGGTAATGGAAGAACTCCTCCAGCTTGGGCATGTACTTGACCATGAAGCGGCGATCCTGCCCGATGGTGTTGCCGCACATGGGCGATTTGCCCGCCGGCACATGCTGCGACAGGAAAGCCAGCAATTGGTCCTCGGCCTGCGCTTCCGTCAGCGTGGAAGCCTTGACCTTGTCGATCAGGCCGCTTTTGCCGTGCGTGGATTGATTCCATTTATCCATGGCGTCAAGCAGGGCATCGCTTTGGTGTATAACCAATACCGGGCCTTCCGCCACAAAAGTAAGATCGGCTTCGGTAACGACCACCGCCACTTCGATAATGCGTTCTTTTTCCGGATCGAGTCCCGTCATTTCCATATCGAGCCATACTAAACGCTGGTCATTCGCCGCCATATAATCCTTCCTTAAAACATAGATTTTCGCACACGGTCCGCCTCTTATGTTCACCTTGCTGTTTGCCGCCTTCCTGCTGACCGATATCCTGGCCCGGCTGTGGCTTGCCTCGCGCCAGGTACGCCATGTGCAAAAGCACCGGGCCAGCGTTCCAGCCGAGTTCTCTGATCGCATCGGATTGCACAGCCACCAGCGCGCCGCCGACTACACCGTCGCCAAGATGCAGTTTTCCATGGTGGAGCACATCGTCGAGGCCGGGATCCTGGTCGCCCTGACCTTGCTGGGCGGCCTGCAGTTTCTTGACACCAACCTGGGCCAACTGATCGAAAACGAAATGCTGCGCCAGTTGGCGCTGATCGGCGCCGTGCTGGCCCTGATGGGCGTGGTCGGGCTGCCTTTCTCGGCCTGGCGCAAATTCAGGCTGGAAGCGCGCTTCGGCTTCAACCGGATAACACCGCGCCTTTTTGTGCTTGATACCCTTAAAACACTTATCGTAACCCTGATCCTGGGGACGCCGTTGGCGGCCAGCGTTTTGTGGATCATGGGTAACGCCGGACCCAACTGGATATGGTGGGCCTGGGGCACATGGGTGCTGTTCAATTTCCTTATCCTGTGGCTGTTTCCCACCGTCATCGCCCCGCTGTTCAACAAGTTCACGCCGCTGGACAATCCCGAAATGGCGGAACGCATACATCAGTTGGCCAAGCGCTGCGGCTTTTCGCTGCGCGGCCTGTTCGTCATGGACGGCTCGAAGCGCTCGGCGCACGGCAACGCCTATTTCACCGGCTTCGGCAAGGCGCGCCGCATCGTGTTCTTCGATACCTTGCTGGCCCGGCTGAACATCGACGAGATCGAAGCCGTCCTGGCGCACGAGCTGGGACATTTCAAGCACAAGCACATCATCAAGCGCATGTTCGTCAGCTTCGCCGTGGCGCTGGCCTTCTTTCTTCTGCTGGGCTGGCTGTCGACCCAGGTATGGTTCTACACCGGCCTGGGCGTCGTGCCGCAATTGGGCCGCCCCAACGATGCGCTGGCGCTCATTCTAATATTCCTGGCCGTCCCAGTATTCACGTTCTGGCTGACGCCGCTGGCCAGCTGGATGTCGCGCCGCGACGAATTCCAGGCCGACCGCTATGCGGCCCGCCAGTGCCCTCCGGATTGGCTGGTCTCGGCGTTGGTCAAGCTCTATGACGACAACGCCGCCACACTGACCCCCGACCCGGTGCATTCGGCGTTCTACGATAGCCACCCGCCCGCCGTGATACGCATACAAAACCTGAAGCATGGTTGATACCCCCGCCCTGCAAGGCCGCATCGTAGCCGCCCATGGCCGCCACTACACCGTTGAGATGACCGACGGCCATATCCGCAAATGCTTTCCCCGGGGAAAAAAGACGGGCGCCGCAGTGGGGGATCATGTCATCGTCAGCCCGCAGGGCAACGACGAAGGATCCATCGACCGCATCCTGGAGCGGCGCAATCTGCTCTACCGCTCGGACGACATGCGCACCAAGCAGTTTGCCGCCAATGTGGACCAGTTGCTTATCGTCGTGGCGCCCGAGCCGTCCTTTTCCGACGATCTATTGGGCCGCGCCCTGGTGGCGGCGCAAAGCGCGGACATCGCTCCCATCGTCATCCTGAATAAGATCGATCTGCCGGCCGGCGTGTCCCAGGCCCGCGAGCGCCTGGCAAAACTGGCCAAGACCGGTGTGCAGATCATCGAATTAAGCGCCTTGGCGCCGCAGGCAATGCGCGATACCCTGCTGCCGCGATTGGAGGGCCGCTGCAGCCTGCTGCTGGGCCAAAGCGGCATGGGCAAGTCGACGCTGCTCAATGCGCTGGTGCCGGAAGCCCGCGCACACACCCAAGAACATTCCCAAGCGCTGGGCACGGGCAAACACACCACCACCAGCACGCGCCTGTATCACCTGCCCGACGGCTCGGGCGATATCATCGACTCGCCCGGTTTCCAGGCCTTCGGCCTTTACCACCTGACGACCAGCGACATAGAGCATGGCTTTCCAGAGTTTCGGGAAGGCATACAGCACTGCCGATTCTATAACTGCACACATCGCCATGAACCGGGCTGCGGCGTGCTGGCAGCCCTGGAACGCGGGGAAATCGCCCCCGAGCGGCACGAACTGTACAAGCGAATACTGGCCGAGAATGAAGCGCAGGGGCGGTACTAGACATGTATGAACCTGCCGCTCTGTAAGGGTGCTGATCGTCATGGCCTGCGTGGGCTTTCAGAGTGTCAGATTGGCTTCAATTCTCATCTGAGCGGCTTTTCTCTGGGTCTTACATTGGACTGAGGATAACCGCTGAGCTACGCGACTAACTCGCTTACCTTAAAAACCATAAACACTACCTATGCCTCAGCCGTCTCAGCCTTCAATGGATGCGCCGATTAATAATTACAGGCCTATAAAAGAAGATACGGCCCCGCCATCATCAAAAAGTGGGATCTGCAGCGAGGAAACACAGCAGCGGCAACAATCGGGTAACCACCCATTTCAAAATTACTACTAAATCCTACACTAGGGAATCAATAACTAGGAGGATGTATGGCAGAGGTTAAGCTAAAGGTCACCAAGCCCATTGAGATTCTGAATACCGATTCAGAAATCATCGTATCGAACAACAAAGATGGCAAAATCGGTACTTTAAAAATCAGCCGGGGAGGTATTGAGTGGTTGCCACGAGGGCATTCTGCAAATGCTCATAAATGCACATGGGAGAAATTGGCCGAGGTGCTGGAGGCCAACGTATCCAAAAAACGTATTAAGAAAGATTGAGCGCTGCAATGAGAAATCCCGCGCTTGGCGGCGCGGCCTACCCTTACCGACCGATTTGCCAGGCACTCGAAAGCTCACAGCACGCGGTGCAGCTCGTATCGGCCGGTTATCGAACAACTGGGTGCCATCATGTTTCGTCATACACCTATTTCCTTCAAGAATCGTTTCTTTTCCCACTCCGGTCAGGCTTGGCGCTTGTCCGCCGTGTCGGGGTCGGCCACTTCGAACTTGCAGCATTGCCGCTCGAACATGGCACTCTGTGCTTTTACGAAGAGTCAGTGCCAGCGACGGACTGTGCGAATGGGCCACCGCATTGATATGGTGTCGGGCGGGCCTACGGGCGTTCCATCGCCATCAGAAGTTGGACGCCAGGGGTTGCACGGGTTAGCCATCCTAGCCTCCCGCCGGCCAGCATCCCCACACGTCGTAGAATCGGAACCTCCAAATAATCGAGAGGGGCGAACTATGAGCGTCAGATAGTGCCTTCGAGGTGATCCTGCGGGGCTACGAAGCTGAACGCGAGAAGGAATAGCAAAAAATTTTGCTCACTAGTAACTAAATAAAAATTTTCAATTCAAAGCTTTTTCGAGGTAGGCATGGATGAGTTCAAAAGGCGTATCAAGCATCATATCGAGCACGTCAAAAACGTGGGTAATCACTGCACGACAGAGGAAACTACCAAACAAGCCCTCATTCTTCCTCTACTCGATATATTGGGGTTCAGCCCCTACGATCCGACCAAGGTCAAAGCTGAATATGGTGCAGATTTCCCAGGCGTTAAAGCTTCTGAGCGCGTCGATTACGCATTGTTTAGTAACGGCATCCCGGTTTTATTCATCGAGGCTAAAGCTTATTCGGAACACCTGACTAATCATTGCCCTCAACTGTCCAGGTACTACAACGCTACGCCTGAAGTCGCAGTAGCCGCCATTACCAATGGTCGAGAATGGCGATTTTTTACTGATCTGGATAATCGCAACATCATGGATCCTGAGCCCTTCCTGCTCATAGACCTTGAAGTTGCAACTGACGATGTTGCTGAGCAGCTTGGTCGATTTCATTATGACCGGCTAGAGCCGAGTACGTTGCGTGCCCTTGCTGAAGAAAACGTCTACCTCACAGCTTTCAAAGATGCCATCACTACTTCACTTAAAGACTGCGACACAGACTTCGTGCGCTACATAGCGGGGCGGGCTGGTATTAAACGGTCAATGACCAGCAAGTTCCTCGATAGCATTCAACCCATCGTCAAACAAGCAGTGGCCCAATCAGTCAGTGCCATGGTAGCCACCAGTCTCTCGTCGGTACCCGAGGCAGTGCCGACAGCAGCACCAATTGAAATTGTTCCAGATGAAGACGCAGATATCGTGGATTCGGAGAACGAAAAAATCGTCACTACCCCAGATGAGCGGCGTCTTTTCAATATTTGCGTCGACATACTACCTGACGAGGACTTGCAGGCGCGCGACACAGAGTCTTATTTCTCTGTAGTGCATGGCGGTAAATCAAACCGCTGGATATTCCGATTCTGGGGTGACAAAAAACATCCAGCCATGCAATTTATTGTGCCCCTCACTGGCGCGGACAAGATCGAAATTGCACGCGCCGGCCTTCAGGTCGGAACTAATGACCATATCCTGCTCGACAAACCAGAAGATCTGTATCGTCTTGCTGGCATAGTCAGAGACTCTCTTATCTATTGCAAGAATGATGACAACTTTAGACGCAAGGGGCGCGAAGCGGCTGCCGTCGAATCCACAAGCACCTGATGGACTGATTTGCGCGCAATGTCCGGTACAGAGACCGATCGCCAGGGCAAAAATCCCACCGCTCTACTCGGCCACACCGACCGCCCGACCACCGAAATCTATCTGTGCGATAAACCCCGAAG
This sequence comes from Pollutimonas rozaliensis, assembly GCF_048751585.1. NCBI lineage: Bacteria > Pseudomonadati > Pseudomonadota > Betaproteobacteria > Burkholderiales > Alcaligenaceae > Pollutimonas > Pollutimonas rozaliensis. Next base: position 150,490 of record NZ_JAZHOB010000010.1, on the reverse strand, counting down.
ATCGTTATCGGCCCGCACAAGAAAGCTGGATAGGCATTCAGTTCTGGACAAACAGTATTAGACAGACACCAGGTTCTTAGGCAAGAAGGCCTGAAAACCCGCATGATAAACGCTTTCAGAAACCATTATGTATTCCGTCAATACCTAATGGCTACGGCAACAATTCAGCCTGGGCCGCAGCCAAGTAGTGGTAAAAATTGCGTATCAAAGCCGCCGTCGCGCCCCAGATGAAATAGGACTGCCAGGTCATCGAAAAATAAAACCGATGCCCGCCGTCAGGCAGGTTGGCCCGATGCAGGCGGTGCTGGCGCGCATCCATCAATACCGATAGGGGAACTTCGAAAACCTCGGCCACTTCGGTCTCGTCGGGCGTGATCGTGAAACCGGGGCGGATGACGCCGATTACCGGCTTCATGGTAAAGCGCGTGGAAGTAAGAAAACTGGGCTGGGTTCCGATGATCTCGATGAATTCCGGCGCCACGCCGATTTCTTCCTGGGTCTCGCGCAAGGCGGCGGCCGCGGCGCTAAGGTCGCGCGGCTCGATGCGTCCGCCTGGAAAACTGATCTGCCCCGCGTGATCGTATAAGTGCGAAGCGCGCCGGGTGAACAATACATGCAGGCCGGAAGGACGCTGCACCAAAGGGAAAAACACAGCCGCCTGGACGATATCCTTTTGAACCAGTTCGTCGTCGGTATGAAAGGATGTGGAAAAGACGGGCTCAACCTGCCAGTTGATCTGGCTTGAAAATGCCTTGCAAATGAAGTCCAGCGAAATACTGGCGTCAGCCAAAGGCGGCAAAACCTCGCTCGGCACGACAGGCTGCGTCTGCGGATCAAAGCTGGGAACGACGATACGCCTGGCTTGCGGAGGTAATAAGCTTTCGGACATAAAATTCATAAAACAAAGGCACCCGCCGGGTGCCTTTGTTGGTTTGCATCGGGATAGCCCTGCTTATTCGGCAGTGCCCTTCTTGGCCGACTTGCGAACCAGTTTCTCTTTGATGCGAGCGGCTTTACCCGAACGGCTGCGCAGATAATAAAGTTTAGCACGGCGTACATCGCCACGGCGCTTTACTTCGATGCTGGCAATTTGCGGGGAATACAGCTGGAACGTACGCTCGACCGCTTCGCCCGACGAAATCTTGCGAACGATAAAGGACGAATTCAGGCCGCGATTGCGCTTGCCGATGACAACGCCTTCGTAGGCCTGCACGCGCTTACGCGTACCTTCGACAACGTTTACATTGACGATAACGGTATCGCCAGGGCCAAATACGGGTTTGGCTTCGCCGCCGGTAAGGCGCGCGATTTCTTCTTGTTCAATAGCTTCGATCAGGTTCACAGTGAACACTCCAGGTTTCATCTTGATGCGGGCGTTTTTAATTAAGCATCGCTTTTAAGTACCGCTTAAAGTTTTATCAAAACACCTTAAAGCTAATGGGTACTTATAAGCACTACTGCGCCTACCCGTCAGAGGATGAGTTAGCAAAGCCTGCCATTATACGGGGAAACCTGGACTTTTAAAAGCCCCCCGCCACCCCCAGCCACATAAGGCCGGGAATGGTGGCGCCCCAGGCTGCCACCATGCAAATATCGGCAACCATGGCGCCGCGGGTCAAGCCGCCGGATTTGTCCTGGCCGCGACGGGCGGGAAAAGGCCATTTGGACGGAAGTTTCTTAGAGTGCTGAGCTTGCATTGTTTTTCTCGCATAGAAAGCGGCGGTTGGCGTTTGTATGATTACCTGCCGCAGACTGCCCGCCGAAAGGCCTGCACACCAATACTGGTTAAAAACACAGCTAATCCATAAAACACACTGTATAAAACAACAGTTCTTTTTGCAAGCGTTTATTTCACTCCTAGGTGGAAATACCACGTTTCTTAAATGCGCTGCGGTCTTGAAAAGCAGCAAAAAACCCGCCGAAGCGAGCCTTTCCATAGGAAACAGCTTGCTTGGGCGGGTCTGAAATCCAGACACCCCGGCGTCCAGGCCGGGACGAAAGGATATTGCTTTGTTACTTGTTGGGCTGAGGCGTAATGCGCAGGTAAGGACGCACGGCGGTGTAGCCCTTGGGGAATTTTTCCTTCAGGACGGCTTCGTCCTTGATCGAAGGAACGATGATCACATCGTCGCCGTCTTCCCAGTTGACCGGCGTCGCCACGCTGTGGCTGTCGGTAAGCTGCAGGGAATCGAGCACACGCAGGATCTCATTGAAATTACGGCCCGTGCTGGCCGGGTAGGTAAGAGTCAGGCGGATTTTCCGGGCCGGATCAATGATGAAGACCGAACGCACGGTGGCCGTCGTGCTGGCATTCGGATGGATCATGTCGTACAGGTTGGAAACCTTGCGATCCTCGTCAGCCAGTATGGGATATTCCACCTTGGTCTTCTGGGTATCGTTGATGTCTTCTATCCACTTGCGGTGCGATTCCGCATCGTCGACCGAAACAGCGATGACCTTGGCATTACGCTTGGCGAACTCCCCGGACACAATCGCGGTATATCCCAGCTCGGTGGTGCAGACGGGCGTGAAGTCGGCCGGGTGCGAAAAAAGCACCCCCCAGCTATCGCCCAGGTAGTCGTAGAAACGGATTTTTCCTATGGAAGAATCCTGCTCGAAATCAGGGGCGGTATCGCCCAGGCGCAAAGTCGTCATGGCAGCTCTCTTAGTAAAACAACACACAGAAAAGGTATGCCTTATATTTTGGCAGCATAAGCAAGCTTAAGGAAATAAGATATTCGTATAACCTTATGTTCCGATTGCCGTAGAAGCATACCGGTTTACAACACTTCCCTCCAGGATGGTGGCCGACAGGGATTCAGCCCGCGGCAGGATGGAAGCCGCATAGAACACCGCCGTCGCAAACTTCCGCCTATGGAAGTCCGTTGCGCTCCCCGCAGCCTCGTGCTCCAGGCAGGCCAGCGCGGCCCTGGCCATTTGCCAGCCCGCATGCACCACGCCCGCCAGCATCAGATAAGGAACACTGCCCAGGAATACCGCCCGCAGCGCGTCGCGCGCATTGGTCAGCATGAAGCCGCCGGCCTGCTCATAGGCGTCAACCGCCCGGCTCAATCGTTGGGCCATCATGGCCAGGCCGTCGGCATCGGCGCCGCCCTTGGCGGCCGCCTGCTCAAGCAGTTGCACCGTCGCGCGCATTTCTTGCGCCAATGCCTTGGCCACGGCCCCGCCGTCGCGCAGCAGCTTCCGCCCTATAAAATCGTTGGCCTGTATCGCCGTGGTACCTTCGTAAATCGGCAAGATGCGGGCATCGCGATAATACTGCGCGGCACCCGTTTCCTCGATGAAACCCATGCCCCCGTGCACCTGCACACCCAAAGATGCGACCTCCACCGAGGTCTCGGTGGAAAAGCCCTTGACCACCGGGACATAATATTCGTACAGCGCCTTGTTCCTGGCACGCTCGGCCGGATCGGCATGCCGGCGCGACTTGTCGCAAGCAGACGCCGCCACATAGGCCAGGGCGCGCGACCCTTCGGTCAAGGCCTTCATGGTCAGCAGCATGCGTTGCACATCGGGATGATTGGCAATGGCCACCGGCCCGTCCGACCCTTCCAGGGCCTGCCCTTGCAGGCGGTCTTGCGCATAGGCCGTGGCGTGCTGCAGCGCCCGCTCGGACAAGGCCACCCCCTGAATGCCCACCGCGTAACGCGCCGCATTCATCATGATGAACATATATTCCAGCCCGCGGTTCTCCTCGCCGACCAGATAGCCGACAGCGCCCTCGCCCACTTCGCCCTTGCCCGATCCATACAGGAGCACGGCGGTCGGGCTGCCATGTATGCCCAGCTTGTGCTCCAGCGAGGCACACCAGACGTCATTGCGCTTACCCAGCGAGCCATCATCGCCGACCAGGTATTTCGGGACAATGAATAGCGAGATTCCCTTCACGCCCTTGGGCGCATCCGGGGTACGCGCCAGCACCAGATGCACGATATTTTCCGCCATATCGTGTTCGCCGTAGGTGATGAATATTTTCTGGCCGGAAAGCCGGTAGCTGCCATCGTCCTGCGGGACCGCCCGGGTTGTGATCAGGGCAAGGTCCGAGCCCGCCTGCGGCTCGGTCAGGTTCATGGTGCCTGTCCAGCGGCCTTCGAGCATGGGCGGTATGAAAACAGACTGCTGCTGTTTGCTGCCCACCGTCGTCAAGGCCTCGATAACGCCGTCGCTCAGCAAAGGGCACAAGGAAAACGCCAGATTGGCCGCGTTGATGTTTTCGCTGGCCGGAGCGCCGACAAGTTTAGGCAGCCCCTGCCCGCCCCACTCCTGCTCATGTTGCAGACCCTGCCAGCCGCCTTGGGCAAACTCGCTGAAAGCCTGCTTGAAGCCGGGCGACGTCGCCACGCTGCCGTCCGACCATTTCGCCGGAGAGGTATCGCCCTGGCGGTTGAGCGGCGCGATGGCCTGCTCTACGAAACGGGCATTTTCCTCTAGCACCGCGTCGACCAGATCCTCGGAAACCTCTTCAAACCCAGGCAAGGCAAGAACGCCATCCAGATCGGCCAGTTCTTTGATAATGAAGCGTATATCCTGGGTAGGGGCGCGATAAGTCATATTGTCTCCGTGAGTCAACTAATTAACAGGCCGTCCGATTTGGAATTCTTGATTGATGGCAGTGTCGTATCCAAGCCATTTTGCCATAACTTGCGGACGCATCGCCTTGCCCACTTCAGGCATCAAGGAACAATCACTATGGGGCCCAAAGGCTTGCGCGATTCAAGATCGGCATGCACCGCGGCCACATCGTCCAAATTCGCGCGACGCTGTATATCGACGCGTATGGCGCCCTTTCTTATCGCTTCGAAGACTCCGTCGGCCAGCAGCCTTAATTCGGCGGCATCCTGAACAAATGTGGCCAATGTCGGCTTGGCAAGAAAAACAGAACCCTTCTGAGCCAGCACGCCTATGTCAAAGGGAGGGACGGCACCGCTGGCCTGTCCGTAACTGACCATAAGCCCCAGCGGACGCAGGCAATCCAGTGACCTGAAAAAAGTATCCTTGCCTATCGAATCATATGCGGCATCGACGCCCCGCCCGGCCGTAAGCTCTTTTACCCGGGCCGCGAAATCGCCCTGATTATGCAGGACCACATGATCGCAACCCGCCGCTTGCGCAATGGGCAATTTATCGGTTGATCCGACCGTTCCAATGACGGTCGCGCCCAAATGCTTGGCCCACCGGCACAACATTTGCCCAACTCCACCCGCGGCGGCATGTACAAGCAGGGTGTCTCCATGCCTGACAGCATGGATTCTGTGAAGCAAATAGTACGCTGTAATGCCTTTCACCATGCAGGCGGCGGCCTGTTCATCGGAAATAAAATCAGGCAGCTTGACCAGCCGTGACGCAGGTATGAGGCGCTTCTGGGCGTATGCGCCCCTAACCATGCAGTACGCCACACGGTCTCCCACGCTGAAATCGACGACGCCCGGCCCGACCTGCTCGATTACCCCGGCCGCCTCTACACCCAGTATCGCGGGATGCGCAATCGCGTACTGCCCTTCGGTCGCCGTCCGATGGTACAGATCGATAAGATTGACGCCTACGGCCGTTTGCCGCAGCAACACCTCGCCAGCGGCCGGCGGATCCAACTTCACCGACGCAACGGTAAGAACCTCGATGCCTCCTGGCCCGGTGGTCTGGACAACTTTGACCATGTCAGTCGCCCTTGCGCAAATCAGCGCGGCCGGAGACCACATTAAAGATAAAGCTGAAGTCCTTGCCGCCATAACCCTCATCGACCGCAGCCTGGTACAGGGCAGCCGCCTGAGCCGCGATCGGCGTAACCGTCGACACATCCTGAGCGGTGCTTTGCGATAAGCGCATATCTTTCAGCATCATGGCCATGGCAAAGCCGGGCGCGTATTCCCGATTGGCCGGCGAAGCCGGCGCAGGACCGGGAACAGGGCAATAAACCTGCAAGGCCCAACAATTACCCGAGGCTTTCGTCATCACGTCATACGCTGTCTGGTACTGAAGGCCAAGACGCTCAGCCAGAGTCAAGGTTTCGCTTAGCGCGACCATGCTCATGCCAGCCATCATGTTGTTGCAGATTTTCATGGCTTGGCCGCAGCCCGCCTCGCCCACGTGAACCTGAGATGTTCCCATGCACTTCAGTATTGGAACCGCCTGTTGGAAAGCGGCCTCCGTGCCGCCGACCATGAAGACGAGCGTACCGGCCTCGGCGGCAGGGACCGCCCCCGAAACCGGAGCGTCGACCATGACGAAACCCGCGGCGGATGCGGCTTGGTTGACGGCCCGCGAGCTCTCGACGTCGATGGTTGAACTATCGATCAGAAGGGTGCCGGGACGAGCGTTCTCCAGAACCCCACCGGTCCCTTCGTAGACGGTGCGCACATGCTGCCCCGTCGGCACCATCGAAATGACAATCTCGGCTTGCCTTACAGCCTCGGCGATGGAAGCTGCCGCTTTCCCGCCAGCAGCAGCCAACCGGTCGCGATATGCTTCCAACAAATCGAATCCCGTTACCTCGTGACCCGCTTTCAATAAATTTTTGCACATGGGCAATCCCATGTTGCCCAGACCAATAAATGCAATTGCCGACATGGCGTTCTCCTGTGGCGTAAGGCGTAAACAGGGCTCGGGAGCAGGCAGTGCCGCCCCCGGCCATTCTGGTTTCAGTTTCGATTTCAGCTTTTCTGCTTGACTAATTCGCACTTGCTTTCAGCAAGCGGGATCGTGACCTGATCAGCGGAAAGCGTGCGAAGAACCTTGTAGTAATCCCAAGGTCCCTTGGACTCCGAGGGCGTCTTGACCTGGATCAGATACATATCGTGTTCCATACGGCCGTCCGCGCGTACCTTGCCGTTCTTTGCAAAGAAGTCATTGACCGGCAGTTCCCGCATTTTTCCGGCAACCACTTTCCCATCGAGCGTGCCGGCGGCCTGAGCCGCTTTCAGATAATGAAGAACCGATGAATAAACGCCCGCTTGAACCATGCCCGGCTTGCGCTTGGCCCGCTCTTCGAACTTCCTGGCGAACTCCCGGCTTTCATCGTCGCGATCCCAATAGTAGGCCGTTGTCGCAACCAGGCCTTTCGCTTTATCCAGCCCCAATGCATGTACGTCGCTGATCACAAGCGCCAAAGCCACCAGGCGCTGCCCCTGCTCCACCAAGCCGAAATCGGCCGCTTGCTTGATGGAATTCACCGTGTCGGTTCCGCCATTGGCCAAACCGACAATCTGGGCCTTTGAGGACTGTGCCTGCAACAGGAAGGAAGCGAAATCCGGTGTATTGACCGGGTGATTGACCTGACCCTGCACAGTTCCGCCGTTGCTGGTAACGGTTTTGGTCAAGTCCGCGGCCATCTGCGCGCCAAAGGCATAGTCCGCCGCAAGGATGTACCAGTTCTTTCCGCCATCCTGCAGAACGCCGCGCGCGGTACCGACCGACGAGGCATACGTATCGAAAGCCCAATGGAAGCCTGTGGGCGAGCAGCTTTCGTTCGTCAGCCTGGTGGAAAATGGCCCTGACGCCAACGTAATTTTCCCGCGCTCCTTGGCAAGCCCCTGCACCGCCAGCGCAACGGCTGAATTGGTCAAGTCGGCTATGACCTCAACCTTGTCGACATCGAACCATTTGCGGGCGGTGGATGTAGCGATATCGGTTTTATTCTGGTGGTCGGCGGAGATCACCTCGATTTTCTTGCCCAGCAGTTTTCCGCCAAAATCATCGACCGCCATTTGAGCGGCAATCACCGATGTCACACCGCCAAAGTCGGAATACAAGCCCGATTGGTCATTCAAGACGCCAATGCGCATTACATCATCAGCAGCTAAAGCGCTGGATGCCGCCAAGCATGCGGCCACGCCCAGGGATATCATTGTTTTTTTCATTTTCATGTCTCCTTATTTGGTACTAATCCAAATTGATTATGATGGTTTTCTTGTGAGTGAAATGCTCCAGCATCGCCTCCAGAGATGCTTCCTTGCCAAGGCCAGACTGCTTTATGCCACCGTATGACAGCCCGGGCTGGGCCACGATGTTCTGATTCACTTGAACCAAGCCCGCCTGTAGACGCTGTGTGGCATCCATGGCGACCTTCAGGCTTCTGGTCCAGATCGTTGCGGCAAGCCCAAAATCGGAATCGTTGGCTTGCTCGATGACATCCTCATAGTCCGTGAATGGAATTACGCAGGTCACGGGGCCGAAGATTTCCTCGCGGGCTACACGATGGTCATTTGCGATACCCGTAAAAATCACAGGCTGAACAAAAAGACCCTTCTTGAATTGCGGATCGTCGGGCACCGACGACAGGCGGTGGATCCGTACGCCGGGCGCCTGTTCGCCCATCTTTATGTATGAATGCACCCGCTCGAACTGCCCCGGGGAAATAATGGTGCCGATATCCGTTGCCTCATCGAGCGGATCGCCCATTTTCATGGCGTTGACCTTTTCGGCCACTTTATCCACGAACGCGTCCACAATGGACTCATGCACGAACATGCGCGACGCGGCGGTGCAACTCTGTCCCTGGCGCGTAAAGCGCATTCCGGCCACAGCGCCCGCCACGGCTTTATCCAGATCGGCATCATCCATGACGATCATCGGGCTTTTTCCGCCTAGCTCCAGCGTAACCGGGATGAGCTTTTCCGCCGCCGCGCGCGCAATATGCCTTCCGGTCTCGACAGAACCGGTAAAGGTGATCTTGCCCACCTTTGGATGTTCGACCAATGGGGCTCCGCACTCGGGGCCAAAGCCCGACAGAATATTGGCGACGCCCGGCGGCAATACCTGGTTCATTATCTCGATGATGCGCAAAGCCGCTAATGGCGCCTCTTCCGCAGATTTGACGACCACGGCGTTGCCAGCCGCAAGGGCCGGCGCAATCTTGAACGCCATCAGCATCAACGGCGCGTTCCAGGGAAGAATGGCGCCTACGACACCAATGGGTTCGCGCTGGGTCAAGGTCATCATCGTGGGCGAAAACGGAATCGTTTCCCCCTTGAGCTCTCCGGCCAACCCGCCGTAAAACGTAAAGCAATCCGCGACCACCATGGCCTCGGGCCGGCTTTCCGTCCGGATTGCCTTGCCGGTTTCCAGGGCCAGCAACTGAGCGATTTCCTCGGCCTGCTCCTGCAAACGAGCGGCGCACTCATTCAGCAGTTTGCCTCGTGCGCGAGCAGGCATCCTGGCCCACTCTTTCTGGGCCTTCACCGCCGCGTCAACCGCCGCGTTCACATCAGCGCCGGTGCCGTTGGCCGCCCGCCCGATCTCCAGGCCGGTCGCCGGGTTCACGACCGGGAATGTTTCGCCCGACGCGGCGGCAACAAGCCGGCCGCCAATAAAATGATTACCCGACAAGCGACGCGCCAAACCCGCCGCGGCCTTGCCTGTATGCAATGTATCAGCCAAAATTGTCTCCTACCCTAAGTTTGTTGTACTGGTCCAATATTGCGACGCCAAATGTCCGATTCCACGGAGCAAGCGCTCGAAGCAAGATTACAAAAAAGCTCAGTTTGCCGTTTCTCGGCTCAATTTGGCCAACCGCAATCCCTGCTCTCCCTCTTGCCTGGCGAAACGGGTGAATTCCTCGACCGATTCGGATGGAGCCACCTCTTCGTACACCGTCGCAAAGCTTTGCTTCACATCGGGACTCTCGAGCACTTGATTGCTTGCCTTGAACAAGGTATTTACAATCTCCGCGGGCGTGCCCTTGGGCGTAAAGATTCCCCACCAGTTTGTAATGCTGTAGCCGGGCAGGCCAAGCTCTGAAACTGGCTGGTATTGGGAAATGAGCGCCGACGGTTTCGCCGACGTAATGCCCAGGCCTATCGCCTTGCCCGTATCGATGGCGGTACGCGCGGAGGGCGCCGTGGCGAACGAAATGTCGGTGTCTCCGGCAGCCACCGATTGCGTGGCCGCCGCGCCACCCTTGTACGGAATATGCATCAGCTTGATCTTACCCAGCTGCATGAACTCCACTGCTCCAAGGTGAGTGATTACGCCGTTTCCGGACGATGCCACATTGATGGTGCCGGGTGCCTTCCTGGCCCTTGCCAGCAGATCCTCCACGCTGCTTATGCCCGATTTCTTGCTGGCAATCAGTATCATGGGAGAAGTGGTGAGCCTGGCCACAGGCATGAAATCAGCAGCGGTGTAGTTCACATCGTAAAGTGCGGTGTCGCTTCCCATCACGCTGGCATTGCCCAGGTACAAGGTGTATCCGTCCGGCCTGGCCTTGGCCACCATGCCGGCGGCGATCGTCGAGCCGGCACCCGGCCTGTTCTCGACGACGACAGGCTGCTGCAGTATCTTGCTCAATGCATTGGCATATACCCTGCCGACACTATCCGCCCCTCCGCCGGGCGGGAATCCCAGAACCAGCGTAATGGGCTTGGTCGGATATGCCGTCGCCGCGGACGCTGCCGTCGCGGCACACATTGCCAGGCCCATAATCATTATTCGCGAAAATTTTTTCATGCTTATCTCCTGCATTAGTTATTTTTCTGTCTCCTGAGCGGTAGGACGCTCAGGACCCGGTAAATACGGGCGGCCGCTTTTCCTTCCATGCCAAGGCCCCTTCCGCAATATCGCGTGACGCCTCCGATCGACGCACTTCTTCCTCGATCTCGTCGATATCGGCCTGCGCACGGGCAATCCGATTCAAATGCTTTTTGATTCCCAGCAAGGCTATAGGCGCCATCGCCGCCAGCACGCCGGTAAGCTCATCCACACGCTCCGTCAAGACCTCCTCGTCGACCAGGTCAGTCAGGAATCCAATACGCAGCATTTCCTCCGCCTCTATCTTTTCGGCTGTCAGGAAAAGCCGTTTCGCCTGATTGAGCCCCAGCCGGGATATATAGCGGGACATGCCTCCTGGATAGAAATGCAATCCCAGTTTGGCTGCGGGCATGAACATATTCGCGGCGCGCGAACCAACCCTGAAGTCGCACGCCAAAGACAAATCCGTGCCGCCTCCGTATGCCCCGCCCTGTATCGCTGCGATGGTGACAGGACGGGCGTTTTCGATGATGTCTATGGTTTCACCAAAAAATAGAGAGCTGGGCGCATCGGCGGCGGCTAGAGAGGAAATGTCGTAGCCGCTGCAAAAATACTTGCCTTCCCCAACGAAGCGCAGGACCAGGATGCCTTCGCTCTGATTCACGACATCGATGTGGCCGCGAAGCACCTGCAAATCCATCGGGCTCAAGCGATTGGCCAGAGCCGGCTTGCGGAACCGGATGGTTGCCACCGCTCCGTCCATGACCAACGCCGGTACGGCGGGATCATTTACCCATTGCTTGTAAGAAGTCATGTTGTCCATTTCTGCCCGTGCTCAGTGATCGAATGCGGTAAACATCAATCAGCTTGATGAATCACTTTCTTTTCAAGTAGGCGGCGGACCTCGCCGGCATCAAAACCGTAATCGGAGAAAACGCTAGCCGTATGCTGTCCCAGCAGCGGTGGCGCGGTGCGAACCGAGCCCTCGTCCATATTCGAAAGATTGACGGGCAGCCCGACTTGCTTCAGTTCGCCTACCGTGGAGTGATCCGCACTCTGGACTATGCCGCAGGCCAACACTTGCGGATCGTTGAACACGTCCTCAAGATTGTTGATGGGTCCCGCTGGAATACCATGCTCGATCATCAATGGCGTCCATTCCATTCTCGTCTTGCGTTTCAGGCTGGACTCGAGCAATTCCTTAAGGGCATGCCTGTTCTGCATACGCTGTGCGTTCGTAATGAAACGAGGGTCAACCGTCAGCTCATCAAGCTCCAGAATGGAGCAAAGCTTGGTCCACATTGCTTGAGTCGCCGGGGCCAGATTCAGGGGGCCATCGGCCGTATCGAAAGTGCCATAAGGAGCGATAACCGGATGCACATTCCCGCAGGGCGCGGGCACCTCGCCCACGCTGAGATAACGCTGTCCCTGCACGCTGAGCAGCCCCATCAAGCTGGCAAGCAAAGAGGTTTCCACATGCTGTCCTCGGCCCGTTTCCTTGCGCTCCACCACAGCCGCCAGAATTCCGATGACCACCCACATCCCGGCGGTTAGATCCCCTATCGCCGTGCCCACCCTGGTCGGACCCGATTCCGTCGTGCCAGTCAGGCTCATGAAGCCCGAATAACCTTGAGCGATCTGATCGAAGCCCGCCCATGACTTGGCGGGACCCTTGCGGCCGAAGCCTGAGATCGACGCCATGATGATGCCGGGTTTTTCGCTGGCCAGTTCTTCGTAGCCCAAGCCCATGCTCTCCATGGTGCCGACCTTGAAATTCTCCACGACGATATCGGACTTGAGGGCCATTTTCTTTATCAGCCCCAGACCTTCGGAGCTGCGAAAATCGATCGCTATCCCTTTTTTATTTCGGTTGGCGCTAAGATAATAAACACTTATATCGCTATCGAAAGGTCCCCATTGGCGCACCATATCGCCGTCGGGCGTCGGCTCGACCTTGATTACTTCGGCCCCGAGATCGGCCAGTATCATTGTGCTGAAAGGCCCCGACAGGGCGCGGGTCAGATCCAAAATCTTCAGCCCGGCTAAGGGTAGGCTCATGCTGGTTATCTCCTTCCTATTTCATTTCATTCTAGGCATGGAAAAACAACAAGGAAAATACTTTTTTACGATGAACCAATAAGTTAATCTTATTCCTTACAGCCACCCTTCTCACAAGCACTCCAGAAACCATGAACCTGAAGCAATTGCAGTACTTCGTACGAGTGTTCGAGATGCAGAACATGACCAGAGCCGCGGAAAGCCTGCATGTCGCTCAACCGGCGCTAAGCCAGCAAATCGCCTTGCTGGAGGACGAGCTCGGGGTGCGCTTGCTGAATCGAGGCGCCAGGGGAGTGCAGCCGACATCCGAAGGCGCCCTGCTCTATCGCCACGCGCAGACCATACTCAGGCAGATCGATACGACGCGCAGCCTGCTGGCCAAGAATGACACCCGCATCGCAGGTACCGTTTCGATCGGATTGGCTTCAAGCACCGCCCGCATGATCGCCCTGCCGCTCATGAAGCTGGTCAAGCAGGAATTTCCTGGGATAGTGCTTGAAATCGTCGATATCCCCAGTGCCGATCTGACCAAGCTTGTGCTCCAGGGCCGAGTGGATTTTTCCCTGTCTCCCGATCAGCAATCCATTAAAGGCATAGAGATCACACCTCTTCTGATCGAAGACCTATATCTGCTGACCCACTCAAGCGTGAAGCTCCCCCAGAAAAACGTCCCCATCGACCGGATCGTGGCCATTCCTCTGATACTGCCCAGCCTGCCCAACCAGCTAAGGGCGCGGGTGGACCACGCCTTTCTGTCGGCGCGCCTGACCTACAACCTGTTCGCCGAAGCCAGTACGTCCGCCATTCTGATCCCGGCCGTTCGTGAAGGGCTGGCCGCCACCATACTCCCCTACTCCGCAGCACAGCCGGAAACCGTCAGCGGCATCATCCGTCCTCATTCCTTGGATTTCGATCTGTCGCGCGAAATTTCCTTGTGCTCCAGCGTTGGGGCGCCGGAGAATCCAGCCGTCCAGAAAGTAATCTCGCTGACCAAGGCACTGATCAAGCAACTCATTCGCGACAAATATTGGCCTGGCTGCAGGGTACTGTACTGATACATACAAAAAGGGCCTGCGGCTAACAAGCCGCAGGCCCTTTGGGTTCAACGCGCCGATTATCGGCTATCGCACCAGGTTACAAAGCCTGAACCAGTTCCGGAACAGCCTGGAACAGATCGGCCACCAGGCCGTAATCGGCCACGCCGAAAATAGGCGCTTCGGCATCCTTATTGATGGCGACGATGACCTTGGAGTCTTTCATGCCCGCCAGATGCTGGATGGCGCCTGAAATACCCACCGCCACATACAACTGGGGCGCCACGATCTTGCCGGTCTGGCCGACCTGCCAATCGTTGGGCGCGTACCCCGCATCCACCGCGGCGCGCGAAGCGCCAAGCGCCGCACCCAGCTTGTCGGCCAGCGCATCCAGAATCTTGAAATTCTCGGCGCTGCCCAGGCCGCGCCCGCCCGATACCACCACCGATGCGCCAGCCAGTTCCGGACGGTCGCTTTTCGCGACCTCGCGGCCCACAAAGGAGGACAGCCCCGAATCGGCCGCGGCGCTCAAGGACTCCACCGCCGCGCTGCCGCCCTGGGCGGACACGCCGTCGAACGCCGTGGTGCGCACGGTGATGACTTTGACTGCATCGGACGATTGCACCGTGGCAATCGCATTGCCCGCATAAATGGGGCGCGTGAAGGTGTCGGCGGACTCGACCGAAAGAATGTCGGAAATCTGCGCGACATCCAGCTTGGCCGCAACACGGGGGGCCACGTTCTTGCCCGCCGCCGTCGCAGGGAAAAGAATATGGCTATAGCCGCCTGCCACCGCCAATACTTGCGCGGCGACGTTCTCGGCCAGGCCCTCGGCCAGCGCCGGTCCGTCGGCCAGCAGCACCTTGGCCACACCGGCCACCTGCGCGGCCTGGTCGGCCACGTCCTTGGCGCCGTTTCCCGCCACCAGCACATGAATGTCACCGCCCAACTTGGAGGCCGCGGCGACTGCGTTCAGCGTAGCGCCCTTCAGTTGCGCGTTATCGTGTTCAGCAATTACCAGTATCGTCATTTAAACCACCTTCGCTTCATTCTTCAGTTTGTCGACCAGCGTTGCCACATCGGGCACGGTAATGCCCGCGGAACGCGCCGGCGGCTCGGAAACCTTCAGCGTCTTCAGGCGCGGGGCAACATCCACGCCCAGGTCTTCCGGCGTGATGACATCCAGCGTTTTCTTCTTGGCCTTCATGATGTTGGGCAGCGTCACATAACGCGGCTCGTTCAGGCGCAAATCGGTCGTGACGATGGCCGGCAGCTTCAGCGAAAGCGTTTCCAGCCCGCCATCGACTTCGCGCGTGACCGTGACCTTGTCGCCCTCTACGTCGACCTTGCTGGCAAAGGTGGCTTGCGGCCAGTCCAGCAAGGCGGCCAGCATCTGGCCGGTCTGGTTGGCATCGTCGTCAATGGCCTGCTTGCCCAGGATGACCAATTGGGGCTGTTCCTTGTCGACCAGGGCCTTGAGCAGCTTGGCCACGGCCAGGGGCTGCAGCTCGGCGTCGGTCTGCACCAAGGCGGCGCGGTCGGCGCCGATGGCCATGGCGGTACGCAAGGTTTCCTGGCATTGCGCAACACCGCAGGAAACCGCGATGATCTCCGTTGCCACGCCCTTTTCCTTCAAGCGCGTGGCTTCTTCGACCGCGATCTCATCGAAGGGATTCATGGACATTTTCACATTGGCGATATCCACGCCGCTTTGATCGGACTTTACGCGCACTTTGACGTTGTAATCAACGACACGCTTGACGGGTACCAGCACCTTCATCGAGCTCTCTCCAGAGGTTCTAAAAAAAACAGATATATAAACGGCTTATTCTACAACGTTGCCAAGGCCCGGATATGCGCCACCACGCTGCGCCCAAGCGCCGACAGGCTGTACCCGCCCTCCAGCAGGCTGATCACCCTGCCCTGGGCGGTCTCATTGGCAAGTTCCACGATACGGCCGGTGATCCACGCATAGTCCGATTCGACCAGTCCAAGCTGGCCCATGTCGTCTTCGCGATGGCCGTCAAAACCGGCGGATATGAAAATAAGCTCGGGCCGAAACGCCTGCAAACGCGGCATCCAGGCGTCGTCCACCAGCATGCGCAGGGCGTCTCCTTTCGTATAGGCATCGACCGGAATGTTCATCATGTTATCGGCGGGCGGATCCTGGCGCGTCCCCGGAAACAAGGGGTGCTGGTAAAAGCTGCACATCAGGATCCGTGGGTCTCCGGCGAACATTTCCTCGGTGCCATTGCCGTGATGGACATCGAAGTCGACGATGGCCACCCGATTCAGGGCGTATTTTTCCAGGGCATAGGCCGCGGCGACCGCGATATTGTTGAACAAGCAGAACCCCATAGCCTGGCCGGGCCGGGCATGGTGCCCGGGTGGCCGGACGGCGCAGAAGGCGGTGCGATCCCCGCCGCCCATGACCGCATCGACAGCCGCAATGCCGGCGCCCGCGGCCGCCCATGCGGCCTCCAGCGTATGCGGATTCATTACCGTGTCGGGGTCTATGGGGAAATAGCCGCTGGCGGGCGCATGCTGGCGCAGGTAGGCCAGATATTCAGGCGTGTGCACGCGCAGGACATCGGCTTCGGTGGCCGGTGTGGCCTGAATCTCGTGGACATAGTCCATCATCCCGCTCGCCAGCAGTTGGTCGTTGATGGCATCCAGCCTGTCGGGGCTTTCAGGATGCCAGTTTCCCATTTCATGCAAGCGGCATGCGGGATGAGTAATATAGAGAGTCGCCATAAGGATGATTATGTTCAAACCAGTCCGTATATTGCAAGTCGGATCCATCGCCGTATTCCTGGCGGGTTGCGCCGCCAATAAAACCGCCGCCCTGGCGCAAGCGCCACAGGGCTCGCCGGCGGCTCCCACACACATTTCCGCCCCAACCGCGACGCAAGCGATTCCGGCTTCTGGCAGCACGGATTCCATCAAGGCAGGCTCCTCTGTTGTCGGCCGGACGGTCTATCGCCAAGCTGACGGCCAGCTCATACCCTCCATGCAAGCCTATGCCAGCGAGATCACTCGCGTTCGCCACATACCGCTTGCGCACGTGGAGGCCTTGCTCAAGGACGCCCAGTACAACGCCACGGCGGCCAGGCTGATGGCGCCGGCCAAGACGCGCATACGCCGCAGCTGGGTCACGTACCGGAATCGTTTCGTGGAGCCCGTGCGCATCAATGCCGGCCAGAAATTCTGGGAACAGAACAGATCCACCCTGGACCGGACGGCACGCGAGTATGGCGTGCCGCCGTCCATCATCGTGGCCATCATAGGCGTTGAAACCATTTACGGCCGGCACACCGGCAACTTCCGGGTGCTGGATGCCCTGGCCACCCTTGGCTTCAGCTATCCCGACGACAGCCGGCCCGAGCGCAGCCAGCTATTCCGCGATCAACTGGCCGACCTCATCCAGCTGGACTACGAAAAGAAGCTTGACGCCAAAGAGGCCATGGGTTCGTTCGCCGGAGCCATGGGCCTGCCGCAATTCATGCCCGGAAGCCTGATGCGCTATGCGGCCGACGGCAATCGCGACGGCCGCATCGATCTGCTTTACAGCGTCGACGACGCCATTGTCTCGGTGGCGCGCTTTCTGCGACTGCACGGATGGGTTCCGGGCTTGCCTGTATTCGCCCCTGCAACCTTGCCGCGCAATCCGCAGGCCATGGTCGTCGGAGGCCTGTATCCCACCTACGATTGGACTCAATTGCAGGCCCAGGGAGCGGCGCTGCGCCCTTCGCCAGGTACGCAGGCGCAGAACCCATCCGCACGCACCAAGAATCATCAAGTAGCCATGGCGGCCGACTGGCGTGGGCAAAAGATGGGCATTGTGGATTTGCTGGACGAGCCGCGCCAACTTGCCGAATACCGTATCGGCACGCCCAACTTCTTTGCCATCACGCACTACAACCGAAGCTATTTCTACGCCACCTCGGTCGCGGACCTGGCCAAAGCCCTGTCCGACCGCATGGGATACGGCGGACCGGACTGAGGTCCCGTCCACCCAAGGGAAAGCCCCGCGGCCCCCTTTTAGTTGAAAACGCCCGTCGACAAGTAACGGTCGCCGCGATCGCATACGATGAATACGATGGTGGCGTTTTCGACGCGGGCGGCCACCCGCATGGCGGCGACCAGGGCTCCGGCCGACGATATGCCGCCGAAGATGCCTTCGTCGGCGGCCAAACGGCGCGCCATGTCTTCGGCTTCGGTCTGAGAAATCAGTTCAAACTGATCCACCTGTTCCGGATGATAAATGGCGGGCTGATAGGCTTCGGGCCATTTTCGTATGCCTGGAATCTGCGAGCCTTCCGCCGGCTGGGCCCCGACAATCTGTATGTCCTTGTTTTTGGACCGCAGGTAGCTGCCTACGCCCATGATGGTGCCGGTGGTCCCCATGGCGCTGACGAAATGCGTGATCTGGCCGTCGGTCTGCTGCCAAAGTTCGGGGCCGGTGGTTTCGACGTGCGCCAGGGGATTGTCGGCATTGGCGAATTGATCCAGCACCTTGCCTTTGCCCTCGGCCTGCATGCGTGTCGCCAGGTCGCGCGCGTACTCCATGCCGCCGTCCTTGGCCGGTGTAAGAATGAGTTCGGCGCCATAGGCCGTCATGGACGCGCGCCGCTCCACCGACAAGTTATCGGGCATGATAAGTATCATCTTGTAGCCGCGCACCGCGGCCGTCATGGCCAAGGCAATGCCGGTATTGCCGCTGGTGGCCTCGATGAGGGTATCGCCCGGCTTGATGTCGCCGCGCTGTTCGGCGCGGCGGATCATCGAGCTGGCCGCGCGATCCTTGACCGAGCCCGCAGGGTTGTTGCCTTCAAGCTTGGCCAGGATCACGTTGCCGCGCCGCTCGCCGAACTCGCCCGGAATGCGCTGCAGCCGTACAAGAGGCGTTGCGCCGATGGTATCTTCGATAGTGAGGTATTTTTTCATGCTGGAAATAATACACCCAAGCGCCTGACCGCGGCATGACAACGTCGCAACGGCTATTTGGTACGCGCCCGCTGGCTGGGTGGAGCGGTCGAAGCCGGGCTTGCCGCCCGATCGCCGGCCTTGCCTGGCGTAGCGGCCATGGTTCGGCCGGAAGGCGATGAGGACATGGTCGAACCCGGGCCGGAAGCCGAACCCGAACCTACGGTAAGCCCCGACGCTTGCAGCGCGGCCGCTTTTTTCGGCCCTATGCCCTTGACCCGATCGGAAAGGTCGTCCAGCGATTCGTAGCGGCCTCCTCGTGCGCGTTCTTCAATGATGACTTGTGCTGTCTTGGGCCCGATGCCGCGCAATTCGCGCAATTGTTCCTGCGTGGCGGCATTGACGTCGATCGCGAATGCCAATCCATGCATGGAGACGGTGCCGGCGAGGACGCCAAGCGCCAGGCCGGCCAGCGAAGGGCGGCGTCTTGCAGTCCGCGCGACCAGTACCGGCCCGAACTTTGCGCAGGCCTTTTCGGCCCACGGACGGGCCACGGTGGATTCAGTGAAAGGATTCATGAGCAGCCTCCGATAGTGAAGTGAAAGGAAGCTTGCAAGTCCGCCTGGACGGAACCGGCCCGCTTCCTGACTGCAATGATCCCAATATCACTCTTGGACGGATAGCGGCTGCACAGTCAATGATCCATGCGTAAACCTACCCTGCCACGCCATTGCCCCGCCCCTGCACGCTAGATCCGGCCCTGCTCCAGCAACGTCCTTGCGTATTGCGCCACTCCCGTCTGGACATCGCGGAACGGTTTGTCGTAGCCGGCGGCGCGCAATTGGGTCAAGTCCGCCTGCGTATGGCTTTGGTAGCGCCCCTTGAGGTCGTCCGGGAAAGCGATGTACTGGATCGCTTTCTTGCCCACCAGATCCTGCAAGGACAGTTCGGGCTGATCGTGGCTGGCGCGCAAGGTATTGACGACGGTGCGCGCCACATCGTTGAAAGGCTGCGCCCGCCCCGTTCCGCAATTGAATATGCCCGATATTTGCGGATGATCGAGGAAGAACAGGTTGACGTCCACGACGTCGTCGACATAGACGAAGTCGCGCAATTGCCCGCCATCGACATAGCCGTCCCATCCGCCGAACAGTCTTACATGGCCCTCGGCCTGGAACTGGTTCATGTTGTGGAAGGCGACCGATGCCATGCGCCCCTTGTGCTGCTCGTTGGGCCCATAGACATTGAAGTAGCGCAAGCCCACGACGGGCGCGGAAAGCGCGTCCAAATGGCGGCGCAATACCTGATCGAACAAGTATTTGGAATAGCCGTACACGTTCAACGGCGATTCATACAAGGGATCTTCGACATACACCGGCCCCGCGCCGTAGACGGCCGCCGAGGAGGCATAGATCAGGGGAATCTTGCTTGCCTGGCAATGCTGGAACAGCTCCAGCGTGACGCGGTAATTGTTGTCCAGCATATAGTGCCCGTTACGCTCGGTGGTATCGGAACATGCGCCCTGATGGAATATGGCTTCGATATTCTGGATTTGCCCCTTGGCAATGCGCTGCCTGAAATCATCCTTGTGCAGGTAGTCGGCAATTTTCCCGTCGACCAGATTCAGGAACTTATCCCCTTCGGTCAAGTCGTCGACCACGAGAATATCGGTATGGCCGCGCAGGTTCAGCCCGCGCACGATATTGCTGCCGATGAAACCGGCGCCTCCGGTTACAACTATCATGATAATTCTCCCGCGTTTACGACCGATGTTCCAAGCTTTCCCACAACGACGCCGCCAGCACGATTGGCCCACAACACCGCATCGAACCAGGACAATCCCGCCGCGCGTGTAACGGCCAGCGCGGCCAGCACGGTATCGCCCGCGCCCGACACATCGAATACTTCATGGGCGTGCGCATCCGTGTGCTCACGGCCCTCTTCGGAGAACAAGGTCATGCCTTGCTCCGACCGTGTGACCAGCAATGCCTCCAGATCCAGATCGGTCCGCAATTTCTGTGCGCGCCGCTCCAGGTCGTCTTCGTCCTTCCAGCGCCCCACGGCATCCTGCATTTCAGAACGGTTGGGCGTAATGACGGTGGCGCCGCGATAGCGCTGATACAGATGCCCCTTCGGGTCGACCAGCACCGGGACACCGGCCTCGCGCGCCGCGGCGATCAGGACCTCGACCCTGTCCAGGGCGCCTTTTGCGTAATCGGAGAGCACCAGCATATCGTGCTGCGCAATCAATTGCCTGGCCAAGGCATCCAGCCTGTCCAGGCATTGGGTGCCCGGTCCTTCTTCAAAATCCACGCGCAGCAACTGCTGCTGGCGACCCAGCACACGCATTTTCAGGGTGGTGGGCGAGGTGTCGTCGGTGACCAGGCAGGAATTGATGCCCGCCTCGCGCGCCAGCGCCGCCACCCTGCCGCCGGCCTCATCGCTGCCGACTATGCCCAACAGGCTCGCTTGCGCGCCCAAAGCCACTATATTGCGCGCGACGTTGGCTGCGCCGCCCAGCCGGTCTTCGCGGCGCGCAACGCGCACCACGGGAACCGGCGCCTCGGGGGAAATGCGATCGACTTCCCCGAACCAGTAGCGATCGAGCATGATGTCGCCCGCCACCAACACTTTTACGCGGCTTACCGCCTCTGCCGGAAACGGCATCATTTCATCTCCTCCAGACGGCGGGGTTCATAGGTTTCCCAGGAATTGCAGCCGGGGCACTGCCAGTAGAAGTGGCGTGCCTCGAAGCCGCACACGCGGCATGCATAGCGGTCCAGCCTCTGGGTATGCTTGTGGATCAGGGAGCGCAACAGGCTCAGGTCGGCGCCCGAGGCGATATCGGCGGCTACCGTGGAGACCTGCACTGCCTGGCCCTTGCCGTCGACCACCGCGCCGCTTGGAGGGCTTTGGTCTTCGTGGGTGGCCAGCTCGGCCTCCAGCAGCCTGTCCAGGCCCAACAGCGAAGGATGCGCCCGCAGCGCCTCGCGGGCGAACGCCCAGGCGGGCTTGTATCCCTGCTGGGCGCGAAGTTCGCGGAAAACCACATTGAACATGTCCAGCGAAGGATAACGCAGATAATGCGCCCGAAGCACCTCCAACCCTTCGGCCTGCTGCCCCACCCGGCGGTAGCATTCCAGCAGGTCGCCGGCGATAAGGCTGGCATATTCGGGAGCAATGGTCAGCACCGATGCCAGATAGGCGCGCTCGCGCTCCGGCTTGTTGTCCAGGCGTGACAATTGCGCCCGCAGCATGGCGATGCGCGCTTCGGACGCCTGGCCGTGGGCCTGGCCCCGCAATGCCGTCGCGGCATGGTCGGCCGCATCCAGTGCCTGGCTGGCCGCCGTCAGGTCGGGCGATTTGCCCGCCATGGCCGATACGGCGCGCTCGCATTGGTAATGCACCAACTGGGGCACCGGCTCGTCGATCAGGGCGCGCAAGCGCTTGACCGCCTCAATGGCGCGCGGCCAGTCGTGTTCGGATTCGTATATGCGTATCAGGGCGCGTACCGCGGGCACAGCGAAACGTGTATCGAGGACTTGCTCAAAGGCCTGCTCGGCGCGATCCAGCATGCCGGCCTTCAGGAAATCCTGGGCCAGTTCATGTTGGGCGCTTTCGCGATCGGCCTGCGGAAGATCGGCGCGTGAAAGCAGGCTTTGATGCACCCTGATGGCACGTTCCATTTCGCCCCGGCGGCGGAACAGACTGCCCAGCGCAAAATGCAGCTCGGACGTTTCGGGGTCCAGTTTGGCAACCTCGATGAACGCATCGATGGCCCTGTCGGGCTCTTCATTGAGCAGGAAATTCAGCCCCTTGAAATAGGAGTTCGGCAAAGACCGGGTTTCGGAAAGCATCTGCCTGAAATCCACTCGCGCGGCGATCCATCCGAGTGCGAATAGTAAAGGCAGGAATATCAACCACCAGGGTTCAAAATCCACTGAGTTCAACCTTGTTGCGAATTACAGGGGAGCCAAAGGCGCGATGGTTTCCGGAGCGACCGCTGCGGCGGGCACGGCGGGCTGCCGGCTCTTTTCTTCCAGCCGAACCAGCTCGCGCCTTAGCCTGGCCGCTTCGCGGCGCCTGCGCATGATGGACGGCGCGGCAATCAGCAAGCCGAAGATGACGCCCAAAACAAACACGGCCAGCATGACCACGATCAGGGGCACGCCTGTTACTACGTGATCGGCAAAAAAGCTTACGTCCACCGGGCCGGTGTTCTTAAGGGCGAACATCAGGACAACAACGAACACCACCAGCCTTAATATCCAAACCAGGTAACGCATGGGAATACTCCAATAAATCGGGAATCCGATAATTGTAAGGGGAATCGGGCCTGAATCCCCCTTATGCGCCAAATAGAAAAGGGCCCTCGCGTTGGAGGGCCCTGTTTCAGCGATTGCGCCGATGGCAATAACGAGGCGAATCAGGCTTAACCATGCATGATGCGCGTATCGAGCTGCCCCAATGTGAAGATGGGTTCACCGCCGTCATCGTCGGCCTGGGTCTGTGCGTCGCAGGCCGAATCGACCCGCTCGCGCAATTCCTTACCGGGCTTGAAATGCGGCACCTGCTTGCCGGGCACCATGACTTTCTCGCCCGATTTGGGATTACGCCCTATGCGCGGCGAACGCTCGGACAAGGAAAAACTTCCGAATCCGCGGATCTCGATGCGCTGACCACCGGCCAGGGCCTGGGTCATGGCATCGAGTACCGTTTTAACGGCGTAATCCGTATCGCGCGCTGCCAGCTGCGGGTAGCGGCTAGCAAGAATCGCTATCAGTTCCGACTTCGTCACGCCAATTAACCGTCGTCGCGCTGCTGGTCGAGCTTGGCCTTGAGCAAGGCGCCCAGGTTAGTGGTGCCGGACGACGCACTGGCGTCGGACATGCGCTGGATGGTGTCGGCGGTTTCGGCATTGTCGCGCGCCTTGATCGACAATTGGATCGAACGCGTCTTGCGGTCGATATTGACGATCATGGTTTCGACGTTGTCGCCGACATTCAGGGCAGTCGTGGCGTCTTCGACACGGCCGGCCGAGATTTCGGATGCGCGCAGGTAGCCTTCGACATCGACCGACAGGGTCACGACCGCACCCTTGGCTTCGACCGACTTGATGACGCCGGGAACGACGGCACCCTTGTCGTAGGTGGCCACGAAGTTGTTGAAAGGATCGCCTTCCAGCTGCTTGATGCCCAGCGAGATGCGTTCCTTGTCGGTGTCGATGCCCAAGACCACGGCGTCGATTTCGTCGCCCTTCTTGAAGTTGCGCACGGCTTCTTCGCCGGTTTCGGTCCAGGAAAGGTCGGACAGGTGAACCAGGCCGTCGATGCCGCCAGGCAGACCGACGAACACGCCGAAGTCAGTGATGGACTTGATCGCACCGCGGACCTTGTCGCCACGCTTGAAGTTGATGGAGAACTCTTCCCACGGATTCGCGCGGCACTGTTTCATGCCCAGCGAAATGCGGCGGCGGTCTTCGTCGATTTCCAGAACCATGACTTCGACTTCTTCGCCCAGGGTGACTACCTTGCGAGGATCGACGTTCTTGTTGGTCCAATCCATTTCGGACACATGCACCAGGCCTTCGATGCCGGCTTCGACTTCAACGAACGCGCCGTAGTCGGTCAGGTTGGTGACCTTGCCGAACAGGCGTGTACCTTGCGGGTAGCGGCGGGCAAGGCCGACCCATGGGTCTTCGCCCAACTGCTTGACGCCCAGCGAGACGCGGCTCTTTTCCTGGTCGAACTTGAGGACCTTGGCTTCGACTTCCTGGCCGACTTGCAGGACTTCCGAAGGATGACGGACACGGCGCCATGCCATGTCGGTGATGTGCAGCAGGCCGTCGATACCGCCCAGGTCGACGAACGCGCCGTAATCGGTGATGTTCTTGACGACGCCCTTGACCACGGCGCCTTCGCTGAGGGTTTCAAGCAGCTTCTGGCGTTCTTCGCCCATGCTGGCTTCAAGCACCGAGCGACGCGACAGCACAACGTTGTTGCGCTTGCGATCAAGCTTGATGACCTTGAATTCCATGGTCTTGCCCTCGTAGGGCGTGGTGTCCTTGACCGGACGCAGGTCGACCAGCGAGCCGGGCAGGAAGGCGCGGATGCCATTGGTCATGACGGTAAGACCGCCCTTGACCTTGCCGGTGATCGTGCCGGTAACCATTTCGCCCGACTCCAGGGCTTGTTCCAGCTGCAGCCAGGCCGACAGGCGCTTGGCGCGGTCGCGCGACAGGATGGTGTCGCCATAGCCGTTTTCGAGCGAATCGATGGCGACCGATACGAAATCACCCGCTTCGACTTCGAGCTCGCCCTGATCGTTCAGGAATTCTTCAAGGGGAATCAAGGCCTCGGACTTGAGACCGGCATTGACCACGACGAAATTGTGATCGATGCGCACGACTTCGGCGGAAATTACCTCACCGGACTTCATGTCCTGGTTCTTGATACTTTCGGCAAACAGGTCGGCAAAGCTTTCGCCGCCGGTGGCGACAGATGTGGAAATGGTGGACATTAAGTTAAATCCAAAAGCCGGAAATGGCTGTTAAAAACACACCAAGACTGTAAGCAGCCCCAGTGGAGTAAAAAATAATCCCAGGCACTTGCGGCAGTGCTTCAATCAGCCTGCCTTGCAGCCGCCTGGAACCCCAGGCTCGACCAGTAGTCGAGTACTATCCCGACCGTTTCATCGATGCTTAAACTTGATGAATCGACCGTTTTTGCGCCCGGCGCCGCGACTAGCGGTGCGTTCGCCCTGCTGCGGTCGCGCTCATCGCGCGCACGCATATCTTCCAACAGGCCCGATAGATTAGCAGAAATCCCCTTTTCCTTCAACTGCTTACAGCGCCTTTCCGCCCTCGCCCGGACATCGGCCACCAAAAATATCTTCAGGGGGGCATCCGGGAACACCACCGTCCCCATGTCGCGGCCGTCGGCAACTAGGCCTGGCGCCATGCGAAACGCCCTCTGGCGCTCCAGCAAGGCCTGCCGGACCGGCCCGTAAGCGGCGACCTTCGATGCCAGGTTGCCGATGTTTTCCTGGCGGATCAGGACCCCCACATCCTGGCCGTCCAGCAGCACCTGCTCGCCCTGGAATGAGACGTCCAAGTCCAGGGCGACCTGGGCGACCGCGGCTTCATTGCCGACGTCCACCCCCTGCTGCTGGGCAGCCAGCGCCGTCAGGCGATACAGCGCGCCGCTATCAAGGACCGCCCAGCCCAGGGCCTGGGCGACCCGGTGGGCGATGGTTCCCTTGCCGGAGGCCGTGGGTCCATCGATGGTGATCACGGGAATCCTTGACGACGCTGAAGTCATGCTCGCACCAGTTCACGAAATACGGAAAAATAATCGGGGAACGTCTTGCTGACGCAGTCGGGGTCCAATATGGTTACCGGCACCGGGCCGAAGGCCGCCAGCGAAAAACACATGGCCATGCGATGATCGTCATAGGTTTCTATCGATGCCGACTTCCAGCCCGATGAAGCGATGGGGGTGACCCTTAGCCAGTCGGGGCCGGACTCGACCTGCGCGCCCAGCTTCTGCAATTCGGTGTGCATGGCATGGATGCGATCGGTTTCCTTGACCCGCCAACTGCCGATGTTGCGCAGCGTGCAAGGGCCATCCGCATACATCGCCATGGCGGCGGCGGTCATGGCGGCGTCGGGAATCAGGTTGAAGTCCCGGTCGAAAGCCTTGAGCTTTTCACCCTGGGCCACTCGGGGGCCGCTGACCTCGATGGAGTCGGGATGGCGCACAACCGTGGCCCCCATCTCCTGGACCACATCGGCAAAAGCCATATCGCCCTGCATGCTGTCCGACCCGGCGCCCAGTATATGGACCGGGCCGCCGCCGATTGCGCCCAGCGCCATGAAATACGATGCAGTCGAAGCGTCGCCCTCGATGGCAATATTGCCGGGCGATGTGTAACGCGAGCCGGCGGGAATGACAAAGCGTCGCCAATCTTCGCGCTGGACCTGTACGCCGAACTTGGCCATCAGATTCAGGGTGATCGATATATAGGGCTTGGAAATCAGTTCGCCGTCGACCTCGATCGTCACGTCGGCCGCTGCCCGCGAGGCATGGATGGGCGCGGCCATCAATAAAGCCGTCAAAAACTGGCTGGATACCGACCCTTTGACCCGAACAGGCTTATCCGTTCGGATATCCCCCTGGCCTATGGCCAGCGGAGGGTATCCGGGATTGCCCAGATAGCTGACATCGGCGCCCAGGGCAACCAGGGCGTCAACCAGATCGCCTATGGGCCGCTCGTGCATGCGGGGCACGCCCGACAACCGGTAATCGCCGCCCATCATCGCCAAGGCCGCGGTCAAGGGACGGAAGGCGGTTCCCGCATTACCCAGGAACAGTTCCGCGCTCTGTGCGGTGAAAGGGCAATTGCCCCGGATCCGCGCCCTATCCGTCCCTTCCTGTTCAACCCGCACGCCAAGCTGGCCCAAGGCGGCCAGCATGACGCGGGTATCGTCGGAGTCCAGCAACCCATCAAGCTGCGTCAGGCCATCGGCCAGCGCCGCCAACAACAGCACCCGGTTGGAAATGCTTTTGGATCCTGGCAATTTCAGTTGGCCCGATGCGGCACGTACCGGCTGCAAACATAAACTGGGACTCGTTGTCATGACAAACCGCTCCTGCTACCCCAAAAACGGCGCGCCAGCGCCGCGCGTTCTAGAAAATCCTGAAGCTTGTCGCCGTCGGCCTCTTCCAGCG
Organism: Pollutimonas rozaliensis; assembly: GCF_048751585.1. Classification (NCBI taxonomy): domain Bacteria; kingdom Pseudomonadati; phylum Pseudomonadota; class Betaproteobacteria; order Burkholderiales; family Alcaligenaceae; genus Pollutimonas; species Pollutimonas rozaliensis. Next base: position 123,261 of record NZ_JAZHOB010000010.1, on the reverse strand, counting down.
CCTGTTCGGCTTGCAGCAAGGCGGCCTTTACTTCGCGCAGCTCGGCCAGTACAGCGGGCCGGTTGCTCAGGAAGATATCCCGCCATACTTCGGCCGATCCCGCCGCAATGCGCGTGAAGTCGCGAAACCCGGTACCGGCCAAGGCCAGGCGCAAATCCGAGTCCTGCGCCGTCGCCACCTGCCACATGAACACCGAGGACAGGAAATGCGGAACATGGCTGACCGAAGCCAGCGCGGTATCGTGCACGTCCGGCTCCATGCTCAGCACCCTGGCGCCGCAACGCTCCCACGCCCGGGTGACATACGCCTTGGCGGCCAAGGCATTTTCGGCCAGTGGGGTAAGGACGACGGTGCGCCCCCTGTACAGCAAGGGATCGGCCGCTTCGGGGCCGGTTGTTTCGGCGCCGGCTATGGGATGGCCCGGCACGAATTGCCCGATGCGATCGCCCAGAGCCGAACGCGCGGCGGCGACCACATCGGCCTTGGTGCTGCCCGCATCGGTGACCAGGGCTTCAGGACGCAGCAAAGGCCGCAGCTCGGCCAATATCGATCCCGTGGCGCCCACCGGCATCGCCAGGAAAATCAGGTCGGCCTGGGCCGCCGCCTGCTCCAGCGTGGCGGCTTCGTCGATCAGACCCAGTTTGCATGCTTGCGCTAACGAGGCGGCCTGGCGTCCAACACCCAATACCCGGCCGACGGCGCCAGCCCGGCGCAAGGCGCTGGCAAACGAACCGCCTATCAGCCCGACACCCACGACGGCCAGCACCGGTATCCACGGCTGCCCTGGCTCCGAGGCGGCGCGGGGGCCGCTCATGGCGACCCGAGGGTGGCCGTCAACGCATCCAGGAAGCGGGCGTTTTCTTCGGCCAGGCCTATGGAAACACGCAACCATTCGGGCAAGCCATCGCCCGCCACGGGACGGACGATCACGCCCTTCTTGAGCAATTCCAGGTTGACGCGCGCTGCGTCGCCCACGCGCACCAGCACGAAATTGCCATAGCTTGGAACAAACTCCAGGCCCAGGCGTGTGAATCCGTCGACCAGGGTTTGCTTGCCCGCCTTGTTCAGCTCGTAGGACTGCTGCAGGAACGCCGCGTCGCCCAAAGCCGCGATAGCCGCCACTTGCGCGAGGCTGTTGACGTTGAATGGCTGCCGCACGCGATTGAGCACATCGGTCAACCTGGGCTGCGCCATCGCAAAGCCGACCCGCAAGCCGGCCAGCCCGTAGGCCTTGGAAAATGTGCGCGAGACGATAAGGTTGGAATACTGCTCGACCCAGCGCGCGCTGTCGAAGCGCAGTTCCGGATCCAGATATTCGTTGTACGCCTCGTCCAGCAACACCGTAACTCTGCCGCCCCAGCCGTCATGCACCCGCGCCAAAAACGCCTCGATCTGACCGGCAGGCAGGAAAGTTCCCGTCGGGTTGTTGGGGTTGGCAATGAAAACCAGCCGGGTGTCCGCGTCGATCGCGTCGTACATGCGATCCAGGTCGTGGCCGTAATCGCGCGCGGGCACCACAATATGCCTTGCGCCCCGCGCCTGCGTGGCCAGGCGGTATACGGCAAACGCATGCTGGGCGTAAACCGCCGCCGCACCCGGCGCCAGCAGGGCCAGCGAGGCCAGCTCCAGCAAGTCGTTCGAGCCATTGCCCAAGGTGATCCAATCGGCCGGCACGCCATAGCGCGCCGACAAGGCGGCCTTCAGATCGAAACCATTGGGATCGGGATAGCGGCCAAGGCCGTTTACGATGTCCGTAATGGCGCGCCGCGCCGATTCGGGCAGTCCCAATGGGTTTTCATTGGAGGCCAGCTTGACGATACCGGCCGGATCCAGCTTGAATTCGCGCGCCAGCTCGTCGATAGGCTTGCCCGCCTGGTAGGGAGCGATGGCCAGCACATAATCGGGGGCCGCCGCGGCGGCGTTCTTTGAGTCATCTCGGTTCATGCTAGCCTGTTCCTACTGCCTGGGATAGGACCCCAATACCTTGAAAAAAGCGACCTGCTTCTTCAGATCCGCCAAGGCCTGCGCGACCGCCGGCTCATTGCGATGACCCAGCAGGTCGACATAGAAATAATATTCCCACTGGCCCGTGCGCGCCGGACGGGACTCCAGGCGTGTCATGGACACTCCGTTGGCCGCCAGCGGCGCCAGCATGTCGTAGACGGCGCCGGCGCGATTGGGCACGGCCAGAATGATGCTGGTCTTGTCGCTGTCGGTCGGCAGGGTCTCGATGGCCCCGACCGCCAGGAAGCGCGTCCGGTTCTGGGGATCGTCCTGGATGCCCGAGGCCACGATTTGCAGGTCCCAGGCTTGCGCCGCCGTTGCCCCGGCAATGGCGGCCACCGTCGGATCCTGGGACGCGATGCGCGCCGCTTCGCCATTGCTCGATGCCGCGTCGCGGGCAAGACGGGGGTAGTGCTGGGTCAGCCAGGCCTGGCATTGCGCCAATGCCTGCGGATGCGCCATGACGCGCGTGACACCATCCAGCGTGCCCGACTTGGTCATCAGGTTGTGATGGATTTTTATCGAGCGTTCGCCCAGAACCTTCAGGGGCGAATTCAGCAATAGATCCAGCGTGCGGTTGACCGCGCCTTCAGTGGAATTCTCGACGGGAACCATGCCTACGTTCGCCTGCCCCGCTTCGACCGCGCGAAACACCTCGTCAAACGAGTCGCAACGCAAGCGCGTGACCGAATGGCCGAAATGTTCCAGCGCGGCTTGCTCGGAAAACGAGCCCTGAGGCCCCAGGTAAGCCACCGTCAGCACACTTTCAAGGCCTCGGCAGGTGGAGATGATCTGCGTCCAGACCGCATCGATGGCCTGCTCCGTAAAGGGCCCTTTATTCAGACCCTGCAGGCGCCGGATGACCATGGCTTCGCGCTCGGGCTTGAGCACCGGGCCGTCCAAGTCGAACTCCTGCTTGACCTTGCCGACTTCCTGGGCGGTGCTGGCACGCTGGTTCAGCAAATCCAGGATCTGTTCGTCCAGCGCATCGATGCGCTGGCGCAAAGGCAGCAGGCGGGCTTGCAATGAATTATCCATGTCGGCGCTCGAAGTCCTGCAAGTAAGAAATCAATGTTTGCACCGCTTCCAGCGGCACGGCGTTGTAAATGGAAGCGCGCATGCCGCCCACGCTCTTGTGCCCTTTCAGCTGCATCAGTCCGGCCGCCTCTGCTTCGGACAGGAAGACGGCATTCAAGGATTCGTCACACAGGAAAAACGGCACATTCATGCGCGACCTGGACGCCGCATGAACGCGACTCACGTAGAATCCGGAGCTATCCAGGTAGGAATACAAGGTCCGCGCCTTGGCGATGTTGGCGGCTTCGATGGCAGCCACGCCGCCCTGGCGCTTGAGCCACTTGAATACCAGGCCCGCAATATATATGGCATAGGTCGGCGGCGTGTTGAACATGGAGCCGGCGGCAGCCACGTTCGCGTAATCGAAGGCCGACGGACACACCGGCAAGGCATGGCCCACCAGGTCCTTGCGGATGATGACCACGGTCAGGCCCGCGGGCCCGGCGTTTTTCTGGGCTCCCGCGTACACCATGGAGGCCTTGGAAAAATCGACGGGACGCGAAAGGAAATGCGACGAGGCATCGACCACCAGCGGCACGTCGGGAGCGCCCAGCGAGGCCATGTCCGGCCAGTCGGCGAACTCGACGCCGCCTATGGTCTCGTTGCTGCACAGATGCAGGTACGCGGCATCGCGCCGCAGCTTCCAGTCCTGCACCTTGGGGAACCAGGTCCAGGGATCCTGCCGCACGCCGTCCAGCGTGACTTCGGTGCCGCTGCTTGCCGCTACGGCGATGTCGCCGTAGCGCTGGGCTTCCTTGTGGGACTTGTTGGACCAGATGCCGGTAAGGATGTAGTCGGCCTTGCCCGATCCATTGCGGCCGATCAGGTTCAAGGGCACGATGGCATTTTCCGCCGTCGCCCCGCCCTGCATGAACAGGATGTCAAAATCGTCGGGGACGCTCAGCAATTCGCGCAGGTCGGCTACGGCTTCGTCGCGTATCTGCGTGAACTGCTTGCCGCGATGGCTCATTTCCATGACCGACATGCCGCAGCCGTGCCAGTCCGTCATTTCCGCCGCGGCCTGCTCCAGCACTTCCAGCGGCAGGGCCGATGGGCCTGCCGAAAAATTCCATGGACGCATCACGATTGGTCCTCGCCATCGGAATCGGGGTTGGCGGCGTCGTCATTGCCCGAGCCGCCATCCGGCGCCGCGTCGGCATCGACGTCCTGAACCGTATCGCCGTCCTCGTCGATCTCAACGATGACGTCGTCATCCGCGTCGCTTTCGACCACTCGGCGAACGCCCGACAGCATGCTGTCGTCGTCCACGCTGATAAGGGTGACGCCTTGCGTAGCGCGGCCCATTTCACGGATTTCCGATACCCGGGTGCGCACCAGCACACCGCCGGTGGTGATCAGCATGATTTCGTCCGAAGGCATGACCAGCACCGCGCCCACGACCTTGCCGTTGCGCGCAGAGGTCTGAATGGCGATCATCCCCTTGGTGCCGCGTCCGTGACGGGTGTACTCGACGATAGACGTGCGCTTGCCGAAGCCGTTTTCGGTGGCCGTCAGCACGCTTTGCGACTCGTCGCCCGCCACCAGCATGGCGATGACGGCCTGGCCGTCTTCCAGCATCATGCCGCGCACGCCGCGAGCCGTCCGGCCCATCGGACGCACGTCGTTCTCGTCGAAACGCACCGCCTTGCCTGCATCGGAAAACAGCATGACATCGTGCTTGCCGTCGGTCAGATCGGCGCCAATCAGGTAGTCGCCCTCGTCAAGGGCGACGGCAATGATCCCGGCCTTGCGCGGATTCGAGAAGTCGGACAAGGGGGTTTTCTTGACCGTGCCGCGCGATGTGGCCATGAATACATAGTGATCGTCGCTGAATTCCTTGACAGCCAGCACCACGGTGATTTTCTCGCCATCGAGCAGAGGGAACATATTCACAATGGGGCGGCCGCGCGAATTGCGTGAGCCCTGCGGCACTTCCCAGACCTTCAGCCAGTACACCCGGCCCCGGTCGGAGAAGCACAGCAGGTAATCGTGCGTATTGGCAATGAACAACTGGTCTATCCAGTCGTTTTCCTTCATGGCCGTGGCCTGCTTGCCCCGGCCGCCGCGCTTCTGGGAACGGTACTCGGACAGCGGCTGGCTCTTTATATAACCCGTCTGCGACAAGGTCACCACCATGTCCATGGGGGTGATCAAGTCTTCGGTATCGAGTTCGGTGGCGTTGCGCTCGATGTCCGAGCGGCGCGTGTCCTTGGTATTGGTGGAGAATTCCGTCTTGATGGCAATGAGCTCGTCGCTGATGATCGTCGTGACGCGCTCGGGCCGCGCCAGGATGTCCAGCAAGTCGGCGATGGTCGCCATGATGTCTTTGTATTCGCCGACGATCTTGTCCTGCTCCAGGCCGGTCAGGCGCTGCAGGCGCATGTTCAGGATTTCCTGGGCCTGGGTATCGCTAAGACGGTAAAGCCCGTCGCCCTGCAGGCCGAAACCTTCGGGCAGGGTCTCCGGACGATAGGCGGCGCGCCCTCCCGGAGTGTCGCCCTCGTCGGCGCGCGCCAGCATTTCGCGCACCAGCGACGAATCCCAGGAGCGCGCCATCAGTTCCTGGCGCGCCACCGGCGGCGTCGGCGCCGCCTTGATGATGGCGATGAAATCATCGATATTGGCCAAAGCCACGGCCAGGCCTTCCAGCACATGGCCGCGTTCGCGCGCCTTGCGCAACTGGAACACCGTGCGACGCGTCACCACCTCGCGGCGATGCAGCAGGAAGTACTCCACCATCTGCTTCAGATTCAGCAAACGGGGCTGGCCATCGACCAGGGACACCATATTCATGCCGAAGGTATCTTGAAGCTGCGTATTCTTGTATAGATTGTTCAGGACGACTTCCGGGACTTCGCCGCGCTTCAGTTCGATGACCAGGCGCATGCCGTCTTTATCGGACTCGTCGCGGATGTCGGAAATGCCTTCTATTTTCTTTTCGTTGACCAGCTCGGCGATCTTCTCCTGCAAGGTCTTCTTGTTAACCTGATAGGGAATGGCATCAATGATGATGGCCTGCCGATTGCCCTTTTCCATGTCCTCGAAGTGGGTTTTGGCGCGCATGATGACGCGCCCCCTGCCCGTGCGATAGCCCTCGCGCACGCCGGACAGGCCATAGATGATGCCACCCGTCGGGAAGTCGGGCGCCGGAATCAGTTCGATCAGTTCGTCGATGGTGCAGTCCGGGTTGCGCAGGCAGTACAGGCAGCCCTCGATGACCTCGGACAGGTTGTGAGGCGGGATATTGGTCGCCATGCCCACCGCAATGCCCGAGCTGCCGTTGACCAGCAAATTGGGCAGGCGCGAGGGCAGCAACAGGGGCTCGCTTTCGCTGCCATCGTAGTTGGGCCCGAAATCCACGGTTTCCTGGTCGATATCGGCCAGCATCTCGTGCGCGATCTTCGCCAGGCGGATTTCGGTATAACGCATGGCCGCCGCACTGTCGCCATCGACCGAGCCGAAGTTGCCCTGCCCGTCCACCAGCATGTAACGCAGCGAGAAGTCCTGGGCCATGCGCACGATGGTGTCATAGACCGCCGAGTCGCCATGCGGGTGATATTTACCGATCACATCGCCCACAATACGCGCCGACTTCTTGTAAGCGCGGTTCCAGTCATTATTAAGCTCGTGCATGGCAAAGAGCACGCGCCGATGCACGGGTTTCAGACCGTCTCGAACGTCCGGTAAGGCGCGCCCCACGATCACGCTCATGGCGTAATCGAGATAACTGCGGCGCATTTCCTCTTCCAACGAAATTGGAAGGGTCTCCTTGGCAAAGGAATCCATAGAGTGTCTTAAGCGTAAAAAACGTGAAGTCGGGCCGATGTCGGGCGAATGGGAAATTCTAGCACTTCCCTACATAAGCACTCCCAGGCATGCGGCAAGGCAGGCATGCATGTGGGAGGCCGGCTTAAACAAGACCTTTCCCCCCTTCACTTGATAAACCACTTTAAGGGCATGCGTCCGTTGTTAAAAACCAACGTTTATCGAGGAGTTAAGGTAGAAATCCGGATATCTGGCCGATATGTATCGTTCAAGCTTAACGAACCGCCCAGAAATGCCGTAAGATTCGCCCTAACACGCATGAATCCAGTGCAACTCTTTGATCACTCATGGTGTTGCTATACTGGCTCCGTTTTCTGATATGCGGCGGGGATTCGCTGCGGTCACTTACCAGCATTAAGCTCAACGAGGAGAAACATGAATAAACCCTCCAAAATCGCACTAGCACTCGCCATTGCCGCCGCAACGGCGTCTGGCGCTGTATCTGCGCAAACTGTCGATAATTGGCGCAATCCGTTTGGCGACGTTTGGAAAAACGGCACCAACGAACTGTGCTGGCGTGACAACTTCTGGACCCCCGCTACCGGCATCCCCGGCTGCGACGGCGTTCCAGTTGCCCAGGCTCAAGCTCCCGTGGTCGCTCCTACAGCAACCAAAGTTGTCCTGAATGCTGACACCTTCTTCGACTTCGACAAAGCCACCATTAAACCGGAAGGCCGCCAAGTCCTGGATCAAGTTGCAGCGCAAGCCAACACCATCAACCTGGAAACCCTGATTGCAACTGGCCATACCGACTCCATCGGTACCGAACAGTACAACCAGGGCCTGTCGCAGCGCCGCGCCAATTCGGTCAAGACCTACCTGGTCAACAAGGGCATTCCCGCCGATCGCATCTACGTCGAAGGCAAGGGCGAATCCAGCCCCGTCGCTTCGAACAAGACTCGCGAAGGCCGTGCTCAAAACCGCCGCGTAGAGATCGAAATCGTTGGCGTCCGCAAGTAATACAGCACTGTAATACCTGCAGCGTTAAACGCTACAATAAGGGCTCCGCATTGCGGGGCCCTTATCATTTCCGGACAGCTCATGAATACGACAGCCTCTTCTTCATCCAGCAGCAAGCACAACGTCGATCAAGCTGAGCTGGACAAATTCAGTGCCCTGGCCTCGCGCTGGTGGGACCCCGAAAGCGAATTCAAGCCTTTGCATGCCATCAACCCCCTGCGCCTGGGCTGGATCCAGGATCAGGCAGGCCCGCTTTCGGGCAAGACGGTGCTGGATGTCGGCTGCGGCGGCGGCATACTGGCCGAAAGCATGGCTCAGGCCGGAGCCCAGGTTACCGGCATCGACCTTGCCGAAAAATCCCTGAAAGTCGCCAAACTGCATGGACTGGAATCGGGCGTGCCGGTGGACTATCAAACGATCAGCGCTGAACAACTGGCCGACCGGCAGCCTGCTCATTACGATGTAGTCACCTGCATGGAAATGCTGGAACATGTGCCAGACCCCGCATCCATCGTCCGGGCATGCGCCACCCTGGTCAAGCCAGGCGGTTGGGTATTTTTTTCCACCCTCAACCGAAACCCGAAATCATTCCTCTTTGCCATTGTCGGCGCCGAATACCTCTTGCGCATGCTGCCCAAAGGCACACACAGCTACGAAAACTTCATCAAACCCAGCGAACTCGCGGCAGCGGCGCGCCAGGCTGATCTTTCGATTGTGCAAATGGCCGGCATGGAATACAACCCCATTACCGACCTGTATAAACTCAGCGGCAACACGTCGGTCAACTACCTGATGGCAAGCCGCCGCGAGAATTGATCCCCATGCGCAAACTGGTTTTATTCGACTTCGACGGCACGCTTGCCGATACCGCTCCCGATCTGGCCGCCGCCGCCAACAAGCAAAGGACCCGCAAGGGCCTGCCTCCCCTGCCCTACGAAGCCCTGCGGCCTTATGCATCGCATGGCGCGCGCGGCTTGCTGAAAGCCGGCCTCGATATGGACCCCGGCCATCCCGAATACGAGTCCTGTCGCCAGCAGTTCCTGGAAGACTATGAACAGGACATGACGACCCACACCACCTTGTTTCCGGGCATCAAGCAATTATTGTCCACACTCAAGGACCATGACTATGCCTGGGGCATCGTCACCAACAAAATGGAATATCTGGCCGTCCCGCTGGTCGTGCATCTGGGCCTGTACACCGACTGCGCCGTCACAGTGGGCGGCGACACCACCAGCCACGCCAAACCGCATCCGGCACCGCTGCTGCATGCGGCCAAGCAAACGGGGTTCGACCCTGCGCAATGCATCTACGTCGGGGACGACCAGCGCGACATCATCGCCGGCAAGGCCGCCGGCATGGCCACCTTGGTGGCCGCCTATGGATATTGCGGCCTGGAAACCGCCGTGCACGCGTGGCAGGCCGACGCCATAGCTCAATCGCCTGAAGACATCTGGCCCGCCGTCCAGGCCTGGGCCGGCCGCTGACCGCTACCATTACTTGGCTCCTCCATTCCGCCGGTGCGCGTATTCGTAAAAAATACGCGTCAATGCGGCAATCCTTAGCCATCAGGCACGGCTATTGCTGACATGTGTCGGGGCGCATGTCATCGACGGGGGTGGCTATATGACTTGGCAAGCATTATTCGGCGAACAGGCAACGACCAAGATCGCCGCCATATTCGAAACCGAAAAAGAGGCGGCATCCGCAGCCGCCACGCTGCACTCTTCGGCGGGCCTGCATACCGCGCAATTGCGGCTGGTCAAACCTTATGAAAAAGAGTATTCAAGAAAGCTGGAACCCGAATCGCGCGGGATCGCCCGGACAGCCGTGCGCGCGCACCTGATCCTGGGAGCGGCCGGCGCTGTCGCGGGCGCGGCGATCTGGGCTTTGCTGTACATCATCGAATTACCCGCCATTGTTTCTTCGCCCCGGGCCAGCGCGGGCGCCATCCTGTTTCTCGCGATCATAGGCGGCATGTTGCTGGGAGGACTGGTAACGGCTAGACCCGATCACCAGATCGTGATCCAGCGGGTTGGGGAAGCCACCCAGGCAGGCCGATGGTCGCTGGTGGTGCACCCGCGCAGTCCGCGCCAGTGCGATGCGGTCATGGCCGCCCTTAAGGGACTTGGCTCTGAAATAGTGCGCAGCGTCTGACGCCGGCCAACCGCAACCAGAAGCGGCTGGGTGGCCATGGGCGCGTCGGAATGCATGGCCGCCGACTAACCGTGTTTAGCCATGAATGCCAGAAAGGGCTCCAGTTCCATGGGGCGTGCCAGCGCATAACCCTGTCCGTACTGCACACCCAGCGCCGCCAGCAGTTGCGCCTGCTCCATATTTTCTATTCCCTCCGCAACAGCTCGGGCGTCGACCGCGCGTGCAATATTGACGATCTCGGAAATAAGATTCGAGCGCACCGTGGCATCCTCAAGTTCGAAAACAAAGGATCTGTCGATTTTCAGCACATCGGGCGATAGCTTGGTGACCGACTTGAGGTTGGAATAACCTGTGCCAAAATCGTCAATGGCGATCCGGAAGCCTTGCGCCTTAAGCGCCCCGACTTCCGCGATCAGATTGCTGGACAGACTATGTTCCGTGATTTCGATACAGACTTCAAGATCGCTTCTTCCGGCAGCCTGAAGCGCCTGTTGCAACACAGGAATCAGTGTGGCTTGGTCGATACTGTCGGGAAAATAATTCAACGCAAGCCTGAAGGTATCGCGCTGAGCGGGAAGCCGGCCAGCCAGCTCGCGTATCGCCTTTTGGGTCACTATATGATCGAACCGGCGCGCCAGGCCCGAATCCAGGATGGCGGGTATCACCTGATCGGGCATCCACACCTTGCCCTTTTCCTTCATGCGCATCAACACTTCGCAGCCGACAGGCTTCATCGTGGTCAGATCGAAGATGGGTTGATACACCAGCAGGATATGCGCGTCGTCGCACAAAAAATGAATGCGGTTCCGCACATCACGCAGTCCCATCACATAAGGCGCCAGCGTGCCGACGGTCAGTACGGCAATCAGCAGCGAGCCGGCCAGCATGGCGGGCGGCAGCGCACCGCTGTCCCGCGCGATTGCAGCCAGGCTGCGCCGCGATTGCAATACCACGTCGGTTCCGGTCTGCTGAGAGACCAGTTCATACCCCAGGTCGTGCAACGTGAATGCGGTTTTCTCGAACCTCCCGGCTCGTTCACGCCACCGGGGGAGCTCTTGGGGCGCCACAGTCGACCGAAGCGGTACCAGGCCGTCGATCGTGCGCAGCCAGACCGCATCGGCGCTTCGGTATATATCCTCGGTCAAATAAGGACTAAGGACAACGTTGAAGTTATCGCGCTGGAGAATGGTGGCTTTAACCTTCTCGTTCACCATCTGCAAAGGCACGTCTTTAAGCAGCTTGCGCCCCGAGCGCAAAGTGACGACAGGATAATTTCCCTTGACGGGCCGGGACAGCCGCCCCAGCGCCGTGGAGCAAACAAGCCGGTTGTCGGCATCCAGCACGCCGATCTCGCGTATGAAGCGGGATTGCAGCAAATGCCCATTCAGATGCATGAGATCGTTGTCGTCGCAGCCTACGTAGTCATGTTCGATAAGATGGTCAAGAATGGTGGCGCTTTCGACAACGGCCGCCCGGGCCAGTTGCAGCGCATTGTCATGCCGATCGGCAATACGGTTTTCGTCCACCCATACCGCGGTTGCCGCCGTAGCCAGGATAAGCAACAGGGCAGTCAGTATCCCGACCCCATATGTGAAGGCCTTGGGCTTCTCTGCGATTTTCAGAAGCAGCCAATAATGCGCTTTGCTCAAATCGGTGTCCCTGATCCTCGGCGGGCGCGATGCCGGCCGGATGCGTAGGACACATAATACGCCAGCCCGATGACTGGGATATTAAAAGAATCCCTGATGCCTTCAAGGGGTATTGCCTGCTGCGCACGCGCGTTGCGAGGCCCAGGCAGCCGCATTGCTCCGGATCTTGGCGCGTAGGGCGGGTAATCAGTTGCTGGAGCTGCGGCGCAGCCTGGCGGATTGAGCCTGATTCAGGCGCTTCGCTTCTTCTTCCGCATAGTCTCGTTCCCCCGGCTCATACCGCCCCTCGTGCATGCAACTGCTACGGTTCCATCTGCATGCGCCGTCGCCCGAGGATGCGGAGCCGGCACCTGGGCCAGAGCCGAACCCGAGGTCGTGTATGGAGCACCCGGAGGCAAGCGCGGCAAGAAACATCACTGCAGCGCATCGGCTCAACGTTCGAATGGACATTATCCCTGACCCTACAAATTGCTATAGGCATTTTTATAGCACGCTCTATATGGCTGCCGCCGGTAGCAATGTGCAAGTGGAAATTTCAGTTTACTCATCGAAAGACAAGCCGCTACGGCCGATGCTTGGGTACAAGAGATTAAAGACTGTAATAAATAGAACATGTCATATTGATGACCTGCAATTTGCCTAAAATTTTTTCTGATTCAATTCAGCTCGACGCGATAACGGCCCCATTGGTGCCGCTTCGGCTTCTTGACATGACACCGCCATGAAAACCCAGCTAAAAGAACAGCTAGAAATCGAGAAGCCGGAATCGGACATACCAAGCGATTGGGCGGTTGTATTGGGAGCGGCGGCATTCTCTACGCTGTTTGGCGGTTCGATGATGTATGCGCTACTGGAAGAGAATTCGCATCCGGCATGGTTCTGGATAATGCTGGCTTTTTCGATGCTGATATTCATTATCCTGACTGTCGCCTTTCTGCCCAGCCGCGAATTGAAACTGGCCGGCAGGCTCAGCCGCAGCAGCCAGGTATCCCATACAACCGGCCGTGTTATGAAAATGCGCCGTCGTGGCACACATGAAAGCAATACCATACGTGAAACGAAACTGGGCCTGGAGCTTGCGTTGAACGATCTCGATGGTACTGACCGCAGGGTGTCGGTGAACGTGTTGGTTGAGGATGTGTTGATGCCCCACTTTGCCACGGGCAGGACAGTGCACGTGTTGTACGACCCTGCCGATCCTTCCCGTGTTGCCATTGACCGCAGGTTGACGCCGGTCCGGGTCGAATAGTAGTACCGAACAGATTTGGAGACACGCATCAATGCCGCAAGATATCGTGTCCCTGCCATCACTAACAGAAAAGCAGCTCTCTTCGGAGCATGAGGAATCCATGGAACTTCCTGACGACATCTACGAGCAAATCGAAAACCTGTCAGAAGCTGGCAACGAATGCAGCGATGAGGACGATTTTGAAGGCGCCATTGAAAATTGGCGCCAGGCACTGGCCTTGTTGCCCGAACCCCAACAGGATTGGGAAGCGGCAACCTGGTTGTATGCTTCCCTGGGCGATGCCTATTATCAATCCGCCGACTACGGCATGGCCAAGGACGCCTTGTTCACCGCGCTCAACTGCCCCGATGGGCAGATGAACCCTTTTATCCACTATATGCTGGGCAAGACCCTGGTCCGTCTGGATGACGAAACCGCCATCGACGAGTTGCTGCGCGCCTACATGCTGGATGGCACCGATATTTTCGACGGCGACGAGGACGAAGGCCAAGATTGCCTGCAACTGCTCGAAGACAGGGGCTTGCTGGATAAGTAGCGGATATTAATGGGGAAAAACCCAAAAAAAAGGCCCGGAGGTCATCCGGGCCCTTGTAGCTGGTGGAGTCGGCGGGAATTGAACCCGCGTGCTAATTTCCTTGGTGGCAGGAAAATGTCCCGCCGAATCAATTATTTGAGGCTCCTACCGCCCTTCCGCCAATTTGCCCGGTGTGAAATCGGTGTGAATTCATTGCCCGCCACCGTGCGGGATTTTTTGTGCTAAAAATACTGTATATAACATCAGTGTTTAGCATCATGAAGCAACCCCTCACCCTTGACCAGCTCCGCACTATCGAAGAGCGCAATCTAAAGTATCACGACGCCATGACGCTGCTGCGAGAGGTCAAGCGGCTGCGCGCCATCGTCGTTACGGCCGCCCGGGTTATGCCGCGCTGGGGTATGGCGGACGACGAGACGGTGGAGATGGTAGAGGGCCTATCAAACATCCTGGACGCCGAACCTTGCGTAACCGAGGCGGAGTTTGATCGGCTACAGGCTGGGCGGGATGAAATTTCCCAGGGGCGCAATGCCAGACCGAGAAGGTGATATGGACCGAGCGACCCGATAGGGTAAATACCGAGTGCTTTTCGCTTGACCGAATAGCGCATAATGCGCTATTCTTCTTTACATGGACAGCGCGCATCGCGCAGTCCGACAACCCGAAAGGATGACGAAATGGACCAACACATGACCAACGCCCAACTGGCAAAGACGCAAGCCGAGATCGCCAAGATCATGGCCGAAACCGTCAAGATTCAAGCCGAGGCGCGCTGGTATCCCCTGGTAGTAGGAGCCGCACTGGCTACCGCCCTGATCACAATGACTAAGCTGTTCCTCTAACCAGATCGCCCCGCCTAGCGCGGGGCTTTGTACATCATGAACTACACACCCCCTACCCCCGACGATCTACAGCAATTAAAAAATGATCTTGGACGCACTGGCAAGCAAATGGCCGAGTTGGCATGCGTGGGCGAGCAGCATTGGCGCAAGTACACCGGCGGGGCCGATCCTAAGGCCATGCCCTATCCGAATTTGTTCCATCTTGCGGCGCAGCTCACACTGACGCCGGCGGAGCTGGAGCGCATCTATGCGCGCATGCGAGAGATTGGCGCGGAAACCCCACAAGAGGACTCCAGCAGGTCGTGACGGCACAATATGGGTATCGTTAACACGCCAATGGCGATAATGGAAACACCATGGTTCGTTTCCCAATACACGTCCCACGAGACATTTACCGAGGACGCGATGCTGCAAAGCTGCGCAAGCTCAAACGGCAGCATCAAATCGCCCAAGATCTGGAGGAGGCGATTAACAAAGTGGTGGCAAAGCAAGAGAATCGATATGGCGTCTACGACTGGGCTGAATTCGCGAGGATGACGGGGTATTCGATATCTGAAATTGCGGCGGTTGGATACCGAATTGACGGCGGGTCCAACGGATTCACGGTGTGTCGGCCAGAGCTACCCGATATTGTGCCTGAACGATAGCGCCGGCTACTTGGGTTGCATAGACCGCGCACCCTGCCCGAGCTATTCTGGCCACAACCCGAAGCCGACCGCGCGGGCTTGGAGCAGATCATTAGCGACATGATTGAGGAGACGAATTCGAAGCATTGATGTGATGCCGGAAGAGGCGATTTTTCGGCGCTAGCCTGTGCCCGTTTCGTCCACACGTTGCGCCGCACAAATGTGCATAGTTAGAGGAGGTCCACCCCAACCAGGAGCTTGCGGGGCAGCATCTTGGAAATATTTGACGCAACCCCATAAAGCGTCTAAAACAGCGTTGTATCTCTCAACATCCCGCGGATCCGCTAGGGCGTCACCTCGCTGCCGGACTACACCGTAATCGATGCTAACGTGGCGCTCATAATCGCCAACGGTTTCACTCACCTCGGCTCCTGCTTGACGAATGCAGGCTGCGTGAACAGTCCACAACCCGGCGTAGACTCTTGGCTTAGGCTGCGCGTTCAAATCCTGAACATGCCTAATGCCAATCTCCTTGCAATCATCAGCAGATACGTAACTTCCTCTAATAGCTGATATTGAGCGGCTGCCCGCTCGTAGATGAAACGCCCCCTTAAAAGGCTTGTTGTGACTGAAATGATACGGAGAGACAGCTGCTCTCACGATCATCTCACAATCTTCAACAGGGACGAACGCTAGAGTATCAGGCTGACCGCTCATACGCCATATGTCAAGCGGGTCAGCTCGGGCGGAGCTGATGGAAACTCTGTAGCCGAAGAAACTGCCTCAAGGAAATCTACGAGGGCGCTCGGGCCGTCTAACTGAGTCACATCGCCTACTAGGGCCCTCGGACGCGCATAGCGAGGCTTAACATAAATATTGTAGCGACTACTACCAATTTCGATATAGGCGCGCCCGAGCCAAGTCTCCCACTCTAACATCACAGTGCCCGCAGGGTGCGGAACGATATCAGTGGGAAGCTGGTTGATCTCCATTAGAATCTTCGCGGACCGTGACAATATATCGTCAGCAATGTCGGCCGCCCCTTCCCCGTCCCAGTTGTCCGGCAAATCTCCGAGCTCCTGCAGGAAACGCAAGGCCCTACGACGCTCCGCTTCTTGTAACGATGGATAGAAGTGGCTATCCGAGTATAAGTTCGCGCAAACAGACGAAAAATATCTGTAAATTTCCGCAGCTCTATAAGAATCAATCACATCCATCGAACGAGCGGCATCAGTCCATGAGGACACTTGAATGTCGCTTGTCGCATTAGGTATGACGTAATCCATTATTTCTCCGGCTTCATTATGTCGGTAAGTTTGCCCGTCATTCCGATAAACAAATTGTGAATCACTAACCGCGCCTTGGACAGAGCTTCCATCGCGGATTCAGGGTCGGCAATCATAGGCCCCTGGGCCGAAACAGTCGTATCCATAATGACGGCGCGCTCTCCGTTCACCTGCCCTTGCCCGACTCGCATTGATAGGCTCCCAGCATCAACAGGCAGTTGTAGTTGGAGAGTGGGCAATATTTCACTTGTATTTGCGCAGGACCTAGTAAGAATCTCGGGCAAGCCAAATTGGAAGCCCAACACGTCGTTGATAAAATCGAGAGCACTGGCTCCCCGTGTCATTTCCGATGTGAACGAATTAATATATCGAACCGATACCAATGAGAATTCTGATACTTCGCGGCCGAGATTTATATTGGCCTGCTGAAACAGATCAAGTCCCGATCTAACACAAGGGCCGAACTCATGCCAGCTTCGATAGGGAGGAGTTGCGTTTATGGAGAAAACGCCGTTCCCTAGCTGATACAACATTGTTTTGGCAGGGTTGGCATTCCTATAGCGATATACGACTTGGTGCGGCGCCACTGGAAAGCCCGCCGGTATGACCCGCTCAAATTGGCTGAAACCTTCGCCAGATGCCAAAGAGCCAAACTGGAGGTACAACTCCTCATCCAATGGTCTGGGCGCCATTCCATGGGCATTAGCCGGAACTGCCGATAAGCCGGGGACCTGAATGGTCGGCGACCCCCAACGCAGCTCCGCAATAATTTCTACCAACGGAGAGTTGCTAAATGTGCGTGACACAATAAATAAGCCTAGTCAATGTGCTACTCGATCACGAAGTAATGTTAACAAATCATACAGCAAGCCGCAAAGATTTGAATCCGCCCCTCGGCCTAGTGGTGCTGTAAGCGCATGAACCAGATCGCATATTGTAACCAAATGTCGAGCCTGTCATGCTAACACCCCTCGTTCCCAAGCAGTCGGGGTAGTGTCCTCCGTGCACCGTGATATCTACGCCGATTCGGCGGCACTCGATGAGAGTCAACCACACAGTCGCCGCACCGTCTCATTATTCTCCAGCGCCTGGCGCTTGATCGGAGCCGGCGTCATGGCCTTCTCGATTTGATCGTTGAACCAGATCGGCTTGGCGTGAGAGCAGTACTCCACCCCTACCCTATTTACGCCGCACCCACTCATCAAGGCGACGGTCGACAGCATCATCATCCAGCGAAGCAATTTCATTTTCGACATCACGCTGCTCCTTACGGGCCTGAGCCGCTTGTTCGTTGATCTTGGCGGCTGCTTCGGTGCGTGCCGCGGACTTACCAGACTGGCGCACCGCAAGCAGCCCGGCCAGCACGACGCCGACGGCGGCAATGTAGGGCCAGATGCGGCCCCAGAGCGCTTTCAGAAGAATCATGTGACGGCCGCCCCAATCTTGATGGCGTCGGCCCCAGTGGCCCCCAGGAACAGCGCCCGGTCAGCCGCGCGCCGGCGGCGCAGGCCCAGCAGCACTTCGCCATTGGACTTGTCCCAGCGTGGGAAGCTTCGGGTCAATGCCCAGCACATCTTTGGCGACCTGCCCTGCCAGCGCAGCGCAATCGGCAGTGCCGGAGACGTAGGGCTGGCCGATGTACTTCTGACTCCAATGACTCATTTCGAGCGCCCATAAAAAAGGCCCTGCGATTAAGCAGAGCCAGAAATAAGAAACCCGCCAAAGCTGGTGAGCGATGGCGGGCAGTGGTATGTTACGAGTTCCTACACCTGTAACTTACCGGAGAAAATCATGTCTGATTTCGATTCATCGGCAGATTTAAAGCTGCTTGCTCTTACAATCAAGGCGTTAATTGATACGCACCCAAATAAAGCGGCCTTCAAAAAACAGTATCTTGCATACCTCGATAAACCGGAGACAGCAGGCGAGCATTTCGAGGGATTGGGTAAAACAAATTTCGATCGCTCTCCGATGGCATCCTTCATAAAAAGCGCCTCTACGGAAGCCTAAACGGAAGCTGGTTTTTCTGGCGCATGATCACGATAGCCTCTTTAATCCCATGAAAGACCGGGCCGCCAACGATTGCATCCGTTTGAACGACATCCTTGATTTCGCTCTGTCGCGGCCCTTCCATCTTCCTGTCATGATGGTCCAGCGCAGGCCGAATCAGCCAATGAAGCATTGCGCCATAAAATTTCCAAATCATTTGCATCTCCCTTTAACACCACACCGGGAAGGCGACTCGTTGAATCGCCGAAGCGGCCCCGTAGTTAAGTTGGCCCATACCGAAGGGCGCCCATCGGGTAGGTGTGCTGCTACGCGACCGCTCCGCAATGCCCGGAACACGCATCCGGTGGCGTAAGAAATGGGGTGCGGGTTACGTCTCCCGCGCGGGCTTACACCGCCGTCTTGCTTGCGAAGCTGCACCGTAGTGGCCGGAGTTGTTCAGCCTACGCCCGGGTGCGCAATAGCTGCTCCGGCATACCGGAATCCGCTTCGAAATCCCCTGATGCTAATCAAGCTCCGTATTCAGGGGCGGCCCGGAGTGGCGATACTGCTCACGGCCCGAAGGCCCGAATCACCAGAGCGGTGCGCGCTGGCGTGATGGTGGCCGGAGGCTATCCCGGCTGACTGGCATTCTCAAAACGCCCCAATGACGTCCAGTCCTCAGTTTGGAATATCGCATCGCCAATGCGCTCGGCACGACAGCACTGTGCTGCACCATCAAGTGAACGCCCTGACTATGCAGGGAAGCAGGACGCTCGCTTGATGGCCCTGCCAGCACTCATATCCTCAGCCCGTTCTTTTCTGCCAAGAATAAACCGAGCGAATGTGTAACAATGGCAAGCTTTATCTAAACTTGAGAGAGATTTCCATGGGCAACAAAATCGTTACTGAAGCCGACCGCAAGCGCACCCCTCGTCCCGCCGCCCCAAAAGGCGTGACCTTTACCCGTCAAGGCGGCGGCCAACGTATGAGCCAGGAGCGTGGCGCGCATACCCACCACAAGAAAAATCCCGGCAAGCGCCACGGCTAGGGTTAATCTCTGGGGTCAGTTCGCCACCAGCGTGAGCAAGTCGCGCAGGTGGCGGCTCACGGCTGTTTCTCCATTGCGGCGTTGATTGCCGCGACAAAAGGCGGTACCGCATCAGGCTCGCAATCCCCAAAGTGCGGAGGCAGATTTATGATTTCAAATTTGCACCCATAGGACGCAACCTGATACATACAAACCCTATGCAATAAATATTGCAGTCTTTTTTCATCCTCCCGCAGCCTCTGCACCTCGGGCGATTGCAGGACGGCTTGCTCGATGGCGCGGGCGAAATCGACTGGATCACCGTTGTACTGCTCCCGCGCCATCCGTCGCTTTTCGACGTCCGTCAGCACTGTGTCAGTGGTCATACGTCCTCACATAAAGATCGCAGCACTGCAAAAGTGGCGATTGGGTGGTTGGGTTGGGGGGGTTAGGCTTTCACTTCGACCTTAATTGCCGAAGCTGCCGCTGCGATGGCATCCTTGGCGGCTTGCTCGATGTTTTTGGCAATGACCTTGTTCACGTCGGTGATTGCAGCCTTGGCATGCTCTTCAAGGGTTCGCCGTATGTACTACATCTGCATGAGTACAGTCAAGCGGGGCCCGCTAACCTTCCAGTTGTACGAGTCGCCTTCTTCTTTCGACTTGCCGTTGTAGTCCACGTCTTCGCTCATGTACGCCTCTGCGCGATGGGCGATGTATTCTTTAAAGGTCATTGGTGGCGTGACAGGCTCTCCTACGCATCCATCAACGCTCTTAGGCTATACCAAGATTATAGAAGGGATTCTCATACCGAAATGGGGCGATGTGGCCCTGAATGATCTGTCGCGATCCATGCTCAGAGAGTGGATCGGCCAAATGGGCTTGACGGCTAAGACTATACGAAATGTCCTCTCCCCCTTGCGGTCCGTGCTGGATGATGCAGTCAATGACGAGTTGCTTAAATACAACCCCCTGGATCGCGTAGCGCTTTCCAAGATCATTCGACAAACAGCCAAAAAGTCCGAATACGACGTAGACCCGTTCGACATCGACGAAATCGGCGCGCTCTTGAGGCACGCCAGGCCGGACGAGCGTCTATTCATTGAGTTTTGGTTTCAAACCGGACTCCGGCCGGGGGAGATTATTGCCCTGCCCTGGCCGAATATTGACTGGGTGCATGGGCGGATTCGTATCGACACCAATATAGTGACCGGTATTGTCGATGGCAAACAGACTCAAATCGAAAAAGGACCGAAAACGGCGGCCGGCATCCGTGATATTGAAATGTCGTCCGTCGCGCGCGCGGCTCTCACCACCCAGAAGGCGGCCTCGTTTATGGCCGGCCATCGCGTCTGGCTTAACCCCCGAACCGGAGGGCCGTGGGCAATGGATTCTCAAGTCCGCAAAACGCTCTGGGAGCCATTATGCCGACGTGCCGGCGTCAGATACCGCAATCCGTACCAAATACGTCATACCTATGCCAGTACATGGCTCACCAATGGCGCCAATCCATTCTGGCTTGCCGTACAAATGGGCCACGAGGATGCCGAAATGGTATTCAAAATTTACGGGAAATGGATCGACGTGAACTATCAGAAGTCCAGGGCGGCAGCGTCCCCGTGTGAATCGCGTGTGAAATCGGTGTGAATCGATACCCCACAGCACACTAAAAAGGGCCGATATTTCTATCGGCCCCGTCTAGTGCTACATAGTGCAGCGTGGGTTTGTCTGGTGGAGTCGGCGGGAATTGAACCCGCGTCCGCAAGCCCTCTGCAGGCAGTTCTACATGTTTATTCGGTTCACTTTAAGTTTTAACCTTGGATCATGCCAACCGACAGGCCCTTCCTTGGCGATTCACATTAATTTAAGACCATGCTGAGTGACCCAACAAGACCCGATTCTTTGTAAATGACGCTGCTGTAGGTTTTACCCTACCTAACCCAAAGACAAATTAGTGCAGCGGCTTACCGCATTAAGCGGCTAAAGCGAAACGCTCGTCGTTGGCGTTTGTAGTGTTCCAGTGGATTTACGAGCTTACTGGTGCTCGACATGCCCTGCTCTGTTTTGCGACCCACGTCGAAGCCGGATCGACCCCAGAAAAGAAATTATAGCCTATTCCTGGTTTTTTAGACAGCATTTCATGATGGTAAAATCTTCGCCAGCCTGTTTTATCAAGTACTTCGGTACCCAACAATAAGATGCATCGCGGCCTCAAGGCGACAAGGACGTCAAGATGCGCGGCTCGAAATGGGCACGGAACGGTGGAGCGAATTTGTCTATACAAGCCGACAGGCTTGGCTTTGGAGTCCGTATGCCTAGTGCCGCAGTAAAGCAGAATCCGCTATTGCAATTCGTCAGCAATGGCAGCCTGGTCGTCCAGATATTGATAGGCCTGGCTGCCGGCATCGTGCTGGGGCTGGTGTCGCCCGCCGCCGCCGGCTGGGTGGACATCGTCGGCGATTTGTTCGTCAATGCCCTGAAATCGGTTGCGCCTATCCTGGTCTTCGTGCTTGTGGCTGCCTCCATTGCCAATCACAAGAAGGGCCAGCAGACCAAGATGGGGGCTATCCTGGTCTTGTACCTGGCCGGCACCTTCGCCGCGGCCCTGGTCGCTGTAACGGCCAGTTTCATGTTCCCGCTGACTATCCAGCTGAAAGTGGATGCCCAAGCCCTAAGCGCACCCGGCGGCATCGCCGAAGTGCTGTCCAACCTGGTCATGAGCGTCGTGGACAATCCCATCAGCGCGCTGGCCAATGCCAACTATATCGGCATTCTTGCCTGGGCGATCGCCATAGGCATTGCCATGCGGCACGCCCACGGCGCCACCAAGAACGTTATCGCCGACCTGTCCCTGGCCCTGTCCTTCATCGTCAAGGTCGTCATACGCTTTGCGCCTATCGGCATCTTCGGCCTGGTCGCCTCGACGATCGCCGAAGCCGGACTGGACGCGCTGCTGGGCTATGCCCGCCTATTGACGGTGCTGATCGGCTGCATGCTGTTCGTCGCGCTGGTGGTGAACCCGATTATCGTTTTTGCCAAGAACCGCCGGAACCCCTATCCGCTGGTCTTTACCTGCCTGCGCGAGAGCGGCATAACGGCCTTCTTCACACGCAGTTCCGCAGCCAATATTCCGGTCAACCTGGCCCTATGCAAGCGCCTGGGCCTGCCTGAAGACACGTATTCGGTGTCCATACCGCTGGGGGCCACCATCAATATGGCCGGGGCGGCCGTGACGATTACCGTGCTGACCCTGGCGGCCGTGAATACGCTGGGCATCTCGGTTGATCTGCCGACGGCGCTCCTGCTGAGCATCGTGGCGGCCATATGCGCTTGCGGCGCCTCGGGCGTGGCGGGCGGTTCGCTGCTGCTTATTCCGCTGGCCTGCAGCTTGTTCGGTATTTCGAACGACCTGGCCATGCAAGTCGTCGGGGTGGGCTTCATCATCGGTGTGCTGCAGGACTCCACTGAAACCGCCTTGAACTCGTCCACCGACGTATTGTTTACCGCTGCCGGCACGTATTCCCAGATCGCCGACGCGGCCACCGCCGAGGCCTGAGTTCAGCCGGCCACCGCCTCGCGGATGACCGTGCCGTCGTCAAGCCAGGCCAACAGGTTTTCCTGCAGGCCTTCGGCAAACTTCCGGTATACGGGTTCGCTGACGAAACCGTAGTGCGGGGTCAGCAACACATTGGGCAAGGCCAGCAGGCCATGGTCTGGGTCCAAAGGCTCGGCATCATAAACATCCAGGGCGGCAAAACCCGGCCGCCCTTCTTTCAGGGCTTCAACCAGGGCGCCGGTATCGACCAGATCGGCACGAGAGGTATTGACCAGCATGCTTGCCGGCTGCATCAAGCGCAAGCGATCGCGATTCAGCAGGTGGCGTGTTTGCGCCGAGGGCACCAGGTGCAGGCTGACGACGGCCGACGTGGAAAGCAATTCGTTCAGTTCCACTGACTTCGCGCCATGCGCCTGCGCCCGCTCCGCCGTCATGTTCGGACTCCAGGTCGCGATCTCCATGCCCAAGGCCCTGCCGACCGCGGCGACCCGCTGGCCGATCTGGCCCAGGCCCACCAGGCCCAAGCGCTGCCCCTCCAGCACGCTGGGCAAGAGCGCCGCGGCGTGCGCCCTGCGCCATTCCGGGCTTGAAGGCGACAGCGCGATGCCGGCCAAGTGCTTGCTGGCGGCCAGTATCAGGGACCAGGTCATTTCGCAGGTACTGGCCTTGGAAGGCCCCCAGTCCGTATGGCCGACGCGGATGCCCGCCTCGCGGGCGGCATCGAGATCCAGCTTCTTGTTGCGTGTGCCGGTAAACGCGATGTAGCGTAATCCCGGCAGCTGTTCAATGAGGGCGCGATCAAATGGCGTGCGGTCGCGCATCAGCACCACGCACTGGGCGGGCCGCAATGCGTCGAGCAAAGCCGGACCGGTTAACGGTTTCTTGTGAATGACCACATTGGCCCACCGCTCAATGGCGGGCCAATCGACCAGACGGCGCAAGCCGTCCTCCCAATCGTCCAGGACGACGATCAACGGCTTGCTCATGGGTCTCATTTTCTTGAAAGACTGGTCACCAGGCTGACGTCGGGCGCATCGGCCAATTTCCAGCACTCGGAAATCAATTGCGAAGTCCGGTCGCGGCCAAGCAAGCCGTCGGCCATGCCGTGGAACTTGTTTTCAAGGTCGTTATCGGTCATGGGGCGCTGCAAAGAGCCGATGGCATGCTCGACATAGACGTGCACCGTGCTTCCGTCGGTCAGCGTAGCCACCGCATCCACGCTGGCCTCATCCATGCCCCGGTCGACGATGGCGTTGACCTTGCGGCGCACGTCGACCATGTCGGCGCGATTCACGATGTCGTCGGCGTACTCGTCTTCGGATGCCCGGCCAAAAATCAGACCGGCCGCGCAACCATGATAGACGCTGAACTTGCCCTGCAAGCCATCGGTGGGCTCTTTCTTGCCTGTCAA
Source organism: Pollutimonas rozaliensis (assembly GCF_048751585.1). Lineage (NCBI taxonomy): Bacteria > Pseudomonadati > Pseudomonadota > Betaproteobacteria > Burkholderiales > Alcaligenaceae > Pollutimonas > Pollutimonas rozaliensis. The sequence continues at coordinate 99,069 of NZ_JAZHOB010000010.1, read as the reverse complement.
TTCGAGCACCAGCGGATGGACCTTCAGGTCGATGCGCACCAGGTTTTCCGGAGTCACGCCTTTTTCACGCAATTGCACGCATGCATCGATACTGGGATGGATAACGATGCCGCAAGCAAAAGGCTTGTAGGAGTTGAAGGAAATCTCGAAGCGCTCACCCAATTCATCGGTGATTTCGTTCCAGTCGTACTTGACCGAAACAACCTGCGCAAAGCCACGAGGCGCCTCGATGGCACGGCTGCTGGATGTGAATCCCGATTTGGCCAGCAAAGCCGACATCAGGCCGGCCTGGGCGGCCGCGCCCGGATGAAAGGGCTTGGTCATGGTGCCGAACTGCTCGCGCAAGCCGATGGGCTGCGACGCGGCGATGCCCAGGGCCATGATCGTTTGCTCGACATTCATGCCCAGCAGGCGGGCGCAGGCGGCGGCGGAGCCCAGCACGCCTGTCGTACCCGTAATATGCCATCCCCTATCGTAGTGGTCGGGATAGATCATGTTGCCGGCGCGGCACGATACATCGATGCCGATAATCAGGGCATCGATCAACTGCCGGCCGCTGGCGCCGGTATGCTCGGCCAATGCCAGCAAGGCGGAACACACGGGCCCAGCCGGATGAATGATGGTCTTCAGGTGCGTGTCGTCGAAATCGAAGGTGTGCGAAGTGATGCCATTGATCAGCGCCGCGCTGCCAATGTCGACCTTCTCGTTGCGGCCCAACACGGTGGCCTGGGCCGAGGGCTGCAGCACGCTGACGGCGTCCAGCGCCGCCTGCGCCGCTTCGTGGCGCGATGCGCCGACGGCGCAGCCGAGCCAGTTCATGAAAGTGCGATGGGCCTCATGCTCGACTTCGTCGCTCCAGCCCCGGGAAGGATGGTTGACGATGTATTCCGCCAAGATGCGGGTAATGGGCGGTGCATTGCGGTCGGCCTCGACCTGTGTGTTACGAGCCATGGAATATCACTTCACTTAAAAAAAATTAAACAATCAGGCAGTCAAACTAATGTTCTGCTCTTTGGCAAGCTTGACCCAGCGTTCGAAGTCGCGCTTGGCGTAATCGGCAAATTCCCCAGGAGACATGGGCATGGGCTCTATCGCTTCGATTTCAAGCTGCTTGGCCAGTTCCGGCTGAGTCAACACCTTGTTCAGGCTGTCGTTCAGGGTCTTGACCACGGCCGCATCCATTCCCGCGGGGCCGGACACACCATACCATTGCAGGACATCGTCGAATCCGCCCACGCCCAGTTCTTCAAGTGTAGGCACATCGGGAAAGCGCGGGTTGCGCGTCTTGCCGGTGACGGCTATTGCCCTGACCGTGCCGTTCTTCAGATGAGGCACGGCGGCGGCCAACCCCGGGAACATGGCTTGCGTTTGTCCGGCGACCAGGTCGGTGAAGGCGGGCGATACACCCTTGTAGGCGACGTGCAGCATCTTGGAATCCAGATGCTGTTTCAGCAGTTCCATCAGCAGGTGGGTCAACGATCCCGCGCCCGCCGATCCGTAATTGACGGTACCGCCCTGCTCTTTGGCATAGACCGCGAATTGCTTGAAGTCCTTGATGGGCAGCTTGGCATTGACAACGAGCACATTGGGCGTGCCGCCTATCATGCCCACAGGGGTGAAGCTCTTGATGGGATCGTAAGGCACCTTGCGCGTTGCGGGACTGGTCGCCAGGGTGGCCACATAGCCTTGCATCAGGGTGTAGCCATTGGGAGCGGAGCGTTCTGTCTTCTGGCAGGCGATGATGCCGCCCGCGCCGCCCTGGTTCTCTACGACGAAAGTCTGTCCCAGCTCCTTGCCCCAGGCGGCGGTCACCGCGCGGCCAACGAAATCGCTGCCGCCGCCAGGCGAGACCGGCACGATATAGGTGATGGCGCGCGACGGATAGGCGGACTGCGCAAACGAAGCATATGGCAGGCTCATTGCTGCCGCGCTGCTGATCAGAAATGAACGACGGTTCATGGTTTGTCTCCTCATTGGTGTAGCTGAATGAAATTCTGTGGCCGCTGGGCTGTGTTATTCCAGTCCGTGCAGGCGGTCGTGGGCATTGATCACGTGATGATCGAGCAGCTCGGCGCAATAATTGGCATGAGCAAGGGTCTTGGAGTCGTAAAGCGCCTTGACGATCTGCTTGTGCTCGGTGTTGGAGCGTTCGCGATACGCTGCCGTGGAAAGGTTTTTCAAGCGCGATAGATGCAGCTTTTGTATGACTTCGCGGTAGGCCTTGGCAATTTCCTTGTTGCCGGCATATTCAATGAACAGCCAATGGAAACGCAGGTTTTCACGGTAATACGCTTGCGAATTCTGAGCTTCGTTCGCGGCGTCCATGGCTGCGGTGCTGGCCTCCAGGTCGGCAACCAATTCATGGCGGCGATCGGTCGGCAACTGCGACGCGATGCGCCCGGCATGGCTGTCCAGCAGAGCCCGGAAATCGTACAGGTCGCGCACCTCGGTGTCGCTCAGTTCGCGAACATACACGCCGGAGTGCTTGCGCGAGACCACCAGGCCGGAACTTTCCAGTTCGCGCAAGGCTTCCCGAACCGGAACGCGCGAGACCTTCAATTGATCGACGAGATCCGATTCCCTTAAGGCTTGGCCCGGCACGAAAACACCCGCCAGGATTTGGCTGAGCAGTTGATCGCGCACCAGTTTGCCCAATGACGTGTTTTTTATTTCGGCGAATTCGCTTTCGCCGACTTCATTGAAAAGCCATTCCATAATGCCTCCCTCAATTTTCGTAGAATTGTATACGATTATACGAAAACCGTGCAAATATAAAAAAGCGGCCAGGCCTGGAAGCCCGCCGCTTTTCCCCGCTGGCCATGCGTCGGCGCAAGCCGACGCGCTACGGCTTAATGACCTGACGAAGGATCGATTTTCTCGGCGGAATGGAAGATGGAGTGGTCTTCTTTTCCGGTAACCGTCAGGATGCCCGACAAGCCCTTCTCCATCCGCGACAAAGCATGGTCGACAAGAACATAGTTGCCCGGAACGTCGACTTTGAACTCGACCATGGTGGCGCCGCCTGGAGGGACCAGCGTCGTCTGCACGTCCGTCAGGGGCGGACTGGTGAAGGACGCCAGGTTGTAGACCTTGTCGAACACTTCACCGATGACATGGAAACTGGAGGTCAGGTTGGGGCCGCCCACGCCAAAGAAGATGCGTACGGTTTCGCCGACCGTGGCTTGCAGCTTGTACTTATCGGTCAGTGCGTTCATGGTGCCGTTGAACATCATGTGTTCGGGATTCTCGTCCAGCAGTTTTTCCAGCGAAAATTCCTGCAAGCCCTGGGCGCCGTGCTTCTGGGCGGTATAGAGTTCGCCTTGCATGACATAGAACTCGCGATCGACCTTGGACAGGCCGCCTTCGGGCTCGACCAGGATCATGCCGTACATGCCGTTGGTAATATGCTGAGCCACCATGGGCGTTGCGCAGTGGTACACGTACAGGCCGGGATGCAGCGCCTTGAAGGTGAAGCTCTTGGTCTGCCCCGGCGCAACCTGGGTAACCGCCGCGCCGCCGCCGGGACCCGTCACGGCATGGAAGTCCACCGAGTGGATATGCGATGCGTCCTTGGCGTTGGAAAGATTGACCTTCACTGTATCGCCGACCCGCACTCGAATGAAGGGGCCAGGCACTTTATTGTTGAAAGTCCAATATTTGTAGGTGCTGCCGCTGGCAAGCTGGCCGACGACTTCGGTCGTTTCAAGGTCCACCGTCAGCGTCTGGGGGCCGCGCTTGCCCACCGGCTTGCCGACCGCGGTGGGATCCTGGGCAATATCCAGCGCATCGCTTTCGGCCGCTTTCTGCGGCTCGCCAACGATCAGCTTGCCGAACATGCCGGCCGCCTTGTGGCCCGGCAGAGTACACAGGTATTCGAAGGTGCCGTCCTTGTTGGCGCGGAACACAATCGCCGTGGCGGAGCCTTTGCCCGTGATGTGATCGGACTTGGCGCCGAATTCAGGCACCGCAATATCGTGGATGGCGCCATCGCCATTGATGACGTTGATCTGCACAACCGCATCCGAAGGCACTTGCAGGTCGGGATTGACCTTGCCCGAGATGGCGCCCGCGTCGCCAACGAACACCAGCTTGCCATCGGCAATATTGGTGCGCAGCGTAAAGGTGATATCGGGCGTATAGGTGACCGTGCCCTGGCCCGGAGCCTCATGGGCCGCGAACGATGGCCCTCCTATCCCCAGCGAAAAGGCTAGAGCAAAAAACATTAACACCGCTTTCATTGATACCCCCATTTTCGGACGGACCGCCTGGCGTCCCGTCACCGTATCGGACCGCTTGTGAAGCACCGCGGCCACGTTTAAAAACTTTGTCGCTTCCATGACAACTGAGCTTACAATTTGCCCTGATTCTGAATGGCCGTCTTTGATTCACATCAAATATTGACGCTTTCACACCGCCTACAACTCCTTACCGCGCTCCGCTCATGTCCTTTTCCGATTCGTCCTTGAAAGAACTTACCCTGCGCGGCGTCGTATTGGGTGCGATCATCACCTTGATCTTCACCGCGTCGAATGTATACCTGGGCCTTAAGGTGGGCCTGACATTTGCCTCGTCCATACCGGCCGCGGTGATATCCATGGCCTTGCTGCGCGCCTTCGCCGATTCCAATATCCTGGAAAACAATATCGTACAGACCCAGGCCTCCGCCGCGGGGACCTTGTCATCGATCATCTTTGTGTTGCCCGCCCTGCTCATGCTGGGCTACTGGCAGGGCTTCCCCATGCTGCAGACCGCCATGATCTGCGCCTGCGGCGGCATACTCGGCGTCGTGTTCACCGTGCCGCTGCGCCACGCCCTGGTCGTGAAAAGCGACCTGCCCTACCCCGAGGGCGTTGCCGCCGCTGAAATACTGCGCGCCGGGAACCCGCAAGACGAGGATAAGGCGCAACAAGCTCGCGGCGGCAACGGCCTTGGGCATATTCTTGCCGGCACCGCCATTGCGGGCGGCTTCAGTTTGCTGACCAACGGCTTCAAGCTCGCCGCCGACAGCGCCAGCTATTGGTTTACCGCCGGACGCGCGATATTCCAGATCCCCATGGGCTTCTCATTCGCCCTGGTTGGCGCGGGTTATCTGGTGGGAATCGTGGGCGGCCTGGCCATGCTGTTCGGCGTCTTCCTGTCCTGGGGCGTGGCCGTGCCCTGGCTGACCGCCGCCGCGCCGATGCCGGACGGCGCATCCGTGGCCTCGTACGCCACCGAAGTCTGGGTTTCCAAGGTCAGGCTGATCGGCGCGGGCATGATCGCCATCGCCGCCTTGTGGACTCTGATCACGCTGATCAAGCCCATGTACGAAGGAATGAAAATATCGCTCTCCGTGCTTAAAGGCGGATCGGGCGCCGCCGCCAGCCTTGCCCGCACCGACACCGACCTTTCACCCAAAACCCTGCTTCGCATTACCTTGCTGATGCTCGTCCTTTTGGCCGCCACCTTCTATTCCTTCATATCCGAGGCGGGCCTGCCGGCCGGAATGGCCTGGACGCTGGTGCTGGTGGGCACATTGCTGGCCTTTCTGTTCGGCTTCCTGGTAGCCGCGGCCTGCGGCTATATGGCCGGCCTGGTCGGCTCGTCGGCCAGCCCAATCTCGGGCATCGCCATTATTTCCATCCTGGCGGTATCGCTGATCTTCATCGCCATAGGCCAATCGCAAGGTATGCTGGGCGACCCCGGCAGCGTCAAGTTCTTCACCGCGCTGGCCATTTTCTGCACCTCGGTCGTCATCGCCGTGGCCGCCATTTCAAACGATAATCTGCAAGACCTGAAAACAGGCTGGCTGGTCCATGCCACGCCCTGGAAGCAGCAGGCCGCGCTGATCATCGGCTGCGTGGTCGGCGCCATGGCGATCCCGCCGGTGCTGGAACTGTTGTACAACGCCTACGGGTTTCTGGGCGCCCTGCCGCGCGCCGACATGGATGCCTCGCAAGCCCTGGCAGCGCCGCAAGCCACCCTGATGATCACCATCGCGACCGGCCTGTTTGCGCACACGCTGGACTGGACCTACATTCTTATCGGCATCGGCTCGGGCATCGCCGTCATCGTCATCGACATCGTGCTGGGGCGCTGCACCAGGCACTGCCGCCTGCCTTCGCTTGCCGTCGCGATGGGCTTGTACCTTCCGCCCTCCATTGTCGTCGCCCTGTTCGTGGGGGCCCTGATCTCATGGTACGTAAGGCGCCGCATTACAGTCCAGGCAATCGCGGCGAAAACAGACGCCGCCCCAAGGCTGGAGCATGCCGAACGCAGCGGCACTCTGTTCGCATCCGGCCTTATCGTCGGGGAAAGCCTGGTAGGGGTCGTGCTGGCCATGATTATCGTGGTCTCGGTGGGCTCGGGCGGCAGCGACACCCCGCTTGCGCTGGCGGGCCCGGGCTTTGCCGACGCGGCCACGCTGATCGGACTTGCCGGCTTTATCGGCATGTGCGTGCTGTTTGCGCGACGCGCGCTGAAGCGCGATTGATTGACACGGCGGCCCGTCCCGCAACACCACAGGATAACCACGCAAGACATGAGTACCAGCACCATCGGACCCGCACAGAAAGCCGCAAGCGCCAGGGACACGGCCAGATTGAATCTGTCGGTATTGCTGCTCCTTCTGGGCATGGTTGCGCTTTGGACGATACTTTGCGGCATCAGCCACCGCGCGCCCGACCTGGATGGGATGGAAGAGCTGGTCTGGGCGTCCAGCCTTGAGCTGGGCTACTACAAGCATCCTCCGGTGCCCTCGTGGTTCATGCATGTGCTTACCCAGATAATCGGCCGCCCGGTGTGGCTGACGTTTTTCGCGGGCCAGCTTTTTTCGGCCCTGGCCCTGTGGTTTGTCTGGTTGCTGGGGCGGGAATTCACCACGCCCCGCAAGGCGCTGATAGCCATGCTGATCGTATCGACCAGCATTTATTTCTCCTTGCGCGGAACCATATACAACCACAACACCGTGCAGCTTTGGTCGATTGCCGCCGCGACCTGGCTGTTCTACCGCGCCTTGCGGTATCAAGGTGCAAGCAATTGGCTATGGCTGGGCGCGGTATGCGCCATCGCCACCATGACCAAGTACAGCGCGGTCATACAGTTCACCGCCTTCCTGTGCTTCATGCTGCGGCAAGGCAGTTTCAAGGATCCGCGCAACCTGAAGGGACTGGCCTGGGCGCTGGCCGCCTTCGTGGTCGTGATCTCGCCCCATGTCTATTGGCTGGCCATCCATTCATTCCAGCCTTTGCGCTATGCCGACAGCTCGCTGGATACCAGCGGCTACCTGGACGCCTTCAAGCACATCCTGGATTTCACCCTGGACCAGTTGGCCCGGCTTAGCCCCATGCTGGCGGTGTGGCTGGCCTGGGCGTGGTGGAACCGCAGGACCGCTCCACGCGCCGTCTATGCCGTTGACGCGCAGGTGGAGCGTAAAAAATACTATGCATCCGAACTGTCCGCCTGGGACAGGTCCTTCCTGCTCTGGGTCGGCTTGACGCCTTTTGTCTCGACGGTGCTGATTTCGGCTCTGCTGGGCACCCGCCTGGTGGCCTCATGGGGCACCACGTTCTTCATCCTTTTCGGCTTCTATGCGCTATGGCGGATTTCCGGCGATGAGCGCACTGCCCTGCGCCGTATCGCCATCGTGGTCGTCGCCATACATATACTGATGGCTGTCGGCTACGCCATCGGGCGCGGACCGCTGGCCTGGTACTCGGGCCGCGATACCCGCTCAATGTTTCCCGGCGCCATCATTTCACAGCAAATGGATGCAATCTGGCGACAGCATGTGCCTGAGATTCCATTGACGCTGATCGCATCGGATACGTGGCTTGGCGGCAATATCGCCATTCATCGCGGGCCTGACGCCCAGGTCTTCATCAATGGACGCTACGAGGAATCCCCCTGGCTCGATCCCGCCACGGCGCTGGACTGCGGAGTCCTGCTGGTCTACAGCCGGCGTACTCGCGACGAACCCGATGCACAATTGCTGCGCCTGTTCGAACTCGCGCGCTGGCAAGGCATGATCGACACGCCCTGGTCCTCGGAGAAAAGCCCGATGATCGATCTGAACTGGGGCATCATCCCGCCCACGGAAAAATGTTCCCGCCCATGAGCCGGCCGGTCGTAGCCGGGACGCATCACCCGCGCTGGGCCTAGGTCTCGGGCAGCATGCGTTCGCCCAGGAAATCCAGGAACGCGCGGACCGCCGGGACCATCCCGCGGCGCGAACCGAACACGGCATGAATGATGCCTGGCTGGGGCGCCCAGCCAGGCAATACCGGCACCAGCCTGCCATCGGCGATTTCATCGCGGCACATATAGTCCGGCAGGACGCCCAGGCCTATGCCGCCCTCGATGGCGAACTTCAGAGCCAGCAGGTCGTCAACCAGAAAACGCGGCTTATGCGTGACCGTGTATTGCGCTCCATTGGGGCCGAACAATTTCCAGAACGCCCGGCCGTCGCTGGCCGACATCGCCACCGAATCCAGCAGCGTCAGGTCGCTTGGCAATTGCGGCGCCCCCTGCCGCTCCAGCTGCGCCGGACTGGCCACCAGCACGCCCAGCGACTGGCCCAGCTGCTTGACGACCAGGCTGCCGCTGTCGGCCAGCGATCCGCGTACGCGCAAGGCCACGTCCACTCCTTCTTCGACCAGATCGACCACGCGATTGCTGGCCTGCATATGCACCTGGACCTGCGGATGGCGCTCCTGGAAGTCCGGAAGCATGGGGCCTATTACGGTCTGCACCAGCGTAACGGGGCAGACGACGCGGATGATGCCGCGCGGCTCGGTCTGGACTTGCGCCACCGCGGCGGCGGCGGCCTCGGCTTCTTCACGCAGGGCGACGCAATGCCGGTAATACAGCTCGCCCACGGTGGTCAGCGAAAGCTTGCGCGTCGTACGTTGCAGCAGCCGCACGCCCAGTTCATCCTCGAGCCGCGCGACGCGGCGCGACAGGCGCGATTTGGGCAGGCCCAGCGCACGCCCCGCGGCGGCGAAACTGCCCTGGCCGACGACTTCGGCGAAGTAGAGCATATCGTTCAGGTCCTGCATGCCGGCGCCTTTGAATTGATTTTAAAAATAGGACAATCTATCGCAATTTTCCTAGCTTATCAACAATTAAGCACCAATGCATAATCACTCCATTCCCAGAACCTTTTCCAAGAACCCGGAGTATTTATGAAATTGCTGCACGTCGACTCAAGCATCAACGGCTCGAATTCCGTTTCGCGCAAACTGACCAAAGACACCGTCGCTCAATGGCTGAACGACAATCCCGACACCCAGGTCGATTACCTGGACCTGGCCGAGGAGACCCCCAGCCACTTTTCGCGCGATGCGATGGGTTTTCGCCTGCCGCCCTCGAACGAAACGCTGACTGAAGCGCAGCGCCGCGAAAACGCACTGTCTGAAGCGCTGGTCTCGCAGTTCATGGCCGCCGACGTCATCGTCGTCGGGGCGCCCTTGTACAACTTTTCGATTCCCTCTCAGCTCAAATCCTGGATCGATCGCCTGGCCCAGGCCGGACGCACCTTCAAGTACACCGAAAACGGGCCTGTCGGCCTGGCCGCCGGAAAAACCGTCATTGCGGCACTGAGCCGTGGCGGCGTCTACTCCAGCAGCGAAGCGGGACGCGCCATGGAGCATCAGGAAACCTATTTGAAGACCGTATTCGGCTTTTTCGGCATCACCGATATTCGGATCGTGCGCGCCGAAGGCACCGATCTTGGCGCCGATAGCCGCGCACAAGCTTTCCAGACCGCGGACGAATGCATCAAGACGCTGGCCTCCCGATCCTTCAACCCCGAAACGGCTCAGGCCGCCTGACAGGCGCGCTACAATCGGGCCTGCCGTCCGACCTCGCGTCCATCCTGGAGCGGGGCCGGATATCTGTTATACGCCAGGCCTATTGTGAACCCTCTTTCGTTCTCCACGCTGCCCCTTCCGCGCGCCGTCCTCGACAACCTGGACACCCTGGGCTACCAGTCCATGACGCCTGTCCAGGCCCAAGCCCTGCCGCAGGTGCTGGACGGACGCGATCTGATTGTGCAGGCCAAGACCGGAAGCGGCAAAACCGCCGCCTTCGGCCTGGGCATCGTCCATCGCCTGGATCCCGCGCTGTTTGCCATCCAGGCATTGGTGCTGTGCCCCACACGCGAACTGGCGGAGCAAGTGGCCAAGGAGCTGCGCCGGCTCGCCCGGGCGTTGGGCAACATCAAGGTCATTACCCTATGCGGCGGATCGCCCATCCGGCCTCAGGTTGAATCGCTGAAGTTCGGCGCGCATATCGTGGTCGGCACACCCGGCAGGCTGATGGATCACATCGAGCGCAATACCGTCGACCTGACCGCCGTCCATACCCTGGTGCTGGACGAAGCCGACCGCATGCTCGACATGGGCTTCTTTGATGATGTGGCGAAAATCGTCAAGGCATGTCCCGCCAAGCGGCAGACCCTGCTGTTTTCCGCAACCTATGCGGATGATATCCGCAAGGCCAGCGCCCGGTTCCTGAACAGGCCCGCCGAGATCAAGCTGGAATCGGTGCATGACGCCAGCCAGATCGAACAGCGCTTCTACGAGATCGACGCGGATCGCCGCCATGCGCTGACGGCTCAATTGCTGGAGCACTTCCGTCCCGAATCGACCTTGGCCTTCTGCAATACCAAGGCGCAATGCCGCGAGCTGTCTGAATACCTGGATGCCCGGGGATTCAGCGCCTTGGCGCTGCACGGCGACCTGGAGCAGCGCGAACGCGAAGATGTGCTCGTACAGTTCGCCAACCGCAGCTGCTCGGTGCTGGTCGCAACGGATGTGGCGGCCCGCGGTCTGGACATCGACGGATTGGACGCCGTGATCAACGTTGAAATCACGCCGGACCCCGAGGTGCATATTCATCGCATCGGACGCACCGGGCGCGGGGAAAAGAAAGGGCTTGCGCTAAGCCTGTGCGCGCCGCACGAGATGCGCTGGGCCAACCAGATCGAGCAATACCAGGGCCAGCCCATTACCTGGGCCAATCCCAAGGCCCTCAAGCCCGCGCCCGAAGGCCGCTTGCGCGCCCCCATGGTTACGCTTTGCATACAGGGCGGGAAAAAAGACAAGCTGCGCCCGGGGGACATCCTGGGCGCGCTGACCAAAGACGCCGGCTTCGCCGGCGATCAGATCGGCAAGATCAATATTCTGGAATTCGTCAGTTTCGTGGCGCTGGAGCGCTCCATCGCGAAACAGGCCTTTGCCCGCTTGAGCGCCGGCAACATCAAGGGCCGACGCTTCAAGATGCGCTTCATGGCCGAGGTCTGACTTCACAGCGAAGGCGGTAAACGCCCAGGCTGCTAAGGCTGGCCTTTTTCCCTAGATGCGCTCTTTCAGCCAATGGCCCAGCTTGGCGGCCTTGGTGCTCAGGTAGCTTTCATTGAAGGGATTGCGATTCACCTGCAGGGGAATGCGCTCGGCCACCTGGATGCCCAGTTTCTGCATTGCATCCACTTTGCGCGGATTGTTGGTCATCAACTTAAGGGAAGCGATGCCGAAGCGGTCGAGCATGGGCTTGCAGAGGTCGTAGCGGCGCATATCGGCGGGAAAACCCAGTTGCTCGTTGGCCTCGACGGTGTCCGCGCCCTCGTCCTGCAGCTTATAAGCCCGTATCTTGTTGACCAGTCCGATACCGCGCCCTTCCTGACGCAAATACAACAAGGCCCCGCGCCCTTCGGCGGCGATGGTCTGCATGGCGGTCTGCAATTGCGCGCCGCAATCGCAACGCTGGCTGAACAGGCCATCGCCCGTCAAGCACTCGGAGTGAACCCGCGCCAGCACCGGCGCACCGTCCGCCACATCGCCCAGCGTAAGCATGATGTGCTCTTTGGCGGTCGCCGGATCGACGAACACATGAATGGAAAACGTTGCCCACGGAGTGGGAAGCTTGCTGGACGTAATGTAGTCAAGCTGGTAATTGCCCGGCCGAACGGCATGGGCGCCGGTGGGGTCGATTTCGGACACGTCCGATTCAGCGCCATCGATAGGCCGCATAAAATAACCTCTAGACATGAAAGTACCGGAGGTTAACATTGATCCCTCCTGCGTCCGCAGCCGATCGTACACGCTGCGCATAGTACCAATATGATACCTCTGCGCAGAACCTGGCAGTAGCCGCAATAAATGGCTTTCAGTGTTGCAGCAGGCGAAGCAATCCATCGATCGGGAAAACCGCCCACACTGCGCGGGCCCTTGCCCGGCGACAAAAAGGGCGGCCGAAGCCGCCCCCTTCATTGCCGCCGCGGGTCCCTAAACCTTGACCCCCAGGTACTTCTGGATAACGGACGTGTCTTCATGCAACTGGGTGGGCGTGCCCTCGAAGACCATGTGGCCGTTATTGAGCAGGTAGCAGCGATCGGCCAGCGACAGGGCCGCGTGCACGTTCTGCTCGACGATGATGATGGTGTTTCCGCTTTCAGCCAGATTGCGGCACACCTGGATCAGATCGCGCACAATAAGCGGGGCCAGGCCTTCAAAGGGCTCGTCCAGCATGATGAGATTGGCATTGCGTATCATCGCCCGCGCGATGGCCAGCATTTGCTGCTCACCGCCCGAAAGTTGCTTGCCGCGATTGCGCTTGCGCTCGGCCAGACGCGGGAACGTTTCGTAGATCTCGTCCAGCGTCCGCGATTTCTCGGCGGTCATGGCGGCCAACTGCAGATTTTCCTGCACGGTTATCTGCCCGAAGATGCGCCGCTCTTCAGGCACCAGTTGGATTCCCCGTTTGGCGAGCTCGTACGGCGGAAGATTCTGCACCTCGGTCCCGTTGTGGCGGATGATGCCGCTTTTCGGCTGCACCATGCCCATCAAGGACTTCAGCGTAGTGCTCTTGCCGGCGCCATTACGGCCCAGCAAGGCCACCACTTCGTTTTCTTCCACGCGCATAGACACGTCGAACAGGATATGGGAATCCCCGTAGTAGCTATTGATGTTTTCGACCTCAAGCAGACTCATGCTCGTCCATCCCTCCGAGATATGCTGCCTGGACTGCCGGATTCACCCGAATTTCGTCGGGGGTGCCTTCCGCCAGTTTGCGGCCTTCATAAAGTACGGTGATTCGTTCGGCCAGCTCGAACATGGCGTCCATGTCGTGCTCGACGATGACCATGCTGCGGCCCTTGCGAATCGATTTAAGTAACGCCACGACGTGCACGCGTTCCTCTGGCCCCAGGCCGGCAAGCGGCTCGTCGAACAGCAGCACGTTGGCGCCGGTGGCCAAGGCCAGGCCGATTTCCAGGCGGCGTTTTTCGCCGTAGGAAAGCTCGGACACCAGCGTATCGGCCTGATGCGTCAGCGCCACCAACTCGATGGCCGCATTGACCTGCTCATCCAGAACCTTGGAGTGATGCAGGCCGCGCAGCAAGTCGATGCGGAATTTGCCTCGGCTTCGAGCCAGCACGGGGATCATTGCGTTCTGCCTGACCGTGAGCCCTTCGAACAACTGGTTGATCTGGTAGCTCTTGCTCATGCCCAGTTGGCAAACCGCCGTGACGCCAATGCCTGTGATTTCCTGACCGCGGAAGAACACCTGCCCTTTCGTGGTGGCAAGTTCGCCCGCCAGCATGGCGAAGAAGGTCGACTTCCCGGCGCCGTTAGGGCCGATGACGCCGCGCATCTCACCTTCCGACAGGGAAAACGTGACATCGCTGACAGCGGTCAAGCCGCCATACTGCTTGGTGATGCCGCGCGCTTCCAGCACCGGCGCGCCGGGGCGGCCGCCAGAAATGGGCGCCACGATATCCAGCTGCGCCATGGCTTCCACATTCGCTTCGGGATCGACGACCTTGGTCGTCTTGCGGCGGCGCTTCATGTAGTCGAGCACCCCGCCCGCAACGCCATGGCGGAACACCGTGACCAGCACCACGAACACAATGCCAAGTATCAGCTTCCAGTATGCGCCGATATTGGACAATTGCTGCAGCCCTTCATACAGGTACAGCCAGATGGTCGCGCCGAACAGAGGACCCAGCAAGGTGCCGGCGCCGCCCATGACGGTCTGTATGACCAACTGCGCCGACGTGTCGAGCGAGAAGGCGTCGGGCGGCATGTACGACTGGAACACGCCCAGCAAGCCACCCGCCAGGCCGCCGTAGGCCGCCGCGATCACGAACACGGTCAGCTTGTAGCCCTGTATGGCATGGCCCAGCGCCATGGCCCGCTTGGGATTGCCGCGTATGGCCTTGAGCACGGCGCCAAAGGGCGAGCGCACGATGCGGCGGGCGATCAGGTAGCCGATGAAGAAGAAGATGGCCACGAACCAGTACATCGGCCAACCGCTGGAAATATTGATGGTCGTGAAACCCAGCGCTATTTCCGGAGGCGGCACGCCGGCGATGCCGTTCTCACCGCCCGTGTACTCCTTGAACAGGGAGTTTTCCAGGAAGTAGAACATCTCGCCGAAGGCCAGGGTGCTCATTGCGAAATAAATGCCCGTTCGCCGCAAGGTCAGGTAGCCGATGGCCAGGCCGGCCAAGGCGGCGACGATCACCCCCACCAGCAGGGCCCCCAGCATATGAGGGACGATGCCCGAGGTCAGCAGATAAGCCGCCACGAAACCGCCGGTGCCATAAAACGCCGACTGCCCGAAGGACAGCAAGCCGGTGTAGCCGAACAGCAGGTCGAAACCCAGGCCGAACAGGCCCCAGATCAGGATGCGCGTCAACAGGTCGGCGCTCATGCCCAGATGGGGCAGGACGAAGGGCGCGGCCAGCAAACAGATGCCCACCACGATCTCGCCCATTTGCCGGCGCGCGAATGTTTGATTATGCGTGCTCATTCGCGACCCTCCTGTCCCATCAAGCCTTGAGGCCGGAAGATAAGGACCAGGGCCATGACGACAAACAGCATGACGTGAGAATATGCAGGATTGAACATAGAGGTAAGACTAAGAATTTCACCCGCGATGATGCCGCCGATGATGGCGCCAGGGAATGAACCCACGCCGCCGATCACGACCACGACAAAGGAGTCGACCAGTATCCGGTGGCCCATGTCCGGCGACAGGGTGACGATCGGGGAATCGATGACGCCGGCATAACCCGCCGCCATGGCCCCGATGCCGAATACCAGCAGGAAGGTCCGCTTGACGTTGATGCCCAATACATTGACCATCTGCGCGTCTTCAATGCCCGCGCGCACGATCAAGCCCAGGCTGGTGCGATAAAGAACGTAATACAGCACGGCCAGCGTACCGGCCGCTATGGCCAGCGCCTGCAGGCGATACAGCGGGTAGATCAGCGACCCTATATGGGCCACCCCCTGTCCCCACTCGGGGGTCGGCACCGACAGGCTGATGCCGCCGTAGATGGACCGTACAAGCTCCACCAGGATGATGCCTATTCCGAACGTGACCAGAATCTGGTCCTCGGGCGGTCGGCCGTAATACATCCGCATCAGGCCGCGCTCGACGATAAGCCCCACAAACAATGCAACCAGGGCGCCCGCAATAATGGCAATGACGAACGAATCCGTCATGCCATACGCGGTAAAGCCAGCATAGGACCCGACGACAAACAGGGCCCCATGCGCAAAGTTAACAACGCCGAGCGTGCCGTAGATAATGGTCAAGCCTGTACTGATAAGTGCCAGCAACAGGCCTGTAGCAAGCCCGTTGAATAGCTGCGATAAGAACAACGACATGCTCGGCATTCAAGCTCCTCCTTTCGTTTATATGCCCGTCAACACGTTCGATGAACTTAGACGTAGGCTCCCAGCTTGCAGCCGAGTACGCCCAGTTCAGGCAATGCGGACTTGCCATCGACCACTTCGACGATATCGAAATAATCGTCGGGGTTCTTCATGTCGGAAGGCTTTTTGCCGCGCACGATGGGGAAGTTGATCACGCCCTGGTGGTCGCCCGCCCGGAACGTGACATCGCCCACCGGGCCCTGGCGAACTTCGCCGGCTTCATAGGCCTTGATGACATCGGGCGGGTAGAAGGAACCGGCACGCTCGCATGCATCGGCCCACAAGGCGGTTTGCAGATAGGCGATATACGCCGAATCACGCGGCTTGGCCTTGAATTTTTTCTCGAAGGCGGCGACGAAATCCTTGGCGATCGGGTATTTGTCTTCCAGGGTCCACCAGAAACCGGTGGCGCCGTGCACGCCTTCCATGATCTCGGCTCCGATTTCCTTTTCCAGGAACGCCGACATGTACGGCACCACGATCTTCATTTTTTCAAGCAGGCCGAATTGCTTGGCTTGCTTGATGGAGTTCGCGGCGTCGGCGCCGTAAGCGATGACGACCAGCGTGTCGGCCCCGCTATTGGCGATGTTGATCAGGAAGGAACTGTAGTCCTTGGCGCCCAGGGGGTGAATCTGCGCACCCACCGTCTTCCAGCCCTGTTTCTCGGTGAATTCCTTCATCGAGTCGTAGGTGGTGTGGCCGTACGTATAGTCGGGTACCAGGTAGATAGCCTTGCGATCCTTGCCCAATGCCTTGGCCAGCACCGGCGCAATGGCCTTGCAAGCCGGATAGGCAAAGTAGCAAAGGCGGAATCCATAGCGCTGGCAATCAACGCCGGTGGTTTCGTTGGAACCGCTGATGGCGGGCAGATAGATGGTGCGTTCACGGTCGCAGACTTTCTGCAATGCAATCGCCACAGCGCTGCTGGTGCTGCCCGAAATCATCATTGCCTTGTTGTCGTGAATGAAGCGGCTGGCTGCCTGAACGGCGGTATTGGGCTTGGTTTCCGCATCGGCCACGCCGAACTTCACGGTTTTGCCCAGCACGCCTTTCTTGGTCAGCGGCGAAATCTTCTTCATTTCAGCTGCGCCCGCATTCAACTGCTCAACCGCCAGCTCGTACCCTTTCTGCTGATCGGCGCCTTGTGCCGAATACGGGCCGGTGATATCAAGAGTCAGGCCGATAAAGACCGAATCGCCCTCGACGCCTTTCGGATAGTTGCCGATCGGCTTCTTTTCCTCGGCCGCCATGGCCGCTCCGGGAAGCAGCATGCTTCCCGCCGCGCCAGCGACGCCCATCTTGAGCATGGACCGGCGGTCAATGCCTGTTGCGCCACTCTTGCCTGATTTGTTGTCATCCATCCTGAATCTCCTTTGTGAATTGCAAAAAAACTGCTTGATGTGCCTCGTACCGGTCTGCGCCGGCTTGGAAGCTTCAAAACGACTACGCGACTTCGTGATTCCCCCAAAAATGTATCGTTCAACGATATCCCTAAGCGATATATTTATGCGACGAGCATAAACAGACACTATTCCGATAGAATCAAAAAGATTTCTACTGCTGCAATGAAAAACGGTATGGCTTTGTCTCGCGCCGACAGCCGTGGACTGGCGGCTTGAATAATTAGAATTCCGGCGCGAAGAATAAATTGCCTTTCGCGCTCAGTATTAGAAATACAATTTGAAACTTACGTAAAACTTACATAACAGTTAAGGCAACAACGCGAACCCACATGAAAATCTGGCTCATTCTGCTCAGCCTGCTGGCCGTGGCCGGCACGTGGTTCTGGGGAAATCACCGTAATCCGCAGGCGCGCGCATCGTTCGGCCAACGCATCAGGCTGCTATCCAGAAGCCTGCTTGCGGGTGTATTCGTTTATTTCGCGCTGATGTCGATCGCCCTGCTTTACCTGATGGCCACCACTGGCTAGAGGGCTGGAAAAAGCCTCTTGCCGTCCTCATGCGGTGTCCACTTGCGCGGCGCGCAAAAATGAAATGTAATAGTCCTTACAATGTACGCACTTCGTGCATGATTTGTAACGAGTACATCTACCTTTCATTGTCGTCTCGCTTATGAACAGGACCTCCATCATGGCTGCTTTTCCTGCTCGCTGGGCGGCTGGCGCGCTGCTGATGGCCACAAGCCTGCTGGCATCGGCCTCCTCGCCCGCCACATGGCCCGTCAGCCCTTCGCGCCTGCACCTTTCGACGCCTTACGGCACCCTGAATGTCGCCACCAGCGAATACGTTTACGAATCGCAATTGCGCATCGACAACGTCGATGTATACCCGGCCATACGCGGCATTCTGAACATCACCTATGCTTTCAACATGCCCAAGGCGCAGATCGCGCTGGTGTCCATCAACAATGGCAACAATCAGTGCCCCATCGTCTATCGATGGGTGATACTGCAAAAGTCCGGATACACAGTGTCACCGGAGTTCGGATCATGCACTGACCAGATCAAGGTAACGGCCAAGGGGCGCGTGTTGACATTGCAAACGCCAAATACGCAAAAGCCGGATAAAATCGACGTATACACCTACGACGGCAAAACGCTTAAACAACGCACCACGCCTTAATTGCGAAGATACGAATTTGACTACACCGAGTAAAGAATCATGGGGATTCCTGCACCCCGAATGCCACGGCCATAATGCACTGTTGTTTTTCAGTTGGGATCTGGCCAAGACGATCGAGCAGCAGTTCAAGCTGCATGCCGAATCCACGCTCGCGACACAGCTGCATGAAGCGCAAAAGGCAGTCGACCGGCTATTGAATCAGTACGTACAGATACAGGCCAATCCCGGCGCCTTCGAAAGCCAAAGCATCAAGCTCAAGCTGGAGCGCGACGATAGCAGTCCCGATACACCGGTGCTTGCGTTGCAAACCTCTCCGCGCCTGGAAGAGCTCATCCTTGAAATGCAGGCTCAAGAAAAAGCGTCCCGCAGCATTAACTAGGCCTTGCGTGGTCCACCCCGCAAGGCCTCATTCTTCGAGGCTGACATGACAGCACGCCCTTGGGGCTACGAACGCGCCGACTGCCGCGGAGACTTTGCGCTCAGCCTGTTTCTGGACGACATCGAGCATCTGGTCGATCACTATTCGGCCCAGACCGGCGAACAACTGGAAGCGCGGCTCTTCCGGGCGCAGGCCGCTGCAAACAAACTCTTGCAAGCCTACGAGAAAAACGCCCGCAAGACCGATGCATTCACTCATCAGTTCATCGAAATCAAGTGCATAGTCGATGGGCAGGACAAGCAGCAGTTCGTACCCATTTTTTCCGCTGGGCTAAAAACCCAGTTGGTCAGGCTGTTGAACCAAACGAATCAGACTACCCGGCACTGACGGGGAAGCACGGCGCCACGCCAGCCACGGAATCACCAATATGGAAAGCACAAGCTTGTTGTGGCTGGCCTTCGTCTACCTGACGGCCGGCGTGATTTCGGTTCCGATCGCTCAACGATTGGGGCTGGGATCGGTCCTGGCCTATCTGATCGCCGGCCTGCTGATCGGGCCTTTCGTCCTCCACCTTGTGGGCGACCAAACCGATATCATGCATTTTGCGGAATTCGGCGTGGTCATCATGCTGTTTCTGATCGGCCTGGAAGTACGCCCCGCCGTGCTCTGGAATATGCGCGGCGTGTTTTTCGGCCTGGGAGGCGCACAGGTAATCGCCACCAGCGCAGCGCTCGCGGCGGCGGGCATGGCGGCGGGTCTGGACTGGCGGCCGGCATTGGCGCTGGGCCTTTGCCTATCGCTTTCGTCCACGGCTATCGTGCTGCAGACCTTTCAGGAAAAAGGGCTGCAGCACACATCCGCGGGCACCGCCGCCTTCGGCATCCTTCTATTTCAAGATGTCGCCACGATTCCCATTTTTGCCGCCTTGCCTTTATTGGCCGTGGGAAGCATGGGCCAGGACATGCCGGGACACGGCTTGCTCGATGCCTATCCCGCCTGGATTCAGGCGCTTGCGGTTCTTGCGGCAGTGCTGTTGATAATCGGCGCGGGCCGCTATCTGACCCGCCCCGCTTTTCGCTTTATCGCCCAGACCCGATCGCGTGAAATATTCACCGCCTCGGCGCTGCTCCTGGTCATTGCCGTCGCCCTGCTGATGGAAGCCGTAGGCCTGTCGCCGGCGCTGGGCGCCTTCCTGGCAGGCGTGGTGCTGGCCGACAGCGAGTTCCGGCGCGAACTCGAGGGCGACATAGAGCCATTCCGCGGGCTGCTGCTGGGGCTGTTCTTCATTTCCGTGGGCGCCGGCATCAACCTGCAACTGGTTTGGGAGCAGCCCATGCGATTGGCGCTATTCGTGGCCGGCCTCATGGTCATCAAGGCCTTGGTCGTCTACATCGTCGCGCGCCTATTCGGAATGCAAGGCCGGGCAGCCTCGCTCACCGCGGTCGCGCTGGCCCAGGGCGGCGAATTTGCGTTCGTATTGCTTGGAATCGCCGTGGCCTCGGGTCTCATCGCCGCCGAACTCTCTGCCCTGACCGTGGCCGCCGTGGCGCTTTCCATGGCTCTGACGCCGATAACCCTGTTAGCCTACAAGCGCTGGTGTTCGCTAAGCCTTTCCTCAAGCTCCGAACAGCCTGAAAACGAATCCTTCGATGAGCGTCCCGATGTCGTCGTTGCCGGATTCGGGCGTTTCGGCCAGATTGCCGCGCGCCTGTTGATCGTCAATGGTTTCAAGACTTCGACACTGGATTCCAGCGCCGAACAGGTCGAGCTGGTGCGCCGGTTCGGGCGCCGGGTGTATTACGGCGACGCGACGCGGCTGGATCTGTTGCGCGCCTCGGGCGCCGCCGAAGCCAAGCTGCTGATTGTCGCCATCGACGACCGCGACCAGGCGGAAAAGCTGGTCGAGCTGGCCGCCCGCCATTTTCCGAACCTGAAGATACTGGCGCGCGCCTACGACAGGCGGCATGCCTACCGCCTGCTGGACAAGGGAGCTCATGCGGTGGAAAGAGAAACATTCGAAGCCGGACTTACCCTGGGCGCCCAGGCGCTGGAGGCGCTGGGCATGCGCAAACCGCAAGCAACGCGCGCCGCGCGATTGTTCCGCCACCATGACGAAAAAATGTTCAAGGCATTGGCGGAGGTCTGGAGCGATGAAGAGCGCTTCGTGATTGCCAGCAAGGAAACCAGCGATCGCATGAACGAGCTGCTGGCCGCCGACATCCAGTCGATGTTGGACGAGCCCGATGCCGGCGCCGCCGCGCCGGCATCGGGCCACACGGATGGCAAGCCGGCTTAGCCGCAGGCCCCTATCGCCCCGCACACCGTGCAGAACTCGCAGCCGTCCTTCTTGATGACGGCATGGTTGCCGCATTCGGCGCAGCGCTTGCCCACCATGGCGGGGGCCATGGCCGTCCTATGCCGCGGCTCGTCGGCCACCACACCCATGGCGTTGATCGGCATGCCCTCTTCGGTCAAGATGCCCAGCATGGCATAACGATGTATGACCAGTTGCGCCACATAGGCCACGGTGGAAGGATAGTTGGCCTGCCTTTCGCTGCCGGGGACCCGGGCCAGAAAATCGCCGCGCGGCTCGGCATAATTCAGCAGTTTGCGCAGCTTCATGCCTATCCAGGCGGGGTCCACCACACGCATGTCCAGGCTCAGCAGCTTGCACAGCCCATCAAGCGCGCGCGGATGCGCACCGGTCAACCACATGCTGTAGGGGCGGCGGCTGCCATCGGGCATCTGCAGCTCCTTCAGCATCAGGACGAAATCGTCGTCGGTGGATGGGTTACGGACATCGGCCACCCAGGCCAGCGTGCCGTCCGTGCCGGTTTTCGGTTCGTGCGGCGCAAACAAGGCGTTCAGCACGGGCGAAGGATCGCCTTCCCGCGCGCTCAGCGCGTCCAGGTCGTTGTAGCGCCATTCGACCAGCTTGGCCAGTGCCGCGGTCGCGCTGGGCACCTGGACCTGTTTGCCGCCCGGCGGCATGGGCATCTGAAATCCGTCTCCGTAGGCATGCGTCAGCACCGACAGCTTCTTGCGCAGCCATCCGCGATCGTTGGCCCGCATGTCGGTCGACAAGGTTTTCGCGATGGCATCCAGCCCCCGCGGCGGCTGCCCACCCAGCACCCAGACTTCGAACGGGACGCTGTCATGGTCCGCCACCGCGACGGCGAATTCGCCCTGGGGAGTATGTATGGTTTCACTGATCCAACCCGCCGCCCCGGCCGGCAGGGCGGGCCGCGATGGCCAGCGCAAGGATGCAAGCGGCGGCGACATGGCCACCTCGGTCAGCACCAGGCGCTTATCCTGCTCCGACAGCGTGATGGGCGCGGGCGCGCCGGCCTGGGCGTCCGCGGGCACGGACAGGACGGCGCCCAGTATGGCGTTGGGACGGTATGTGGTGATGCCCTTCAGGCCCTTGTGCCAAGCCTGCAAGTACAGATTCTTGAAATCGTCGTAAGGATAATCGGCCGGAACATTGACGGTTTTTGAAATTGCCGCATCGACGTACGGCGCCACAGCCGCCACCATCAGCATATGGTCGATGGCCGAAATATCCAGCGCCGACACGAAGGCATCGGGCAGGCTGTCGGTGTTTCCACCCATGGCGCGGTACACCCGATAGGCGTGGTCTTCCACCGTATAGTCTTTCTTGCCTCCATCGGACATGCGCTTGCTTCGGGTGTAGTACCAGGAGAAGGCCGGCTCTATGCCATTGGAGGCATTGTCGGCGAAAGCCAGCGATATCGTCCCGGTAGGGGCAATCGATGTCAGGTGCGAGTTGCGTATGCCATGCTCGCGAATGGCTTTCTTCAGAGCATCGGGCAGGCGCGCGGCGAAACCGCCTTGCAGATACTGTTCGGCGTCCAGCAAGGGGAAGGCGCCGCGCTCTCGGGCCAGTTCAATCGATGCCTCGTAAGCCGCATCGCGCATTTCGCGGGCCATATCGGCCGCCATCCGCCGGCCCTGTTCGGAATCGTAGCGCAGGCCCATCATGATCAGCGTATCGCCCAAGCCCGTAAACCCCAGGCCCAGGCGGCGCTTGGCGTCGGCTTCGAGCTGCTGTTCTTCCAGAGGCCACTTGGTGGCAATCAGCACATTGTCCAGCATGCGCACGGCCAGGCGGGCCGCCTTCTTCATTTTCGGGAAATCGAACCCCGCCTTGTCGGTGAATGGCGAAGTGACATACGCGGTCAAGTTCAGGCTGCCCAGGCAGCAGCAGCCATAATCGGGCAGGGGCTGTTCGCCGCAAGGGTTGGTGGCTTCGATGGTTTCGCAGTATGCCAGGTTGTTCTCGGCGTTGATGCGGTCCAGATACAGCACGCCAGGCTCGGCCGCCGCGTAGGTGCTTTGCATGATCAGATCCCAGACTTCGCGTGCCTGCACCGTTCTGTATACCCACAAGCCGTCCCCGCGCAGATAAGCGCCCTTGTCCTTCAGTTCGAGGCTGGGCTCCGCGGTATGCGCCAGCTCAAAGGGGCCGTCGGATTCGACCGCCCTCATGAACTCGTCGCTGACGCCGACGGAAACGTTGAAGTTGTTCAACTGGCCGCGCTCCTGCTTGGCCGTGATGAATTCCATGACATCGGGATGGGTGACGTTAAGGACCGCCATCTGCGCGCCGCGCCGGGCGCCCGCCGATTCAACGGTCTCGCATGAACGGTCGAACACTCGCATGTACGAGATGGGTCCCGAGGCGCTGCTGCCGGTTCCCTTGACCCGTGCCCCCCGGGGGCGGATGGCGGAAAAGTTATACCCCACCCCGCCCCCGCGCCGCATGGTCTCCGCGGCTTGCGCCAACGCCGTGTAGATGCCCGGTTTGCCGTCGACATCCTCGGTAATGGAGTCGCCCACGGGTTGAACAAAGCAATTGATCAACGTGCTTTGCAACTCGGTGCCGGCGGCGCTGTTTACCCGCCCCGCCGGAATGAAGCCATGCTGCATGGCCCATAAAAATTCCTCTGCGTATTTTTTGCGCTGCTTGGGCTCTTCGACCTGCGCAAGAGCGGTGGCCACCCGCGCGCGAACCTCGGTAATACCGGCTTCGTTTCCCTTGGCGTATTTTTCGAGAAGAACCTCGGTGGAAATGGCTTGTGGTTCCGCCAGGGCGATGGCAGTGCTTTCCATGTGTTGCATGATAAATTCCTTGGTGCCCGCAACGCGCCGCAGATGAGCGCCAGTTGCGGAAATAACGATGTTGCGTCAGCAAGATATCATATCGAGCCTCGTCCACCCTTGATATCCATTAAGAAGATATGGCTGCCTTCATGCACCTGCCTCATTCATGTTTCCGCCACCTGACAAGGCCCGGAAAATACCGATCCGCATACATGGCTGGGACATTGTCCGTCACTGCCATGCTTGCGGCCTGCGGCCATGCGCAGCCCGATCCGATAACGCAGTCCCATGACCGGAAAAACCTGTCGATCACCCTGCTGCACATCAACGACCATCATTCCCATCTGGATGAAGAATCCATTACCCTGTCCTTGAAAACCGCAGCCGATACACGGGAAAAAATCCGTGTTCCCTTAGGCGGATTCGCACGTGTGTCGGCGGCAATGCGAGAACTGGGTCTCAGCAAGCCCAATGCCATCAAGATACACGCGGGCGATGCCCTGACCGGCGATCTCTATTTTTCATTGACGGGCGGCAAAGCGGACGCCGACATGATGAACACCGTTTGCTTCGACACGCTTACCTTGGGCAACCATGAGTTCGACGCCGGGGATGCCGGCCTGAAAAAATTTCTGGACTTCCTGAGCGCCGGAGATTGCCGTACCGCCGTCCTTGGCGCCAACGTCCGGTTCGGCGCAAATTCCCCATTGAATCCGGCCATCGCGCCAGCCTATGTTGCGCCATCGGCCATAGTCGAACGCGAGGGACGGAAGATAGGCTTTATCGGCATTACCATTGCCGATAAAACCAAGCGCTCGTCGCGCCCGGACGCCGACACCGAGTTCCTGGACGAAGCGATCACGGCCCAAGCGGAAATCGACAAGTTGATTGCGCAAGGCATCAATAAAATCGTACTCCAAACCCATCAGGGCTACCAGGCCGACCTGCGGCTGGCCAGCCGCCTGAGCGGCGTCGATGCGATCGTGGGCGGAGACTCGCATTCCTTGCTGGGACCTGCAAGCCTGGCACGCTACGGCCTGACTCCCGAAGGCCCCTACCCCACCCTGGGCAAGAGCGCGGACGGCAAACCCGTCTGTATCGCCCAGGCGGGGCACTATTCCCATGTTGTAGGCGAACTTCGGCTGGAATTCGACGAAGCCGGAGACCTTGCCCGCTGCTCCGGCATGCCCCATATTTTGCTGGGCAATACCCTGTCACGCAACGATCCCAAGACACTACCCCTGACCGAGGCCGAATATGACGCGATCCGGACCGACATCGGCCGTGCCGGCGTGTTTCGCCCGACCAGGCCCGACGATGCCGCCGCAGCCGTGCTGGCGCCCCACAAGGCGGCGAAAGACGCTTTCGGCTCTTCGATTGTCGCCACTTCCGCATCCGTTCTATGCTCGCGCCGCATACCGGGGACTGAATACGGCAATAGCCAATCGCCCCAGGGGGCTCAATGCAATGATGATGCGCACACTGCCTCGCATGGCGGGGATATTCAGCAAATCGTCGCCGAATCTCTCCTGCGGCAAGGGAAAGCCTTCTTCGATGCCGATCTTTCCATACAGAACGGCGGCGGCGTGCGTATAGACGTGCCTGAAGGCCCGATCACAGTCAAGGACGTGTACTCGATAATGCCGTTCAGCAACACGCTGGTGTTGCTAAGGGCCACCGGTGCGCAAATCAAGGCGGCGCTGGAGGACGCAATGGCCGCCGTCCTTAGCCTCAGGCCCGCGACAGGCGCCTATCCCTATGCTGCGGGCTTGCGTTGGACGTTGGATGCGCGCCGTCCCAAAGGCCAGCGCTTCCTGAACATGGAAGTCAGAACAGCCCACGGCCGCTATATCCCTTTCGACATGAACAAGATCTATAACGTCGCCACGACCAATTTCCTTGCCGACGGACAGGATCATTACACCGCCTTCAAGCGCATCAAACACGAACATCGCCTGGATGTGGAGCTGGACCAGGCGGAAGCGCTGCTGGAGTATTTGCAGCATTTCACGGCAATGGGAAAACAGTTAAAGCGACTGCCGACAGAGCACTACAGCACACAGGCCTTTATCGGCAGACGCTAGGCAACCGCCCTGTGTGGATAGCTTAGATAAATGGCCGGCTCCGCCGAAAGGCCGCGCTTCACCTGCCGCGTGCGATCGTCCGCCAATATTTCCTGCGCACCCGCGGCAATACCGTCCAGCGCCAGGCTGGCGACAGCCGCGGGCGCTACCTTGGGCACGTCCAAGCCACGCGTCAGGTCGGTATCCACGAACGACACATGCAGGCCCAGCACCTGAGTGCCCTGCTCGTGCAGCTCATGGCGCAAGCCATTGGTCAACGACCAGGCCGCCGACTTGGAAGCGCCATACGTAGCAAGACTGGGCAGGTTTGTCCAGCTAGAGGCCGACAATACATTCAGCATCGCCCCGCCGCCATTGCGGGCCAGAATGGGAGCAAAAGCCCGGGCCATTGCCAGCATGCCGAAAAAATTGGTTTCCATATGTCGGCGTGTCGACTCGATGCTGTCTTCCGCCAGAAATCCGCCCAGGCTGGCTATGCCGGCATTGTTGATGAGCAGGCTTACGTCGCCGCAAAGATCGGCGGCGGCGCTGACCTGGGCCGCGTCGGTCACATCCAGGCGTAAAGGGACAACGCCTTGCTGCGTTACCGTGGACGGGTCGCGCGCGGCCGCATAGACCCGGCGGGCTCCCCGAGCCAGCGCTTCCTTGGCAAAAGCCAGGCCCAGGCCTCGGTTGGCGCCCGTGATCAGTACTACGGAATTTTTGATATCCATGATGATTTCTCCTTGAACACAATACGCCGGATAGGCGCGGGTAATCTGAAAATCGCCCTTGTATATGACGATCATCATATTCAAGGGTGAAGGAAATCCTTGGCACCGCGTCAACGAACCGCCTTTTTAATTGCCCGATCCGCTGTCCCCAGCGATTGAGTCGTCGGATTTGTCGTATCGCGCCAACAAGGCATCGCGACTGCCAGCCAGCAGTGCTTTGCTTTCCGGCCCGCCGCCCAAAGCGCGGGCCAGAGACAAAGTCCCCACCAGGGTGCTGGCAATCACCGCGGACTGATCAGGGTCGACATGATCTGGCAATACCCGCCTGACCACATTGAACATGATGTGCACGCGTTCCCGCGAAGCGGCCTGGACCTGCGGCGCCTGCCGCGGCATGTCGGACGCCAGGGCCGCGATCGGACAGCCATTTTCCAGGGCGTCGAGATGCCGTTCGGACAAATAGCTCTCGACCAAAGCGCGAAACGGGCTTGCACCTTTCTTGCGCAATTCCCGGGTTCGCTCCGCATATAGCTGCAAAACCTGTTCCCCGGCATATTCAACCGCCTCGGCCAGCATGGCATCGCGCGACGGGAAGTGCGCATAGAAGCCGCCATGCGTCAGGCCGGCCTCTTTCATGATGTCGGCCACGCCGACGCCACCATAGCCGCCCCGCCGTATGGCCCGGGCGGCCACTTCGACAATACGTTTATGGGTGGCTTCTTTACGGCTGTATTTGGCTTCCACGGCGACTGATTTAAAATATGATGGTAATCATATTAATCGTGCGGAAAGCAGGCGGTCAAGGAGTTTATCCAGGCTGGCGGGAACATTTCTTGCTACCAAAGGTCTCAAACCTTAACAGCAACCCTACCTTGGATGGAGCATGTATGAGCCCAGGCAGCATCCCCCTGCTTCTGTGCGCACTTGGCACCCTCGTAATCGGCATTTCCGCTTGCCTGCAATGGCGAGAGCGTAAGCTTATGCAGCATAGAAACCGCCAATAGGAAAATACCCGGTACACGTCCCGAAAAAATCCAGCTTGGCTGCAAATTAAGTTTAGGCCATGCAAAGCCGCATCGTGCTACTGGACCACCCGCATGGAATCCACTTCGATTTCGGGCGGCCGGGTCAAGCCGGTATCCACCTCGCCAACAAGTTCGACTTTTGTTTTTTCATCCACGGGTTGGGCGGGAAAGCGCTTATCCTTGATCTCCGCGACAATCTCGCCTGTGCCGTCCGAAAAGATGTATTTGTCGTTGGCGGTTCGCCGCAGCAAATGGCCCTGCAACTGCACGGCCTGATCATCCACAGGATTCGCGAGTATCCCTGCGACCGTCCCCTCTTTAATGGTCGAGGGTCCCGAATATTGCGCATACGCGGGCAAGGCAAGAGCACCGGCTAGCATTGCCGGCGCTAAAAGGCTAAGTACGTTGAAACGTGCGGACATACGATCTCCTGGGACTGACGGCGATAGTGACAACACCGGCAAGCATGCGGCTAATGTACGCTTGCCTGCTTTGGAAGCCAAGCGGCGGGCAGGCGCCCTGCTAGCATCTGCCCTTCTTTGCCTGCCCCGGAGGGCAGAAATACCCATCGCCGCGATGGTCATGATAATAGCCGCTGCGATAGTAGCCATCATCATAGCCCCAGCCAGTGCCGATGGACACTGAAGCGCCAGGTGTGCGGACCGAGCAACCAGCAAGCAGCGCAATGCCTACCATCGTTATCAAAATTTTCATGGTTCAACGAGAAAGTGATTAACGAACCGATTGTAGGGTGCCCATGCAGCGTCCGTATGAGCGGACGTAACAGAATAGGTCACGGTAATTCCTCGACTAATCCACCTCATAGGCTTGCTCGCCACACCCTCTGAAAGCGTGTTGGCTGGCGGCCGCATGTGCCAGCCTCAGGCATGGAAATTGCTCCTTCCGCCGCAATTGAACCCAATGAAGGAGCACACATGACTCAAGCCAAAATCGAGCCGGGCGAAACGGAAATTTCGCTTGCAGGCAGGCAGAAGCCGCATAACGACGCACGAGATAGCGCCGCCAAGAACCATTTGCATCCCGAACGGGAAGAGGCATCAACCGCCAAAAAGAAAAGCGGCCAGACCAAGGCCGGACCGCTGGATCGGGGAATAGAGCTGGGCGATTGACGGGGGGAGTTAAAGCAGCGCGTCGTCATCAATATCTTCACCGCTGCCAAGTTCAGCTCCTGTTACGGGATCGGACATCGGATCCGAGGCTGTTCTGACGGCCATGGCCTTTACCATTTGCGCCTCCTTCTCGCCTAAATTCACCGAAGCAGACCCGTCGCCCCCATCCACCGCCGACATCTCATCCCATTTGTCGATTCGTCTGAAATTGGCCTCGCTATTCCATGGCCCTTCCGTTTCGCCTTCCCCTTGGGATAGATTGAAATAAGTATCGGAAAATTCCGGGTCGGGCGGCAGCTTTCCGGGAGGAAAGTTCGGCGAAATCGAATACAAGGCCTTTTCAAACGACTTCAGGTGTGCCGCTTCCCGAGTCATCAAAAAAATCAGAGCATCTTTTACTCCGGGGTCGTCCGTGACATTGATGAGACGCTCGTAGATAATTTTCGCCCTTGCTTCCGCAGCGATGTTCGAACGCAGATCAGCGGTAGGTTCGCCGATGGAGTCGATATAACCCGCCGTCCACAGCTGGCCGCCGGAATTGGTCAAAGCGGGTCCACCGCCATACAAAACTTGAGTGACGTGCGAATCATTGCCGGCGCCGTGCAATTTTTGGTAGAGCTCCGCCTCGTTATCGACCGCCTCGGCCAGTTCTCCCTTGGCCCCCTTATTGAGCATGGCCACCAGATGCCCAATGATTTCCAGATGGCTGAGTTCCTCGGTGGCGATATCAATGAGCATATCCTTGCGCCCGGGGTCGTCTTCCCCGATATATTGGGTGAAATAGCGACAGGCGGCGGCTAGTTCGCCTTGAGGACCGCCGAACTGCTCCAGCAGCAAATTAGCCAAGCCCGGGTTCGTCTTCTCCACCCTGACGGTGTACTGCAAACGCTTGTTATGAGCAAACATATGTGACCCTCCTTGAGAAGTACTCGTTCCGGGAAAATCCAAGATAGAGCGCTTCCTCGCATAGCAAAGAATGTGCCTGTCTTCGGCCAAATCGCCATTGGCTCCCGGCGTTTTCCCGCAGCTGTCTATTAAAAGCAGGCACACTAATGCTTTAATGACATGGTCATTGAATTGGACCTAAAGGGGTAAGCAATGGGAATGATGAACGGCTCCGGCATGCTCTTTTCACTGGCGGGTTATCTTGTGCTTATTGGCATACCCGCCGCGGTGATTCTAGGAAAAGCGGGCTACAACCGGGCCTGGGTGATCCTGGCTTTTATCCCGATGGTGAATCTGATCGCCTTATGGGTATTCGCCTTTGCGGCGTGGCCGGTGCTAAAGAGCCATAGCGAATAACGCGGCATGCGCGAGAAGCGCCTTTACAGAATCGGAACACTGATATCTGCTAGAAGAACCTAAGGAGATTCAACCCCGTGACCGATAAAGAACTATTCGAATATAGCCAGATCCAAAAAGCGCATTGGGGCAACGTCAGAGCCATATTGCAGGCTGTGGATTCGCTTTTCGCGCTGATGGAGAACGAGAACGACCCGCCCAAGCAAGAAGTATTGCGCATCGCTCAGGATCTGGTCAGGGACATGAAAATCAAATGGCAAGACGACAGTACGCCATCGTCGCCCTAAGGTTTCAATGCTCCAAATGGTCGGTTGGGCCAACATGCCCAATCGCCGTCTTGATGTAGTACACAAACGCGGCTACTGCCTTCGCATGATCGGCCAGGTCGTCTGTTGCCCAGCCCAAATAAGCGGCTAGCGCGCGTTCCATAAGTCAAGGCAACGAGTCGATGTATTCCTTCGCCCAGTGCACGCCTTCTTCAACCGCCTCGTCCGCCGATTTAGATGGGTCATAGCCACCTCGATTTATGGCAGCGCCATCAATCTTCAGGCCAAAGCCATGGCCTCCACCGGCCAGGTCCGTGGAAACAATCTCTACGGTACGTCCTTTATACTCAAACGCATTCTTCGCCTTTGCCGCTCCATTTCGACCTTGGCTACGACAGGACTGCACCAAACACTCCACCTCGGCGTGGGCTTCATTCTGCGCTGCTTCCAGTTCCGCCCAACGCTTCAGGCAAGCCGGGTCGAGGATGTCGTTGTTTTTGAAATAGTCCGACATCGCCGTGAACGCCATTCGCCAAGCGCGCATGGCCTCTTGCAAGTCATTTATATCCGTCATGGCTGACTCCGAGGAGTTCTGGATCAAGCATTTGGCGTGCCTGCGTAGCACCGTATTGCATCTCTCTATCGCGTCTACGAAAATTAACCGGCATTGAACTTGCTGGGGGTTGCCTACCATGCAGAGATCAACACAAGGAGACGCGATGAAAACGCAAGTTCAGTTTCGGCAGACCGATAGTGATGAAGGAGTCGCGCTTCTGGATGGCTCTATTACAAGCTTGGAACAGGCCAAGATAGCGCTGGCCGGTAAGCTCGGTTTGCCGGCCGTGAATACCCCGCAGGGTGCCCAAGAGGATATCGATGTTCGTCTTCGCAACGGTGGCATTGATCCTGCCTCGGTAAGCTTCGATCAAATAGCTGAATAGACCTGGGCTGCCGGGCAGCATGCCGGAAAGACCCTAAAAACAAAAAGGCCAACTCCGAAGAATTGGCCTAAGTGCTTGATATTACTGGTGGGCTGTGACAGGCTCGAACTGTCGACCTACGGATTAAGAGTCCGCTGCTCTACCAACTGAGCTAACAGCCCATCGCTGCAAAGAAAAAGATTCTAACTCGAAAAAGACCTTCGCGACAAGAAAAAAATACAAAAAACGCAATAATCGGAAGCGCCGGCTGCGCGCAGTCCGACGCAAATACGATTAAATTTTCCTGGCCAATTCGGCGGCCAGGCCGACGTAGCTGCGCGGGGTCATGGCCAGCAGGCGGGCCTTGGGTTCCGCGGGCAGATCGAGGCCGCCAATGAACTCGGTCAGCCCTTCGCGGTTGATGCCTTTGCCGCGCGTCAGCGCCTTCAGTTGCTCATACGGCTGAGGCAGGCCATAGCGTCGCATGACCGTCTGGACGGGTTCGGCCAGGACTTCCCAGCAGTTGTCGATGTCCTCGTTGATGGCCGCCGCATTCAACTCCAGCTTATGCAGGCCGCGCAGGCAGGCATCGTAGGATACGGCGCAGTAGCCGAAGGCCACGCCCAGATTGCGCAATACGGTGGAGTCGGTCAGGTCGCGCTGCCAGCGCGATACGGGCAGTTTTTCGGACAGGTGCCGCAGCACGGCGTTGGCCAGTCCCAGGTTGCCTTCGGAGTTCTCGAAATCGATGGGATTGACCTTGTGCGGCATGGTCGATGAGCCGACCTCGCCGTCTTTCAGGCGCTGCTTGAAGTAGCCCAGCGCTATATAGCCCCAGATGTCTCGATTCAGGTCCAGAATGATGGTATTGGCACGCGCCACGGCATCGAACAGGGCGGCCATCCAGTCATGCGGTTCGATCTGTATGGAATACGGGTTTTGTTCCAGCCCCAGACTGGCAAGCACGCCGGCGCTGAAAGCCGGCCAGTCGATTTCCGGATACGCCGACATGTGGGCGTTGTAGTTGCCCGTGGCGCCATTCATCTTGGCCAGGGGTTGCACGGCCTTGACGGCGGCAATGGCGCGGTCGAGGCGGGCCGCCACATTGGCGAATTCCTTGCCCAGGGTGGTGGGGCTGGCCGGCTGGCCATGCGTGCGCGACAGCATGGGCTGGTCGGCGAACTGGCGCGCCAGCGTCTTCAGGTGCTCGCACAGCTCGGTCAGGCGCGGCACGATGAACTCGGAACGCGCGCGCGTCAGCATCAGGGCATGGGACGTATTGTTGATGTCTTCGGACGTGCAGGCGAAATGAATGAACTCGGCCGCGGCGGCCAGTTGCGCGTTACCCGCCACGCGGTCTTTCAGCCAGTACTCGACCGCCTTGACATCATGATTGGTGGTCTTTTCAATTTCCTTGATGCGCGCCGCATCGTCTTCCGAGAAATCGTCGACCAGCGTTTTCAGCAAAGCTTTGGATTCGGCGGAGAAAGGCCGCAGCTCGGGCAGGCCGGCTTCCGATAGGCCCACCAGCCAGGCAACCTCGACTTCGACTCGATGGGCCATGAAAGCCGCTTCGGACAAGGTATGGCGTAGTACCTGTCCTTTGGCGGCGTAACGGCCATCCAGAGGCGACAAGGCATTAAGATGGCTTAATTGCGGGGCTATTTGCATTGCGATATATATAAATAAAATCCAGCCCGGATTCTAACATCCATGGCCCGCCCCGCTTTCATTCTGAATAAAAGCTGAACAGCTTTGACGCGGCATGGGTACGTCCCCTTTACTCGACTTCGGCCGAAATGTCACACCCTTGGGGCGGAATAAGCATATAAACGACACATTGCATAGGTATACCCTTAGGTGGCGGTTTTGTCCGTTCATTCGCGCCGAATACGCGACGGTATCCTGCTATACTTTTTTTGCCTGTAACTTCCGAACTTTGCCATGAAACTTATTGGTTCGCTCACTAGTCCTTACGTTCGCAAAGTGCGCGTCGTAATGGCCGAGAAAAAACTCGATTACGAATTCGTACTCGAGAATGTGTGGGCCGAAAATACACAAATACAAGTCCACAATCCCCTGGGGAAAGTGCCCTGTCTGCTTATGGACGATAACGGCAGCCTGTTCGATTCCCGGGTCATTGTTGAATACCTGGATACGCTCTCGCCGGTTGGCCGCCTTATTCCCCAGCAAGGCCGGGACCGGGCGGCAACCAAATGCTGGGAAGCCATCGCCGATGGCGTTCTCGACGCCGCGGTTGCCATCAATATTGAGATCAACAAGCGTCCGGCCGAGCTGCGCAGCCAGCAATGGATAGACCGCCAGCACGGCAAAATAACCGTAGCGCTTGATTCCATGGATAAAAGCCTGGACGACCAGCCTTTCTGCATGGGTGTCAATTTCAGTTTGGCCGACGTGGCTGTCGGGTGTGCGCTGGGTTATCTGGACTTGCGCTTCTCCGAGCTCAATTGGCGATCCAAGTACGGAAACCTGCAACGGCTTGACGAAAAGCTGCAGACGCGGCCTTCGTTCATTGCAACGCTGCCTCCCCAAAGCTGATTCGCACGCAAAAAAAAGCCAGGCGCAAGCCTGGCTTTTTTTGGCTGGATTATCCCTGTCTAATCCTGATTCAATCGCGCGCGAGTTCGACCCGCAACGTGTTTCAGCCAAGGGTAACTCTGCCAATGCTCCAGTGCAAAAGCGTCGATGGCGGGCTTGTATTCCAGCGTGGCGCCTATCATGTCCAGGCCTTCCAGAAACATATGGCGATGCCGGTCGGCCAAGGTAAAAGGGGCTGTACAACTGTGGCTGCGCACAGTCATGGCCTGTATATTTATAGACACCTCGGCAGTTGAAGGCCGGCTGGCGTCGGCCATGATGGCCTGGACTTCAGGCTCGCTCAACACCACCGGCAACAGCCGATTATTAATGGCGTTGGCATGAAAAATCTCGGCGAAGCTGGACGCGATCACCGCCTGTATGCCGAATTGCTGCAAGCCCCATACGGCGTGCTCGCGGCTGGAACCACAACCAAAATTCGAGCCCGCCACCAGCACGCGGGTTTGCGCATATTCCGGCCGATTCAAGACGAAATCATCGCGCTTGCGGCCTTGCTCATCGAAGCGCATATCGTAAAAAACACCGATGTCCAGGCCGTTTTTATCGATGCCGCGCAAAAATTGCTTGGGCATGATCTGGTCGGTGTCCAGGTTGGCCAGTGGCAAAGGGGCCGCCACGCCGCTAATAAAATGATTTTCATTCATACGGCTTCCTGCGTGGAAAGAGTGCGAACGTCGGTAATCACGCCGGTTATGGCCGCCGCGGCGGCCATGGCGGGGCTCATCAGGTGCGTGATGGCGCCGCGTCCCTGGCGTCCCTCGAAATTCCGGTTGGTGGTCGATGCGCAGCGCTGGCCCGAGGCCAGTACGTCGTCGTTCATTGCCAAACACATTGAGCAGCCGGGCTGCCGCCATTCGAACCCCGCCCGGATGAGCACGTCGGCTATGCCTTCCTGTTCGGCCTGGTCACGGACGGCGCCGGATCCCGGAACGACCATCGCCCTGACCCCGTCGGCCACCCGTTTGCCCCGGACTACCTGAGCCACTGCGCGAAGGTCTTCAATCCGGCCGTTTGTGCACGAGCCAATGAAAACATGCTGCACCGGCATGCCCTGCAAGGATGCGCCGCCGCGCAGCCCCGCATACCGCAAAGCCTGCTGCATCGATGCCCGGGCTACGTCATCGGTCGAGTCGTCGACTATGGGCACGGCGCCATCTATTGGCATGGCCTGGTCGGGGCTGGTGCCCCAAGTGACATAAGGGGCCACCTTGTCCGCATCGTATCGGTACTCGCAATCGAAAATGGCATCGGCGTCGCTGGCCAGCGTGGCCCAATGCTCTTCAGCCTTTCGACGCACATCGCCGGCAATATCCGGCGCTCTGGACAGCACATAGTCGACCGCCCGCTTATCCGGCGCGATCAGCGCCCCCCTGGCCCCTGCTTCCACGGTCATATTGCATAAGGTGAAACGCGCCTCGACGGAGAGCGCATCGATGGCCGAGCCGCAAAATTCGACGACATAGCCGCGCGCGCCCTGCGCCCCGATGCGGCTGATGATCATCAATATAAGATCCTTGGCGGTGGTACCCAGGGGCAAGAGGCCATCCACGCATATGCGCATATTTTCCGCCGGACGATACACCAGGGTCTGCGTAGCCAGCACATGCTCGACGTCGGAGGTGCCGATGCCGAAACCCAGGGCGCCCAGGGCGCCGTAGGTGGTGGTATGGCTGTCTCCGCAAATGACGACCATGCCCGGCCGTATCATCCCGTGCTCCGGCGCGACGACATGCTCGATGCCCTGCAAGACATCGTTCGTGTCGAACAAGGGTATGCCATGGCGATGGCAGTTGCGCTTCAGGTTGCTGGCTTGCAGGGCGGATGCCGGATCGGCGATGACGCGGGGCCGGACCGGATGCGTCGGAATGATGTGGCTGACCACCGCCACATTCTGCTCCGGAGCGTACACGGGGCGCCCCTGTTCATGCAGCCCCGCAAACGCCTGGGGACTGGTGTATTCATTCATTAAATGAAGGTCGGCATACAGCAGCACATTCTGATCGTCCAGCCTGGCCACCGTATGCGCATCCACAAGCTTCTGATACAAGGTGCGCGCTGGCATCACATAACCTTAAAATTCAATGGAAACATCGCTATAGGGCAATGATAATATGAGAATTAAAGTTCATAGTGTCAAAAAATCCATTACATTATTTACTTTCACGACATAATCAATTTACGCCCTACACCTATGGATCCCATTTCCGATCTCGGCTTTTTCGTGATGGTGGCAAAATACGCCACCTTGGCCCGAGCCGCCCAGGAATTGGGTGTAACGCCGTCGACCGTCAGCAAAAGGCTGGCCGCGCTGGAACAGCGACTGGGTGTCCGGCTGATGAATCGCACGACACGGCGCATCAGCCTGACCGCCGAAGGCGAGGCTTATCTGGCCGAAGGCTCGACCTTGATCGACGAGTTGAACGTGCTGGAGCAGACCATTGCCGGCGGCCATGCCGTCCCGCGCGGCTTGTTGCGGGTCCATGCGACTTTGGGTTTCGGCAGGCGCCATATCGTTCCGGCGGTGTCCCGGTTCATACGCGATTTTCCACAAGTGGAAGTCCAGTTGCACCTGAGCGACCGTCCCGTGAACCTGGTCGAGGACGGGTTCGACCTTGCTATTCGTTTTGGCGATATCCCCGACTCCCGCCTGACCACGCGCACCATAGCCTTCAACCGGCGGCTGCTATGTGCCTCGCCGCAGTACCTTCAAAGGGCGGGCGAACCCATGCGCCCCTCAGACCTGCAATCGCACGATTGCATAGTGATACGCGAAAGCGATGAAACCTACGGAAGCTGGCACTTGTCGGCGGGGGCGCGAACGGAAACCCTGAAAGTGCGCGGACGCGTCAGCACCAACGATGGCGCGGCCGCGCTGGAATGGGCCTTGGATGGCCATGGGATTCTGCTCAGATCCGAATGGGAAGCCGCCGCTTATCTGCGCTCGGGCCGGCTCAGGCAGGTATTGACCGGCTGGACTCTGCCGGCGGCCAATATCGTTGCCGTCTATCCGACACGCCAGAATCTATCGGCGCGCACCCGCGCCTTGGTCGGGCAACTGGCCGACTGGTTTGCGGATCAGCGGCAACGCAGCGTATACATCGGGGATCGCTGGTAGGTTTGCCGCTGGATTCCTCGCGGCGCCATCCTTCAATGCCAATTTATATCCAATACGTGGATATATTGTGACTAGGTGTTGACCTTGTCTTGCTCAGTCCCTGTAATCCTATCTTCATAACATTGAATTAAAGAAGGATGGGCTACGCAGGCTGCGCCAGCCTACTTCGAATAAATATCCATTATATGGATTTTATTGATTCACAACCTGCCTGGCGCTGACGGCAACGCCGCCCATCCAAGGCAAACCGGAGTCAAGCATGAACCAAGCCTTCCGTGCCCCCGAACCGCTCGGGCGTTATACCGTAGGGCGGGATCCCGTGGAATTTGCCCCAGGCACAAGCGCCGGGGATTTCATCTTCCTGAATGGGCTGCTTCCCGATCTGGCGCCCCCTACCGGCAGCGTGCTGCTGAACGCTCCCCGAGCGGCGGAAGAAGCGGCATCGATATGGAGCCAGGCAGCGGCACTGTTGGATAGCGGTGGCTCGGGAGTCGACCGTATCGTGCGCGCCGACCAGTTTTTCTCGGACTGGCGAGCGGTTCCGTTTTTCCATCAATTACGCAAGCAGCGTTGTTCCGTAAGCGCCCCCAGCACTTCCTTGCTGGTGCCGGGGCTGGCGCAGCCCGGAACAACGATGGCGATGGACCTTATCGCGGCCTCCAATCGGGCCGGTCCCATCGAAACGTTATTTCCCGAAAAGCTGGACATCCCCGCCACATCCGCTTTCGCGCCCATCATCAAAGTAAACGGATGGGTGTTCGTGGCCGGTTTCATGGCGGCGCAAGGGCCTGGCGACCTGGATGGCATCGCGGATTCGGCGAAAGTGCCCGCGGGGCATTTATGGAAAGGCAACCGTATTCAATTGGAAACTGAATACCTGATTCAGAACAAGCTCGTTCCCGCACTCGCTGCCGCCGGGCTATCGCTACGCCATGTCAGGAAAGCGACGATAGGGTTGTCGGATCTGGATGATTTGCCCGCCATGAACCAGGTATGGGTCAAGGCATTCGAAGGCAGCCCGCCCGCCACAACGATTATTCCAACGGCCGACCCGGGCTTCGCCATTGCGGATGCCCGCATAGAAATCAACCTGATTGCTTATGAAGGTACGCCGGAGATCGGCATGCGGCCGACGGCCGCATGCGTGGAAGCCTACTGCTTCAACTATCCCGCAGTGGTTCGCATCGGCGATTTTCTGGCTTTCTCAGGTGCGATGGCGATTCAGGACGGCCAAGCCGTCGGCGCCGCCCAGGTCCGCCAGTCCGGCTACCGCGGCAGTCTGGCGGAAGAGCAGACCGCATGGCTGATCGAGTCGTTTGCCGCTTTATGCGAGGCTCATGGCGCCAGCTTGCGCAATGTCGTCAGGATCAGCCAGATGCACACCGACATGCGTGATTTCCTGCCCAGTTGCCGTGCGTGGCAGCGCGCACTGCCGGGCATTGCCTTACCCATCACCGGCATGAAGTCACCTCGCCTTCCGGTGAGCGAGGCCGTAATACAAACAGAAATCTGGGTTTACGCCCCATAGATAGGCACCCCGCCCCATAAGGAGAAGACAATGAAGCTTACCCGCCCCCCCGGTTTAAAAATTGCCGTTATCGCGCTGGCCTTGGCGGTAATTCCCACTGCGGCAGCCAACGCAGCCAACCAAGTTCAATCATGGCCCAATCAGGCGATACGCCTAATCGTGCCATTCGGGCCCGGAGGCGGTTCCGACGTGGTCGGACGAATTCTGGCCCAGCACCTGTCGACCCGGCTGGGCCAGTCGGTCGTGGTGGAAAATCGCGCCGGCGCCGGCGGCAGCATCGGGGCGGCTCAAGTGGCGCGCGCGGCGCCCGACGGCTATACCTTGCTGCTGGGATCCAGCTCGGAGATCGTGCAGTACCCTGCCGTCAATCCCAAGGTTTCATACGATGCGCTAAAGGATTTTTCCCCTGTGAGCCAGGTGGCCACTGTGCCGCTGGTCGTCGCCGCCAGCCCCTCGTTGAAGGCCGACACGATGGCGGAACTGGTGGAGTATGCCAAAAGCCATCCTGACACGGCGAACTATGGATCGGCCGGCGTGGGCTCATCCACCCACCTGGCCATGGCGCTGCTTTTGTCCAAGTCCGGCATCAGCATGAACCACGTTCCGTATAAAGGCAGCGCCGCCGTGGTGACCGACCTGATGGGAGGCACGCTGCACGCAGCCATGCCGACGCTGTCCGCCGTGCTTCCGCATCGAGGCAACGATCGCATCACGCTGCTGGCGGTGTCCACCAAGGACCGCAGCGCCCTCTTGCCAGAGCTGCCTGGCATGGCCGAAGCGGGAGTTGCCGGCTACGACATCAGCCTGTGGACGGGCATCCTGGCACCGCAGGGCACGCCGCCGGCAATTATCGAAAAACTGAATAAAGAAGTGAATGCGATCCTGGAGCTTGCCGAAGTGAAACAGGCACTGGCAAATCAGGGAGCCGAAGCCGGCGGCGGCACCATCGGTCAGTTTGCGGAGAAAATCGGCAATGAAGCTGAATTATGGAAAGGCGTGGTCAAGGATTCCGGCATAACGCTCGAATGATTCCTGGTCCGCATGATCCGGTCGGAAAGCGCAAGCGTTTTCCGGCCGGATCGTCTTGGCTACAGACAAGCTAGCGCCGGTACAGCAGGCCGGCCAACAGGTCCACCTCGGCCCGCAGCACGGGAAGAAGCTCCGCCTGCCGTTGCGGCGTCATACGGCTGGTCGTCGCGGCCATGGTAAGGGCGGCTGCGGGGGATCCGAATTGCGTTATAACGGCCAAGCCCATGGCGGTAACGCCGGGAACGGCCATTTCACCGATGCTGGCGTAGCCCAGCTCCCGCCCACGCGCCACCAGCCTGCGAATGTCGGCTTCGTCGCAGTTGCCGTACACGCCCAGCCGCATCGCCACCGAAGCCAGAATCGTATCGACTTCGGACGAAGACAAGGCCAGCAACATGGCCAGTCCGCCCGCATTGACGCCCAGCGGCTGCCTGCTGCCTATGGTTACAACCGGAGTCTGAATGGAGTAGTGACCCAGGACGCGATCAATGCAAACGGCATCGTTGCCTCGGCGGATGAACAGGAAAGCGGTGTCGCCGCTTTCCTCGGCCAGCCTGCGCAGTGACGGCGCGCTCATCTCCAGCAAATTGAACTGCGGCGCGGCCGCAATGCCCAGCTCGAACGCCAGCGGGCCCAGCCGATAGCGGCGAGTGGCGGCATCACGCTCCACCATCTGCTCCGCCTGCAAGGCTTTCAGCATGCGATGGGCCGTCGGCTGCTGCAGGCCGCAAAGCTCGGCCACTTCGACAAATCGCAGACCGGCTTCCTGGTATTCCGCCAGCACCTTCAGCACATCGACCAAGCGGCGGATGGCCTGGGTCCCGGGCACGGCCGCCCGGCCAGCGGGTCCCGCTTCAAGCAAATTATCCATATAGTGGAATTACAAAGAATAGGCATTGACACTGCCGTAGCAGCTATCTAGATTGATGGCATTGATTCAAAAATACTTGCCATCCATATTACCGCACTTAGAAAACTTCCATATTATGAATGAAAATTTCCCCACAACACCTGCCGAACGGTTGCCTTATTCGGCCATCATCGATCGCCCGCCTTTAAGCCGCCCCGAAAACGCCCGCATTATCGTGTGGCCTA
Source organism: Pollutimonas rozaliensis (assembly GCF_048751585.1). Taxonomy (NCBI): domain Bacteria; kingdom Pseudomonadati; phylum Pseudomonadota; class Betaproteobacteria; order Burkholderiales; family Alcaligenaceae; genus Pollutimonas; species Pollutimonas rozaliensis. The sequence continues at coordinate 58,457 of NZ_JAZHOB010000010.1, read as the reverse complement.
TCGTCAATGTGGAGCACTGGGACATTGCCCGTCCCATGGCCCGTCAGGTATTGCCGGCGCCTACCGGCGTCACGCCCTTTCCCGACGTGCCCAATTGGGCCTGGCATGAATATGGCATGCGGGTGGGATTCTGGCGCATGAAGGCCTTGTTCGATAAGCTGGGCGTCGTCCCGACGCTTTCCATCAATGGCATGGTGTGCTCCAGCTACCCGCGGGTGGCTCAGGCGGCGCATGACGCCGGTTGGGAATTCATGGGGCACGGCTATATCCAGATGCCGACGCACGCGGTCGACGACCAGGCTGAAATGATCGCCAAGACGGTGGACGCCATACGCGGTTTCACGGGCAATGCTCCCGTTGGCTGGCTAGGCCCCGGACTGACCGAAACCCTGGACAGCGTCGATCTGCTTCATGCGGCCGGCATACGGTATATCGGCGACTGGGTCCTGGACGACGAACCGTGCCGCCTGAAGACGGCCACCGGCCCGATGGTCGCCATGCCCTACTCCGTGGAACTCAACGATGTTCCCATGATGGCGGTTCAGCACCATCGCTCCGAAGAGTTCTATACGCGCGTACGAGACAGCTTCGATCGCCTGTACATGGAAGGCGAAGAACGTGTCCGCGTGATGGCGATTGCCGTCCACCCTTTCCTCAGCGGCGTCCCCCATCGCATCAAGCACCTGGAGAACGCTCTGACATACATAGCTGGACATGAAGGCGTCCGCTTCATGACCGGCAAACAGATACTGGAATGGTACGACAAGGCCAGTCCCGTCGAATCCGGCTCGGCAACCGCTCAATCTTAAGGAAACCCAAGGTATGCAAAAAACCTTTTATCCTCAGCAGCGCAACATGCGCCTGCTATCGCAAGACACCCTGGGCGGTTTCGGCGGCGTAGGCGAAGGCATTGCCATGCAGTGCCTGCCGGATGGGCGGCGTGTCCTGTGGCTGGCGCACGAAGGCGCACCCAAGAATTTCACCGCCGTCGACGTCTCCGACCCCCGTCATCCGCGCGTACTGGTCCAAACCGATCTTCCGCACGCCAATGTACGTTCGAACTCGCTGGAAATCAGCGGCAATCTCATGGCGGTGGCCTACCAGGTCAGCCAGCCAGGTCTCAAGCCCGCGGGATTCGATCTCTTCGACATCAGCCAGCCCGAGAAGCCCCGGTTGCTGTCTCACTTCGACGCCTCCGCTCCCCACTCCCGTGGCGCGCACTGCCTTTGGTTCGTGGACGGCACGACAGTCCACATGGCTTGCGGCGATCCCGAATTGGTTCCACACAACCCCAAGGATGACCAGGTCTATCGCATAGTCGACGTCAGCAATCCGACTTCGCCCAAGGCCATAGGACGCTGGCACCTGCCGGGAACCATGCAAGGCGACGATGCTCCGCCCCCCGAGCGCCTTGCTCCGGAATTCGATTCGGGCTTCCGCGCCCACAACACCAACGTCTACCCGCAACGGCCCGACCGCTGCTACCTGGGTTACCTGGATGGCGGCGCATTCATCATGGACATATCGGACCTGAGCAATCCCAGACCGATCTCACGATTCATGAACTCCCCGCCATTCAAGGGCTTCACGCATACCGCGCTGCCGCTGTTCGGGCGCAATTTGATGGTGGTCAGCGATGAAACCGTGCAGGACAACGCCGCGGACTGGCCCAAGCTGGTCTGGCTCGTGGACATAAGCGACGAAAAGCATCCGATCAGCATATCCACGCTGCCCATGCCGCCGGTGGAAATACACAAGCAAAGGGGCGGCCGCTACGGCGCGCACAATGTGCACGAAAACACGCCGGTGCCGGGATCCTGGAAATCAGAAGACATTCTCGTGTGCTCATACTTCAACGGCGGCATACGGGCCTACGATATCCGCGATCCCTACAGCCCGCAGGAGGTCGCTTATTTCGTGCCGGACGCGCCGGCGGGCTCGCCGGCCGGTTCCATACAGTTCAACGACGTGTTCGTCGACGACCGCGGCATCGTATTCGCCGTCGACCGCCATGCGGGCGGACTGTATGCAATCGAAATGACGGTGTAGCCATGCGGACGGATGCACGCACACCCGTCATTGTCGTATCGGGCTTTCTGGGCAGCGGCAAGACCACCCTGCTCAAGAAAGTACTGGCCACGCCCGAGCTATCGAATTCCATGCTCATCGTCAACGAGATCGGCGAAATCGGCATAGATCACCAGTTGCTCGAGCGATCCGATGACGAGACGGTGCTGCTCGATAACGGCTGCATGTGCTGCCAACTGCGCGGCGACCTTCAGGCGCTGCTCGTCGACCTGGGCATGCGTCGATATCGCGGGGAACTGCCCAGCTTCGACCGCGTCATCATCGAGACCAGCGGCCTTGCGGAACCGGGCCCCATCGCCCAAACATTGTATGGCGACGGCCCGCTGGCACGCGATTATCGGCTTGCCCACGTCGTCGCCTTGATCGACCCGGTCAATGCACAGGCGCGCCAGGCCGCACAGGCCATAGCCGACGCGCAGGTGGCGGCAGCCGACCTGATCATCCTGAGCAAGTCCGACCTGTCCACGCCCATCCAGGCCGACGCCGCCTGGGCCTGGGCGCGCTCGATCAATAGCTATGCCAACGGCATCGCCGCAACGCAGGGCGATATCGACATTGCCTTGCTGGCCAATGCCACGCCGTTCGATCATCCCGCCTTCCTGCCGGGAAATGCCGGCGGCCTGTTCGGCGATATTCACGCTCTCAGGCAAAACGACGCGTCCGACGGGCGGCCGTCCGATGAAACCGCCTCGCCAGGCGCCGAGGGCGCCTATCTTGCCCGGCAGCGCTCCATCCATCCCGCCGGCATCGCCAGCTTCGCCCTGCGTTTTGATGCGCCGCTTGATCGCTCCTTGTTCGATTTGTTCATGTCCACGCTGCTGCGCCTGCGGGGCCAGGACCTTCTACGCGTGAAAGGCATCGTCTATTTCGAAGGCGAGAGCCAAGCGCAACTGATCCAGGGCGTATGCCATGTCTACGATCGGCCCGTGGCTCTGGAGCGCGACCCGGGTGGAACCGGGCAATCGGCGCTGGTATTCATCGCCCGCAATCTCGAGCGCGCGCAGATCGAAGGCTACTGGCAATCCCTGCAGGCGCTCGCCAAATAACCTACCCCCTCAACTTTTACGTTGCTATAACCGGAGACATACATGAAAAAAATTGCACGACTTTCCCGACCCTTGCTTTGCGCCCTGGCGCTGGCGGCCAGCCCTGTGCTGGCACAGGGCAGCTATCCCACGCAGCCCATACGCATGGTCGTGGGTTTCCCGCCCGGAGGCATTTCCGACGTCGTGGCGCGAGCCGTCGCCAGCGAAGCATCCACAGTACTGGGGCAGACCATCGTGGTGGAGAACCGTCCCGGCGCGGGTACGACCATTGCGTCGGATGTCGTGGCGCGCTCCAAAGCGGACGGCTATACGCTGCTGTTCCAGGACCTGACCACGCATGCGATCAACGCCAGCCTTTACAAGAAGCTGCCCTACGACACCATCAAGGACTTCACCCCGGTGGCGATGGTGTCGTCCACCCCCTTGTTGTTGGTGATCAATGCGAAGTCACCCGTCAAGACCGTCAAAGAATTGAATAGCCGCATACAAGAGAAACCCGGCGCCTATTCCTATGGCTCGTCCGGAAACGGCACCATCATCCATCTAGCCAGCGAAATGATGAACAAGGCCGTCAAGAACGACATCGTTCATATTCCCTACAAGGGCAGCGCGCCGCTGGTGACTTCCATCATTTCCGGAGACATCGAATATGCATTCAGCAGCATGCCTCCCGCCATTACGCAGGTCAAGGCCGGCAAGTTGCGCGCTCTGGCCGTCAGCACCCCCGACCGCATCGATGCATTGCCCGATGTTCCCACCATCCGCGAAGCAGGTGTACCCGCCGCCGAACTCACGCTGTACAGCGGAATCCTGGGGCCTGCAGGCATGCCCAACGAGATCGTGTCCCGTCTGAACGAGGCCTTCGGCAAAGCCGTGCAAAGTCCCAAGATAATCCAGACCTTTGGCAATCTGGGCGCCAAGCCGCTGAATACCCCGCCTGCGGAAATCGCAAAGCTGCTGGAGTCGGAAATATCCCGCTACGGCAAGGTCGTACAGGAAACCGGCATCACCATAGATTGACCGGGCAGGCAGCCCAGGGACCAGGGGCGCCCTGGCGCGCCCCTTACAGCATATACAGCAACCATCAAACATAGAATCCACCGTATGTCCAAGCCCAAGCTCATTGTTGTTTCCACCGGCGGCACCATCACCATGACCAGCGGCCAGGGGTCGAAAGGCATCGCGCCTACGCTCACCGCCGCCGATCTCCTTAACGCCGTTCCCCAAATTGGGCAGCAAGCCGACATCGAGGCCCTGACCTTCAGCAGCATGCCCGGCGCTTCACTGACAACGAACCATATCGTGGACCTCGCGCAGCTGATTCAACAACGGTTCGACGGCGGCATCGATGGCGCCATCGTCATCCAGGGCACGGACACCATCGAGGAAACGTCCTTCCTGCTCGACCTGCTCGTCGCCGACAAGAAACCGGTTATCGTCACGGGCGCCATGCGCGGCGCCCAGGCAGCCGGCGCTGACGGCCCCGCCAACCTGCTGGCCTCGATCGTGGTGGCCGGCTCGCCCCATGCCGCCGGCCGCGGCACCCTGGTCGTGCTGAACGACGAGGTGCATGCCGCCGCCTTTATCCGAAAGGGACATACCGGCCTGACATCCTCCTTCATGTCGCCCAGCGCCGGCCCCGTCGGATTGGTTTGCGAGCAGCGCGTGCTGTTCACCTCATCCCCCGCCATGCCCCGTCTTGCGATATCCCGACCCGGCGCCTTGCCGGACATCGCAATCGTCAAGGCATGCCTGGGCGATGACGGCCGCCTGCTTGGCGCCTTGCCCGGCATGGGTTATGCCGGAGCTGTCATCGAAGCGATGGGCGCAGGACACGTTCCGCAAAGCTGGGTTCCGGAGCTGTCCGACCTGGTGGAAAAAATGCCGGTCGTGCTTGCCGTACGAACGCCAGCTGGACCCGTGTTCACCAATACATACGGATTCCCGGGCTCGGAAATCGACCTGATAAACCGGGGCTTGATACCAGCCGGCCTGCTTGACGCATTGAAGGCGCGCCTTCTGCTTGGGACATTAATGGGGAGCAATGAAACGGCCGAGGGCATACGCCTTCAATTCAAGCGTTTCAGCAATCTGCAAGCTTGACGCCACCTTAAACGGCGGAATGTGTCATGATACCGGTGCTTTTATTCCGGTACCTGGCACTGCCTGCCAGGGGCATTCTTTTTATTGGCTAAGCGCCCAGCCACTTCGGCGCCACGCCGACCCAGCATAAGCTTATGAATACCTTCCACATCATCGAACTACTTCTACTTGGAATCGGCAGCGGCTTCCTGGCCGGGCTGCTCGGAATAGGCGGAGGCATGGTCCTTGTCCCATTCCTTACCTTCATGTTCTCGTTGCAAGGCGTGGACAGCGAGCTGGCGGTCAAAATGGCTATTGCCACGTCCATGGCAGTCATCATTTTCACATCCATCTCCAGCGTCCGGGCCCACCATAAACGCGGCGCGGTGCGCTGGGATATCGTGCGCAAGCTCGCTCCCGGCATTGTCATCGGCAGCATGATAGGCAGCGTAGGGGTATTCTCCGTGCTCAAGGGCGCTTATCTGGCCATCTTCTTCGGCGTCTTCGTCGCCTTTTCAGCCACGCAGATGTTCCTGGACAAGAAGCCGCCACCCACACGCCAGATGCCGGGCACCGGCGGGCAGTTGCTTGCGGGCGGAGTCATCGGTTTTTTTTCGGGCCTGGTCGGCGCGGGAGGCGGTTTCATAAGCGTCCCCTTCATGGCCTGGTGCAACATCGCCATCCATACAGCCGTGGCCACCAGCGCCGCACTGGGCTTTCCCATTGCCGTGGCCAATGTGGCCGGCTATATCGTTTCGGGCATGTCCGTTACCGGCCTGCCGGCGGGCGCGTTCGGCTATATTTCACTGCCGGCTCTGGGATTGATTGCGGCAGCCAGCGTTTTTACCGCTCCCCTGGGAGCCAAGGCCGCCCATAACCTTCCCGTCAAGAAGCTCAAGCGTGTCTTTGCCGGCATGCTGTACGCCCTGGCCATCTATATGTTCTTGAAAGGCATCAACGCCTGATGAAACGCACATGCAGGCGCGCCGATTCCGGCGGCCTGCCATGCGTTTGAAGCTCCGGCGCCTTTCCGCCCCGATCCACCTAGACGATAATACCGCCGCCCAGGCAGACATCGCCGGCATAGAGCACGGCGGATTGCCCAGGCGTGACCGCCCATTGGTTCTCGGCGAACGACAAAGAGAAGGCATCGTCGGCAATGCCTTCCAGGACACAGGCCGAATCGGCCTGCCTATAGCGGGTTTTTGCCGAATATTCGCCCGGCTCCGGCGGATGGCCGGCCACCCAACTGGCATCCTGCGCCCGCAGGCTCTGGCCCAATAGCCAAGGATGGTCGTGCCCCTGCACCACATACAAGGTGTTGCTTTCCAGATCCTTGCGAGCCGTATACCAGGCGTCGGCCGTGCCATCGTCGCGCTGCTGTCCTTTTACCCCGCCTATACCCAGGCCTTTGCGCTGGCCCAGCGTGTAAAAGGACAAGCCCTGATGCTGGCCCAGCACTTGGCCCTCGGGCGTCTTGATGGGGCCGGGCTTGGTGGGCAGGTAACGATTCAGGAACTCGCGGAAAGGCCGTTCGCCAATGAAGCAAATGCCGGTCGAATCTTTCTTGGCGGCATTCGGCAGTTGCAAGGACTGCGCAATGCGCCTGACTTCGGTCTTGGGGATTTCGCCCAAGGGGAATAGCGTCCTGGCCAGTTGCTGCTGATTCAATCTGTGCAGGAAATAGCTTTGGTCCTTGGTCAGGTCCAGCGCCTTCAGCAATTGATATTGCGAGCCGCTGGCCGTCTGGACGCCGCGCACACGGGCGTAGTGGCCGGTGGCGATATGCTCCGCGCCCAGCGCCATGGCATGGTCCAGGAAGGCCTTGAACTTGATTTCGGCATTGCACAGGACGTCGGGGTTGGGCGTACGGCCGGCGGAATACTCGCGCAGGAAATCGGCAAAGACCCGGTCTTTGTACTCGGCCGCGAAATTCACGGCTTCGATGTCGACACCGATCAGGTCCGCCACACTGGCGGCGTCCAGCCAATCCTGCCGTGTGGAGCAATACTCCGAGTCGTCATCGTCTTCCCAGTTCTTCATGAACAGGCCCAGCACGTCGTAGCCCTGCTCTTTCAGCAACCACGCGGTGACCGAGGAATCGACCCCGCCGGACATGCCGACCACGACGCGTCCTTTCGATACAGATGTTTTAGACATTCCCGTATTTTAGACGCTGGCGCGGGACAAGGCCTGATCGACGATTTCCACCCAGTGGCGCACGGGAATTTCCGTGCCGCTTTGCAAATGCGTGATGCACCCTATATTGGATGAAACGATGCAATCGGGCTGCGTTGCCTGTATGGCGTCAAGCTTGCGGTCGCGCAAGGATTTGGCCAATTCGGGCTGGGTAACCGAATAAGTGCCGGCCGAGCCGCAGCACAGATGCGATTCGGTGAAGGGCTGCATCGAAAAGCCCAGGTCGGCCAGCATGCGTTCGCTGACGCCGCGCAGCCCCTGCCAATGCTGCAAAGTGCATGGCGGATGAAACGCCGTCTTGCCCGGCAAGCCGTCCAGCCTGGCTTTGAGCTGGGCCGCGTGGGGGGCGACGACCTCGGCCACATCGCGCACTTTGTCGACCAGGCGCAGCGCCTTGGCAACATAATCGGGATCGTGGCGCAGATGATGCGCATATTCCCTGACCATGGCGCCGCAACCGGATGCGTTCATGATGATGCATTCAGCCTGGCCGCTATCTAGCAGCGGCAGCCATGCGTCGATATTGGCGCGCATCTGATCAAGCGCGGCCTCTTGTGCATCCAGGTGGAAATTGATCGCCCCGCAACAGCCGGCGCCCGGAACAACCCGGGTACCTATGTCCAGCGCGTCAAGGACACGTATGGTGGCGGCATCGATGGCGGGCATCATGGCCGGCTGCACACAGCCGGCCAGCATCAGGACCTGGCGCGCGTGGCGCGCCCCGTTCGACGGGACGGCGCCCGCTGGCCGGAAGGATGGAATCTTGTTTTTTAATACAGTGGGCAGCACGGGGCGCAGCATGCGGCCCAGGGCCAGCGCCGGGCCGAACAAGCGAGAGTTCAGCATGCGGCGCAGCAGCGCGCGCGTCATCCGCTGGGCAAGCGGCCGCTCGACCCGTTGGTCGACCAGATTGCGTCCGATATCGACCAGGGCGCCGTACTCCACGCCCGAAGGACAGGTGGTTTCGCAGTTTCTGCATGTCAGGCAACGGTCCAGGTGCTCTTGCGTGGCGGCGGTTGGCTCCACGCCTTCCAGCACCTGCTTGATCAGGTAGATGCGCCCGCGCGGGCTGTCGCGCTCATCGCCCAGTATTTGATAGGTGGGACAGGTGGCCAGGCAAAAACCACAATGCACGCAGCGGCGCAGTATTTCATCGGCATCCTGCCCCAGCTCGGATTCCTGCGCCCAAGACGCTAGATTTGTTTGCACGGTTTACTCTCAAAAATCGGGAAACAGGCGTTTAGGATTAAATATACCCACCGGGTCGAGCTCCTGCTTCAGGCGCCGATTGATATTCTTCAGGCCGGACTCCAGGGGGTGGAATACAGGCACATTGGCCGGCCTGGAATCGAAACGGAACAGGGTCGCATGCCCGCCGCGCCGGGCGATGGCGGCACGGAAGTCGGCGGGGGAATCGACGGCGCAGACCCAGCGCTGCCCTCCATTCCATTCAATCAGCGTCGAGCCGGCTTCCAACGCCGGGGCTTGGGGCGGCAGCGCCACGCGCCACAAAGGCCGCGCCTGGAAGAAAGGATGAGTCTGGTCGCGCATGCTGTCCCAGAACGCCCGCGCCGCCGGCTCGGGCAGCACATCGCCGCCCAGCCTTTTGATGCCGTTCAATACCGCGGGCTCGCTGCCCGACAGCCGCACATGCAACAGTCCCCCGGGCACATCGGGCTGCGCGAGCCAGGCCGTCCCGGTAATGGGCAGGGGCAGGCCTCGCCATGTATTGAAATACTCCAGGGCGCCATCCTCATCGACCTCGATCAATACGGTTTTTTCCTGGAAAGGCTTGGGCGCGACCTTGATGGAGACTTCGATGAGCGCGCCGAAGATGCCCATCGAGCCGGCCAGCAGCCGCGAAACATCATAGCCCGCTACGTTTTTCATTACCTCGCCGCCGAAGCTCAGGGTAAGCCCCGATGAGTCCAGCAGCTTGGCCCCCAGCACGAAGTCGCGCACACTGCCGGCCGCCATGCGCCTGGGACCGGAGAGTCCGCTAGCCACACAGCCACCTATGGTGGAAGCCGCGCCAAAACGCGGGGGCTCGAAGGCCAGCATCTGGTTCTGCTCGTCCAGCACTTTTTCAAGGTCGCTGAGCAGCGTGCCTGCCTTGACGGTGACCACGAGCTCGGAGGGTTGGTAGTTGACTATGCCGTGATAGCCGGACAGGTCCAGCACGGCAAAGTCGGGGATGGCTTCGCCGTCGAAAGGCTCGCCATAGAAATTCTTGGTTCCGCCGCCCCGTATGTAAACGGGACGCTCGGCTCCGCGAGCGGCCATCACTTGCTGCGAAAGTTCGGATAACGCGAAATCCATGCTTGATCCTTAAAAACGAGGCAGATCGGGAAAGCGGATTTCACCGCTGTGAACATGCATCTTGCCGTACTCGGCGCAACGCACCAGCGTCGGGATGAGCTTTTCGGGGTTCAGCAGCCCATAGGGATCGAAAGCCTTTTTCAGGGCGCTGAAGAAATCCAGCTCTTCACGGGTGAACTGCACACACATCTGGTTGATCTTTTCCAGGCCCACCCCATGCTCACCGGTAATCGTACCGCCGACCTGCACGCAAAGTTCCAGAATGGCCGCGCCGAATTTCTCGGCGCGTTCGACTTCATTGGGCTGGTTGGAATCGAACAGGATCAGGGGGTGCAGATTGCCGTCGCCCGCATGGAAGACGTTGGCGCAACGCAGGCCGTACTCGTCTTCCATTTGCTCGATGGCGCTCAGCACACGCCCCAGATGGCGGCGCGGAATCGTGCCGTCCATGCAATAGTAATCGGGCGATACACGCCCCGCGGCCGGAAAGGCGTTTTTGCGGCCCGCCCAAAAAAGCAGCCTTTCCTCCTCGGAGCTGGATACCTGCAGCCGGGTTGCGCCGGCCTGCTGGAAAACCGCCTGCATGCGCGCGATTTCGTCATCGACTTCTTCGTCGGTGCCGTCCGATTCGCACAGCAGGATGGCGGCGGCGTCCAGGTCGTAGCCGGCATTGACGAACGGTTCGACCATGTGGACAGCCCGCTTGTCCATCATCTCGAGGCCAGCGGGGATGATGCCGGCGGCAATGACGTTGGTGACGGCCTGGCCGGCCGTCTCGACACTGGAAAAACTGGCCATGATGACGCGTGCGCAGGTCGGCTTGGGTATCAGCTTGACGGTGACTTCCGTAACAACGCCCAGCATGCCTTCGGAACCGATGAAGGCCGCCAGCAGATCCAGCCCGGGACTGTCCGGCGCTTCGGAGCCCAGCTCCAGGACATCGCCGTCTATGGTCACCACGCGGACCCGCAGGATGTTGTGCACGGTCAGGCCGTATTTCAGGCAATGCACTCCGCCGGAGTTTTCGGCGACGTTGCCGCCGATCGAACAAGCTATCTGGCTGGATGGATCCGGCGCGTAATACAAACCGTAGGGCGCGGCGGCCTCGGATATGGCCAGGTTGCGCACGCCGGGCTGGACCACCGCCGTTGCCGTTTTGGGGTCGATTTTTTGGATTCGGTTGAGCTTGGCCAAGCCCAGCAAAATGCCTTGCGCGTGCGGCATGGCGCCGCCCGAAAGGCCGGTGCCCGCGCCGCGGGCGACGATGGGAATATTGAAGGCCTTGCAAGCCTGCAAAACCGCCACAACCTGCTCTTCGGTCTCGGGCAGTACGACCACCGGCGGCAAGGCCCGGTACAGCGAGAGGCCGTCGCACTCGTAAGGCCGGGTATCCTCAACCTTGGTCAATATGCAATGCTGGGGCACGCTGTGCCTGATCCGAGCGATAAGGCCTGCAAAGTCCGGCAAAGTCCCCTGCGCCGGCGCTATCGAAGTATCGTTCATGTGTCTCTTTTGTTATTGCTGCGCCCCTTCCGGCGCAGGCGCATTTATACGTGCGGGATGATCTTACCCGGATTCAGGATATTGTGCGGATCGAACGCCTTTTTCAGGCTGTCCATCAAGTCCAGGGCATCCTGGCCATGCTCGGCAAGCATGAATTCCATTTTATGCAGGCCCACGCCATGTTCGCCGGTGCAAGTTCCATCCATTTGGATGGCGCGCTCCACCAGGCGCTGGTTAAGCCTTTCGGATTCCTCCCATTCCTGGGGGTTGTCGGGGTCCAGCAGCATCAGCACATGGAAGTTGCCGTCGCCGACATGGCCCACGATGGTATAGGGAAAACTTGCACGGTCCAATTCGGCCGCCGTCTCGGATACGCACTCGGCCAATCGTGAAATGGGCACGCATACATCGGTGGTGCTGGAGCGGCAGCCCGGGCGTAATTGCAAGCCCGCGAAATAAGCATTGTGGCGGGCTGTCCATAGCCGGCTGCGATCTTCGGGCCTGTCGGCCCATTCGAAGTCCATGCCGCCGTTATCGTGGGTAATGCTTTGCACGATCTCGGCCTGCTCTTTGACGCCGGCCGGACTGCCGTGGAATTCGAACAGCAAGAGCGACGATTCCTTCAGGGCCAGCTTGCTGTAGGCATTGGTGGCCTTGACCGCCCAGGCATCCATGAACTCCACGCGCGCCACCGGCACGCCCATCTGTATGACCTCGATAACGCTCTGCACGGCGGCATCCAGCGTGGGGAAGTTGCAGATGGCGGCCGATATGGCCTCGGGTTGCGGGTACAGGCGAACGGTGACTTCGGTAATGATGCCCAGGGTGCCTTCGCTGCCCACAAAGATACGCGTCAGATCGTAACCGGCGGACGATTTCCTGGCCCGGTTCGCCGTCTCGATGACGCGGCCATCCGCGGTCACGACTTTCAGCGACATGACGTTCTCGCGCATGGTTCCGTAGCGAACCGCATTGGTGCCCGAGGCGCGCGTGGCCGCCATGCCGCCCAGGCTGGCGTCGGCCCCTGGATCGATCGGGAAAAACAAGCCGGTATCGCGAATCTCGTCGTTCAACTGCTTGCGGGTGACGCCCGCCTGCACCGTGGCGGTGAAATCGCCCGGATGCACGGCCACCAACTGGTTCATGCCTGACAGGTCCAGGCTGATGCCGCCTTGTATGGCCAGCAGGTGGCCCTCCAGCGAGGAGCCCACGCCAAACGGTATCAAAGGCACTTTATGCCGATGGCAATGCCGCGCCACCCAAGCCACATCTTCGGTGCTGAGGGCGAAAACCACGCCGTCCGGCAGCATGGGCGGATAAGGAGACTCGTCGCGTCCGTGATGCTCGCACACGGCGTGGGCCGTGGAGAACCGGGAGCCGAACTGCTCTTGAAGCGCTTCGAGAAAGCCAGCGGGAATCATGCGGCGCATGGCTTGCGTAACGACGGGGGCATTCATGCCTGGACTCCTTAACTTTCCGATGTTTCCATCTTGATACTAACGGTTTTTAAGCCTGATTGCCGATCAGGGCATTTGCCGATTGCGTCCGCAGTTGACGCCGATTCTTGACAGCCTGCGACAGGCGCTCAAGCACCTGCAAGGAAGCATCCCAGTCTATGCAGCCGTCGGTAATGCTCAGTCCATAGGTCAGAGGCTGTCCGGGCACCATATCCTGGCGGCCGCCCACCAGATTGCTTTCCACCATCACGCCGAATATCCGCTCGTCGCCGGTTTCCATCTGCCGGGCAACGTCGTCCAGGACCAGGGGCTGGTTGCGATAGTCCTTGTTGCTGTTTGCATGGCTGGCGTCGATCATGATGCGCGGGCGCAGGCCGGATTTTTCCAGTGTCTGGCTTGCCGATTCCACATTCTTGGCATCGTAATTAGGCACTTTACCGCCGCGCAGGATGACGTGGCAATCGTTGTTGCCCACGGTGGAAACAATGGCGGAGTGGCCGCCCTTGGTAACCGACAGGAAATGATGCGGCTGCGATGCGGCCTTGATGGCGTCGATGGCGATCTTGATATTGCCGTCGGTGCCGTTCTTGAAGCCGACCGGGCACGAAAGGCCGGAAGCCAGTTCGCGGTGAACCTGGCTTTCGGTAGTACGCGCACCGATGGCGCCCCAGGACACCAGGTCGGCAATATATTGGGGTGTAATCATGTCAAGGAACTCGCAACCGGCGGGCAGCCCAAGCTTATTGACCTCGATCAGCAATTCACGCGCCGTGCGCAGGCCCTGGTTGATATTGAAGCTGCCGTCCAAACCGGGATCGTTGATCAGCCCTTTCCAGCCCACGGTGGTGCGCGGCTTTTCGAAATACACACGCATGATGATTTCCAGCTCGCCCTTGTAGCGGTCGCGCTGGGCGACCAGGCGATTGGCATACTCGATGGCGGCGACGGGATTGTGTATGGAACACGGGCCGATCACCACCGCAAGGCGATCATCGCTGCCCTGCAAGATGTCATGCAGCGCATGGCGGGCGCCGTAAACGGTGGCCGAGATCCCGGTGGTGCAGGGAAATTCGCGCATGACATGCGACGGAGGGCTAAGTTCCTTGATTTCCCGGATACGTAAATCATCAGTATTGTGCAACACGGCTTAACTCCAGAGTAGGTGTCCAACGTAGCGGGCGGTACAAAAAAAGCCGCCTAGCTGAGCTGGCGGCTTTTTGGGAATTTGGTTCTTTTTTACTGCGTACAACGCTTCCCTTCCTCCACCAGCGGTTTTGGAAAAGCAAAAAAATAAAAAAAGAAAAATTGGAAAGCGCGATACATAGTCGTCAATCCTAGCACAGACTTGCCATGCTGCCAACGATTACTTTCAAACCCAGCACCCTCCCTCTGTAAAAAACCATGCGCAATAGATTCATTATGTTTATATTGATTTGAATAGAAATAATTATATGGTGTATGATTTTTGTAGCTATCGTTTTATAGCAAAACAATATCGCTGAGGGAGTCCTCGTCGTGCCAATCACCTAAAAAGGACAAGCAATGAACAAGACTCATCAAGTCGCCCTATACGCCGTTGCCGCCGTGCTCGCCACAGGCGCCGCCACGCTGGCCCATGCCGCCAGCCTGCAGGACATCAAGAGCCGCGGCCAGGTACGCATCGCGGTTGCCAATGAAATCCCTTATGGGTATATGGATCTGGACGGCCAGGCCAAGGGCGCCGGCCCCGATGTCGCCAAGCACATCATGGAACAGCTGGGCATCAAGAAAATCGAATGGGTCACCACGAATTTCGGCTCCCTGATCCCGGGCCTTCGGGCCAACCGCTTTGACATGGTGGCCGCTGAAATGGCCATCCTGCCCCAGCGCTGCAAAGAGGTGCTGTTTTCCGAACCGAACAGTTCCTACGGCGAAGGCCTCCTGGTTGCCAAGGGCAATCCCGACAATGTCCACACCTACCAGGACTTTGCGAAGTCCGACAAAAAGGTGGCCATCATGGCGGGAGCGGACCAGTTGGAAATGCTGCAGGCGCTGAACGTGCCGCCTGATCGCATGGTGACGATATCGAATAACGCCGATGCCATTTCCACGGTATCGACCGGTCGAGCCAGCGCTTATGCCGCCACCAGCCTTACCGTCAGCCAGTTGGCCCAAAAGAGCAAGAAAGTGGAGCCCGCCGCAAACTTTACCGACCCCGTCATCAATGGCGTTCCTGCCCGCAGCTGGGGCGCATTCACCTTCAGCCAGGACTCCGAAGATTTCCGCAATGCCGTGAACACGGAGCTGGCGAAGTTCAAAAAGACGGACGGATGGAAAAAAATCCTCTCCCAGTACGGATTCAGCGATGCGGACGCCAAGGAATCATTCAGCAAGACCACCGAGCAGTTGTGCGCCGAATAAAGCGCTGAGTCGGCCATGGAATGGTTAAGCTACAGCACCCCGCTGCTGCAAGGCGCCTGGGTAACGATACAGCTCACGGTCTACTCCACCATACTGGGAGCGTTCTTCGCCTTTGCCTTCGGACTGGGGAAACTGTCGCATAATTGGCTGGCGCGGGGCGTATCGATAGTCTTCATCGAAGTCTTTCGCGGCACCTCCCTGCTGGTGCAATTGTTCTGGCTGTACTTTGCACTGCCCATTCTGGGGCAGGCAATCGGCCTGGACCTGCGTCTTCCGCCGGTGATTGCCGGCACGCTGGCCCTTAGCCTGAATATCGGCGCTTATGGAGCCGAAGTGGTCCGAGGCGCCATCCAGGCCGTGCCGCTGTCCCAGCACGAGGCGGCCAAGGCGCTGGATTTCACACCCAGACAGGTGCTATGGCGCATATCCCTGCCTCAGGCCATTCCCGAGATGATGCCCAGCTTCGGCAACCTTGCCGTCCAGAACCTGAAGGACACCGCGCTGGTGTCGCTGATCAGCCTGGGCGACCTGGCATTCCGGGCCGAGCAGATCCGCAACTTCACGCAGGACAGCGTTACGGTCTATACCTTGCTGCTGCTGATGTATTTCGGCATGGCGCTGGTGCTGACCGCCATCATGAAGCTGCTGGAACGGTCGGTCGGACGCTGGCGCGCGGGGAGAACCTGACATGCTGTTCGGCATAGAGTGGGACACGGCCAACAACTGGCTGTTCGCGGGCTCCATACTGCCCATACTGCTGAAAGGCCTGGTGGTTACCCTGCAGGCCACCGTGCTGGGATTCGTCGTGGCGGCGGTGCTGGGCCTGATCCTGGCCGCCCTGAAGGCGTCTCGCATCCGGCTGATTTCCTGGCCCGCGCGGCTGTTCACGGAATTCATCCGCGACACGCCGCTGCTGGTGCAGCTTTTTTTCCTGTACTACGTCCTGCCGGAATACGGCATCGTGCTGCCGGCCTTCCTGACCGGCGCGCTGGCCCTGGGCCTGCAATACAGCGCCTACACATCGGAAGTCTACCGGGCGGGAATAGAATCCATCGCCCATGGGCAGACCGAAGCGGCGCGGGCGCTGGATCTTTCGGCGTTGCGCACCTTCAATGCCATCATCGTGCCGCAGGCCATTCCACGCATCATCCCCGCGCTGGGCAATTACCTGGTGTCCATCATGAAGGACGTGCCGGTGCTGTCGGTCGTATCGGTCCTGGAGATGCTCAATGTCGCCAAGATCATCGGCGACCGCACGTTCAATTACCTGATCCCCCTCTCCATGGTAGGCGGCCTGTACCTGATATTGACGCTGGTGGCTTCCGCCGCCGTGCGCTATCTTGACACGCGCCTGCCCAAGCAAGGATTACCCCTGCGATGACAGAACCCATTATCAAATTCGATAAGGTGGTGAAGCGCTTCGGCGACGTCACCGTCCTGGATGAGCTGGACTTTGAAGTGCAAAAAGGCGAGAAGGTCACCATCATCGGCCCATCCGGATCGGGCAAGTCGACCGTGCTGCGCATACTGATGACGCTTGAAACCATCAATGAGGGCGTCATCCACGTCGCCGGCAAGCCATTGTGGCACCAGTACAAGGATGACCGCCTGGTGCCCGCCAGCGAAGAACATTTACGCCAGATGCGCAAGGAAATGGGCATGGTGTTCCAGCAGTTCAACCTTTTCCCTCACATGACCGTGCGGCGCAATATTACCGAGGCGCCGGTGCAGGTGCTGGGCCTGTCCAAGGACAAGGCGAATGAGCGTGCTGAAAAATACCTGGAACTTGTCGGCCTTTCAGATCAGGCCGACAAGTTCCCCAGCCAGTTGTCGGGCGGCCAGCAACAACGCGTGGCCATAGCCCGCGCCCTGGCCATGCGGCCCAATATCATGCTGTTCGACGAACCCACGTCGGCGCTCGATCCCGAACTGGTGGGCGAAGTGCTCACGGTCATACAGCGCCTGTCCGAGGAACACGATCTGACCATGCTGCTGGTGACCCACGAGATGCAGTTCGCCAAGCAGATTTCAGACAGGGTGTGTTTTTTCGACAAGGGCCGGATTGTGGAAGAAGGGCCGCCCGAACAGGTGCTGGCCGAGCCCGAACAGGAACGCACGGGTGAGTTCCTGAAGGGCTTCATCAATCCAGCCTGACCCCATTTCCCTAGGCCGCGGCAAGCGCCTCGGCGGCCAGCGGTGTCAATGCGTCGAAACGGCGTCGCGTGGCTATGTGCTCGGGACGCGGCGTCAGTCCATACTTGGGCGGCTGCAGCGTGTTTTCCATGCTGTTGTACACCATGAACACATTGGCGCGTGGCCACGGCGATATATTGCCGTTGGAGCCATGCATGGTGTTGCAGTCGAAAAACACCACCGATCCCGCTTTGCCCACCATGGGCCGTATGCCGCCCTGCTCCACCAGCAAGCGCAGGCTGATGGGGTCCGGAACACCGTATTCCTGCTGCTTTAACGATTTCTTGTAATGCTCGTCGGGCGTCCGCCCCTGGCACGACACGAACTGCCGATGCGAACCCGGGACCAGCATCAGCGGCCCGTTGCATTCGTTATTGTCGGTCAGCAGGACAGAGCAGCTAAGCGCCCGCATGCTGGGCATGCCGTCCTCGACGTGCCAGGTTTCGAAGTCGGAATGCCAATAGAACTCCTTGCCCTTGAAGCCCGGCTTCATGTTGGCCCGGGACTGATGCATATAGACTTCGGAACCCAGTATCTGCCGTGCAATATGGATAAGACGAGGATCGCGGGCCAGCCTGGCCAGCCTATCGCTAAGCTCGTGCACCCTGAAGATGGAGCGCACGGCATCGCTGCCCGGTTCGGTGATCGCCTCTTCCAGGCCCGTGATGGATGGATCCGCGCTCATGCGCCCGACCTCGTCCAGCAAGGCCTGCACCTCGTCCGGTCCGAACACGTTTTCCAGCATCAGGAAACCATCGCGTTCGTAGGACTGAGCCTGCTCGCTGGTCAAGGCGTCGGCGTACTGCCCTTGTTCATAAATGACCGGATCCCGCCTGGCTATGATGGCCGAGGACCGGTCGTTGCGGGAAACATATAAATCACTCGCTAAGGTATTCATTTACTCTCCTTGCGGCTTACGCCACATTCTGCGCCTCGGCGGGATAGACGCCCTTCTCGTCATGAACCTCGAAGCCGGTCAGCGGCGGATTGAACACGCAGATCACACGCAGGGGTTCTTTGCCGCCGCGCAGCCAGTGTTCGTCGTTCTTATCCAGGGCATACACCACGCCGGGGCCGAGCGCGTATTTTTTTCCGTCCGCTATGGTCTCGATCTCCCCGTCGCCCTCGACGCACCACACGGCTTCCAGGTGGTTCACGTAATGAATGTGCGTTTCGGTTCCGGGAAAGATCACGGTTTCATGAAAAGAAAAGCCCATGCCGTCTTTCTGCAGCAGCACCCTGCGGCTGAGCCAATTATTCGTCTTGACTTCGTGATCCGTGCCAATCACATCTTTCACATTTCTTACGATCATCCCGCTCTTCCTCCAAATTTCAAAACCTGGGCGCGCGCGCCCTTGCCGCTCAGCACTTCGGACAGGCTGCGCTCTATGACCTCCAGGCCACGCTGCAGCAGCTCGTCTTCTATGGTGAGCGCCGGCAATACCTTCAAGACCTCGTCGTTGGCGCCGGATGTCTCGATGACCACGCCATGCTCGAATGCCTTTTGGGCCACGCGGGCGGCGATATCGTCATCGGCGGGCGTAACCAGACCCTGGATGAGGCCGCGGCCGCGCACGCTCAGGCCGGAGCCCGGATAGCTGTGCACCAGGTTCTCCAGCCAGTCGCGCACCAGCCGCTCCTTGCGCTGCGTGGCGTCGGCGAACGCATCGTCGCGCCAGTAGCTGTCCAGCGCCTGCGCCGCCGTGACGAAAGCCAGGTTATTGCCGCGGAATGTGCCGCTGTGCGCCCCCGGCTTCCATACGTCCAGCTCGGGCTTCATCAGCACCAGCGACATGGGAAGGCCAAAGCCCGACAGCGATTTGGACAAGGTAATGATGTCCGGCTTGATGCCCGCCGCTTCGAAGCTGAAAAAGCCGCCCGTTCGGCCGCAACCGACCTGTATATCGTCAACGATCAGCAGCATGTCGTGCCGGCGGCACAGGCGTTCGAGTTCCTGCAGCCAGCGCTTGGAAGCCACATTGACACCGCCCTCGCCCTGCACCGTTTCGACGATGACGGCGGCGGGATGGTCCATGCCGCTGCTGGGGTCGTCCAGCATGCGCTCCAGATAGGCCATGGTATTCACATCCGGCCCCAGATAACCATCGAACGGCATGAAGGTCGTATTGCCTAAAGCCACGCCGGCCGCCTTGCGGAACTTGGCATTGGCGGTTACGGCCAGCGAACCGCCGCTGACGCCGTGAAACCCATGAGTGAAGGAAACTATGTTTTGCCGGCCTTTCACCTGGCGCGCAATTTTCAATGCCGCCTCGACCGCGTTGGTGCCGGTGGGGCCTGTGAACTGCAAGGTGTATTGCCATGAACGCGGTTTCAGCAAAACCTGGTCCACGGTTTCCAGAAAATATTTCTTGGCGCTGGTCGCCATGTCCAGCCCGTGCACCAACCCGTCGGTGTCCAGATACTCGATCAGCTTCTGCTTCAGCACGGGATTGTTGTGGCCGTAATTGAGCGTGCCCGCGCCGCTGAAAAAATCGATGTATTCGCGATCATTTTCATCGATCAGCACAGACCCTCTGGCCTGTTTGAAAATGACAGGGAAAGACCGGATGTAGCCACGCACTTCCGACTCCATCCGGTCAAATATTTTTAAATCCATCATTTTTTCTTCCTCTCGTGGTTATGAAACGCCATGCCCGCGGAACGGAAAAAAGCTCCGCGGCGGACGCTTCTGTTAAAGCTTCCGGCAAACGCCTGACCGTAAAAGCTAGGCGGCCCCGAAGGGCCCTATACGCAGCAAAGGCTCATCTTCATGGCTTTCGGCGCCGAACAGCGCGGGCTGGAAGCAAGGTTCTTCGTGTATGGGAGCGGACAACTGGCGCGCCAGCCCCGCGAACATGCCGCGGGAAGCCGCGTTGTCCGGGCCGACGGTGGTTTCGATGTATTGGACGGCACCCAGGCCTGGGCGCTGGAGCAGTTGGCTTAGCATGGAACGCGCCAAGCCTTGCCCTCTGGCGCGTTCATGGACAGCCACCTGCCAGACGAACAAGGTCTCGGGCCGACCCGGAGGGATGTAGCCGGACACGAAGCCGTCGAACGTATCCCCGCTACCCGAAAGGATGCAGGTTTGCGGGAAATGTTCGCTTAAAAGCAGATAGGTGTAGACGGAATTGAGGTCGAGTGGCGGGCACTCTGAAATCAGTCGGTGGATGGCTGCCGCATCGGTCTTGCACGGCATTCTGGTCCACGTTTGCGTGGCGGCGCGGACCTTGGAATCCGCGCGGGCATGAGGAAAATCAAGAGGGAGTGTAAGGGTCGCGCAATCTGTCACACCACCAGTCCCGATTCGGGAAGCGCCCCATTTATAGGGACGTCCAGGATAGGCGAAGCAGGCTCGCCAGGCGCCTCGGCCGGCGCAACGCCGTCCGATTCCATCAAGTCGACAATACGTTCAAGCGATACGGTCATCATGGCCCGTTCTCGTTCGGGCAGGGCGTTCAGGGCATCGGACAGCTTTTTCTGCAAGGGCGAAGGGGTTTCGCTGGCAAGCCTGATGCCGGCCTCGGTGGCGGTGACAAAAACGATGCGGCGATCTTCGCGGCCGCGTTCACGGCGTATCAGGCCTTTGTCTTCCAGGCGGTCGAGTATGCCCACGACCGTACTGGCGCTGACGTGGATTTCGCGGCTGATAGCCGTGGCGGTAAGCGGGCCCCGATCGATGACCGCGCGCAGGCACACCAGTTGCGGGGCGGTAATGTTGCTGCACGCGGCAAGCTGTCGGGAATGCAAGGCGACCGAACGCGTGATGCGCCGCAAGGCGCGAAGTATGCGCAAGTCGTAATGCTGGTCCGCTGAAGAGGCGTTAGTCATGATGATTCAGGTAGAAAACGATTCAGTTAAATTAATTTCTATTGAAATCATAAGCCCGATGATGGATTGTGTCAAACTTGTTTTTGGCAAGTGGATTTGCTGAAGGTCGAGATGATTTTGGAAACGTTTGTGCGGTGCGGTGTGGTGCGGTGTGGTGCTTTACACGCGTCAGGGGTGGCGGGAGGGGACTGAGCGCCCCCCGTGACCGGTTCGGCGCCCAGCGCGCCGAACGCCGCATCGTCTTGCTCGTCCGCCCATGCGGGCTCCCTTCGCCTACGACTCGCTCGGCCCCGAAAGGGCTCCAGCCCCCTCCCGCCACCCCCACCGCTGCATAGAACGTCGACGCCACGCCGCCGGGACGGTCAACGCGCTTGGCCTTTTTGCCAAATACAGGGAAAAGAGAAAAACCTGGCGCGCCGCTCCCATCGGCCCGCCTGCCGGGCCGACGGGAGCATTCGGAAATGGATGGCCATTGGCTGCAAGGCAGCGGCCGACGCGGTGTTTGAATCGGTTTTTTTGATATCCGCGCGTGGTACAGCATCGCTCTTGGGGAAGCGTTCGGTTCCGCCAGAGTGCTGCGCATGCGGATGAACTGGCTGAATGCCACTGAGGGGCTCCGCAAGGGAGCCCCTCAGGGACGGCGCGGCACGTCTTCCATAACCACTGGACGAACCGCTACAAGCAAAGCAGCTTCCAAAAAACCTCAGGCCGTCCCGCCCACCGTCAGACCATCCATCCGAACCGTCGGCATCCCTACTCCGACAGGCACGCTCTGGCCTTCCTTCCCGCATGTACCCACGCCGGAATCCAGCTGCAGGTCGTCCCCGATGAAACTGACGCGGTTCATCGCATCCGGACCGTTGCCGATCAGCGTCGCGCCCTTCACCGGATACGTCACCTTGCCGTTTTCTATCATGTAGGCTTCCGATGTGGAAAAGACGAACTTGCCGCTGGTGATGTCCACCTGTCCGCCACCGAAATTCACCGCATACAGCCCTTTCTTGACCGAAGCGATGATTTCCGCCGGAGGCACCTTGCCAGCCAGCATATAGGTATTGGTCATGCGCGGCATGGGCAGGTGGGCGTACGACTCGCGGCGGCCATTGCCGGTAACAGGCATCTTCATCAGGCGCGCATTCATGGAATCCTGCATATAGCCCTTCAGGATGCCGTCCTCGATCAGCACATTGCGCTGCGTGGCGTTGCCTTCATCGTCAATGTTCAGCGAGCCGCGGCGGTCGGCAATCGTCCCGTCATCGACCACCGTAACGCCCTTGGAGGCCACTCTTTCGCCGATGCGGCCGGAAAACACGCTGGAACCCTTGCGATTGAAATCGCCTTCCAGGCCGTGTCCGACGGCCTCGTGCAGCAAGATGCCGGGCCAGCCCGAACCCAGGACCACCGTCATTTCACCCGCTGGCGCGGGTCGAGCCTGAAGGTTGGTCAGGGCTTCGTGTGTGGCACGCTGCACGTAGGAGCGCAAGATATCGTCGGTGAAATAGGCCAGGCCGCTGCGGCCGCCGCCCCCGCCATGTCCCATCTCGCGGCGGCCGTCGCGTTCGGCTATCACCGTCAGCGACAAACGCACCAGCGGCCGAACGTCGGCCGCAAGGCGGCCGTCGCTGCCGGCAACCAGGACCACGTCGTATTCGGCGCCCAGTCCAGCCATGACCTGGATGATGTGCGGATCGGCCGCGCGCGCCATCGCCTCGATGCGCTCCAGCAAGGCCACCTTGTCGGGCGCCGACAAGGTATTGACCGGATCGATGGCGGGATAAAGATCATGCCCCTTGGGCGGATGGCCGCTGATCACCTTTTGCCGGCCCGCCCCCTGGCGTCCTATGGTGCGCACCACGCGCGCCGAGGACAGCAACGCATCAGGGGACAAGGTATCGGAATAGGCGAATGCCGTTTTTTCCCCGCTGATGGCGCGTACGCCTACGCCCTGCTCGATGGAGAAACTGCCCGTTTTGACGATACCTTCTTCAAGGCTCCAGCTTTCACTGCGAGTGTATTGAAAATAAAGGTCGGCATAATCGACCTTGTGCGTGAATATTTCACCCAGGGCCCTCGCCATGTCGGCTTCGCCAAGGCCCCAGGGGTCCAGTAGAACCGATTTAGCGGTGGCCAACGCATTAATGCCTGGATCAACAATTTTCATATATGTAGTAACCGTGATGTGTTTACATCGTCCGATGTTTAAGAGCGGGTAAAGAGGCGCGCACTTCTGCCAGCCGTTCAAGATTCATATTGCCTATGGCGAAGCCCGGGCCTTCGGCAAGGCAATCCACGATTTCGCCCCAAGGGTCAATTAGAACAGAATGCCCCCAGGTACGCCGGCCGTTCTCGTGCTTGCCGCCCTGGGCCGCAGCCAGTACATAGCATTGATTCTCGATGGCTCGGGCGCGCAGAAGGACTTCCCAATGCGCCGACCCCGTTGTATAGGTGAAGGCGGCTGGCAATATTAAAAGGTTTATATCGCCCAAAGCCCTGAAAAATTCGGGAAACCGCAAATCGTAACAAATCGAAAGTCCGATCCGTCCGCAAGGCGCCGTGAAAGTCTGGGGAGGATTATCTCCGGGCCGTATGGTCACGGATTCATCGAAGGATTCGGCGCCTTTATTAAATCCGAATAAATGGATTTTATCGTAACGGGCGACCTGCTTTCCGGACGGATCGTAAACCAGGCTCGTATTATAAATGCGATCGGGTTCGTCATTATCCAGCGGCAAGGTTCCACCCACCAGCCATACGCCGTAACGGCTGGCTTGTTCGGCAAGGAAATCCTGGATAGGGCCTTTACCGGGGATTTCCTTCAGCGCCAGCTTGTCCGTATCTTTACGGCCCATTAGGCAGAAATACTCAGGAAGCGCAATAAGCTGGGCGCCCTCGCCTGCGGACTGGGCGATGAGTTTCGCCGCCTCTTGCAGATTATGCGCCAGATCGGTGGACGATACTGTTTGTACGGCCGCGATCCGGAAATTACTATTTAGTGCATTCATTAGCAAAATGACAATTGGGGAAAAGAATTAAATCCAAATCGGGGCGCCGATTTAGCTTATTAAAATAAAAAGTACGTTAGAATTTGCAGGCTTAGTATGCGGCAAGCCATAACCGGTAAGCGCCTGTAAACCATTTAACCAGGAATATCGAATGACTCGCGATTCTTACACCGCTCTTAAACAAAAAATTGAAAAAGAAATCCTGAAACTGCAAAAGCAGGCTCAGAATCTGCAAACAAAGCGCCGAGGCCCCGTTATTGCATCAATAATCCGCTCCATGCGGGAATACGATATCACTCCGGAAGACATTGCGGCCGCGTATAGCAAAAAAACCACTCGCACCGTTGCACGCAAGCCCTCGGCACCATCGGGAACCGCGGTCAAACGGACTGTGCCGGCCAAATATCGGCATCCCGACACGGGCGACACCTGGACGGGGCGCGGCAAGGCTCCGCGCTGGATCGCCGCTGCCGAGGCCGAGGGAAAAAGCCGCGACGATTACCTGATAAACAAATAAACCTCCAGTCGGACCGTGGCGCCGCTGGCGCCACGGTCCGCACGCAAACCAAGGCCGCAAACATTACCGGCCGTCGATTTCCATGCATTAATACGGGTTCGGCTTTCCGTCAGCGCCGATGATCGTACTCGACCTCGCGCACTTGGCCGTTATTGCCCGGGAAACCATCAAATACCGCCTGTGCCAAATAAGGCATGACCTGCAGCAGATTTTCTCCGGCACTGACATTCACCGCGCTCGATCGATATACTTCGGCGCCCTGATTCCGATTATCTTTTATGGTCACGGTTAATGTGTTCTTATACACATCAACCGGCACATTCGATACGGAAGGCGTCATGTAGATGCCGCCGCCCCAGCCGCGATAACCGCCGTAGTATCCCCCAAAAGCCGGACCGAATCCCCAGCCATCGTTCAAGTATGGGTCGTTATAACGCTGCACCCAAGTCTGCGTGACCGGATTATCGTAACTGATATGCACATCGAATCTGGGCGAGCTTCCCGCCGCGGCCTCGACCAGGCCGGTGGGCCCGATGGCCGCGCGTACCGTGTCGGCAATGCTATCGAACTCCAGATTATTGACTTGGGAAGCCGCCGGGACGATACGGTAGCTCTGCCCCGATGCATCCGCGGGCCATTGCTGGAAGCTGGTAACCCTTGCCGATATCGTCGAGGCGCAGCCCGCAAGGAGCGCCGTGCTTGCCATAACGGCCAAGAACCGCAACAGTGTGCCGAATAGCCGGCCAGATTTATTCCACATATATCCCTCTGCCTGATTGCCTACGTTGCCAGCATAATGCGTTCCTACGTCGGACCGCCCTTTTATACGACATAAGACCATCGCATGCGCCGGAAGGTTGCATCCTTCTTGTAAAAACCGCAACATGGCGCAAACACTACAATAGGCAAATCCCAGAATATTTTGAAGATCGACCATGCGTACCGATAGCGCCCCCACGATTTCCCGCCACGATTATCTGCCCTACCCCTACAGTCTGCCAAGCGTCGAATTCACATTCGATCTGGACCCGGCGCAAACGCGTGTGCACGCACGCATGGAATTCGAAAGAAAAACGGAGCAGGCCCAGCCCTTGGTGCTGAACGGACAGGATCTCGAGCTTGTGTCCCTGCTGCTTGACGGCCAGGCCCTGCCCGAGACCCAGTATCGCCTGGAAGACGGAAGCCTTACGTTATTTCCGGCCGCGCAACGCTTTACGATCGAGATCACCAGCCTGTGCCGGCCCGCCGACAATTCCAGCTTGATGGGCCTGTATGTATCGGGCGGCAAGCTGTTTACCCAATGCGAGGCCGAAGGCTTCCGGCGCATTGCCTGGTTTCCCGACCGGCCCGATGTCATGTCGCGCTATCGCGTGCGGCTGCGCGCCGACAAGCAACGCTATCCCCTGCTGCTATCCAATGGGAACCTGCTTTCGCAAGGCGGCCTGCCCGGTGGCAGGCACGAAGCGCTGTGGGAAGATCCGCAACTCAAGCCCTGCTACCTTTTCGCGCTGGTCGCGGGCGACTTCGATTGCCGCGAGCAGACTGTGCAAACCGGCAGCGGGCGCCAGGCCTTGCTGCAGGTGTACAGCGACCTGGGCTCCCGGAACAAGACCGCATGGGCCCTGGATTGCCTGGCCCGTTCAGTGCAATGGGACGAACAGCGCTTCGGACTGGAACTGGATCTGGACCGTTTCATGATTGTCGCCGCACGCGACTTCAACATGGGCGCCATGGAAAACAAGGGCCTGAACATCTTCAATTCGGCCTATGTACTGGCCGACCGCGACAGCGCCACCGACTCCGCATATCGCGCCATCGAGGCCGTTATCGGACACGAATATTTCCACAACTGGACGGGAAACCGCGTTACTTGCCGCGACTGGTTCCAGCTTTCGCTTAAAGAAGGCTTGACGGTGTTCCGCGACCAGGAATTCTCGGCCGACATGCTGGCCAGCGGCCTGTCGGGACCCGAGGCCGCCAGCGCGCGCGCCGTCAAGCGCATCGACGATGTCAGCACCTTGCGCATTGCGCAATTCCCTGAAGACGCCGGTCCCATGGCACATCCCATCCGGCCCGAAAGCTATCAGGAAATCGGCAATTTCTATACCGCGACCGTTTACGAGAAAGGCGCCGAAGTCATACGCATGCAGCACACTCTGCTGGGCGAAGAGGGATTCCGCGCCGGCCTGGATGAATATTTTCGCCGCCACGATGGCCAGGCCGTCACCTGCGACGATTTCGTCAGCGCCATGGAGTCCGTGTACGCCCAGCGCAATCCCGGCAAGACGCTGGAGGTATTCCGGCGCTGGTATTCGCAAGCGGGCACCCCGCGCGTCTCGGTCCGGCTGGCCTATGACGAGTCCCAACGAAGCTGCGCCATTACGCTGAGCCAGCGCTGCGACCCGGTGGGCGTGGAAAAACTGCAGCAGCCGCCCCTGCGCAAGCCGCCTTTGCATATTCCATTTGCGCTGGGCCTGCTGGATCGGCAGGGCCGGCCGCTGCCGATCACGCTGGGCGGCCGAACATCCGAAACCGTCCTGCTGGAGCTTTCCGACACCGAGCATGCCTGGATACTCACCAACATACCGGAAGAGCCGATTCCTTCGCTACTGCGCAATTTCTCGGCGCCGGTCATCGTCGAATTCGAGCGCGGCAACGCCGACCTGATGCTGCTGGCCAGGCACGACACCGATCCCTTTGCCCGTTGGGAGGCGGGTCAGGAGCTGGCCTTCCGGGCGCTGCTGGCGATGGTGCAGGCATACGCCGCCAACGAAATGCCGGCAGCCGATACGCAGCTCATCGACACGTGGCGCGATCTGCTCACCGATCCGCTATTGACCCCCGCCTACCAGGCGCGCGTACTGACTCTGCCCAGCGAAAAAGAGCTGCTTGAAAAAACCGTTCCCATGGATCCCTTGAATGCGGTCCAGGCCAGCAGGCGCATGCGTGCGGAACTGGGCAAGGCGCTGGCCTCGTTGTGGCTGGATACCTATCAGGCCAATACGGACAATGGCGGGCACTACCAGCCGGACCCGCTATCGGCGGGCCGCCGCTCGCTCAAGAACCTGGCGCTTTCCTATTTGATGGCCGCGGCGCATCCGCAGGCTGAAGCGCTGGCGCTGGACCAATACTACAAGGCAAGCAACATGACAGACCGCATGGGCGGACTGTCGGCGCTGGTGCATCATGGCTCGTCCGCCGAAGCGTCCAAAGCGCTGGATCATTTCTATGAACAATGGCAGCAGGACGACTTGATCATGGACAAGTGGTTTGCATTGCAAGCCACCGCGCCCACGACCACCGTCGAAACGGTTCGCGCCCTGATGCTGCATCCCGCTTTCTCGCTGCGCAATCCCAACCGGGCGCGTTCGCTGGTCTTCCAATTCTGCATGAACAATTTACGCGGCATACACCATCCGGAAGGCTATGCCTTCTGGGCCGAGCAAGTCCTGGCGCTGGATGAGCTGAACCCCGAGATAGCGGCGCGCCTGGCGCGTACTTTCGATAATTGGGCGCGATACGCGCCGGCTTATCGCGACGCCATCCATGACGCTCTGAAGCGAATCCAGCAACACCCCGACTTGTCGCGCAACGTGTCGGAAATCATTTCCAAAGCATTGAACATCTAGTCCCGGAGCATGTAGATGAAACGCAAAACCCTGACCCAGTATCTGGTCGAACAACAAAGAAAGAAACAGGCGGTATCGGCCGAAGTGCGCCTGCTTATCGAAACCGTCGCGCGCGCCTGCAAGGCCATCAGCCACGCCGTCAGCAAAGGCGCGCTGGGCGGCGTTCTGGGCAGCCTGGGTACTGAAAACGTACAGGGCGAAGTGCAGAAGAAGCTTGACGTTCTATCCAATGAAATCCTTCTGGAGGCCAACGAATGGGGCGGCCATCTTGCCGCCATGGCCTCCGAGGAAATGGAAACCATACACCGCATCCCCAACCGCTACCCCAAGGGCGAGAACCTGTTGCTGTTCGATCCCCTGGACGGCTCGTCCAACATCGATGTCAATGTGTCCATAGGCACCATTTTTTCGGTGCTGCACGCCCCGCATCACGCGTCGGGCCGCGACGTCGACGAAAACGATTTCCTGCAGGCCGGCTCGCAACAAGTGGCCGCCGGGTACGCGGTGTACGGCCCGCAAACCATGCTGGTGCTGACCGTGGGCAACGGCGTGGTCGGCTTTACGCTGGACCGCGAAATGGGTTCATGGGTGCTGACGGACGAAGACATCCGCATTCCCGAGCAGACCGCCGAATTCGCCATCAACATGTCCAACATGCGCCACTGGGAAGCGCCGGTGAAGCGCTATATAGACGATTGCCTGGCCGGCAAGACGGGCCCGCTGGGCAAGGACTACAACATGCGCTGGATCGCGTCGATGGTGGCGGATGTGCATCGCATCCTGACGCGCGGCGGGATATTCATGTATC
Source organism: Pollutimonas rozaliensis (assembly GCF_048751585.1). NCBI lineage: Bacteria > Pseudomonadati > Pseudomonadota > Betaproteobacteria > Burkholderiales > Alcaligenaceae > Pollutimonas > Pollutimonas rozaliensis. Next base: position 29,386 of record NZ_JAZHOB010000010.1, on the reverse strand, counting down.
CCCGGGACGAGCGGCCCTCCGGAAAGGCCGGCAAGCTGAGGCTGATGTACGAGGCCAATCCCATGAGCTTCATTGTGGAGCAGGCTGGCGGCGCCGCCACGGATGGAAGCCGGCGCATCCTGGATGTCCAGCCCGACGCGCTGCACCAGCGCATCGGCGTTGTCCTGGGATCAAAGGAAGAAGTGGAACGGGTTCAGCGCTACCACCAGGAAGCCTGATCCTGGCCTGGCCCCGGCCGGCGCCGGGGCCGGGCAGGCTTACTCCAGCGTCAGTATGGTTGCGCCGGTGGTCTTGCGGCCGGCCAGGGCTTCCTGTGCGTCGCCCGCGGCGGCCAGCGGAAAGCGCTGCCCTATGGTGATGCCGATTTTCTTTTTGACTACCAGACCGAACAACTCGTCGGCGGCCGACTGCATTTTTTCCTGGGTGGCCACGTGCGTTCCCAGAGTGGGCCGGGTCACGAACAAAGAACCCTTGCTGGCCAGCACGCCCAGATTCACATTTTCGACGGGACCCGACGCATTGCCGAAGCTGACCATCAGCCCGCGCGGCTCCAGGCAATCCAGGGATGTCAGCCAGGTGTCCTTGCCCACGCCGTCGTAAACCACCGGCACCTTCTTGCCGCCGGTCAGCTCGTTGACGCGCTCGACCACGTTTTCACGGGAATAGTCGATGACTTCCCAGGCGCCGTGAGCCTTGGCCAAGGCCGCCTTTTCGGGCGTGGATGCCGTGCCGATCAGCTTGACGCCCAGGGCTTTGGCCCATTGGCAGGCGATCAGGCCCACACCGCCGGCAGCCGCGTGGAACAGGATGGTCTCGCCGCCTTGCAGGCGGTAGGTCTGGCGAAACAGGTATTGAACGGTAAGGCCCTTTAGCATCATGGCCGCCGCCTGGTCGAAATCCACGCCCTTGGGCAGCTTCACGACCCGGTTGGCCGGAACATTGCGCGCTTCGGCGTAGGAGCCTATGGGGCTTTGGCCATAGGCCACCCGATCGCCGACCTTCAGGTGCTTGACATCGGCGCCCACGGCCTGAACCACGCCCGAGGCCTCGAAGCCCAGGCCATGAGGCAATGGATGGGCATAAAGGCCGGTTCTGAAATAGATATCGATAAAATTAAGGCCCACCGCTTTTTGACGTATAGTTACCTCGTTTTTCTCGGGCGCGGGGACATCGACCGAAACGAGCTTCAACACTTCGGGACCGCCGTTTTTCTCGATACGTATCGCTTTGACCTGGTTTTCCAAGACTGACTCCTTGCGTGAAATAATGCGTGCTCGACAATTGCGCCTAGTTTAAATCCTTATTGCCTATCCGTACCTGAAAATATGAATCGTCAGCGTGCCGTTTTTGCGATTCATATCGCTGCCATCCTGTTCGGCCTTACTGGCATTTTCGGCGAATTGATCCAGGCCGATGCCATGGTCATCACCGCGGGCCGCGCCAGCTTCGCCGTTCTGGCGCTGCTGGCCGTCATGCGTTCCATGGGAGCCTCCCCCTTTCTGGGCGTAACGCGCAAGAACATCAAAGTGCTCGCCCTGGCCGGCTTCATGCTGGCCGTCCACTGGGTGACCTTTTTCCTGGCCGTGAAGATCAGCGGAGTGGCCATCGCCACCCTGGGCTTTGCCAGCTTTCCCGCCTTCATCACCTTGTGCGAATGCGTGTTCTTCAAGGAAAAGATCAGCATGGGCGAATGGCTGATCCTGCTGCTGGTCACGCTGGGCCTTGTGCTGGTCACGCCTTCCTTCGATTTCCAGGACGACGCCACCCTGGGTCTGGCGTGGGCGATCCTGTCGGGACTGACCTTCGCGCTTTTCACGCTCATCAACCGGCGCGCGGCCTCGCGCATACCTGCCCAGCAGGTGGCATGCTGGGAGAACCTGTTCGTGGCCCTGATGACCCTGCCCTTCGCCTTTCCGGCCATCACCCAGCTGGGTGCCCTGGACTGGGTATGGATGGCCATGCTGGGCATACTTTGCACCGCCCTCTCGCATTACCTGCTGGTGTCCAGCCTGATGGTGCTGAAAGCCCGCAGCGCAGGCATCGTGATCGCCCTGGAACCGGTTTATGCGATCTTCTTTGCGGCGGTGCTTTTCGCCCAATACCCCTCTCTGCGCGCGCTGTTCGGCGGCGCGCTGATGGTGGGCGCCATCGTATGGTCGGGCTTGCGCCAGGCCGGCAAGAAGCCGGCCTGAGCCCGCATCAGCCGCGCGCGACCAACTCGGCCACGGCGCGCCCCACGTCTTGCGTGGTGGCCTTGCCGCCCATGTCGGGCGTGCGCGGGCCTTGCTCCAACACGGTCTCGATGGCTTTGAGCACATCGGCCGCCGCCTGCGGATAGCCCAGGAAATCCAGCATCATGGAACCGCTCCAGATCTGGCCTATGGGGTTGGCGATGCCTTTGCCGTAGATATCGGGCGCCGATCCGTGGACCGGCTCGAACAGCGAAGGGAACAGTCGGTCGGGGTTCAGGTTGGCCGATGGCGCTATGCCTATGGTGCCCGTGCAAGCCGGCCCCAGGTCGGACAGGATATCGCCGAAAAGATTCGATGCGACCACCACGTCGAACCAATCGGGATGCTGCACGAAATGCGCGCAGAGGATGTCGATATGGTATTTGTCCCAGCGCACATCGGGATAATTGCCGGCCATCTCGGCCACCCGGTCATCCCACCAGGGCATGGATATGGAAATGCCGTTGGACTTGGTGGCGGCCGTCAGGTGCTTGCCGCGTTTCCGCGCCAGTTCAAAAGCGAACTTAAGGACGCGATTGGCGCCGATGCGGGTAAAGATGCTTTCCTGGATCACCACTTCGCGCTCGGTGCCTTCAAACAGCCGCCCGCCGCTGTTGGAGTATTCGCCCTCGGTGTTCTCCCGCACGATATAGAAGTCGATATCGCCCGGCTTGCGGCCGGCCAGCGGCGATGTCACGCCTGGCATCAGCCGCACAGGCCGCAAATTGATGTACTGATCGAACTCGCGGCGGAACTTGAACAGGGATTCCCACAATGCGACGTGATCCGGCACGGTGGCCGGCCATCCGATGGCGCCGAAAAAGATGGCTTCGTGACCGCCTATGCGCTCTTTCCAGTCCACGGGCATCATGCGCCCGTGCTGCGCGTAGTAATCGGAACTCCAGTCGAGGACATCCCAGTCGAAACGAATGCCGTGGCGGCTGGCGACGGCATCCAGCACCCGCAAGCCCTCGGGCATGACTTCCTTACCAATACCGTCGCCGGCTATGACGGCTATTTTATGAATATCGGACACGTGATTCCTTTTTATCTGATTGATGATGTAATCAATATCCCTGGCCTCTGGATACGACACCCGTCACCGGACGGCCTTGCTCCAGGAGATCGATCTTGCGCAAAACCTGCCCCACGGTTTCCTGCTCCAGGGTCATGGCGGCAACGTGCGGCGTAATACGGATCTTTGGGTGCTTCCAATAGGGATGGCCGGCGGGCAGAGGCTCGACGCGAAACACGTCCAGCAGCGCCCCCTGCAAATGCCCTTCGTCGATCAGGGCCAGGAGGTCTTCATCGACCACATGCGGACCCCGCGCAACGTTGATGACATAACCGCCGGGACGCAATTGTTGCAGATTCCGCCGATCCAGTATGTTCTCGGTATCGGGCGTCAAAGGCAGCACATTGACCAGCACACGGGTACGAGCCAGGAAAGCCGACAGCTGATCGGATCCATCAAAGGCCTGGACCCCGTCGATCCGCCTGACGCTGCGCGACCAGCCCGCCGTTGGGTAACCGGCTGCCGCGATCGCTTGCGCGACCTGGCTGCCAATGGCGCCCAGACCCATGACGCCGACCGGCCAATCATCGTAGCAAATGGGCGTCAATTGCCGCCACTGCCCCGCCTGCTGCAAGTCGGCGTAATCGGAAAACCGGCGCGAGGCGTGGGCGATGCCGTGCAGCACGTATTCCGACATTTGCCGGGCCATGCCGGCGTCCTCAAGGCGCACCACGGGAAGGTCCCGGGGCAGTTCCGGCAGGCGCATGACGCTGTCCACGCCGGCTCCAAGGTTGAACGCGGCCTTCAAGCGGCGCTCTTGTCGGAACAGCGCGCCGGACGGTTTCCAGACGATGGCGTAATCGGCATCCACCGGCGCCTGGCCATCCGCCCATTCAATGAATTGCGCCGCCTTGCTGGCTCGAACGAAGCGTTCATGCCATTTCCGGGTAACTTCGGGCGTATTTCCTGCAACAACTATCCTGATCGACACAGCATCCTCGATGAATGAAAAATTTCCGCCCTACCTGCGGCGGCCTATAAGGGAACCCAGCACCCCCCGGACCAACTGCGTGGCGGTGCTGCGTATGGCGCTTTTCACGGCGGATTGCACGACGCCCTCGCGGCGCCCGCCCCGCGGGCCGGTGGAACCGAACAGGAAATCGTTGACCGTGCCCATCAGCCCGGCATCGCCCTGATCACCTTTTCCGCCGCCGGCCGCCGCCCCTTGTCCGGAGTCCGCCACCGCGGCCGTGTTGCGTTTCTGCAAAACCTCGTAAGCGGATTCGCGGTCTATGATCTGCTCGTACTTGCCGCCCAGCACCGAAGCCGAACGCAAGGCCTGGCGCTCCGCTTCCGAGGCCGGGCCTATGCGGCTGCCTGGCGCCATCATCCAGACGCGCTCCGTGGCCGTGGGGCGCCCCTTGGCGTCGAGCAGGGAAACCAGCGCCTCGCCCACGCCCAGCTCGGTGATGGCCGCCTCGATGTCCAGGCCGGGATTGGGCCGCATCGTCTGGGCCGCCGTCTTGACCGCTTTCTGGTCACGCGGCGTGAACGCCCGCAAGGCATGCTGAATCCGGTTGCCCAATTGCCCCAGCACGGTCTCGGGAATGTCCAGCGGGTTCTGGGTCACAAAGTAGACCCCGACCCCCTTGGAGCGCACCAGCCTGACGACCTGCTCGATTTTCTCGAGCAGCGCCTTGGGGGCATCATTGAATAATAAATGAGCCTCATCGAAAAAGAAGACGAATTTCGGTTTCTCGGGATCGCCCACTTCGGGCAGGCCTTCGTACAGGTCCGCCAGCATCCAGAGCAGGAAAACCGCATACAGGCGCGGCGATTGCATCAGCTTGTCGGCAGCCAGGATATTGACGATGCCCCGGCCTTTTTCATCGACGCGGATCAGGTCGAAGATATCAAGCATGGGTTCGCCGAAGAATTGGGCCGCGCCCTGGGATTCCAGCCGCAGCAAGCTTCGCTGTATGGCGCCGATGGAAGCCGACGACACATTCCCGTACTGCGTGCGCAGCTCGGACGAGCGGTCGGCGACGTTCTGCAGCATGGCGCGCAAATCTTTCAGATCGAGCAGCAATTGCCCCTCGTCGTCGGCCACCTTGAAGACCAGCGCCAGGACTCCTTCCTGGGTGTCGTTCAATTCCAGCATGCGGGACAGCAATAAAGGTCCCATATCGGATACCGTGGCCCGCACAGGGTGTCCCTGCTCGCCGAAGATGTCCCACAAGACGGTGGGGCAGTTCCCCCATGCGGGTTCGGGCAGGCCCAGCTTGACCAGCCTCTCCTGCAGCTTTGCGCTGCTGGCGCCCGGCTGCGATATGCCGCTGAGATCGCCTTTGACGTCTGCCATGAACACCGGCGTTCCCAGGCGGGAAAAGGCCTCGGCGAGGACCTGCAGGCTTACGGTCTTGCCGGTTCCGGTCGCACCGGTAATGCAGCCGTGGCGATTCGCCAATTCAGGAAGCAGCATCGATGCCGTGCTTGCATTTTTTGCAATGAGGATGGGGTCGGCCATATTCTTACCTTTCCGGACGCGGGCTGAAGGGAAGCCCAAGTGTAATTCGACGCTCTCTACTCTGCACGGGTAAAATGAGCTTCTTTATCTTTAATTGATGACACTTTATGGCCGGTCACAGTAAATGGGCGAACATCCAGCACCGAAAAGGTCGCCAAGACGCCAAACGAGGCAAGCTCTGGACAAAAATCATTCGTGAGATCACGGTTGCGGCCCGCGCCGGCGGCGCCGACCCCGACTCCAATCCACGCCTGCGCATGGCCTGGGACAAGGGCATGGCGGCCAATATGCCCAAGGAAAACATCCAGCGCGCGGTCCTGCGCGGCGCGGGCGGGGCCGACGGCGCCAATTACGAGGAAGTCCGCTACGAGGGTTATGGCGTGGGCGGCGCCGCCGTGATCATCGACTGCATGACAGACAACCGCATCCGCACGGTGGCCGAAGTGCGCCACGCGCTCAGCAAGAACGGCGGCAACCTGGGCCAGGAAGGCTCGGTCGCCTTCATGTTCAAGCACTGCGGCCAATTCCTGTTCGCGCCCGGCACCTCTGAAGAGCAGGTCATGGAAACCGCCCTGGAAGCCGGCGCCGAAGACATCCAGACTGACGACGAGGGCATGATCGAGGTCGTTTGCGCCCCGGCAGACTATGCCGCCGTCAAGGAGGCCTTCGAGCAGGCATCACTGACGCCGGAAGTGCAAGGCGTCATCATGAAGGCGCTGAGCGAAACCGAGCTGGCCGGCGAGGATGCGGTCAAGATGCAGAAAATGCTGGACGCGCTCGAAGGGCTGGACGACGTGCAAGAGGTATACACTACCGCCGCATTCGACGAATCCGACTGACCCAAGCGATTCCGCACGTTTCTTTTCCACTTTACTTCGCCTTACGGAAACTTTGGCCCTCACTATGAAATTACTGGTAATCGGTGGCGGTGGCCGCGAACACGCGCTGGCATGGCGCCTGGCGCAATCCCCCCGCATTCAAACCGTATATGTCGCCCCCGGCAACGGCGGTACCGCCCGATCGGGGCATATCAAGAATGTGGACATCACCGCCATTGACGAGCTCGTGGCTTTCGCACAGCAAGAAAGCATTGCCTACACCGTGGTCGGCCCCGAAGCGCCGCTGGCGGCCGGCGTGGTCGACGCGTTCCGCGCGGCGGGCCTGAAAATATTCGGCCCGACCCAGGCGGCGGCGCAATTGGAAAGTTCCAAGGACTACGCCAAGGCTTTCATGGTGCGCCACAACATCCCCACCGCGGCCTACCAGACCTTCACCGACCCGATCCTTGCCAAAGCCTATGTGCAGGACCAGGGAGCGCCCATTGTGGTCAAGGCCGACGGCTTGGCCGCCGGCAAGGGCGTCGTGGTCGCGGAAACCGTAGCCGAAGCGCAGCAGGCGATCGATCAAATGCTGGGCGACGGCTCGCTCGGTGACGCGGGCGCCCGCGTCGTCATCGAAGAATGCCTGATGGGCGAAGAAGCCAGCTTTATCGTGATGTGCGATGGCCAGCACGTGCTTGCGCTGGCCACCAGCCAGGATCACAAGCGCCTGAAAGACGGCGACCAGGGCCCCAATACCGGCGGAATGGGCGCCTATTCTCCCGCCCCGGTCATCACGCCGGCCCTGCATAACCGCATCATGCGCGAAGTCATACAGCCCACGACGGCCGGCATGTCCAAAGACGGCATTCCCTACACCGGTTTTCTGTATGCCGGGCTCATGATCGGGCCGGGCGCCGATTCGACGCGATCGCTGAAGGTGCTTGAATTCAACTGCCGCATGGGCGATCCCGAAACCCAGCCTATCATGATGCGCATCAAGAACGACCTGACCCAGGTCTTCGAGCTGGCCGTCTCGGGCCGGTTGGACCAGGCCAGCATAGACTGGGACCGCCGCACCGCGCTGGGCGTGGTCCTGGCCGCCAAGGATTATCCGGGCAAGCCCCGCACTGGCGATGTCATCAGCTCTTTACCCGAGGACACCGACGAATGCATGGTGTTCCATGCCGGCACGACCCTGGATAATGGTGTGCTCAAGACATCCGGCGGGCGTGTTCTTTGCGTGACGGTGCTTGCCGATTCGGTCAAGCGCGCCCAGGCCACCGTTTACGCCGCTGTCGCCCAGACACACTTCGACGGGCGGCAATACCGCAACGATATCGGGTGGCGCGCCCTGCCGGGCGCGGCCGCCTGAATACAAGCGCCGCTCCGCGCCACGAGCGGCAAGGAAGCTGAATGACCGTACCCATTTCCACCGCATACGATTATTTCCTGGATCTTCAGGCACGCATCGTGGAAGCCCTGGAAAGTTCCGATGGCAGCCGTTTCCAATCCGATCAATGGACCCGCGACGAAGGCGGCGGCGGACTGTCGCGCTATCTGGAAGGCGGCCCGCTGTTCGAACGGGCGGGCGTGCTGTTCAGCCATGTGCAGGGCAAGACCTTGCCCGCATCGGCCAGCGCCCACCGCAAAGAATTGGCGGGCCGCTCCTGGGAAGCCATGGGCGTCTCCATGGTGCTGCATCCGCGCAATCCCTATGTGCCCACCAGCCACATGAATGTGCGGCTGTTCGTGGCTCATGCGCCTTCCGGCAGCAAGGACCAGGACGTGTTCTGGTTTGGAGGCGGGCTGGACCTGACGCCTTTCTACCCCTTCGAGGAAGACGCCCGCCATTTCCACCAAGTCTGCCACGACGCCGTCCAGCCTTTCGGCGAGGACAAGTATCCGGCTTACAAAAAATGGTGCGACGACTATTTCTACTTGAAGCACCGCGACGAAACACGCGGCGTGGGCGGGCTGTTCTTCGATGACCTGAACGAAAGCGGATTCGACCATTGCTTCGCCCTTACCCGCTCGGTGGGCGATTGCTTCCTGGACGCCTACATGCCCATCGTCGAAAAACGCCGGCGCATGGAATACACCGACAGGCAGCGCGATTTCCAGGCCTATCGGCGCGGCCGCTATGTGGAATTCAATCTGGTTTTCGACCGGGGCACGCTGTTCGGCCTGCAATCGGGCGGACGGACCGAATCCATCCTGCTGTCCATGCCGCCCGCGGCCAACTGGCGCTACAACTGGACGCCCAAGGAAGGCACGCCCGAGGCGGCGCTTTCCGATTACCTGAAACCGCGCGAATGGCTATAAAGACCGGCCTGCTGGGCGGAAGCTTCGACCCCATCCATTTGGCCCATATCGCGCTGGCCGACACCGCCATGCAGGCGCTCGGCCTGGCTGGCGTCGAATTGATACCGGCAGCCCAGCCCTGGCAGCGCCGCCCCCTGGCGGCAAGCGGCGAGCACAGGCTGGCCATGCTGGAACTGGCGGTGGACGGGCATCCCGGCCTGCATGCGAACCCGATGGAAATCCGGCGCGGCGGGCATACCTATACCATCGACACCTTAAGAAGCCTGCCTTCGGGCGCCGACTATTACTGGATACTGGGTGCCGATCAGCTGGATAATTTCTGCTCCTGGCGCGACTGGCGGGAAATCACCGAACGGGTCCGGCTGGTAGTGGCCCAGCGCCCGGGCGCCTCCCTGGAGCCTCCTCTGCCCTTGCGGCGGCACCTGGACGGCTTGAAGCGCAGCCTGGTGACCCTGCCTTTCGAGCCCGTCGCCATCTCTTCCACCCTCATACGCCAACGAATTGCGCGCGGCGAACCCACCGACGGGCTGCTGGATGTTGCTGTCGCGCACTATATTGAACAAAATGGGCTTTACCAAGCCCCTGTCGCCTAACGTCTCACGGTATAGTCATTACATGGATATTCAAAAACTGCAACGCCTGGTCATAGATGCTCTGGAAGACGTGAAAGCGCAAGACATCAAGGTCTTCAATACGTCTCATATCACCGGCCTGTTCGATCGCGTCGTCATCGCCAGCGGCTCCTCCAATCGCCAGACCCGCTCCCTTGCATCCAGCGTGGCCGATCGCGCGCGCGAGCACAAGATTCCCATCATCGCCTTCGAGGGCGAGGATACCGGCGAATGGGTGCTGGTCGACCTGGGCGACATCGTCGTGCACTGCATGCAACCCATGGTTCGCCAGTACTACAATCTGGAGGAAATCTGGGGAGGCAAGCCTGTACGTGTGAAGCTACTGCCTCAATCGACTCAGCCCGGCATTCCCGAATCGTACAGCTACGACGACGAATAGGAATGGGGCGGGGCTGGTGAAACTGATCGTGGTCGCCGTGGGCACGCGGATGCCGGACTGGGTCGAGACCGCCTGGCGCGATTATGCGCGGCGTCTTCCGCAGGATTGCGTGCTCGAGCTCAAGGAAGTCAAGCCCGAACCGCGCACATCGGGCAAGACGCCCGCCCAGATGATGCAGGCCGAAGCCCGGCGCATCGATGCCGCCATCCCATCCGGCTCCTTGCGCATCGCGCTGGATGAGCACGGCAAAGACATGAGCACCATGGACCTGTCCCACGAGCTTGAAAAGTGGCGTGGCGGCGGGCAGGATATCGCCTTTTTAATAGGCGGCCCGGACGGCCTGGATGCCGACCTGAAACGTAATTGCCAGGGCCTGCTGCGGCTATCGTCCCTGACATTGCCGCACCCCATGGTCCGGATCGTGCTGGCCGAACAGCTTTACAGAGCCTGGGCTATCATGACCGGGCATCCCTATCACCGCGCTTGAGCACATAACACCTTAACTTCCCGCCATGACAAAACGCCGCACCAAAATCGTCGCCACACTGGGGCCAGCCAGCACCAGCCCTGAAAAAATCGAACAATTGATCTTGGCCGGCATGGATGTGGCCCGCCTGAATTTTTCGCACGGAAAGCCGGAGGATCATCGCGAACGGGCCGAGCTGGTCCGCTCCCTGGCTGAAAAGCATGGCAAGTACGTGGCCATCATGGGAGATCTGCAAGGCCCCAAGATCCGGATCGCACGCTTCAAGGACACCAAGGTCACCTTGAAGGTGGGACAGGCGTTTACCTTGTCCAATAAGCATCCCAACGACGAAGGCGATGAAACCATAGTCGGCATCGACTATCCCAGCCTGGTGCAGGACTGCCACCCCGGCGACGAGCTGCTGCTGGACGATGGCCGGGTCGTCCTGGTGGTCGAGAACGTCGATGAACACGCGGTGCATACCGTGGTTACCGTGGGCGGCCCCCTGTCCAACAACAAAGGCATCAACCGGCGCGGAGGCGGCATTTCGGCTCCCAGCCTGACCGACAAGGACAGGGAAGACATCAAGCTGGCGGCGGAGCTCGACATGGACTATGTGGCCGTGTCTTTCCCCCGCTATGGCAGCGACATCCAGGAGGCGCGCAAGCTGATACAGGCCGCGGGCAGCAAGGCCTGGATCATCGCCAAGATAGAACGCGCCGAAGCCGTGGCCGACGACCGCGCGCTGGACGCCATCATCAAGGTCAGCGACGGGGTCATGGTCGCCCGCGGCGATCTGGGCGTGGAAGTCGGCGACGCCCGGCTGGTGGGCATACAAAAGCGCATCATCCAGCACGCGCGCACGCACAACAAGCTGGTGATCACCGCCACGCAGATGATGGAATCCATGATCTCCAGCCCCATGCCGACGCGGGCCGAGGTATCGGACGTGGCCAACGCCGTGCTGGACTATACCGACGCGGTCATGCTGTCAGCCGAAAGCGCTTCCGGCCAGTTCCCCGTCGAGGCCGTGGCCGCCATGGCCCGCGTCTGCCTGGGCGCCGAGCAGGAGCCCACATCCACGCGGTCCCAGCATCGCCTGGGCGAAACTTTCACGCGCTGCGATGAAACCATCGCATTGGCCACCATGTATGCCGCCAATCACTTCCCGGGCGTCAAGGCCATCATCAGCCTGACTGAAAGCGGCCACACGCCGCTGATCATGTCCCGCATACGTTCGGGCGTGCCCATCTACTGCTATACCCGCCATCCCGCCACCCAGCGTCGGGCCGCCATGTTCCGCGGTGTTTACACCGTGCCATTCGACGCGGCCAAGATCGACCCTGCGCAAGTCAGCGACAAGGCGATCGAACTGCTGAAAGAACAGTCCCTGCTTAAAAAAGGCGACTGGATCATCCTTACCAAGGGCGATTTCTATAGCAACAGCGGCGGCACCAACGGGATGAAAATACTCAAGGTGTCGTAGTGCCCTGGACGCTTACCCTGCCCTTCGTCTACCTGGCTTCGGCCAGCCCGCGCCGCCACGAGATACTGCTGCAAATGGGTGTCAGGCACGAGGTGCTGAACGTGCCCGCTCCGCCCGGCGAGGATGAGCCCCGTCTGGCGGGTGAGTCTCCCGAGCTCTACGTGCGCCGCACAGCCCGCGAGAAAGCCCTGCGCGCGGCCGCCTGGCTGGCCGCGCAAAGGGAAGCGGGCCGGGGCCTGCAACTTGATGCCAACGCCCCGATCCTATCGGCTGACACCACGGTCATCCTGGACGGCGACATTCTGGGCAAGCCTGAAAACCCTGACGATGCGCGGCGCATGCTGGCGCGCCTGTCCGGCCAAAGCCACACCGTGCATACCGCCGTGGCCCTGGCCGGCAAGGGCAAGTTGCTGGAAGACGTTTCCATCACCGAAGTGCGCTTCAAGCCGCTTACCCCAACCGAGATCGACAACTATTGCGCCACCGGCGAGCCCATGGGCAAAGCCGGCGCCTACGGCATACAAGGCAAGGCCGGCATGTTCATCCAGCATATCTCGGGCAGCTATACCGGCGTCATGGGATTGCCCATATTCGAAACCGGGCGATTGCTGCAATCCATGGCCTCCCCAGTCTCGCCCGCCGGCCAGGCAAAATCGCTCACTTAGCCGCTCTTGTATCCGCTTCTTCGGCATGGCCACCGCCGCCGCCCTGGTTCGATGCCAATTTTCGGACACCGCGCCAGGCCAGCGGAACCAGGGGCCAGAACAGCATGATAAGCGCCAGGGTCGTGATGGTGCCGACCAGCGAGTTCGACCAAAAGACATGCAGGCCCGTCCCCGGTCCCAACATCGACTGGCGGAAAGCGTCCTCCATCCGGTCGCCCAGCACCAGCGCAAGTATCATGGGCGCCAGGGGATAGGACAGCTTCTTGAGCACATAGCCGATCGCGCCGAACAGCAGCATGAACCATACGTCCAGCATGGCGTTATGGACCGAATACGCGCCGATCGCGCAAACCACGATGATGATGGGCGCCACAATGGCGAACGGTATGCGCAATATGGCCGCGAACAGGGGCACCGTGCTGAGCACGATGATCAGGCCCACGAAATTGCCCAGGTACATGCTGGCGATAAGGCCCCAGACGAATTCCTTCTGTTCGACGAACAGCAAGGGTCCGGGCTGCAAGCCCCATATCATCAGGCCGCCCAGCAGCACCGCCGCCGTCGCCGACCCCGGTATGCCCAGCGCAAGCATGGGCAGCAGGGCCGAAGTGCCCGATGCGTGGGCGGCCGTTTCGGGCGCGATCACGCCTTCAAGTTCGCCGGTGCCGAACTTATGGCCGTTGCGCGAGAATCGCTGCGCCAGGCCATAGCCCATGAACGATGCGGCCGTTGCTCCGCCAGGCGTCACGCCCATCCAGCAGCCGACAAGCGTGCTGCGGATCAGGGTCATCCAATACTTGGGCATTTGGGCCCAAGTCTGCAATACGACCCGCAAGTTCATCTTGCCGCTCTTGCCTTCGAACTTCAGGCCCTCTTCCATGCTGACCAGGATCTCGCCGATGCCGAACAAACCGATGACCACCACCAGGAAATCGATGCCCCGCAACAGCTCCGACCAGCCGAAGGTCATGCGCAATCCGCCGCTGACCGTATCCATGCCGATGGCCGCCAGGCCGAAACCGAGCATCATGGAGATGATGGTCTTGAAGGGCGTTTTCTTGTCCGTGCCCACGAAGCTGCAGAAGGTCAGCAGGAAGACGGCGAAGAACTCGGGCGGACCGAAGCGCAAGGCGAAGCGCGACACCATGGGCGCCAGGAAGGTAATGAGCAGGACGCCCGACAGGGCGCCGAAGAACGAGCCCGTGAAGGACGCCGTCAGCGCATTGCCCGCCTTGCCTTGCTGGGCCAGCGGATAGCCATCGAAGGTGGTTGCCACCGACGAGGTTTCCCCCGGAATGTTGAAAAGAATAGAGGTAATGGCCCCCGCGAACAGCGAGCCCCAATAGATGCACGACAGCATGATGATGGCCGACGTGGGGGGCATGGTAAAGGTCAGAGGCAGCAGGATGGCCACCCCGTTCGGGCCGCCCAGTCCGGGCAGCACGCCGATGACCACCCCCAGCACCAGGCCGATGAACATCATGCCGATGTTGTACCAGCTCAGTACCGTGGAAAAGCCTTGGAATAAAGCGTTGAGTTCATCCACTTATGTTCTCCTGCCCAGTTTCAGTAGCCGAACAGGGCTTCTAGCGGCCCTTTCGGCAGGGGTACCATGAACTGAACCTCGAACATCCAGAACAGCAGTACGTTGACGCCGACGCTGACCAGCACGGTCTTCAGCCAGCCGATTTTGCCCAGCAGGCGCATGAAGCCTGCAATGAACAGCACCGAGGCGACATAAATGCCCAGGAACTGTATCAACAGCACATACACCCCGGTGGGCACCAGTACCAGCAACACCAGCCGGAACCGCTCCCAACTGACAAAGACCTCGTGGTTCCGGCTTTTGCCGAACAGCGACTTGAACAGCACGGCCACGCTGGCGATGCACAGAATGAGTCCGATGTGATACGGAAAATAACCGGACTCCGGACCATCCACGGCCCAGGAGACGCCAATGCGGTGGTTGTCTACCATCATCACGACGCCGATGATGAAGACGGCCGCCGCGGCGATGGCGTCGACGTTGCTGTAGGACAGCCCGCCTTCCGGCGGACTGGCTTGTGGTTGATCCTTATCCATGCATGACCCTCCGGTTTATTTCTTGGCAGCCAGACCGGCTTCCTGCATGAGCGTCTTGTGATTCGCCTCGTCCTTCTCCAGGAACTTGACGAAATCGGCCCCGGTCCGATAATCGCCCTTTAGCGCCTGCTTGGCCAGGTAGTCCTTCCATTCCTGGGTTTCGCTGACTTTCTTCATCAGGTCGGCGTAGTACTTGGCCTGTTCCGCGGTGGTCTTGGGCGGCAGGAAGAAAGCGCGCAGCATCTGGTAGTGCACGTCATAGCCGGCTTCCTTGCAGGTGGGGATATCGGCCCAGGACTGATCCTTGGTGATCTTGTCCTTGTAGACCATGCGCTGTTCAGAGAAGACGCAAAGCGCGTTCACCTGCCCCGCACGCCACTGGGCGATGTTTTCACTGGGATTGTTGACGTTGGAGTTCGTATGCTTGCCCACCAATTGCGTCGCCGCCTCGCCGCCGCTCTTGTAGGGAACATAGGTGAACTTCACTCCAGCGGCCTTTTCAAGCGCCACGGTGATGATCTGGTCTTCACGCTTGGCCCCGGTGCCGCCCATCTTGAAGGTGCCCGGCGCAGCCGCTTTCACCGCCTTCAGGTAATCGGCCGCCGTCTTGTAGGGCGCTTCGGCATTGGTCCACAACAGGAACTCGTCCTGCGCGATCATGGCGACCGGGTTCAGGTCGCGCCAGTTGAACGGCAGGCTGACGGCGATGGGCAATGTATAGATGGCCGAGAACGCCACCATCAGCTTGTGCGGGTTGCCCGCCGACTCCTTGGTGTCCATGATGCCTTCGGCCCCGCTGGCGCCTCCTTTGTTCAGCACCAGCGTGGACTGGTCCATGAACTTGTGCTTGAGGATAATGCTTTGGATGGTGCGCGCCATCTGATCGGATGCGCCACCGGCGCCTGCCGGCACGATGATCTCCACCGAGCGGGTAGGCTCCCACCCCGCGGCATTGGCCGGCATGGCGCCGAACGCGGCCAGGGCGGCCAGCGGCGTCACCAGGCAAGATTTCTTTAACAGCCTGCGAGCTAATTGCTTCATTTGTATCTCCTCCGGTTGGTGCTACGAAAACGTCCGATATCGAACGCCTGTTGTCTGAGCCTTCCTGTCGATACTGCCGGCCCTGTTGTTTTCCCCCTCGTGTTCGGCAAAGGCCAGGGCCGCTACACGCGCACGCCGGGCCAGCGCCAAATTTCATCGTTGCCTTAGGCGGCCTTCACCTCTTTGGCGGCAATCGGCGCGCTGGTCTGCGCCAGGTAGTCCATGGCGGCCTGCACCCCGCCCTTCCGATGCGGCACCTTGGCCTGTTCCAGGCCCATTTCAACGCCGGCCAGCGTGCCGCACAAGGTCAAGTCGTTGAAATCGCCAAGGTGTCCAATGCGAAATACCTTGTCCGACAGCTTGCTCAGGCCCTGGCCCAAGGACATATTGAAATGCGTCAGCACGATCTTGCGGAAAGCATCCGCGCTATGCCCTTCCGGCATGAGGACGGCGGTAAGCGCCGGACTGTATTCCTCGGGCTTCTTGCAAAGGATCTCCAGGCCCCAGGCCCGAACGGCGCTGCGGGTCGCTTCGCCATGGCGCCTGTGACGCGCGAAAACATTTTCCAGGCCTTCGGCAAATAGCATGTCCAGGGCTTCATGCAGGCCATACAGCAAGTTGGTGGCCGGCGTGTACGGGAAATAGCCGGTCGGATTGATCGCGATCATTTCTTTCCAATCCCAATACGAGCGGCGCAATCCAGCCTTCTCGGCCGCCGCAAGGGCCTTGTCGCTGATGGCATTGAAGGACAGGCCAGGCGGCAGCATCAGGCCTTTTTGCGAGCCCGCCACAGTCACGTCGACCCCCCATTCATCGTGCCGATAGTCGATCGAGCCCAAGGATGAAATGGTGTCGACCATCAGGAGCGCCGGATGCGTGGCCCGATCGATGGCCTTGCGCACCGCCGCGATGTCGCTGGTCACGCCGGTGGCGGTTTCGTTATGCACGACGCAGACAGCCTTGATGCGATGCTGCGTGTCGGCCGCCAGCCGCGACTGCACCTGCGCCGCATCGACCCCATGCCGCCAATCCCCATCCAGGAATTCGACTTCCAGCCCCAGCTTGACCGCCATCTTCTTCCACAGCGCGGCGAAATGCCCTGTCTCCGCCATCAGCACCAGGTCTCCCGGCGACAGCGTATTGACCAGCGCCGCTTCCCAGGCCCCGGTGCCCGACGAAGGATAGATCACGACATGGCCTTGCGTCTTGAACACCTTTTTCATCCCCGCCAGCACCGACTTGCCCAACATGCCGAACTCAGGCCCCCGGTGATCGATAGTGACGTTATCGATGGCGCGCAGCACACGATCCGGCACATTGGTGGGTCCGGGGATTTGCAAAAAATGGCGGCCGGACGGATGGGAATGCAAGGGGATCATAAAAGCGCTCCTGACTTTTTGGTATACAAAATACAATGATTCAGGAATAATAAGCAGCAACCCGGCTCTTGTGCAAGCGATATTTATGCGGCGGCACAGCATTACCTTCAGCTGGAATGCGGTTAGAATAGGAAACACGCTACCTTCCGGGGCAAAGCGGGCTTATAGGGCCGGCTTCAAAAACGAAATGCTTATTTTGTATACCAAATGAAAATTGACAACGCCAGCGACATCAGCAGCCGTGATCAGGCGCCATCGCCGCCGGCGCTTCCTTCGGAAGCCGTGGACCGGCGCACGCTACCCACCGCTGTCGCCGACCGCCTGCGCGAAATGATCATCGAAGGAGAACTGCCCGCCGGCACACGCCTGAATGAACGCGCGCTGTGCGACAGGCTTCATGTTTCACGCACGCCCTTGCGCGAAGCCTTCCGCCTGCTGTCGGCCGACGGCCTGGTGGAAATCAAGCCCAACCGCGGCGCGCAGGTCGTGGCCCTGTCGGAAAAAGACATACGCGAAAGCTTCGAAGTCATGGGCGCGCTGGAAGCCCTTTCGGGCGAATTGGCCTGCCAACGGATCAGCGACTCGGAAATCGCCGAGATCAGGGCGCTGACATTCGAAATGCAGGCCTGCCATGCCAGGCAGGATCTTTCCTCCTACTATCACGTCAATCGCGCCATCCACGAACGCATCAACGCGGCCGGCCACAACAATCTCCTGTCCCAGGTCTATACAACGATCAACCTGCGGCTGCAGAATCTGCGGTTCCGCTCCAATCTGAACCATGACAAATGGGACAAGGCCATGCAGGAGCACCTGGACATGGTCGACGCGCTGGCATCGCGCGACGGCCCCCGCCTGGCCGACATCATGCGGACGCACTTGCGGCGCAAGGGCGAAGCCGTGCTTGAAACCTTGAGGCTTTCTTCTTCCAAACCCGCCGGCGAGGCCTGATGCCCTCCGCCGCGCCCCACACAGGAAACTCATGAACGCGCCCCTGCCCCATCAGGCTCACGCCGACCTGAATCCCATACACCTGGAGCTGGCCGCAAGGCTTCGCAAAGAAACTCAAGGCGAGGTTCTGTTCGACCGGGGCGCGCGCGGACGCTACTCCACCGATGCCTCCATCTATCAGGTCGAACCCGTGGGCGTACTGGTACCCAGGACGGTTGCGGACGTCGCCGCCGCGCTGGGCATCTGCCGGGAAATGTCCGTGCCCGTGCTGGCGCGCGGCGGCGGCACCTCGCAATGCGGCCAGACGGTGGGCGCGGCTCTGGTCATCGACAACAGCAAATATCTGAACCGCGTCCTGGACTTCGACCTGGACGCCATGACTGTCACGGTGGAGCCGGGCATCGTGCTCGATCACTTGAACGCATGGCTCAAACCGCATGGCGTCTGGTTTCCCGTCGATGTCAGCACGGCGGCCCAATGCACGCTGGGCGGCATGGCCGGCAACAACTCCTGCGGTTCGCGCTCCATCGCCTACGGCAATATGGTCCACAACGTCATCAGCATCGATGCGCTCTTGCTGGATGGCACCGAGGCCCGATTCGCCGACGAAGGCCAAATGGCGAACGAGCCGGTCCGCCTGCGCGACATCGCAGCGCGGCTGCGGCTGATCGCCAAGCGCGAACGGGATGAAATCGAGCGCGCCGTGCCGCGCGTCATGCGCCGCGTGGGCGGCTACAACCTGGATGTATTCCATCCGCAAAGCCCCCGGCCCTACGATCCCGACGGCAAGGTGAATCTGGCGCACATCCTGGTCGGCAGCGAGGGAACCCTGGCCTATACCCGGAGGATCACCTTGAAGCTGGCGCCCCTGCCCGCCGCCAAGGCGCTGGGCGTGGTCAATTTCCCCACTTTCTACCAGGCCATGGACTTGACCCGCCATATCGTCAAGCTGGGCCCCTGTGCGGTGGAGCTGGTCGATCGCACCATGATAGATCTGGCGCGCGGCAATCCCGCTTTCCGTCCGGTCATAGACCAGGCGCTCATCGGCGAACCCGAAGCCATCCTGCTGGTGGAGTTCGCCGGCGAATCGAAAGACGAACAATTGGCCCTGCTGGCGCAGTTGGTGGATCTGATGGGCGAACTGGGCCTGCCGGGCTCCGTCGTGGAAATGCCCGACGCCGCGGCCCAAAAAGCCTTGTGGGAGGTGCGCAAGGCCGGCTTGAACATCATGATGAGCATGCGGGGAGACGGCAAGCCCGTTTCTTTCATCGAGGATTGCGCCGTCCCGCTGGAACACCTGGCCGAGTACACCAGCAAGCTGACCGACGTATTCAGCAGGCACGGCACACGCGGCACCTGGTATGCCCACGCTTCGGTGGGCACGCTGCATGTGCGTCCCATCCTGGACATGCGCACCGACGGCGCCGAGAAAATGCGGGCCATTGCCGAAGAGGCGGGCGCCCTGGTGCGCGAATACAAGGGCGCGTTTTCCGGTGAGCACGGCGACGGACTGGTGCGCAGCGAATGGGTGGCCTGGCAGTTCGGCCCCCGGCTGACGCGCGCCTTCGAAGAGATCAAGGACCTCTTCGATCCCGACCGGCTCATGAATCCCGGCAAGATCGTGCGCAGCAGCAAAATGGACGACGCCTCGCTGTTCCGCTTCAAGCCCGGCTACCGCGCCGAACCCCTGGAGACGGCGCTGGATTGGTCGGCCTGGAATGTTCAGAACGACCCCGCCGCCGACTCGATCGGCGCGCCGGGCACGGGCGGCGATCCCGCCCAAGGCTTTGCCAAGGCCGTCGAAATGTGCAACAACAACGGGCATTGCCGCAAGTTCGATGCAGGGACCATGTGTCCCAGCTATCGGGTCACGCGCGACGAACAGCACCTGACCCGAGGCCGGGCCAACACGTTGCGGCTGGCCCTGTCAGGCCAGTTGGGGCCCGATGCCTTCACCTCCGACGAAATGCGCGCGACCATGGACTTATGCGTCAGTTGCAAGGGATGCAAGCGCGACTGCCCCACGGGCGTCGATATGGCGCGCATGAAAATCGAATTCCTGAATCAATGGCGGCAAAAGCGCGGCCTGGCCCTGAAAGACCGGCTTATCGCCACCATGCCGCGCTGGGCGCCGTGGGCGGCGCGCCTGCCTTTCCTGTTCAACCTGCGCGATACTCTGCCCGGCGCCGCGTGGCTGTCGGAACGCCTGCTGGGCTTTTCCGCCAAACGATCCTTGCCGAAATGGCGCAGCGACATCTTCACCCGCCAGGACGCCCCGTCGCAGGCCGACACAGCGGACGTCGTCCTGTTTGCCGACACCTTCAACAATTATTTTGACTCCGAGAATCCACGCGCCGCCCTGCAGGTGTTGCAGGCGGCTGGGTACAAGGTCCACATTGCCAGACCGGCGGCGAACGATGCCGAGGCCAAGCGGCCCTTATGCTGCGGACGGACCTATCTGTCGGCTGGAATGGTCGATCAGGCCAAGGCCGAGGCCCGCCGGATCATCGACGCCCTGCGTCCCTTCATCGCCCGCGGCGTTCCGGTCGTTGGCCTGGAGCCCTCCTGTCTGCTGACGCTGCGTGATGAATTCCTGGTCATGGGCCTGGGCGAGGAAGCGCGCGCGCTGGCCGGCAATGCCTATTTGTTCGAGGAGTTCCTGGCAAGCGAACTGAAGGCCGGCCGCCTCAACCTCAAGCTGGGGCCTCTGCCTGAAAAGCGCGCCCTGCTGCACGGCCACTGCCACCAAAAGGCTTTCGATGCCGTCAAGCCGATCCAGCAGGTACTCGCGCTGATACCTGATTTGAAGGTCGAGCTGATCGAATCGAGCTGTTGCGGCATGGCCGGCAGCTTCGGCTACGAGGCCTCGCACTATGAAACGTCCATGAAGATGGCCGAGCTTTCGTTATTGCCGGCCGTGCGCAAGGCCGGCCCCGATACGCTTTTGGTCGCGGACGGCACCAGTTGCCGCCACCAGATCGCCGACGGCACCCAGCCCGAAGGCGGCCTGCGCGCCGAGCATGTCGCCCGCGTACTGCAGAGGGCGCTGCGCGACGGCTGAATAACGTCCCGGCGTCAATGGCGCGTTGCGCCTTATGCCAGCCCTTGCAGCGTTTCCGCCCAAAACCGTTGGCGCAGATTCAGGGTGGACAGCAAGATATGCTCATGCAGCGTATGCGCGCCATCGCCATCCGCGCCCAGCCCATCCAGGGTAGGCAGGCCCAATGCGGCCGTGAAATTGGCGTCGCTGGCGCCTCCCGTCATGGGCGCCTCGTCCAGGACAAAGCCGGCGCGCACGGCGAACGCCTGGCAGCTGCGCAGCAGCTTGGCGCCAGCCTCGGTGCGCGGCATGGGCGGACGATTCAGCTTGAAGTCCACATCCAGCGTCACATCGGGCACGCGGGCCTTCAAGGCTTCCACCTTGGCCCTCAATTCGTCCGCTGCCTGCGGATCGGGCAAGCGGAAATCCGCAGTGATCCGGCAGTGCTCAGGAACCACGTTGACCGTGGTGCCGCCCTGAATCCCGCCCACGCTTACAGTGATGCCGCGCTCGTAGTCCGTCATGGCCTGAAGGGCCAAGACCTGATGGGCAATTTCCTCGATGGCATTGCGGCCTTTTTGATGCTGCATGCCGGCATGGGCGGGACGGCCGTGCGCCTTCACAGTGATGAAGCCGGTGCCCTTGCGCGCCGTCACGCAGCGGCCTCCATCGGCTCGCGCAGGTTCGCACACCAAGGCATAAAGCGAGCGCCGCGCAAAATCCTCGATCACCTGGCGTGAACGGTGGCTGCCTGTTTCCTCATCCGGCAGTATCACCAGGTCCACGGGCAACTGCGTGTCGGCCTGGACCTGTGCCAGCCCTTCCAAAGCAAGGCAGATGCCCGCCTTCATGTCGTAAATGCCCGGACCGTACAGCTTGTCGCCTTCAATGCGGAAGGGGTTTTTTTCTATCGTCCCGATGGGGTGCACGGTATCGTAGTGGCCCAGCACAAGAATGCCTGGCCGCGTATCGCCGTCGCGCCGATTATGGATATGCACCAGGGGTGCGCCGTCTGTGGACAGCGGCTGCGTCAAGGCCCGCAAGCCCAGGTTCACCGCATCCTGCACGATGATCCGCGCCATCCCGCACAATGCTTCTTCGCTGTAGGACGGCGACTCGAAGCGCACCCAGCGCTCGATCATGGGCAACAGCTGGCTGGAAATCTGCGCGGAGCCGGAGGATTCTTTCATCGTATTTTCTGAGCGGTTCATGGCCTGTGTCTGTATCGTCGAGAGTTCAGCTAAAGTTGAGATGGCATGCGGCCTGATGTCCAGGGGCGACCTGGCGCAGTTCGGGCGCCTGGCGCCGGCAGATATCCATGGCATGCGGGCAGCGCGGATGAAAGGTGCAACCCGGCGGGGGGGCCAGCGGCGAGGGAATCTCTCCCTTGATCGGAACGAATGTGCGCCGGCGGCGCTGCACATCGGGCATTTCGCCCAGCAGCGCCTGCGTGTAAGGATGCACGGCATGGCCATAGATGTCGCGCGTCGATGCAATCTCGACAATGCGGCCCAGGTACATGATGGCGACTCTGTCCGAAATATGGCGCACCACGCCAAGATCATGGCTGATGAACAGATAGGTGAACCGATGCCGGTCGCGCAAATCCATGAACAGGTTGATCACCTGCGCTTGTATCGATACGTCGAGCGCCGCCACGGGCTCGTCGCATACCAGGAAAGCCGGCTGCACCATAAGCGCCCGGGCAATGCCGATGCGCTGGCGCTGGCCGCCGGAAATCTGGTGCGGCAGCCGTGTGCTGTATTCCGGATCCAGCCCCACTTCCAGCAGCGCCTGTTCGACGCGGCCCGCAATCTGGGCACGCGGCGCCAGCTTGTGCACATACAGCGCTTCGGCCAGGATCTGCTTCAGCTTCTGCTTCGGGTTCAGCGATGCCTGGGGATCCTGGAAGATCATCTGCACGCCCAGCGTGTAGTCGCGCTTTTGCGCGCCGCGCAAGCCGGCGGTATCTTGGCCGTTGAACAGTATCTTGCCCCGGCTGGGCTTGATCAGTCCGGCGACCATGCGTCCCAGCGTCGATTTGCCGCAGCCCGACTCGCCCACCAGGCCCAGTACCTCTCCGTGCCTGATCTCCAGGTCCACGCCGTTGACCGCATGCACGGTGGGAGGCTCCGCATTCCGGCCAGCCAGGCTCAGCAGGCGCTGTGCAAGATCGGGCTTGCTGCGGAACTGCTTGAATAGCCCCTGCAATGCAATAACCGGGGACTCCTGAACGCCGTCCCCGGCATGGTGGACGGCATCGCGCTCGGGTGTGATCGTGTTGCTCATGCCGCAAGCTCCAGTATCGGAAAATGGCAGCGATACTGCCGTTCGCCTTGCCGATCTATATCAGGCGACTGGCGTGCACAGACATCGGCGCTTCGGGAACAGCGCGGACGAAATGCGCAACCCGTTTCGCGTCCCGTCAAGGTGGGCGCCATGCCGTCGATCTGCGCCAGCCTGCTGCCCGGCGCCGCCTGGCCCGGCATGGAACTTAACAGGCCACGAGTATAAGGATGCATGGGTTGGGACAATACCTGTTCAACGGTCCCGTACTCGACGATGCGCCCGGCATACATGACCGCCACCTTGTCGGCCAATTCCGCCACCACGCCCAGGTCGTGCGTGATCCAGATCAGGGCCGTATTCTGCTCGGCGCACAGCTTCTGCATCTCGAAAAGAATCTGGGCTTGTATGGTCACGTCCAGAGCCGTGGTCGGCTCGTCCGCAATGATGAGGTCGGGCTTGTTCAGCATGGCGATGGCAATCGCCACCCGCTGCCGCATGCCGCCCGAGAACTCATGGGGATAATTGTCCAGACGGCTTTCGGGCGCAGGTATGCCCACCTGCGCCAATGCCTGCACGCAGCGCTCGCGTATCCGCGCCCGGCTTGCGGCCGGATCGTGGGTGTAGATGGCCTCGGCCATCTGCTCGCCGACTTTGAGCACAGGATTGAGCGTCATCAGCGGATCCTGGAAGATCATGGCGATGCGGTTGCCGCGCAGGGTGCGCAACTGCGCCTCGTCCATGCCGCACAATTCCATGCCGTCGAAGCGCACAGAGCCGGCCACCACTTCGCCCGGCGGGTCTATCAAGCCTACCAGCGAAAACCCGGTGACGGACTTGCCCGAACCCGACTCGCCCACCAGGCCCAATATCTCGCCGCGACCGACCGTCAGATCGACGCCGTCGACCGCCAGCCATGCCCCGGCTTCGGTGTGAAATGCGGTTTGCAAGCCTCGCACTTCCAGTAATACGTGAGAATCATCCATTATCGTCGTGGGTCCAGACTGTCTCGCAGGCGATCGCCGGCGATGTTGATGGAAAGAATGAGCAATAGCAGTGCGACACCCGGAAAAATGCTGATCCAGTAATCGCCCGACAGCAAATATTCGAAGCCGCTGGCAATCAGCAGGCCCAGCGATGGCTCGGTCACGGGCACTCCGACGCCAAGGAAGGACAGTGTTGCTTCCAGGGTGATCGCCGTGGCGATCTGTATGGTGGCGAACACCATGACGGGGCCGATGCAGTTGGGCATCAGATGCAGCAGCATGATGCGCCACGCCGGGAAGCCCAGGTTCTGCGCGGCTTCGATGTATTCCTTGCGGCGCTCCTGCAGCGCGCGGCCGCGCATGATGCGCGCATAGTGCGCCCATTGCACCACCACCAGCGCGACAATGACTTTGTCGATACCCCGGCCCAGCACCGCCAGCAGCACCAGCGCCACCAGTATGGTCGGAAAACCCAGGATGAAGTCCACGGCCCGCATTACCAGCGTGTCGACCCAACCGCCCCGATAGGCCGCCGCCAGGCCCAGTGTCACGCCTATGGCCACGGAAATCAGCACCGCGCCCAGGCCGACGAAAAGGCTGATGCGCAGGCCGTAAAGAATGGCGCTGAGCATGTCGCGTCCCTGCGCATCGGTGCCCATCCAGTAGGTCATGCTCTGGTCGAAATTGGTGGCGCCCGGCGGCAGCCGTCCGTCCATGATGTCCAGAGCCATCAAATCGTAGGGATTCTGCGGTGCGAAGAACGGCAGGACCACGATAGCCAAAATCAACAGGCCCAGCGCCAGCAGCGACTTCTTGGTGGACGGCCGGGAACGCAGCTTGCGCAAAATTTTCTTCCGGGCCGGCGTTTCAAGCAGCGGCGCCACATGGGGCACAGCTACTCCGGACAGCGGCGCGGCCGCTTCGGGAGACGCTTCCATGGAGGTCGCTGCCAACGGCCCGGCGGCCTGGATCGAGGGCTGGCCCGGCATCACAGCCCTTTTGAACAATGAGAACATAGAAAAAAACATATCAGGCCCGCGCCTCCACAAGCTGCACGCGCGGATCCAGCACGGCATACAGTAAATCGACCACCAGATTGATGATCACAAACAGCAAGGTCACCAGCATCACGTAGGCCACGATCACCGGGCGATCCAGCTTGTAGACGCTGTCGATCAGCAGCTTGCCCATGCCGGGCCAGGAAAATACAGTCTCGGTAATGGTGGAGTAGGCGATCAGTGTGCCGAACTCCATGCCGATCACGGTGACGACGGGAATCAGGATATTGCGCAGAATATGGCGACGCACGATGCGGCCGGGCTTCACGCCCTTGGCACGCGCAAAACGCACATAGTCCTGACTTTGCGCTTCGCTTACGCCGGTGGCGGTCATCCGCAGGACCAGCGCAATGTTGGCGATGGCCAGATTGACCGCCGGCAATGCGATGTGGCGCCAACCGTCGGCGCTGAAGATACTGAGCGGCACCCCCAGGAATTCCGTGGTGGGCCCGCGACCCGATGCGGGCAGCCAGCCCAGCCATACCGCGAAGAACAGAATGAAAACCATGCCCTGCCAGAAATTCGGCACGGAAAAGCCGAAGATGGAACCGGCCATGATGCCCCGGCCCAGCCAGCGATCGCGGTACAGGCCCGCGATCAGCCCCATGGATATGCCGATGACGCAGGTCAGCGTAATCGCCACGAAGACCAGTTCCAGCGTGGCCGGAAAACGTTGCAGTATCAACTGCACAGCCGGCATTCCATGCACGAAGGAATTGCCAAGGTCGCCGTGCAGGGCGCGCCAAAGGAAGACGCCGTACTGCTGCCATAAGGGCAGGTCCAGGCCCAGCCGGGCGATCAGCGCGTCACGCTCGGCCTGGGCCACATCGGGGCTGACAAGGAGTTCGATGGGATCCCCGATCGCGTACACGGCGCAAAACACCACCACCGATACGGCCAGGACGACCAGCAGGCTTTGCAGCAACCTGCGCACAATGAACAGAGCCAAAATCTTACTCCTTCGTCAACCTTGGGCCGGCTTACTTGACCGGTGTCGCGGCGGTGGCCATGGTGCGCTGGTCGGCGCGGCCTTCATAGGCGATGCCCCTGCGGAAAGCCCATACACCGCTTTCCCAATGCAGCGGAATATTCGGCATGTCGGCCAGTGCAATCTTCACGGCCTGCTGCAGCAATTGGCTGCGCTTGCCATCGTCCAGCGTGCCCATGGCCTGAAAATACAGCTGATCCAGCTCGAGGTTCGAATAGCGGCCGTAGTTGCTGCTGCCGACGCCGCGGTCCTTGTTGTTGGTGGCTACCCAATACTGCAGGAAATTGCCCGCTTCACCGGTTTCCTGGCCCCAGCCGCCCAGGGCCGCGCTCATTTCACGCTTGGCGCGTTTGGGAAAGTACACCGAACTGGTCACGGTATCGACCTGGGTCTTGATGCCGATGCGGCTAAGGTATTGCGCCACAGCCTGCGTCACCTGCGCATCATTGATATAGCGGTCGTTGGTGGCCGACAGCGTCAGTTCGAAACCGTCGGGATAGCCCGCTTCGGCCAGCAGCTCTTTCGCCTTCTTGGGGTTGTATTCCAGCGCAGGGGCCTGGTCGATGGAGCCGAACATGCCGGCCGGGATGAACTGGTTCGCGGGCAGCGCTACGCCGTCCATGATGCGTTCCACAATGGTCTTGCGATCGATGGCCAATGACATGGCCTGGCGCACCTTGGCATTTTGCAAGGGGTTGTCGCCCTTGGGGGATTTGACCAGCGGGCTTTGCTCGCGGCCGGCATCCAGTTGAAAGAACATGATACGTACCGACGGCTTCACCGTATGGCCGAATCCGCTTTCCTTGATGCGCTTCAGGTCGCGCGCGGCAGGGTTCTCGATCAGGTCGAAGTCGCCGGCCAGCAAACCCGTCAAGCGCGGACCCGCGCTGGGCACGGCCGTCATCCTGACTTCCTTCCAGGCGGGCAGTTCGCCCCAATATTTCTCATTGCGTTCCAGCACGATGCCCGAGCCCTTGACATAGGACTTCAGCATGTAAGGACCCGTACCGATGACATCCTTTCCGCTGTTGAAATCGTTGACGGCCGGCCAGGGGGAAGTCACGCCGCAACCTTCCTTGGGCGCATAGGTCAATTTGCCGTGCTTGACGATGCCGCTCCAGATCATGGGTATGCGGGCCAGCTCATTGGGCAGGACGGGCTGAGGCGCCGCGGTCTTGAGCAGCACCGTGCGTTCGTCGGGAGTCTCGATGGAGGCAATGCGGCGTACGGTGTTGGTTCCGCCGCTGCCTATGCCTGTTTCGTTGTTCAGGATCCGGCAGAAACTAAACACCACGTCTTGCGCGGTGAAGGGTTCGCCGTTGGAAAAACGGGCCTTCTCATCCAGCTTGAACGTCCAGGTGGTGTCGTCTGTGGCTTCCCAGGATTTGGCCAGCGCCGGCTGAAGCTTCTGATCGGCATCCATCGCGACCAGCGGTTGAAATATATGATAGATCAGCGCCTCGTTGGGCGTGGTCTGATGATAGTGCGGATCTACTGCGGTGGGCTCTGAAGCCAGGCCTATCTTCAATGTCTGAGCCTGGGACAGTCCCGCGAATGCGCAGGCCAGGGCGACAGCGATTGTTTTGATCATAGGGTTTACCGTCGGCATTCTGTAATTCCTTTAGGTTTGTCTCTGAATCGACGCGGAGCGAAAGCTCGATACCGCGTTGTGCATTCGCCGCAAGATCGCGCGTGCCTTACTGTGCGGCGGCTGCAATCGCGGGCATTTACGCCCTTCGACGAAGCGGCCATTCTAGACACTCAAACCTTTCTATACAATTAGAATAAATCGAGAACTCTTTGCTTAAATTAGCACGATAGATCAGGGTTAACCCTTAATATTACCCGTCATCTTTCCTAAACAAACCTTTGAACGCGAGTCGTATCAATGCAAAGCCTGGCCACAAAATACTTCTATGAAGTCGCTTTGAAAGGCAGCCTTACGGCTGCATCGGACTCTTTACATGTTGCCGTATCTGCGATAAGCCGACAGATCACGGGCCTGGAAGAAGAGGTGGGCGCCAGTCTGTTCACACGTAGCGCCCGGGGAATGGTCCTGACAGAGGCGGGCCAGATCCTGTTAAGACACGTCAGACGATCCGTGCTCGAGACAGGCGCCGTGCTCGAATCCATCGCCGCCTTGCAAGGCGGCGAGCAAAACCCAATACGGATATCTTGCACCCAAGGTTTGGCCAACGAGCTCGTCCCCGCGGCGCTGGCGGCATTTGGCCGCCAGTTGCCTTCGGTCCGCTTCCGCATTTGGGTGGATAGCGCAAAGCCGGCGACCCAGCGCGTGGAGGCGGGCGAAGTCGACATGGCTCTGACCTTCAGCATTGCGCCCAACGCAAGCGAAAGCGGAGTGAAGGTCCTGTATGCCCGCCCCGCTCCCGCCCTGGCCGTCATGTCGCGGGATCATCCCTTGTCGCGTAGACGCCGTCTGGATATCCGCGATCTGTCCGGCTACCCCATAGCCTTGACCGATGAACTGTCGTCCACCTACAAGCTTTATCAACTGGCTTCCAATATGACCGGTACCTGGGTTGAGCCCCAGGTCTATAGCAATTACGCCGAAGCCCTGCACGCCTATGTGCGCGAAAGCCAGGCCATTCTGTTTGCAAGCTATGTATCGATCGCCGAACGCCTGAAACCAGGCAGGCTGGTGGCGGTTCCACTGAAGAACCCCGAGATGCATGCTCGAACCGTGCAGGTTCAGGTCATGCGCGGCCGGATACTGCCCGACGCCATCGAACAATTTTCCAGCTTCATCATTCGCCGCCTGGACGAACTGGTGCAACGGGCTCCCGGCCAGGCTGTCTACGCGGAAGGCTCAGACCAAGCCCCCTGACTTGCCGCTGTTATATATAGCCGGGGCACGGCCATCGGGGCGGGTTGATTGTTTTTCGGCCGCATAAAAAACAACACCCCCCGCCTATGGAGGGGCGGGGGGTGTTGCACAATAAGAGCCTGACGATGACCTACTTTCACAGACGTACGTCCACTATCATCGGCGCGAAGGCGTTTCACGGTCCTG
>NZ_JAZHOB010000108.1:0-273 GCF_048751585.1 Pollutimonas rozaliensis | reverse complement strand
ATGTAGCCAATCATGCCTTGGGTTTCTGAACCGAGAACGTCAAGTGGATATGGCGTGACGGATTTATACTCCAGCCCCTGTAAGGCGAGTAGGCCAACCTGTGGACCATTACCGTGCACGAGCACCACGTTGTATTGTTCGCCAATCGCTGCAATGGTTTTTGCTGCTTTGGCAATATTGGCGCGTTGAATGTCAGCTTCTAAAGGCTCACCCCGGCGAAGGAGTGCATTGCCTCCGAGTGCCACCACCACAGTATGAAAAAACAAACTGTGG
>NZ_JAZHOB010000107.1:0-273 GCF_048751585.1 Pollutimonas rozaliensis | reverse complement strand
GAACGTCGTGGCGGCCAGCCATGCCGAGCTGCTGGAAAAAGTACGCGCCTGCCAGGCACTGCTGCCGGGTGCTCCGGCGGTCGAGTGGAGCTTTGCCGACTCGCTCTGAGACGTGCGTTCGATGGCTGTCATGGCCTCTTAAGCCGCCCTTAGAGGCTAATGCCAGTCAGTTAAGAGTTTCATCAATGAGCTGACAATGCGATATTCCGGTATCAGTGATTCTCTGATACCGGATTTTTATGCATTTTAGTCAGGCCATTGATGCCATCGCTC
>NZ_JAZHOB010000106.1:0-273 GCF_048751585.1 Pollutimonas rozaliensis | reverse complement strand
GTCGTCAGGCCGCGATGGAAGATCGTGATCGTATTGCCGAGCTGCTCAGTGGCGCCGACATGGTCTTCATCACTGCCGGTATGGGCGGTGGCACGGGGACGGGAGGTGCTCCAGTGGTTGCCCAGGTCGCCAAAGAGCTGGGCATCCTGACGGTTGCCGTGGTCACCCGTCCCTTCCCGTTCGAAGGGCCAAAGCGTATGCGAGCGGCCGAGGAGGGCATGAAAGAGCTTTCCGAGCATGTCGACTCGTTGATCACCATCCCCAACGAAAAAC
>NZ_JAZHOB010000105.1:0-273 GCF_048751585.1 Pollutimonas rozaliensis | reverse complement strand
CACGAAGTTTTTTACGAAAGACTTGGCGAGTGGTCGATGACTGCTCGGTTTTTTCTGACTCTCCCCACGCATCACGCGCAGGAGGTAAAAGGGCATCAAGCACCCTTTCTTCGGCCAATTCTTCAGCGCGAAACTTAACCTTTTCCATCGCCTGTTGATGCGTCAGCTTGACCGCGACATCGGTCAAATCACGGATAATGCTTTCAACTTCTTTACCGACATAACCCACTTCGGTAAATTTCGTCGCTTCTACTTTGATAAATGGTGCATTGG
>NZ_JAZHOB010000104.1:0-274 GCF_048751585.1 Pollutimonas rozaliensis | reverse complement strand
CACTGAAGGCGTCAGACAGGCCACGGCCATAGTCGTTGTTGACGAACGTGACGGCGACGTAGTCGATGCCCTTGTACAGCAGCAGCTTGGCCAGCATTTCGCCCTGGAAGGCGTCGGACGGCACGGTACGGAACACCAGGTCGTTATCGTTCAGCTCGGACACCGCAGGCGCGGTGGAGGCCGGAGACACCATCATCACGCCGCCTGGGATGGCCGCGTTATTGGCCGCAGCAATCGTGGCCCCGGTGCACAGCGCGCCGACGATGGCGGTGAC
>NZ_JAZHOB010000103.1:0-274 GCF_048751585.1 Pollutimonas rozaliensis | reverse complement strand
CGCTTGGCCGAGCGCAAACACACCGTTCAGAGCCAGCCGGTGCGCATTATGCCTGCTCCGTCTTTAAATGCCTCTTCCGCTCCTTCCGCCGATCGTTAATAGGAGAATCACCATGTATGACGCGATTGCGCATTACTTAACCCATCTGATCTACGGTTACTACCCCTATCTCGCGGGCACGGTGTTTCTGCTGGGTAGCCTGCTCCGCTTTGATCATGGTCAGTACACCTGGAAGACCGGTTCTAGCCAGATGCTCTCTTCAAAGAATATGCGC
>NZ_JAZHOB010000102.1:0-274 GCF_048751585.1 Pollutimonas rozaliensis | reverse complement strand
CCGAGAACCGCCGCCTGGAAATCACCCCACTGCTGGACGCTCTTTATAATGACGATGTCTGGGTGCGGGATGTGCAACGCAAGGTGCGTGACCTGGCTACCCCCGCCAAGGCTCGTCTGCCACGTATCGGACTGATCGGAGCCAGCCGTGGCCAATCGAGCTACTATCTTTCGCTGTTTCCTCAGTGGGAATCGGTCAGCGTTCCGCTGGTGGAAGGCATTTCAGCCAGCCAGATTCGAGAACGGCTGTTTCGCTCCCCGGACGCCACCGGCGA
>NZ_JAZHOB010000101.1:0-275 GCF_048751585.1 Pollutimonas rozaliensis | reverse complement strand
GGCGCTGGCCGCGGCGGCGAACCCGTCGGGGGTCGATACCCCTGAGGACCTGACACGGGTACGCGCCTTGATGACCTCATCGGAGGATCGTTCATGAAGCGCGTGCTGTTCGTCTGTTTAGGCAATATTAGCCGCTCGCCCACGGCGGAAGGCGTTTTTCAGCAGGCCGTGGTGCGAGCAGGGCTGGATGGCCGCGTCACCATCGACTCCTGCGGAGTAGGTGACTGGCACGTGGGGAAAGCCCCAGACCCCCGCTCCCAGGCGGCGGCGCGTCA
>NZ_JAZHOB010000100.1:0-275 GCF_048751585.1 Pollutimonas rozaliensis | reverse complement strand
GCGCGCCAGCAGCGCTTCAACATCGACGCCGCGCGGCAGGGTGCCGTAGACGCGGCCGCGGCCTTCCAGGCGGCTGGCGATAAAGGCGTCGCTGACCACGCTGTTGCCGGCCTCCAGCAACAGCTTGGCCTGCAGCGCCACGGCCAGGTCCTCGGTCAGCTGGCGGGCGCGGTACTGGATGTCGGCGGTGTCACTGAAGTCGGCTTTCAGACGCTGGATATGCGCCTTCAGCCGTGCATCGCCATGGCCGTCACCCAGCTCGTTGAACAGTGCAT
>NZ_JAZHOB010000099.1:0-275 GCF_048751585.1 Pollutimonas rozaliensis | reverse complement strand
CATGAAAACCGGTAAGCCGATTTTCATGTGCTCTTCGCCCAAATCGTCCAGCACTTGGGTGCCTGACGCATGACAGTTACCCAAATAGCCCGGCAGCTTGGCACGCTCGACAATACGATCCAGCAACGCTTGCGGGAAGCTATTGGTCTGGTCAGTGAAGTAACCCCAATCAAATAGCACGGGGACACCGGCAATTTCCCAGTGGCCAGACGGGGTGTCTTTACCAGATGACAACTCTTTTGCGTGCGCATAGGCACCGATGATCTCTGCGTTGG